>JAKUOA010000009.1:37588-100400 GCA_022451235.1 Candidatus Thalassarchaeum sp. | reverse complement strand
TCATCCCGATAACATAGTTCTGGACCTAGATGACTTCGATGAAAGATTGAACTCCCTTGGCAAAGATTTGCGTGATAATGAAGACCCTTGATGCTACCGGAACCACGTGGATAGCAACTGGATGATTGGTGTAGACGAGGCTGGCAGGGGACCGGTAATCGGACCATTAGTAGTCGCGGCATTAGCAATACCAGCTGAGGATATTGAAATTTTATCCGAATTGAATGTAAGGGATTCAAAGGATCTTTCACCAAATGAACGCCTTCGTATTTTTACTGCAATCAATCAGCGCATAGAGGATGGTAAATGGAAATCAGGACTGATATTATGTTCCCCGAAGAGAATAGATATCAACAGTCTAACTTCGGATTTGAATAGTCTAGAAATAGATTTATTTTCAGAGGCGATCTTAGCTACAGGTTTGTATTTGGATTCGGGTGTTATTCGTGCAGATGCTTGCGATGTAAATGAGGATAGATTCAGAAATCGCTTACAATCATCGTTGGGAGAGGACTGGAGGAATTGGAGAATTGATGCTGAACATGGTATGGATTCGAAAGACCTCGTTACAGGGGGCGCCTCAATTATTGCAAAGGTCTCTAGAGATTCAGCAATTGAAGAAATCGCTGCTCGAACAGGAATAGAAATTGGCTCAGGGTATCCATCCGATAAAACTACACGGTCAGCAGTAGAGAAGATGCTATCAAATGGCAAACCGCATGACTCTCTGAGGTGGAGTTGGGCAACTGTATCTGACATTTGGCAGAATTTGCATGGAACTCCTGTTCCAGTACGATCGCAGCAGAGTGGACCTGTCTTACAATCGTCACTTGATGACTGGTAAGGGTGAGAAGCGTCAAATGCCTTAGTTCGGGCCGAAGGCCCGATAGCATGGTTGATTCCAACTGGGATTCGGAGACCGTAGACACGGTTCGAAAGTATGCCATGCAAAATACAGTTGAATACGATGGAGCCGGTCAACCGGGGTCTGTTTTAGGTCGCTTACTGGGTGAAAGATCCGATTTGAGACCTAGAGCAAAGGAGCTGAAATCTCTGGTAGAAAAAGAGGTTGAAGCTGCAAATAAAATGGCCAAGGAAAATGGCATTAATGCGGTAAGAGATTCTTTAGCGGCAACAAATCCTGAGGCTTTGGAAAGACAAAAACAACAGAAGAGAGTTGGACTGAAACCACTACCTAATGCAATTGAAGGAAAAGTAATCTTGCGTTTTGCACCCAACCCTAACGGACCACTCACTATTGGACACTCGAGAGGAGTTGTAATCAATTCTGAATTTGCTAAAATGTATTCTGGTAAAGTTGTACTACGTTACGACGATACCGATACCAGAGTAAAGCCACCTCTACCAGAAGCCTATGGATGGATTGAAGAAGAATATGAATGGCTTGCAGGCAGACCTGCTGACATTGTTATCCGAGCTAGTGAACGAATGCCGATCTATCTTGAATATGCCAAACAAATGCTCGAATCTGGGTTTGGTTACATTTGCCAATGTACTGCTTTAGAATTCAAAACTCTCAGAGATAACTCACAATCTTGTGTATGTAGAGGTAAAACTGTGGAAGATAATCTCTCTGATTGGCGGGCCATGAATGACGGCAGTATAGAGGAAGGAGGAGCGGTTGTAAGGGTCAAAACAGACCTAGAATTACCCAATCCTGCACTTCGTGATTGGCCTGCTTTACGAATACAACACAGTCCGCACCCAATGGTTGGAGACTCATACAAGGTTTGGCCCCTACTCGATTTCCAGAGTGCAATTGAAGACTACCTTCAAGGAGTGACTCATATCGTTAGGGGTAAGGATCTCATGGATTCAACAAGAAAACAGACTCTATTGTACAATCACTTCGGTTGGGACTATCCGGAACCCCTCTATTGGGGACGAGTAAAGGTACATGAGTTTGGAGGCTTCTCCACCTCTGGGATGAGGGCAGATATTGCTGATGGAAAATTTGAGGGATGGAATGACCCCCGTTTACCTACAATTTCCGCATTGAAGCGTCGAGGTTTTGACCCTCAAGCCATACGTGATTTTTGGTTAGACCTTGGATTAACTCAGAAAGATATTTCGATATCTATGCAAACCATAGAATCATTCAATTCCTCTGTGATTGATGCTGTTTGTGAAAGAAGATCATTCGTTAGGAATCCGAGGGCTTTATCTTTCAATATGATTGGATCTGAACTACCTGAAAAACTGCAAATTGCTCGACACCCACATGATGAAATTGAAGGATTTCGTGAATGGAAGATTTCAGATAAGTTTGTTATTGAAGATACAGATTATTCTGAACAATTGCGTTTGAAGGATTTCGCAGATATCTCGATTAATCACAATGATGCTTTAGTGGACTCTTTAGAGAGAAGTGATAAGCGCCCAATTGTCCATTGGTTACCAATAAATCAGAGCCGAATGGCTCGCTTAACTTCACCATCAGGTAGTGGATTTAGAGTTGAAGAGGGACTAATCGAAAATTTCGAGTTAGTAGAGGGTACAATCGTCCAATTAGAAAGAGTGGGTTTTGCCAGAATTGAGAAGATTCCTGAAAATGGTCCCGTAGATTTACTCTATTTACATGGTTAGAACATATTCTCCCCTCGTGTACGCGCGGCGCCTACGGCGCCGAGGTAAAGAAATAGAGTACAAACGAATCCCATAAGGGTCGAATTCAAGGGTGTAAAGCGGGTCTCCCCGTAATATGGAGGGGCATCAGAGGGGTGGAGTGGTGCTAATTGTAGCACTATTGATGTTAGTCAGTATGCCCTATTCATCAATAGCTGCTGAGCAAGATGGTTATTGCTGTAGTTCGCAAGAATTCGATTTATTTTTGATTGGAAATGCTGACGATGGTTCACTTTCTCCATTTGATTCAGATCTTGATGAAGAATTTGAGCAATTTGTAACACCTTCTATCCAAGGGTTGGTAGAAATCGGTACTTGGGAAATAGATTGGGGGTTACAGGGAGATTACTCAGATTCCACCTGGGAATTCCGTATACCATATGAGGTTGAAGCGGCGGCAGGAATTCAAATAAATGCAACAATTGGAGTCAATATTGGAAGCACCTACTTTGAGGGAGACGCTGGTGCAGGGTTATTCCTCACAAATGAGGGAGAAGTTGTTATTCCCGTGGAAGTTCTTGCTGGTGAAGTACGCTCTGGAGATAAAATAAAACTGACTTTTTCAGTCAGAAGTTTATCGTTCTCCAGCCCAGGTGATGAAGCAGGAATTCGCTTTATTTGGGGCACAGATGACTTCCCTGGAAGAATATCGATGAAATTCCCCTTAGTTAGTATCGATATGAAAGAACCAAGTGTTAATGGTAGATTGGTATACTTCCCTATTCTCCTCAAGTCTGGATTTGGAGATAGGATGTGGTCGGCGTCAAGCGGAGGTATGACAGTGGCTAGCAATACAATTGCAGATAGTCCAATTGCGACTCCAACAAATAATGGGGTTGAGGTCACTTTCGCTTGGCAAATGCCTGAATCTGCAGATTCTGGAACATACATGGTCGCATTCCACCTCGACCCACAGACTGCACTTAGGATTGAGGCTAATAGGACATACAACATTGTTGCAGGTGATGGCGGATCAAATACAGGAGGGTGGTATCCTGCCGTTGAGCCGTTGAGGACTGGTGGGACGAATTTACTTGTTGATATAAGCGCCAAATTTGATGGAGAATCAGTCCAAAAAGAAGTAACAATCGAATTTGATGGTGCTATGTCTCAGTGGGTCAGATGGGGCCTAGATAACATTGGAAACAATAGTCTATCGTCCAATAGTTGGTGGCGTAATCTAAGAACTTACTCCGATAGTGTCCCTAATTCCGAATACAACAACGGACAGGTAGATGATGCAGAAATTGCCGCCTTAAACAGCCATCTAGTTGGATCCGCGTCAGATATGAGATCATTCCTTGCCAATGGATTGTATCTGGACGCTGAATCTATTCTGGGGGTTAATCCAGTCAATCTTGGACCTACGGAGATAACGATTGATTTAGGCCATACTAGGGCATTCAGTGCCGAGAGTGTGACTATTCGAATTGATACTTCTCACAAGGTCAACGCCGGCGAAAGACAGCAATTGATTGAATCATTCATCCGCCCAAGTGACGATGATTTGTACAGCAATGTTGAGTTGAGATTAGAAATACGCTCCTCTGCTCTACAGGGTCTTGGAGGAGTTGCGGCAGAAGATATTGATGTGAAGCATCGAAGATGGATAATATTCGAGAAGGTTACAATAGAGGAAAGCGATCTAGACACTGAGGAATCATTCAGAGTTGAGTTTGTACCAACGGGTGGTGCACTGTACTCTCCATTGGTCTCGGCAATGGTTTCTGTATTCATGTTAGTTTTAGCACTAGCCTTAGGAATGGCAATGACAAGGAAGCGGGCTAGAGTACCTACAATGCTAACAGTGATTGTCCTTGGTGGGCTTTCTTTGGCGCTGTATGTCTTAGGTCTTGATATGCCATTTGTTCTTGGTGTTGTTTCTTCGAGCATGTTACTTGTATTCCCAGTGGCTCTAGTATCTCCGAGGTCGGACTTTGCTGAGAGACGTGAAAGAGGACAACGGCCAAGCGCTAAGGTTAATTGTCCAAAATGTGGAGTGTCTATTCCAGTAGAGTCTGAAGTTAGACCGCTTAGATTGGAATGTATTAGCTGTGAATCTATACTAAGACTTGAATGATCATTCTAATTCAGGAGACCTTCCTGTCGACAATAATGAGTCAACAAATAAATGCGCTGCTAGATTGGCAGAGCCTTGTTTCCACAGTCTAGCAGCTCTGAGGATTTCTGAGGCCAAATCACTATCCCAATTTGGACCGACCACTCTATGCCAGCCTAATTCTTCCATTCTTGCGGTAGAGGGTGTGGAGCGAGAAATGGCCGGTCGCATTAGATACGAAAGGGCTCTAGCTTTCCCTTCAATATCTAAATCAGACCACTTGGAAGACACAGCATCTAGAGCTAATTCTTCTATCCAAGGAGTATTGGATAATTCAATTGAAGGGACCTCAGGCATTGTGGCAATTCTTACACTACCTTCTTCAACCAAAATATCCCTAAGTGCAGTGAAAACAGGATCGTAGGTCGTATCAAGCGCTGAATGTAACCAATTTCCAGAAATCAGCCATGGACGTAAACTCCGAACACGGAGGCCATTAGGAGCTAATGATTGAGCGATTGCATGAGCCTGTGCAACCGTAGTCAATGGCCCTCTTCTGACATCCCCTGACGAGGAAACTAATCCATCTACAAGTGCTAATCCAAGACTTAGACGGGGGGGTTCTGAG
Organism: Candidatus Thalassarchaeum sp.; assembly: GCA_022451235.1. Classification (GTDB taxonomy): domain Archaea; phylum Thermoplasmatota; class Poseidoniia; order Poseidoniales; family Thalassarchaeaceae; genus MGIIb-O1. The sequence continues at coordinate 95,067 of JAKUOA010000009.1, read as the reverse complement.
TTATACTCCGGTCCGGTATCTTGAGCAGGACCCAAAATGTGAATCCAAGAACCATCTGAAGGAGACTCCAATTTAAATCTCCGACGATAAGGTAAACCAAGGTCGAGAAAGGCGGCTTCAATTGGAGCAATAGAAAGGGCACCAATTAGAGATGGAGCGGCCAGTAACATAACGGGGCCATCATGTACTTGGAAACCAGAGACTGCTCGGGTCAGGCTGGGGGCCACTGAGAAAAATGGTTCTGACTCCAGCAGCTTCCGCATCGGACCTAGATGGAAAGGGGAGGTTCAAATCTCCATCGCTTTGCAATTATGCAATAACTAGGAGAAAAGAGTTGTAAAACTCATTCAACCATTAGTCGGAGTTGATCTCTCTTGTAGGCCCAATCAGAATCAAGTTTTCCAGTGCCTCTGTAATATTTAGCCAAACGACGAATTCTAGATTCGGTTAACTCTAGTTGGCGGCGATTGTGTAGATCCTTGTGATTAGTTGTTAGATGATCTATCATCCTCAATGCTTGTCGCATCAGATTCATCATGTCTTCCGGATACTTTCTTCCGACTCCATTTCTCAATAGAGTTTCAGATATTCTCTCACCAGTAACCAATCTGACATCTGGAACAGCATGTTGATCGCGAAGTATGGTCCCAATCATTGCGGTTGAGTGACCCTCTTCAGATAGCTTCAGAATAAGCCCCTCAACGGTCTTTTTATCTGATTCGGACCAATTTGGAGCATCGGAAACATTCGGCTTGTCCGAGCCGCTCTTTCCCTTGCCTTTACTGTGCATTCTTGCCACTTAGGTCACCTCAAGCGGCTCGCCGACCTGCTGCCCCTCTTTAATCGCTACGCATGTCACCCAAAGGGTGTTTAGTCATAGACGGTGTTTTGCCTTGGCCAATCTACCCGGCCCATTAGGCCATTCCCATTCCGATGCCTCAGCCCTCGCGCTACCTACCAAAATACCATCTTGGAATACTAGTATCTCGTCTCCAGTACGAATATTTCGGTCCGCCTTTGCTACATTAGTGGAGAAAATATCGCCACGCCAATCAAAATTAGAAATCAATTCTACTCTTGGTAAAGCATTGCAGGCATCTAATATTGGTAATGCCGCCTTTGAAAAAGAAAATCGGCCTGAACGAGGATTCCATAATGCAATTTGTATTCTTTCCTTTTCGATACGGAATATTGGCGGTCTACCAGTGACTTTTGTTCCTTCCAACCATTCATCAGTACCGTGTTGGAAACGGGAGGCTGATTTGAGTTTCTCAAGCCGATGAATACTTTCCTTAGGATTTTGTAATCGATATTCTTTGCTTGCAACTTCTACAGCTTCTTGGAGACTATTGAGTGAATTCTGCGAGCCAGCAGATCCACCCTGCCGTGTTTCGATAACATCAATTGCAGGAATTTCTATATCTATTCCTGAATGATTAATCACTAATTCAAATTCGTTCCTAGTTGCATATGAACGAACCATCTCACGAATGACCTTCAATTCATCAATATCCCAATCCCCCGTGACCGGAATATCATAATGAGCAGCTGGCCAGAAGTCCTCTAATTCCCTTGGGACCAAACCTAATGGTGCTGTTACCATGACTTGATTCACACCCCTTGTTGAGATCGCCCGTTGGAATCTGCGATGTGATTGAGAAAGGCGATATGGTTTCTTGGCCGAACAAGGTAACAAGACCATTACCTTGCTTTGATGATTTGGAGGGGTATGTAATTCTGATACTCGCCGTCTCCAGTTTTGGATTAATGGATCGTCCCTACTTGAATAAGAGTGACAAAGTAGTCTAGTTCCTTCTTTAACCACACTCTCTAGTCCAGCAGAACCTGCATCGGTAATCGCCTTCTCAGTCATAATTGAATCATGTCTTCGAAGCCTCTCAACGGACCTGGGACTAGACAGTGCCTGTCGTTCTGCAAGTTGACGAATCGTGCCTTCTCTGATGGCTGAACGTGTTGCCCCAAGGGCTCTTTCCCAGGCCTCAAGTTGGGTTTGTAAATCAGATACTTCCCCCGCCGTCGATTCGGGTTCACGTGGCCCGTCTTCAGTTAGGAGTACCCCTCTTGCAACTGCTTCTTGAGACCTTGAGAAATCAAATAGATCGACGCCCATCCATGAGAGTAAGGCACAATTGTCTGGACCACCTATTCCCGGTGTCCAGATGAGTGAGGTCGGGAATCGTCTTCTAATTGCATCTAGTGCTTCGACCAATTTACCTGGTCGTTCTGCAAGTTGAGGCGCATCGATGAGGGCGACGATGGATGGTTCTAGCGAATCTTCCAATAATTTCTCATCATGATGTAAGGATTGCCAAGAGACTGGTAAAAATTGACTTCCAATTGATTTTTGACCACTATCCGATTCTACTAAACTAGAAGGTAAAATAAGCCCTTCGTCTGCATTCCAAATTTCCGGTTTTCCGAATGGTAGGCATAAATCGCCAAGTACTTCCATGGACATTTTCGCAGGAATTGTACTTGATTTCCTCTCTAATCTAAATGCAGAAAATCGAAGAGGGATTTCGGGGTCATCTGGGGAAACTACCAATCCAGGAGTCCAAGATGACGGTGAGGCTCGGTCTCCAAGAGAAAAAATTCGCGAAAAACGCCCTCTTGCAGCAACGCTTCGCGCCAGTGGTCGCTCATCAGCACCCTCTGTCATCGAGACCGCTAATGATGCGGTTCGCTTGAAGCATTCTAATGGGGAAGCCGGCCCGAAGGGCCGTGAGCCGAACCGCTAATGCCATTTTCGTGCTTTTCATATTCCTAGTTGGAGGCGTTTCTTATGCAACCGCTCAAGATAGTGAAAATTCAGTTACAATAATCGAAAGTTCTACCGAATTTGACCAACCCCTTCCAATATTCATAAGGATCTGGTGCCAAAAGTCATCATGCCCGGGACTAGAACTCAAAGTGATGACTACTGATGAAAATTACACCGTCTCGGACCCTAATCGAATAGAGCTCTCATTCGTAGCCTCAGGGCGAGTCGAGTTTCTGGTTATTGCCAACAGTGGAACCTCAATAGATGATTTATTGTTTAATATGAGTCAATCGGTAAATGCAAATTACTCATCGATGATTATTGAAGGCGATGATTGGCTAGATAATATCCCCAGTCCAGGCATTACCGTAAACCAAGAACTTGTAGACCCCGCCTGGAATTGTCCAATAGACACTTGTTATGGTATTCACCCCAATGGACTCCATTGGGTGATTGGATCTCTTATCAATGGGTCGGATAAAGATTCAATCGAAATTCTTGGTAATGCAGGTGATATCATCGAAATGCCAGTTCCCGTAATGCCTGAATCTGTTGAAATCGAATTTTGGCTTAGAAACGATTCTACAAAGACATTGTTGGAAGCTTTTGAACCCGATGAAGATGGTCAGTTCCGATTCGATTACCCAGAAGATGGAAATCTTTGGCTACGAATCAAACAATTGCCAGAAAATGGATTCGCTGCTTACGAATTGTACATCTTACGACATTCCCCTAATTTGGAGGCTTCTTGGGGGGAATTGGCTGCTGATTGGGGAGAACGTGAACCTCTTTTATTCCCAAGCGAGACCCAGACCCTTAGGGGTTGGATTTCATCCAGTGATACAGAAGGAGATGCCATTCGTGTGGAATCTGCTAGTAGAATGGAGCTGTTGCTAAATTGTTGGGATAGGTTCGAAGAAGTAAATTTCGAAGTTTACCTGATTTCCTCAGACGGAACTGTATCCGATTTGGAGCGTGATTGCACAAATGCAATTACTACCAATGCTGACACGGTAGCCATTGAGTTTCGTATGACTTCTGAAACTCTTGCAGAGTGGAATATCGGATTAACAGAGTATCCTAAAGGAGATGCTGGAGCAATGGGGGATGCACCCGACAGGCTATGGATAATTTCTGATGAATTCTCAAATTGGCCTGACATTTCTTTCAATGAAACCATCGAAGCTAGAATGTCCGGGGATGAATTTGTAGATGTTTTTGCCTTTGAGGTAACCTCTGCTAATGGCTCTAAATTACATATCGATGCCGATCTTACGCAGCCGGTAACTTATCAGATATTTGTGCTAAATCAAGAAACCTGGTCAATCGAAAATGCCTCTGACGGTGGATTAATCGACGCACCTTATGGTATCCACGCAATTAGGGTTGAGAAAATCGGCGATGCGAGTTTGACCTATTATGATTTCAAACTCATTGATGATGGAGAAATTATCGAAATTGATCCTGATTTATTCACAGACCAGTCGAATCTATTTACTGATTACTACATCTTTGCAGGATTATTTCTGCTCGCACCGGCTGTACTAGTCATTTTTTGGAATCGTAATCGTTGGCGGGATGGAATCAACCAAATTGAAATCGAACAACACGAATTACGTCGATTAAGGCGACTACGTGAACGCTTGACTGCGCTACTTGCAGAAGAAGAAACCAATGAACAAGTTATCGATTCTGCTCTTCACCAACTTGGAGATAGCCCCTGGCAAGCTGTAGTTGAAGACTGGGGAGGACCTTTACTTAGACACAATACAGAACATGTAGAAATTTGTGCTTGGAGAATAAATGAAGGAAAAAACACCATGCTAATTGGAATTCGTATCGCCGAATCTCCTTGGGAATTGGCTGCAATGCGAGTTTATGCTCCAGAGGGTGCGAGCGTAAGTATTGCAGATGTATCACCTAAACATCTCTTCAATGGTGATGAAATATTCTTGGATACTTTGTCACCTCTTACTAGTACATTCCTAAGATTAAGCATCTCAGGAGAGCCCTCGAATATTGGCTTCCACCTTTCCGGATTGGTGAACGGTGAACCATTGGCGGCCGTACCTAATCGAGCGATTGATTGGTCATGAGAGGCGTCTGTCACGTGCTTCGCTGATGATATCATCAGTAACTGATGCGCCACTAACTAAATCTTCTTTCAGTTCTTTTAGTTGCTTTTTGGTAGAACGGGACAACTTATTTGGCATTGCAAGTTTGAGCAGGACCATTACTGCTCCCCTACCTCTTCCACCCCTTGGGTAAGGTAGGCCTCGATTTGGAATTGTGACTGTCTCTCCCGGTTTGGATCCTGCGTTAATACTGACTGTGAGATTTGAGCCATCAATGTGGGGTATCTCAATACTCGCCCCTAATACAAGATCGACATAACTAACCGGAAGAGCCATCAACAAATCGGAACCATCCCGTTCAAACCAATCGTGTTCTTCTACCTCAATTTCAATGTATAGATTCCCAGGTTTTCCATTTTGATTCCTAGGGGACTCTCCATGGCCACTCAATCTCAGTCTCGTTCCACTATCTATACCTGCAGGAACACTAAATTTGACTTTCTTTGGTTGCTCTGCTCGACCTTCCCCAGCACACGTTTTACAAGGATTTTGTATGATTCTTCCATCTCCTCCACAGGCTCTACAATCTTGGGTAACTTGTTGTTGAAATGGACCTATTCTTTCTATTCTAGTTAATCGCCCTCTTCCATCACAGGTAGGACAAACTCTGACGCCTTCCGGAGTCTGAGAACCAGTACCATCACAACTTTCACAACGGTTTAGTACATCGATTTCTAATTCATCATCCACTCCGCTAAATGCATCTTGAAAACTTATCACATGGCGAATAAGAAGGTCGGCACCTCTGGATGGTCTTTGTCTAGTTCCACCACCGAATAGGGATGAAAAAATCGAGTCGAAACCACCACCAAATAAGTCGTCGATGCTGATATTGACTCCTTGAAATCCTCCGGCACCCCATGGAGAGCCACCAGGGCGTTCGTGCCCAAACATGTCGTACTTTTTTCTTTCGTCAGGATTAGAAAGAATAGCATAAGCTTCCTGAACTTCTTTGAAGCGCGCTTCCGCATCAGGGTCATCTGGGTTCTTATCTGGATGAAATTCCCTAGCCTTAGAACGAAAGGCTTTCTTTACATCAGAGTCAGACGCTTTACGGTCTACTCCTAATACCTCGTAGTAATCTCTCTTCTGACTCAAGTGACCACCACAACCAGTTGCTCCAAACCACCTGTTTTCAACCCATTGGAATGCTTACAGGAAAGCGCCGCAACTACTACAGTATGCTGTGTCGCTATTGTTTACGGCCCCACACTCTTGACAAGAGATTACTGATTTCGAAATAGATGAAGGAGTCTCAGGTTGCCATTGTGATTCTTCAGTTGAATCCCAGTTAGTTTGTGCCGATGAGGATTTAGATATCTTTGCAGCTTCTTTTTTCGCTTTTGCAGCAGCCTTAACTGCAATTTTTTCTGCCTTTGCGGCAGCCTTTGCTTCCTTCTTAGCCTGTTTTTTTGCCTTCTTCTCGTCTTTTGCAGCTTGCTTTTCTCGGCGGGACAATTCTTTTGCAAGGCGTCGTTGAGCAGAGGCTTCCGCACTGGCTCCTAAAGCTCCGGTGGGCTCACTAACCTCTTCTGATTGAGTTTCACTTGAATTGGAATTATATGATGCACCTTCTACCTGAACATCTACATCCATCCTAGAATCTTCCGAATCTAGTTCGAGTTCTGACCCTTCCTTATTCAAATCTGATATTCTACCGCTCATTCTATTTTGGAATCGTAAGCCGGCTCTTCCTCTAGGTTTACTACTTGCTTGAGACTCTAATTTTTCCAATGCCGCATCACCGCGACTCCACAGCCCTTTGTCCTCTAGTCGATACATATTCGATAGCCCCTTGATTGCACTAGAGCGATGATATTCGTGATCCTCAACAACTCGATATCTAAAATACATAATTATCCCTAAAATTATCGCAATAGTGTGAATCGTCACTTGCGCAAGAATATCTTGTTTGACTAATTCCTCTATGTTTGGAAGACCAAACCTAAGTGCGACCACACAGATCGTAGGTGCTAGTAACAAAGCCCCGCTAATCAACGGAGAACGCTGTACCATACACGGGGCTACCAAATCAATGGTTTGAATTATTCGTGGTCATGGGAGACTGATTATCCATAGCAATCATGACCTGCACACATCCTCGGATAAACATGGAACCGGAGATAACTGTCTCCACCATAGTCAAAACCCACGAGGACATTACCCTTGTTGTGAAGGCAATTAGGTCACTATTCCCTGATTGGGATTGTGAAATTTCAGAGATGGACGATAGTTTTCCAGTAACCCGCGTCGAGAGCAAACTATCTGGAAAATCTCAGTCTTTATCAGTAATAATAGAATATTGCTCAAATAATCGTATATTAGATACTGCTTTTGATGTAATGACGATGAATCTACAGAAACATACCACTCACTTTCAATTATCTAGGCAGGCTGCATTTGTAGGCAAGGTGGCATTTGTAGTTGAAGACATTCCTCTTGGGGGAATTATGGAAGTTTCATTGCAAGGTGATGACCTAGGGCTATGGCTTGAACAATTAACCTGGCATGAAGGGAGACATAGCATTCCTAGAAGTTTAGGCGATGATCTGAGTATGGACCAAGATGGAACACCAATCGAATGGTTCGACAATAAAGGAAGAAGAACAATGAATATAGATCAGGATTGAGGTATTCCTGATTCCATCCACTCTTCAATCAAAGGTTCGTCAGCAGGAAGCCACTTAACCGAATTGAGTGAAGGTTGATCTAACCAACAGATTAAATCGTGTTCCTTAGCGTGAATTGATTGCGGATTAACAACACCACAATCCCAGATAGATAATGAAACAAAACGATCATCGTACTCGTGTTGAAGATATGCAACTCGACTATTAGGTTCTACAATAATATCTAGTTCTTCGAAAATTTCTCTACGTAAAGCCTCCTTCTCAGTTTCTCCCTCATCGATCTTTCCGCCAGGAAATTCCCACCAACCGGCCCAAACATCCTGCGGCGGCCTCCTACATGCCAGTATTCGCCTATGAGAATCGAATAACAGTGCACCTACTACTTCTAACCTAGGTTTTGTTGCCAGTATTTCGATTATACGAGTGATAACTTCTATTTGCCTTTCAAGTGATACCTCAGATTCAGGTGGCAAATGGATAAAAATCGCTGGAATCTTTTCTCCAACTGAGTTTATCGAATTTAATGTCCTGTAGATTGTTTCGTTACAGACAAATTGACCAGCAGATTCACTCCAAAAAACATCTTCTTCGTCGTCAAATTCCTCGTCCAATATATGCTTTGAAGCCGTGGTCTCATACTTTGAAGGAGCACCCTGAATAACGATTTCATTGACCAATCTTCCCGAGTTATCTGCAATCCTGAAATTAGATTCGTTATGAGCCCAACGTTCCAATGAGATTACCTTTCGAGATTCGGCTAATCCAAGATGAATAATAGCGTTATATTTCTCTCCGTGATTTATAGACTCCGATACTCTTCGTGACCCAAACTCATCACATGTCAATAATTCAGTTACTAGTTTAATTCCAGTTATTCCAATAGATTCGATAGCCTCCATTACTTTCATCGAGACATTCTCGTCGTGTTGCCCAAATGCTGGGAATGATGTTAGGAGAACTCGGGGCTTCACGTACTTCCGAAGGGCCCTCCATAGTTGTGTCTTGCGTGGTCAGGCAATCGTCATATTCATTCGACAAAGGTCTGACCAAGGGGTAATGAGTGCGGATTACGTTGTCGAAGTTATCGACGAGGAGGAGGATAGTACAGGCCCTCTCGGTGTCGTCAAAGTAATCTGGTACGAAATAAGCGGTGGCATCGGGCCATGGGGTGCATTGAGACCGTTAATTGCTATTGCTTTGGCCTTGATTCCATTCTTATTCCTCGGCCAACATTTCAATCGACAACATCGAAAAGCTACTAGTTGGTTCGCGGTTCAATTCCCACTTATTCTGACCGTTATATTGTGGCCCGTGCTCTATATTTGGTCTATTGGAGATGCATGGTGGGTTTCAAGCGGTATAGTCGCACGAGCAGAGTCCAGTTAGGTGATTGCGTGACTGGTCAAATCGTGAATATTGCAGGATATCGTTTCGTTGACCTCCCAGACCGTGACGAACTTCGCGAACCTTTCAAATCTAGTTGTGACGAAGTTGGGTTACTAGGTACAATTTTGTTGAGCCATGAGGGAATCAACTTCTTTCTCTCGGGAAAACAATCAGCGGTAGACCATTTTTTGCAATACCTCGAATCTGATAAGAGATTCCAAGGAATTCCGCTGAAAATGTCCTATAGCGATAGAATGTCATTTAGAAGAATGAATGTTAGGTTGAAGAATGAAATAATTTCTCTAGGTCTAGATTCAATTCGTCCTGCAGAATCTACAGGTGAATCAATTACCCCACAGGAATTCAAAACATGGTTAGATCAAGGGCGAGAAATTATTGTCCTAGATACTAGGAATGATTACGAGGTTCGATTAGGTACATTCGAAGGCGCAATAGACCTCAATTTATCGTCATTCAGAGCATTCCCAGAAGCTGTAGCCGAGTCTGAAATAGACAAACATCAGACTGTAGTAATGTTCTGTACAGGAGGCATTCGTTGTGAAAAAGCAAGTGCGGTTATGATGCAACAAGGATGGTCGGATGTGAGACAATTGGATGGAGGTGTCCTCGGTTACTTCGAAGAGGTTGGTGGGGATCATTGGAACGGCGATTGTTTCGTTTTTGATAGAAGGGTTGCTCTGGACCCGGCATTGGAAGAAACTACAACTCAGATGTGCTGGGCTTGCAGAGAGCCTCTTACAGAAGAAGAAATGGAAAGTGAGCAATTTGTCATTGCCAAATCTTGTCCTTATTGTATTGAGAAAAACTAGAATCCTTCTGGTAGGTCCATTGGGCTAAACAGATGGCCAGGGCTTGTCGCTTCAGCCATCTGAATCCTCAATCGCATTTCCCAATCTCGAAATAGGGTAAGAGCAGAGGAAAATGGAATCTCTGCACCATTGATAATCACTCTCATCATAGTATCTAGGATGTCCATTCTATCTTCATCTAATGTTCCAAGTAGTTTGTCCAACGGAAAAGATTCTATTGTAGGAGCACTCAAATCGGCATCAATTTCCCATGCTTGAGAAATATTTACCGGGACCTTTTCTCCGCTCTCAGATGCTGCTCGCTCAAGTGATTCTAGTAGAACTCTGATGTATTTAGAAACGACCAACGATACTTCAATCACAGGGAGATTATATTGCTTGACGAAATTTACCATATTTTCCTGAAGAAATAGCAATCTTTCCTCGATTGGTGCATCAACCGCTGGTATCTTGGCATTCTCGTCCACAGTCAACCCTCGCTAACTTTGCTGATGAACCAACCGAATAGGTAGTGCTCAATTTGTTGTACGGTCATCATATCGAATTGGCGAACCAGAATTGCCTCTTACTCCATCTAACATATCATCTTCAATTTCGAAGAAATCGTTAGCCCAATCGCCATCTGTGTCCCAATTGGTTGGGTCAGTTCCATCAGCAATTTGATCTCCATCGATATCAATTATCCACCAACCCCAAACATATTCACCCAAACCAGTGTTTGGATAGTGATAACGGTCTCCCGCAAAACGTTGGTAGTTATCTGTCCATTCGCCATTAACGATAATTTCATCATCTGATTCGTCTAGATATTGATAATCAACATCGTTATCATTTACGATGTATGCATAGAGTAAATCGTCATTATTCACCTTATACATTCTCATGTAATTGCTCTGTAATGCAGCAGCCCCTCCACAGGTTCCAAGCAGTGATTCCCTTAATTGCCACCATTCCTGAACAATATTTCCTGAACAATCGTATAGATTGGCCTGTCTAACCAATGTTGGAGACGAAAGGGTCGCATTCACCACTCCGTAATATTCTTGGAAATTATTGTACGGTACGTAGACACAGTTTCCTCCAGTACAGTCCCAACCTCCATCATTATCCGCATCTTGCCCTGCATCACTAGGGTCTGTGGCGTCGTGGGTGAACCAGGTATACTCGAGTTGAGGTCTAGCAATCGTTCCTCCGTTGACTGTTACAGGTTTCAATACATTAGGAGTGACTTGGTACCAGACTACGGAGATTTCTAGATAAGATGACCAATTATCATTGGTCTCATTCCACCCTCTATAATACTCGTAAAAGTCGGGCATCATATCTCCGTCGGTATCATTGTCTAGAGGATTTGTTCCATATTTGAATACCTCACGGCCATCTGAGAGATTAAGATTCTGAACATAATCAATTACTATGCCACCACTGAATACTGGCTCCATTACCATTGAATCATCATCGCTATCCAATTCTAACGGATGGGTTCCATTATTGTATTCCATTAGATTGGTGAAGTACAACTCGGAGTTGGAAGGAAGAATCTGTTGATTGGCGGGAACTGAGGTAAATTCTCTATTCTCCCAAACTCCTTGTTCAGCGGGTGTGTCGAAAATTGTTCTGTCATACCAACCATCGGCATCTGGATCATAGTCAATATCCAACGGGTTTAGTGGGTTTAACGACCACCTATATTGATTGATAGGGAGCCATTCGCCGTAAATCGAGTAGCAAAATTCCCAACCATCGGGTAAGCCATCGCTATCTGAGTCTGGATTTGTTGGGTCAGATACACCTGCTAGACTGAAATTAAAATTATCAGAATCTATTGCATTAATCAGACCTGCCCTATCACTTGATTCGATGTCCTTGGTTGAAAATAGAATCCACAATTGATCTGCTGCCGCCTGCTCAGACATACCTCTTTCTTGCATGTATGCTGTGACGGTATCTAGACCATAAGATACCAAACCGGTTCCATTTGGAATCGTATCAATAGCCGAGCGCTTACCATATACACGTGAATCATACTCAGCTAAGTTATCGAATGATTCCGAATCAGAGATATATCCATCCCCATTACAATCAAATGAATCCTCGTCACTATCAACATGAGTATCTGTATCTGTTAGTGGATTCATAGTCCAAATGTTATCCTCCAAATCCCATTCAGTGAACCAATACTCATATCCATCGCTCATACCGTCTCTATCGGTATCATCAGAATTGGGATCAGTTATGCCTAGTAAAGCAACAAGAAGGGGTTTGGCAGGCTCTCCATTTTGCCAATCATCGAATTGCTCTAGTGCAATCTCAGCTCTACCTTCTTTGTTGAAGAGAATTCGATAGACTCGATTTACAGCTTCATCGGGATCTAGAAATTCCGCTTCTTCCCATAATCGAGGCGCGTCAGGGGGTGATAGACCACCATTCTGTGGATTTTTATTAGTAAGGTTCAATTCCACTAAGTCTGTGATTCCATCTCGGTCAGAATCGTAGTTACCATCACCAGAGACTAGTGGATTAAGTGTCCATGTTTCATCGGTTGCATTCCATCTAGTAAACATCAATTCAATCCCATCGAGCAAACCATCTCCATCGGTATCGGGTTCATTAGGATCAGCAGTATAGCCTCTGAGTTGTATGTCTTCCTCAGTGAGGAAAGTTCCGAATGAAAGTGTAGATTCTGCAGATAACCAAGGGGTTGCAAGTAATTCACCCCCAACATGGAGCAAGTAAAATTGAGGGACTGTTGTAAGGTCGTCAATTTCACTGAAATTGCCATCAATTACGTTGTACTCTTCCCAATTGTTCATCCCATCCCCATCTGGGTCGCCGACCTGATCGCCTTCATTCACAGGATTTAATGTCCAAGATTCATCGAACAAACTCCATCTTGCATGGTAGAATTCCCATCCATCTGGAATACCATCTCTATCGGAATCAGAGTCAATAGGGTTAGCGGCGCCAACATCCTCACTGGTTGTACCATTAACTAGGCTACGATATGCAGTACTAGTTTGTGCGCCGAAGGAATCGCCAGCAAATCCGAACCATGATTCATGAGTAAGTAAAGTTGTAAAATTATCTGGGAAAGAAAGTCCGGATTCGGTTGAATCAGAATAGATGATTTGGTCCTTAAGGTGATATTCAAGCCAATTTACAAGGCTCTCGTTAAGATCTAAGATTCCATCATGATTGACATCAAATCCATCCCCGTCTGGATTGTTTAGCGCATCAGACCCATTTAGTGGATTAATTCCACGATTATTTCTACCCCATGAACATTGATAGCGAGCCTCCCAACCATCTGGCAGAGAATCACCATCGGAATCAGGGTTATTTGGATCGGTCTTTGTCCAACTCTGAGCCGCGCTAGCATTTTCTCCATGAGTAGGTAGACCTTCTAATGCCACGCTTTCTACGTAAAGACCCCATTTGTATTCGCAGACATTATCCAAGCCGTCCCCGTCAGCATCCATAGTTGCATCTGAAGGATCTCTCGGGTCTAGTGTCCAAAGGTTACCACCTGTGTATACATCTCCAATCCAGCGGCGGTGCTCAATTTCCCAACCATCTGGCATTCCATCTCCATCGCTGTCTAAACTGGTTGGGTCTGTGGGGCCATCTGTTCCCCCTCCGGCACCAGAGTTTAACCAACCAGAGAGATGAACTTCTAGAGCATCCTCTCCAACTTCATCATCGCAAATATACTCCTCATTTAGGTAATGGCAAGAGAAATCTGTAGAATCTGCAAACCAACCCCAATATTCCTGTCCATCGGTCAAACCGTCTCCATCAGTGTCGATATTTCTTGGATCTGTTCCATTAAAACCACCTTCACTTGTATTTACGTATCTATATTCGTCAAGGTTGGACCATTCTCGATTGAAACTTACTCCATCTATGTCGAAGTATACCCCATCTGCATCTGCATCCCTAAATCGATCGTATGGATCGGTGGGGTCTAATCCGTAAACAAACTCCCAACCATCGGGCATTCCATCTAAATCCGAATCAATAGATTTGGGATTTATTGGCATGATGTTCATGTATTCGCCTGGTGAAACACCTGCAAACAAGTACTGGTTGCCATCGTGAATAAAGGTAGTAAGAGAGGTGACAAGTCCGGGCATCCTTGTTTGGTTTTCTTCAATCCCTAAGACGCCCTGAGACCCTCCTTCAAGGGCCCAAGTTCCGTCTCTAGAACCCAACAATATCTGACCGTCTATTGCATGAATTGAGTGGATATCATTAGCGCCTTCTTCCCAACGTTCTAAATTGAACATCCGGTCTGTGTTGAAGGCTTGTTTAGGAAGTCCAACAAACAAATCTAGGTCAATCAGGTGTATTCCGCCAGGTGTACCTAGCCAAACTCCGGTTACTTCCTCCAGTGACCCGTCAGTAGCTACTGGACCTGCTAATTCCATGACATTAACTACGGCCGACTTGGATTGATTCAGCAAGTCTGCGAATTGGACATATTCTTCTGCATTTTCAGTAGTATAAATCCAGAATGGTTGACCTATCGAAGAGGTTCCATCTGTGGTGTCCCATCGAATCATTCCACTATCGGTTCCAACAATCAACATTGGACCTCTACCAGACATTGGAACGTGGATTACTTCCGTGAATGATGCACCTACTATGTCTAACATTTCCGTTAGTTCTTCTATGGCTATTACTTCGCTGAAGTCAGGGTTACCAGTTCCAGAGGATGGTTCAGAAATTGTCGTTCTCCAGGCATTTGACCCATGGCCAAGTAAAATTAAATCCAAATCGCCACTACCTGTTTGTAGAGGTTCAATCACTTGAACCGGTCCTAGGTTAGATGCTGACAATGTATCCATCTGTGGCAAGCCATTCTCTAGGATTAACGAATGTATTCCATGATTAGTCCCCAGAATAAGATAATCTTCGGAAGATGGGTTCCAACGCATCATAGTGAACAATTCCATGCCACTTGGCAGCTCAAAAGTTGAAGAAATACTCTCAAACGGATTAATTGCCGTTATTCCATAAGCAGAACCAACAAGTAAACGGTCTCTTGGATTATCTGAAAGAACGGTGTGCACTCTTCCGTCGACCAACATTGGGTTTGTTCCTTGGTCGAATAGCATGACTTCGTCTGATTGACTTGTTAAAATCGTCCCTCTTAATCCAGGGCGGACCCAGTGACCACTATCCATGTGAATCAAATATTCCTCATAATTGCTGAATGCCTCTCCCCAGCGAGCGGTCGCAATTGAAGAGTCGGGGATGATGAATCCGTCTCTGTCTATATCCCATCCGTCTGAGTCTGAATCTAGTGTCGCATCGCTTGCATTTCTTGGATCGAGGCCATAGTATGCCTCCCATCCATCAGGAATTCCATCTCCGGGCACTGCCAGACTGGTTGGAAGTAATTCACTCCAAGTGTAATGATCAGAGTCCATTCGACGAGGGTCGCTACCCAACCATCCATCGTCACCGGTGGGCCTTTCAATCTCATCTTGACAGGCATCTGGATGAAGGTTAGGCATTATTCCAGCACACCACAAACCGTCCCTTTCAGTAAGCCAATATGATGGTGTACCAAACCAATATTCTTCAGAGTTTGTGTAACGTTCATCGAGGTCAATTTCACCGTCTCGATTTACATCGAAACCGTCTCCACAACCCCATTCACTGGCCTGTTCAACACACAAATCCGCATCTTCGAATGTATCTGAATCATCCAAAGGATCGAAGTAAAGACAAGTCCATTCACTAGTAGCTGGATTTTGATAACCAGCTCCTCCTTCAGTACACATGTAAATTTCATAACCATCTGGAAGACCATCTCCATCTGTATCAGATTCTCGAGGGTCAAGATACTCCCTGAATCCAGACTCTGTTTCATCGGGGGATTTACCTGTTAACGAAAGGCGTTCTGTAAAGCAGGTTTCTAATGTCCACGGCCAACAATATTCCATCAGTGCACTAGCTCCATCCCTATCGAAATCGGTGATGTTATCAGAACCATTCATCGGATCTAGCCCTTCAACCACTACAACACCAAACGGAGTATCGATATGTCTTACTTCACTAAATATCACTTCATGTATATCAGGAATTAAATCTTCATCTTGGTCCACAGCCATCGGTCCAGAACCGGGTAAATCTGGTGGGTCGACCGAAGACACTGGTGCCTGTGGTCTAGTTTGGGAAACGAAGACGAGGCTGCTCAAAATCAACAACGTGACGAAGAACGCAGTTTGCTTACGTCGCATGGTATGACCTCTGGTGGACATACGTCAGCGCTCTTGCTTGACTTATGACGGTGATGGAGCGTCGTTCGGACACACCTAAGATACAATTGCTCGACGGCTACGCCGTCGCGTACACGAGAGGGGTTTGATGTTAGGTGATTTAAGCTGATATTTAGCGTTGCATTGAAGACCTTACGGCCTCACCCAAGATACTGATTCAATGGGCTTAGATATTACTCACTTGGGAAGTGGCAGTCGTGGAAATGCCACACTACTGTCCACAGGCGATACGAGAGTCATAGTGGATTGTGGATTTTCTCTAAAACAAATGGAAGAACGGTTGAGTTTAGCGGGGGTAAAAGCGGCTTCCATCGATGCCATTATTGTCACCCATCATCACTCTGATCATTCTAAATCGGCCGCTCGGGCCTCGAAAAAATGGGGGGCCAGATTGTACGCAAATTTGGAAACAACCATGAGGTTGGGGCTGGAACCTATTTCACAAGTTAGAACCTTTGAGGGACTGGAAAGATTGTATATCTCAGACGATTTGAGTCTGCTTCCAGTACCAGTTCCTCACGATGATGCAGACAATGTTGCAGTTATTGCGAGTAATGGTGACGGAAGGAGAGCGGCGTTTGTCACTGATTTAGGTGAGCCAACTATTGAATTAATGAAACATTTAGCTGGATGTGAACATATCTCTATAGAGGCAAATTATGATCTTAACAGGCTGATTTCAGGGCCATATCCCCCGTCTCTAAAAAAACGTATTTCAGGACGAGGGGGGCATCTTTCAAATCAGCAAACTGCAGATATCATAGCAGAAATATTGCATCCAAAATTGAGTAGCATTGTACTTTGCCACCTATCTGAGAAAAATAACGCTCCACATCTAGCCGAATCCGAAGTTTTACACCAAATTGGTGAGAGGTTCAATGGAGTTCTTTCAATTTCTAAACAAGAAGGCCCGGAGTTTTCCAATCGACTTGGACAGGGAGAATTAGAACAAATTAACCCTACTCTATGAGATTCAACTCAATGGCCCATAATCGCCCGATGTACTGCAGTTTGGACGTCCCGCATTCGGTCCACCGCACCTAATTCACGGAATACTGTAAGAGAGCGTTGGAGATAATTCATTCTGGCAGAACGATCGCTCTCTACCTCACCTAACCTTGCGAGTAGTTCACCTTGTAATAATCTGAAATCATTAGCTTCAGCAACCGCAAGACCATCCAGGTAACGCTCTGCAGCTTCGGATTTTCTGCCAGCATCACTTAGCACTTGTCCAAGTAACATTTCAACCTCGACAGCGCTGTGAGGATCTGTAGCCTCAGATAGTATTTCCAAGGCAGCCGAATAATGAAGTAAAGCCAAATCATTATCCTTCATTCGAGCATAATACCTACCCAAAACCGCCCTACTTCTAGCATGAAGTGTATCCAATCCATTGTCCTTTGTTCCGTCGTGTGCAGCCATTGCATGATCTCTAGCACGATCTAATTCACCCATCTCTAGGAAGGCGGATGCTAGTCGAACTCTGGCATCCATCAAACTAGGATCAGTTTCTGCGTCAAGTAATTCCTCCACATTTCCATACACCTCCAATGCGTGCCTAGTATCCCTACGTCGGCGGAAAATGTATCCCATGTTGATGTAGGATCTTGATGCACCAACCGCATCTCTTTTTGCTATCTGAATTTCTAATGCCTGACGATGTAATTCTAGAGCGTCATCCATAGCACCTCGTTTTATCGCAATATCAGCACGAGCGGAGAGTAATCGAGCAATTGTCTCTGCTTCCTTGTGCTTCTTTGCAGTTGGAATCGCCGCTGCATATTCTTCTTCAGCCTCATCCCATCGGCCTTGAATGGAGAGAATATCGCCTCGAAGTTCTCTAATCAACCCCCATTGGATAGCGCTAAAACCATCTGATTCCAAGCCTCTGAGAATACCTAGGAGTTCGATATGACCCGACTTAACCAACTCTCTACCATCTCTTTGCAAAACGTCGGCAAGAGTATCCATATCTCCAGATGCATTTAGATGATGGATGAATTCAATCTTCTCAACAGCGGTTTCAGTTCTGTTTCGATACCATTCTACAGCATTGTTGTGTAATTCTGCTTTCAATGACTCATCCATTGAACGAACAAGGAATTCTCTGACTAAATCGTGGACATCATAATTATCAGAATCTATTCTTCTTGCTAGTCCTTTCTCCACAAGGTCGTCTAGTAAATCTAGATCTGCGTCTAATGTGTTAAGTGAGGCCAATGGCATTGGTTCACGGAATACTGCAATCGCCCCTAGAAGTCGTTTTTGAGGCCCTGATAATTTACTGAAAATTTCCTTTTCAACAAAAGCCTCTAAGGTAGAGTGGAAAGTTTCCCCAACACTGCCTCGATTTATCAATTCAAGTACTAATGGATGCCCTCTTGACAGGGTATAAATGTGAAGGAATTGTTGCAAATCAATATCTGGCATTGCAGTGAGTATTTGCCTGCTAGAATCTTGGTCCAGCCCCTCGAGTGGGAGGAAATGTGCAACTTTATTACCACTCGAATCATTTTCTGGAACCACCATTCTAAATGATCTAGAGAACATAACTAAACCTAATTCCTCAGCTTCAGGTATACGAAGAGTAAGGCCTCGAAGAATTGCTACGAAGTTCTCATCCGCTACCTTGTGTAAGTCATCTACGACGATAAGGGCAGGAGAATTTTGCAAGCCCTCGACAATTATGTTGACCGCCATTGTGACCTGTGGAACTGGTGTTGAGGATACATAATCGCTCAAGTCATTATTTCCAATCATTGCAAGCCATTCCGAACAAGCCTCTAGAAACGCTCTCGAACCTTCCCAGTCTTGACACCGGTGATATAGAAGATTTCTTCGATGAGTAAAACGCTCAAGTAATTTCGCCGATAAGGCGGTTTTTCCAATTCCGGCAATTCCTGGAACTAGTAGTGTTGTAGATTCTGATTCCAAGATATTTGCCATTTTGGTAATTTCATCGTCTCGGCCATAGAATCGACGTAATCTAGGTAGATCATTCAGTGAATTTACAAGTTGCTTCTCAATATGTTTTGAGAGGTCCCTTTCGATTAAATCAGGAGATAATGTAGACAAGTCAAGAGTACCAGAATCATCCAGATATCTCAAAATGTCTACGTGTCTTAGAGGGAGTTCGGTTCGTTCCAATGCTGTTTTAAGATCCAAATTTTCGGCTCTTCCATCTGAGTGAATTAATCGAACTGGTTGTTCACAGACCTTATCCCATATATTGTCAGCAAGAGTTACTCCTTCAGAGGTTAGGAAGTATGCTTTCCTTTTTCTCGACACTCCAGTGACATGAGCTTGTCGCTCAATAAGGTGGCCTGACTCTTTCATTCCAGAAATTGCACGGGGTACATTCGAACGAGCAATGGAAACAGCATTTGCAATACCCATCTGAGAAATTGCAAACGGCACCTCGACCTTATCGGAGTAATCCACATAATCCCTTAAGTGAAGTAAAATGCGTTCCTGAACGCCAGGACGTGTAGTAGCCATGGACGCCATTATGATAGGTGCGATTTCTATTACTCAAGAAATTAACCGTACGGTGGGCTTTATTGCTTCACTCATCAGTATGGTCCGGATCGGGTACCCATTCTTCTTTTTCAGCATCCCAAAGCCAACCAGGGTGATCATCGCTTTTTACTAGGTGTTCTCCCTTTGTATCGGCTACTTCTGATTCATTGGATTCTTCATCATCTTCTTCGAAGGCTACTACTCCAGTGAAGAAAAGTGTAGCTGCCAATAATGCGATAATAACTACAACAATGGCAATAATCATCACAGGACTGATTCCTCCATCACTAGATGGTGGGGAAATTTCTTGGCCCTGAATGGACTCTGAACCACTAATAGAAAATACTGGTATTACTGGCTTACTTAGCATGGCTCCCGGAATTCCAAGTTCCCATGTTGAATCATCAAGTACCACAGTAGAATTGACTTGAATACCGCCCAATGTTACTCTAACGGTCTTTCCAGGCAATCCAGAACCACTGAAGATGATTAATTCATCTTCGTTTGCAGTGTTTTGATTTGGCGGGCCAACATAGAATTCGATTGGGATTACATTGAAAGATACCGGTGTAGAAATCTCCTTTGAACCAAAGGGATCAGTGGCGACAAATATCACATTACTCAAAGACCATGTGTCCATGTCCTCATTGTAGAAGCCCATCGCCTTAGGATCATAAAACGCGACTCCATCGACACCTATGTTAATCACTAATCCAAACTCATCATCAGATGATCTTGCTTCATCGTCGTAAACAGATAGAATGAGGGAATTTACTCCATCTACATCATCAAAGAACTCTAGTAAATCAATCTCCGCCTTTGTGCAAGGGTTTTGTGAAGTTGTATCGAATTCGCAAAATAGAGTAATCTCCGTTTGCCAGTTTGTTGAGTCAAATGTGGGTCTATTATTATCTGCATCTGGTGGGTTATCTGCGACGACCTGAACTTCCATCCAATCGCTGTACTCATAGCCATCATAGGATCTTGCTTTGATTAGATATTGCATGTTGTGAGTTAATATTCTTGAATCCCATTCCATTTCCCAATAACCATTTGATTCAATTTCCGTGACGGCACCTGTGAAGACATTCAAAAATCCATTTGAGACGTCGAATACCTCCACATCAACACGAGTAATATCTCCATCATTATCTCTAGCAACTCCGCTGATAATTGATTTCTCATCAACAGCATATATCTGTCCGCTCTGAGGTGAGGTTAGACTTACAAATGGGCGAGAGTTTTGGTTATCAATTTGAAGATCTATAACCGCGGGTTGACATTCATCAATGTCTCCCTTGCAGAAATCAGTATCTGAAGCCCAAATAGTAAATGTGTATGTGGCTAATTCACGTGGAAGGCCACTAAAATCCCAAGTCCAAGACCACTCAGTGCCGCCTTCCGTCGAAGTAATTACATTGTAGTTCGGGCCTTCGATTTGGAAATATATCTGGTCAATATCCGTTCCACAATCAATAGGACATCCATACGGGTCATGAGCGGTTCCTTCGAATGTCACAGTACCATCTGAGTGAGTCGATTGAGTGCTCGGGGAAGTTACGGAGATAGTTGGAGCCTCTGTGTTGACCTTAATCGTCCGAGTTAGAATAGGAGAATACTCTAGACCATCAAATGCCCTAAATTCGAATGTATAGTCTCCTTCCTGTCTACCTGACATGTCATACTCGTAGTACCAACTACTGAATGGATGATTATTTCTTGACACGTAACCTGGTTCCGCACCGCTAGAGTCTGTAGCGTATCCAGCTGCAGCCCAATCACTTGTAAATGGGTCTTTGATTTCTACAGCATGAACAAAACCTTTCTGATCCCACTGGGCTAACTCGTCTGTTTCGTAAATTCCTGCCCATGTACCGTCATAAGCAGAACCTGTCAGATTGACTACTCTTCTGAAAGACTCCCCATCATTTTGAATCACAGAAACACTGGGTGGATCATTATGTAAAAACAGAGTGTCTTGGTACGTTGTATCTGAAAGAGTAAACTCCCCACTATCTATACCGTATCCAAATTTATACGCAGTGTATCTGTAGAGAGATAATTCTCTAGTTCCTGCAGAGTAGTCGCAGTCAGGATCATCTGTATCAAGTAGTAAATCACCGTCATTATCCTCTCCATCTGAACAGGAATCTTCGAATTCATCGTCTGCAAAACCATCGGGATTATCTCCTCCCGCTAAACCTCTGAAATCAAGGTGGAAATTAGAAGCAAGAGAAAACCATGGTGTATAGCCATCCGAGTCTGTTTCAAGACTATAGAGGTCATTCCCAAGTGCGTCCTCAATCAATACGTTTGCATTTTCTACCCGTTGGCCGTTTACTAGAGTTTGGAATCTTACCAGTTCAGCTCTTTGTACCTGAACTGCATATTTTGTCGGTTGTGTATCAATTTTAACCTTGGATAAATCCAAGTTTGAAAGGTTAGAGAAGGTGAACACTGTGGAATTATTATCCATATTTATCGCTAGAGGGAAATTGTAAGGAGTGAAATCGTCACAGGTATCACAAGCCCTAACTTCGTGTGGAATGACTCCGTTTTGCCAACCATTCTGGACCCAAGCTTCTTGATCCGCCCACCTAAGTAAAACAGGATGTTCATCTGGTGGAGGGCTTGGGATATATTCTGATTGAACAGTAACAGAAGACTTAGAAACATTGTAGGTTACACTAACTCCATTCCATTCATTATTGCTAAAGAATGCCAGTGTCCCATATTGTTGGGAATCTGCAAAGCCACTATCATAGTGCTGCAGTATAGCACCGGTTCCTTGAACATTGAATACATTTCTTTGGACATCAAGTATGGCTCCAGTCGCCCTGATTCCATCAGCATTTCCACCAGCATTAATTT
The DNA here is from genome assembly GCA_022451235.1 of Candidatus Thalassarchaeum sp. Classification (GTDB taxonomy): domain Archaea; phylum Thermoplasmatota; class Poseidoniia; order Poseidoniales; family Thalassarchaeaceae; genus MGIIb-O1. The sequence continues at coordinate 72,627 of JAKUOA010000009.1, read as the reverse complement.
CATTGTCTACAATTGTAGCTCCTGATCTGTGCGCCATTATAGCTGGGCAAGTGAAAGAACCACCCCACCACTTTTGCGATGAGCATTCCCCACTACCTTGAGTCGAGATTGAATTGTTAGCCAAGTAAAGTCTTGCAGGTGTAGGAGATGGTGCCTGAGTTCCATATTCTCCAGCAAGAATCGGTTCCTGTCCGGTTTCTGAAATTGAATTGTTTTCAGCAATTACATCAAAACTTCCCAANAGCCATAGACCATTCCAACCNCCAATAGGTCCAATGTCGTTATTGTGTATTTCAGCTTTTGAAGAATATACTGCTATTCCAGAACCTTCTCCAGCCCCGGCTAGTTCGTTATTGTGAATTCGAACGTCGGCTCCAGAATAGGCGGTNATGGGAGTTCGTTGAGTAGTTGTGATTACATTATTTGATATTTCAACATCATATTCAGTATTTCCAATTGCCTTTAGGCTATTCACATCAATACCATTGCAAGTGACTGAAATGGTAGAATTAGTCACCTTTCCAGCTGAATTCCTGATACTAATACCAAAATCACCACCAGCAAAGTCTGAGTTTTGGACTCGAATAAATGTCTGAGAGGCCCAAATAGCAGATCTCCCTCCATCTCTATTTCCACAACCCTTGTTTGTTGATTGGAAAGTAGCATCCTGGAAAACCATCGGGGAAATNGGTGTACCTCCACCATAAATCTGCACTGCCTGACCTGTGACTCCGCTCTCTTCATCATTGCCAGCAACATATTCGCCGCCGATGAAAGTTGGTTGAGCTAAATTCGCTGCAAGTACACTGGAAGTATTGATGTCTTCAAATCTCATATCCCGCAGAGTAGGACTTGCTCCATCAAGAACTAATACCCCATATCGATATTCATATTCCAATTGAACATAGAATGGGACTCCCCATGCACCTTCAAAATGCATACTCTTGAATCCCGATTGTGAAAGGTCCATCGTATCGCGAAGAATTACTCCTTCTCCGCAAGAGGGGTCCTCAATCATTATTTGTGAATTTCCGCTACCTAATCCGTAACATTCTCCGGTTGCATTCGGAACCGCAGGTTCTGCCCACGTGAGAGTGATTGGATTACCTGATGCTGCATTACCATTGGAACCACAGGATGCGACTCCTGCACATAGATTACCACGAACATCTAACATTGTACCGTTTGGAAATGAAATATCGGTACCAGGGTCGATTATCAGTTTTGCACCAGCGGCTATTGTAACATCGCCTGTGAGTTGGTGGGTTCCACTCCATCTCTCAATGCCGGTAATCGTTCCGCTGGTAGTTTCATTGTCTGCGGAGACTGGAAGTGCGGGGCCAACCATAGCCAACATTGTGCTTGTAAGCATTAGAAATACTAGGAACTCGCTTCTTGCTCGGGCACTCGTCATGATATTGGGGAATCTCAAAGTGATTTAATCATAGGGTTTCATCGAGCCGTAGGCTCGGTTGGAGAAATATAGGAAAAATGATAATTATTTACTTAGATTAAACTCAATACTAATCTCTTCTAACCATGCCTTTGCATTCAATTCACCGTAGCCTGATTTGTTTGAATGAATTGCACCCCTATCTTGCGATTTTAAACATGAGTTTGCAAGAGCACTCTTCACCAAATTCATTTCTTGTGAGTCGAATTGTCCATCTTCACCTCGCATTTCAGCCCCATGAATTTGAAGAATCAAAGCAAGGGCGCCGACAACTATCACGGTTGAGTCAGATGTTCCAGTTGAATAGGCATAAGCCGGCGTGATTTCTGTTGATGCAGTAGAGAACAATCTGACTCCAGGTGCGGTAACTTCTGGCTTTTGATTAGGAAATTGCCTTTCCTCATTGAAATAAGGATCTATATTCGAGCCTATCGAACTATTTGACCAGATTTCACCATCTATAGTTGAGGCTCCAACAGCGATAACTCCAGGGATATTTGCTGGTATTGATACATCTTTGATGTTCGCCTTTTGGCCATTATTGCCAGCCGCCGCTACAACAAAAATTCCAGCATCTAATGCCTCGTTTACCGCCTCGACAGTTTCAGATTGGAGATTGCTCATTCCGCCCCCTGGATCGCCACCTAAACTCAGGCTAATGATATCAACATCTTGAGAAATCCTACACCACCGAATCGCCAAAGAAACTCTATCCGACTGACCCGCTTCTCCTTCAGGTCCAAGAGCCAAAGCCACTGAGAGTGAAACGCTTGGTGCCGCTCCTACGTAAGTGCCATTTCCAATTAACAATCCAGCCATCAACGTACCGTGATAATCATCTCCAATATCTCGGATATTGCCGTCCTCTCCTGAGTAGAAATCTCGAAAACCGACCAGGTTAGTATTTTTGAAATCGGGATGAGTAATATCAATTCCAGTATCTACGATGCAGACATGAACTCCGTCTCCATAGTAACCCTGATCTTGTAATTCCCTAATCCCTGAAGACCGATATGCCCACTCAGAGTCTGGTAGATAAGATACCAACAATGGTTGAATAGATGACCATGTCATTAACAATAGAACGGCCCCTATTGCAAAGCTGGCAGCACCCCAAGGCCATAGAAACTCCTTCATCGGACCTAATGGCCAACGTAGCTCTCTCGCTTCTTGATCGGATAATCCATACTCAGAACCAGGATATCCCGGAGCCTGGGGGTCAACAGCGGTCAACAACCTACTATCTTCTGGTTCGGGCATTAACTCAAGATCTTCAAGAGTCATTGGCCAATCACTAACCTACTCTATTTGGTATTCACCTATGAGGTCTTGTCTTGACCAAGGTTGCAAAGGGGACTTAGTTAGGTTATCAGAATGGGGCACCGGGTCTTCTCGATCCAGATCTTGTGAAGTACCATAAAACAAACAACAGGATTAGTGCTAGAACTACGCCAATAACCGTGGTTGCTGTTGAATCATCCACTCCTGGAGCCTTAAGTGAGTATCTCTTGCTTACTTTTTCCGGTTCTTCGCCAAATTCTTGACCTTCAGTTTCAATTTCAAAGTCAAACCATTCTTGAGATGGACCATCGAAATCTGTCAGATTTATGTCGATGAGATATCTCACCGTGTCTCCTGATAACACATCCTTTGTTACGCTAGAGCTTACATTCTTTCCACGAACTGTTCCGATCAACTTAACCTTCTCAGCATCCACCAATCCAGTATTTTCCACCTCTACGGTAAATGTATGGATTGTTCCGAATAATGGATCGTTAACGGAATCAACTACGCTAATTTCAAGGACAGGGAGAGATGTCTTAACTCTAATCACTATTGGAGAATAAGTTCCATTGTTCTTGTCAGTAACGGAAATTGTAATGATGAAATCCTCATTTCCTGTTGCATTCTCAGGTGAAATTATCTTGATAGTATGGGTTGTGTCTGTAAAAGCACCTATGGTATGTGATGTCGCACCTGTTCTTTGCCAATCTGGTGGAAGTTGAACATCATCGAATCCAAATTCAAATCTCTCATCACCATTTCCACTATTTGTGAATAATAGAGGGATAGACAGCTCCTCACCAGGCCGGATTCCGTAAATATCCAACACTGGCTCCCTTAATTCGAAATTATGGAATTGAGGAATCCTAACAATTACTTCCTGTTCAAACTGATAGCCATCAGCTGAAGTGAACTTGATATCTACGTTGTGACCATTGGTAAGTGACTGAGCAGTCGATTGATTGGCAGGAGTAATTCGAAGCAGTAGACTGTCATAGGTTGTGCTATTGTTGCTATCTAAACCGAATTCAAAGGCGAAAGGTGTGGTCCAATTTTCAATAGACTCATCCCATACTTCAACATTCCAATATTGACCATCGGTACCTGCAACATTTCCTGATACGGTGTAACTTGACACTGACTCATGTCCAAGATAGTCAAGAGACATTGTAAACTCAATTGAGTCGTATTGGCCATCATCTCCTAGAGTGGCTTTGACATCATTAAATTCCTCTTCTTGGGTTAATTCTCCACCAGTTACAGAGACAATTGTAGCGCTTATTGTGTGGTTAGCGATTCGGCCGAACAATAAGTCCTGAGTGACCGAGGCGGTAAGATCTGTTCCTGAACCTGGTACACTAATTGACTTGGTAGCAGTATATTCCATTACGCGGTCCATTTGGTCGACAGAGAAACTGCCTTCGACCTCAATCATTCCACTTGGCATTAGAAGTGAAATTTCACCGGTTTCAGTCAACAAAGCATCCCATCGGACTCCTGCTCCTGAGGACAGTGTGAATTCCACGTCATCAACAATCTCTGCACCCTCTATTCCGGTTTCCATGGCATGATTTTGAGTTCCATTAAAGTCCAGCCATTGAGTAGAAAGATGTAGCCAACCACCATACACAAGATTGATGTCTACATTTCCACCATCGCTAATGTCTGCATCGATGCTTGCCATTCCTACGAGATTAGACGCTTCCAGTGTTGCTCGAATAATCCAAACACCGGGTTCAACTGAAGCTGTCCATTGACCGTTCCACACTCCATCTTCGAATACCTTTTCTGGCACTATTCGATCACGTACCATTCCGGATGTAGGAATCAAAATTAATTCTACTTGCTCACCAATATTCGACAAATCTGAGTGCGTTACGTTTCCAAATATATTCACATATCCAGCTGTAAGTTCAATTTCTACAGAGTTAGGAGCGTTCATCGCAATAGATTCAGTTTCTTGATCAAACCCTTCTCTGTATGTCGAGACTTGCCAAGTTGTACCTGCAGGAACATACACACTCCAATCACCAGCGGCATCGGTAATTTGAGTAATATTATCATGACCTTCACTTGTCATCAGAATTTCAACATCTGACACACCCTCTCCAACGTCCGCATCATCGTCGTCATCATGGTCCCAGAATATAGTTCCAGACAACTCATAGTGTGTTGATGCAACAATATCGATTAATGCGTTCTCACCAGCGACTAACCCACCATCCTGCAGTTCAAGCGACTCGACGACATAACGAGTCCTATCCACGGTCTGATTTAATTCAATATTCCATGAACCTGGAGATATGATTCCTGAGGTTTGTCCCGAACTATCAGTGTTGTCAAGATATACCGTTCCTAATCCATCATTAGAAATTAGTTGTAATTCCATATCTTCCAGATTAACTCCATCAGCATCAGAAATTCTAACGGTGAATGATGCAAGTTCGCTAGTTGATATGGTTTGAGCATCGTTAGCAGTTTGTTCTGATACGATAATCGTTGTTCGAACTCCTTCTATAACCGCCGTATCTGTTTCTACAGAATCGATTACAATAATCCATTCTCCATCTGGAAGATGGTCGATTAGTGTGCCATTCATATCGGTCTTTCTAGTGATAATTTCTCCGCTATTCTGCGGATCGATGAATCTAACTAATTGATCAACTAGTTGCCCACCACTTTCATTTGTAAATGTCAAATCTACCTTCCATTCTGGGTCAAAGCCAATACTTCTGCTAACAACTTCACCGTCGAGACCGACCTCAAAGTAGGCATCGCCGGTCATAATTCGAGTTCCGAAAAGGTCTCCCGCGCGAGCGTTAGAAATTTCTACATTTATTCGGTATGAACCCGCTTCTACAGGAACTCTTGCGAATCCTTCTGAAATCCACTCTAAACCATTTTCTTCTACATCTATTGTTAATCCCGCTTCATTTTCAAGAGGTACAACTGAGAATTTGTACTCTACAGGAGTTCCATTAGCCACGTTATTGTCACCACTATTATCCAAGAAGAAATCTATCTCAAGGAATGAAGGTGCAGGGTAAAGATACATCTCTAATGTATCATTTTCACCATCAACCATGAGAGTTGCTTCACTTGCATTCAGCCAATCTAGATCTGTTGTAAATGTCCAGTTTCCTTCTGGTAAAATAGTGTCAAAAGTCCCAAACTGAGTGGCTTGTATATGCCACACTGCATCGACCTGATCATTCGTTGCATATACAGTAACAGGCTCCCAACCGTCTAGATTTGATGTGTAGTAATTTCCTAATCGATTTAGATTTAGGTTACCGCTAACATCATGTCCGGGGCGTGCAACCATAGTGATATTGTCCATACCCTCTTCGACTGTAAATCGTGTACCATTAACTACGTTCAGAACATTACCAAATACAGCGGCGTCAACAACTGAACCAATCGGCAAAACGACATTGAATACACCATTGGCATCTGTGGTTTCGCTTGTAGTGAAATTCTCCCAATGGAAAATTACCTGCGTGTAGTCAACAACCTCTGCTTGAATAGTGGAATTGGAGACTGCTGTATTAGTATCATAATACACAGTTCCAACTACATTCATCGATTCTCTAAAGGCGTAGGACGTAGAAATGTCTGATTGAAGGTCAATTTGTTCCCATAATTGCTCAGAATCACTCAAGTCATGGCTGAGAATCCATTGACCCTGTGATAGTTCAGCCAAGTATTCACCACTTATGTTATCAAATACGGCAACAACTGGTGCTGCTGAATTATCACTCTTGACCAAAGTCAAATTGTCGATATTCTCCACAGATGTTTGCATTCCATCAACAATTTGAGTTAATGAGAATCTCAAATCAAATACTGTAGGTATAGGTGTTGGGAAGTTAACTTGTGAGTCCATATCAGCATCGAATTCATGGGTCAATTCAACCTCATTGAATCCATCTTCATCCATATCCAACTCAAAGAGGTACTCTCCAGGAACGATTGGTCCGAACTCAAAGGTACCATTCTCATCTGCAGTTAATCGACATGGCGCGTACATGACTTCGCTACATTCCCCGATAGTGGTGTCATTTTCAGATTCTAGTTTGACCATTGTAACAGAACCCGACAAAGCATTTCCATTCTCATCAGTTAGTGTGCCGGAGATAACTCCGCCCGCTACATCGATCTGATTAAGAGATGGAACACCCTGATGTGGAACGTTAAATCCGTCAATAATTTCGATTCTAGTATCGTCATTGAATACTACTGCCACGTTGTAATTTCCAGGTATAGCATCGATTAGGTGGAATGTTCCAGCTTGAACCATAGGGCCACTGAATTCACCCTCTCCGCTGAAAGTTCCTGTACCATTTAGGGTTCCATAGGTGTCTAGTTCCTCATTACTAGCATCAATAGTAAATACACCTGAGCCAGTGAGAGATGAACCATTGTGTTCTTGTGAGAATGAAGATGTTCCATTGGATGTAAATCGGCCGGTTGCGTTAATTGCGCCCTCGATCAAGAAGTCTCCATCAGATAGAGAACAAACAGAGTAGTTCTCTGGCATTGTTCCATTTTCGTTACAATTTCCGTCAACAATATCCACTCCGTCAATTACTCCGGAAAGCGTTCCTCGCCCGGTAAACTCTCCAGAGCCGGCTAGGCTGTGTCCGTTCAGAATGGTCTGCCTGTGTGTGCCTACGAAATCAGTGACTGTCATCAAACCATTACTGATGACTTCACCTTCACCGGTAAATGTCACTTGGCCTATTCCTTGGAAAGCTAGGTCAGGTCCGTTTACACTTCCTGTAGAGGTCTCTAGCAAGATAGGTTGCATCTGAATTTGATCCCACGCAGGAGATAATTCGACAACAGCATCGGTAATTGCTTCGCCATCAAAGGAACCCTGGCCAATCCAAACTAATCGGCCTGTAGAGAATGAAGGTTCTACGGTGATATCAGCATTAATCAGAGCTTGGCCATTGGAATGACCCGCTTCCCCTGAGACGTTTATTATGGTCTCTGATAGCCATTGAGATCCAGAAACATTACCCAGTATTCCAGTGATTAAGTTGACATTTCTAACCCCAATTGTTGATTCTGTGGCTACATCTTGCAACATACCACCAGAACCGCTTGTTAATTCATCGCGAGCAGCCCTGATATCAGGTTCGCCAAAGAAGGCTGAAACTCTAATCTTGCCTGATGGAACAGTGAATGAATAATCTCCGTTCTCATCTGCGTCTACAGTGCCAATAGGAACCCAATAGGTCCGAGGATCTTGGTCGGTCACAGTTCCATTCTCATCGGCGACTTCTTCACCACTGAAGGCATCTCTTTCAATCAATATTCTAGCATTTGGAACTGGACCAATTCCATCCAATTCAACTGTACCTTCTAGGGTTGCTCCACTGTAATATTTCACGACCTTTACATTGGAATTAGCCCGACCGATTGCGGCATAGCCACCATCGAAAATATCCGGTACACTGTTATTGTCTTCATCAGGAGAATCTGAGCCGTCATCGTACCAATTGGCTATTACGAAATGATTCATCATAGCGCCTGGAAGAGGGAAGGCATTCTCTAGTGGGGAACCTGGTGTTCCGCTTATCGCCCATGTTGGTCCAGGTTGAGATGGATCAACCGTTAATCCCAAACTTGAGGTCCCGTATCCAACATAGATTCTAGCAACCATTGTTTCAAAGAAAGATTCTGTTTGCTGATATTGTATATCAACAAGTTGAATCATATCTGTGGAATCTTCCATTGCTCCAGATTGCTGCTTGACAACATCAGACATATACTCCTGCTCATAGCGCTCAGCGCTCATGAAGACTGTCGGCCTATCACCGCGCTGGGTCTCGTAAATCGATTCAATGTAATGATTGGGATCAAGGCCCGATAAGGTGGTTGGAGCGTAGAAAATTCCTGTAGTTTGACCTCGATGGTAACTTTGGTCGGCATAATAAGCTCCACCAAGTGGGTACAATCTATCGTCTATTGCGAAGTAGCGAATCTCGTTATTTCGTTCGATAGTTTCTCCCAAACTACCTCCGTAATCTTGAACCTCATATACAACTTGAGTAGAGATGTCGTGGTACAGTTCTACTAATTCATCAAGAGAAAGGGCCGTAGTTAGGAAAGCCCTTGCTAGACCCAACTTAGCATTTGAACGGTGTAAGTTTGTTGAAACGTCATCATAGCTCTCGATTAAGTCGGCTGTATATCTGTAGCCGCCAATATCGTAATGGGTTGTTTCCTCTTCATAGGGTTGGCTCGATCCGCGTGCTTCGTTGAAAATCGACTTGGCCTCTGTTTCGTTTGTCGTAGCATTACCTACTTGCTTACCATCTTTGAATACAAACCACATTGGTTCTGTTGGAAGTCCATTTTCATCAAGGACAGTACCATGCATCAAATCTGTGGTAATTTTGAGATTTCCAGCTGTAAAAGAAGAATCCTGTATCTCCTGAACGTTTTGATAGATTAGAACCAAAGAACGATCGATTACAGATTGCTTTTGTCCAGGGCCAAGCGATAGAATATCTTGGAACTCCTGAATTTGTTGTGCAGATAGGTGGTTCTGGATAACTTCAGTGAAATCGTCACCAAATTGTCCATCACCAGAATATTTCCTATCTCCCTGAGCGAGAGTTGTGATAAACATCGCTAGAGTGTCTTCCTGACCTGAAGATAGTAACATTCCTCCACTATGTGGAATTCCAGACTGGAAGTTGTCAGCAACGGTAGGATGTTCTCCGGAATCTAATGCTTGGAACCCATAATCCCACCATGAGACGAATGCAGGTCTTTCACCAAATTTCTCATCTGAATCTTGTTCTGAAAGCCACTCATAGGCCATATTCCAACCCCCTCCGTTGAATCCGGGGCCGAATGTTCCCATGTACCAGCAACCATTTCCACAGTTCGCAGTTGGGTTGTAGGAACTGCTATCCAGAAGCGATAGCCCTCCTACATCGAATCTCATTACATCAGGAGTAATATCGTAAATCACCTGATCGACATCCCCTGATGCAGTCTCACCCCTCGGAATACCCGAGTCTACACCATATGTTGCATGTTGAGTTGCAACTAACATGAAAACGAGCACTAGGGCTGGAATCATCGGCTTCTTTACACTGGCAGTTCTAACCGAACGGAATCGAGCTCTTGGAGTTCCAATTCCTGCACGGCGCCATTCTTTGGTGAAGCCTGAGAAATCGGCCCTCCTCCAAAGTGCGGCTATACCTATTGCACCAACAACAGCCATTGCTGGAGTTGCATTGAGAATGAATCTTCCAGCGGTCCAAGCCATGTAGGAGGCAATTAGAACCCACAAACCAACAAGCGACAAGCCTTGCTTTTCTTCTCGAGCGCCGCGCCATAGAAGGATGAATGCATAACCTAATGCAATCAATGTAACAATCGGGCCAAAGGAAGCGAATAGTACACCTCTACTAGGTGCCTGAGCTTCTCCGATTGTTCCGAAAATCTTGTTCTTTGAGAAATAAAATCCACCTGTGAATAGAATATCCCAACCGTCGTAATATTCAGCGGTTTGTAGAATCCACAATGCCGACAGAATGCCACCAAATAGTACGCCACCACTACCCAACACCAACAGCCAAGGTTTGTCTCGGAAGCTAGATGCCACCCAACCTAAGGCAATTGTAAATCCAACAATGTAGAACATAGGTTGGAATCCGCTAGGTGCCCAAAGTAAGTTAAGACCAGGCCAAATGTAGAATGGGAGAGGAATTAGGAAGGTTGTAAACATCATCTGTAGAGCTGCCGAAGTAAGAGGCAGGCTGTCACGTCGGCGGAACATGTTGAGGATGATTTGGAAAGCAAAAGCAAGGAATAAAATTCCAGGTCCGTAAACGAATCCTTTCCAACCAAGCGCCACTGTCGAGAAACTGATACCGGCTAGTGTTGCATAGGACATCATTACTGGGTTGCGATTCCACATCTCTCTAATCCCTGCAACCAAGTACAATGGATTGGAACTTGGGTTACGGAATACTCTTTCACTACCAATTTCCCCTAATGTCCTAACCCAGAAGTAGAAGGCTAAGGTAAGGAAAAGTAGCGCAAACGAGTCGTGGTCGGCTAGACCAAATGTTGAGTGGCTAATGTGACCAGGCATTAGTGCCATAAGCCAAGCAGCGAATATTCCCGCCTGTGCACTGTGAAGGCGGTTTGCAATACCTGCAACAGGTAGAACAATCAATGCTCCGAAGATGGCTGGCAAACCTGCAACTGACCACCAAACGACTTCGTCGGCGGTAATACCAGTTAACCACTCGAGTGCGAGACCACCAAGTGCTAAACACCACGAAAATAGTGGAGGACGAGGATTAATTCCACCACTCGGGTATGCTCGATCTGCATCGAAAATGAAGTGAGCATGCTCTGCTACGATGTAGTCAACAACTCTCTTCATGTACCAAGGGTCAGAACCTCCGGTCATATCCCAAATTCCGGTTATATTCGCATTCATTGCTGGAAGCACATTCCAACCAGTCCTGATTAAAAGACCAACAATAACTGCGGAGCCAACTAGAATTGAATAGGAATTGTCACTCCACCACAAACGGAACTGGCTAGGTTCTCGGCGGGGAGCAATATCTCCGAATCTTCCACTAGAAGCAAGCATAATTCCTAGCACATTCAACCAGAATGTGATGAAGAACCAAGAGAAGGCTCCACCGAAATCATTCCCAGCAAGGAATTCCAATTGTTCTGGGAGGCTGACACCTATCTCTACCAAGTGAGCTAAGGTATAGATTAGCCAATTTACCGCAACTATCGCTCCGAGAACATGCCATCTCTCAGCACGACAGAAGGCTACAAACATCACCACTATCGAAGTAACTAGAGCCCAAATACCACCAAGGTAGTGGTGCTCCTCAAAGGTACCAGCACTGGAAATACTTGCCAGTGAACAAAGTGGAATTAAGTTCACAATCAATAAGGTAATTGCAGTGATCAGTAAATCACGGTGTTCTGAAAAATCAATTTTTTGTGGTAGCCTTTCAAACAAAGACCCATTTCCTCCATCATACAGATATCCTCTGAAAGAAATAGCGAAAATGGTACCAAGCGTCAACGATGCAGCGTAAAAGGAAAAGAAATTAGCCGCTATACCGGCTCTTTGGACGTCGATAAGCAGATTCTGTAGGTTATCTCCCTCTGAAAGTGTCAATTCCGGCATAGACGCAGCGTAGGCTACAGAAACATGGAATCCTGCGACCATAGTGAATAGAATGGTTGCTTCCTCATTTCTATTTGATTTAACAAGAATTAATGTTGAAATCGCCATGAATGCAAAAGTGGTTGCGAGTATGGCGTCAATAAATCCTAGCAATTCCAATGCTATCGGAACGATTGCAAACAACATTACGAAAACCGAGTTTCGATTTATGGGAGAATCCTCAGGAAGGGCAGATACCCAAAACCTTCCCATAACAGCTGCTAATGCAGCTGCGACGGGAAGGATAACCAACTTTCCTGTGTCAATCATCACATCATCAGCGAGGGATGTAGCAGCGAAAAATAAGATTAGTAATCCTGCTAACACCGCTGGCGCCGAAACCAGTTCATTGTACTGGCCGACGTCCCCCGTTTTCCCGTTTTCATAAGACATTATTTCATCACCGTCTATTTGCAGCCTGAAGGCTCAGCGTCGCGGCGACCAAAACTTCTGTTATAACCATTCGCGGTGTTTCCGCTACGTAGTAGCGTGGCTAGTTTTCAACAAAAACTACTCAGAGAGCGCGATATGCGATATCTCTCCGATAATGTGAGCCCTCTAAAGTGATTTCATCAATAATGGCGTAAGCGGCGCCGACAGCACTAGGAAGATTAGGTGCTAAGGCTGTTGCAGAGAGAACCCTCCCCCCACTTGAGAGAAGTTTTCCCTCCTCATCCCGATATGTGCCTGCTTGATGTACAAAAGCGGAAATTTCTCCTTCTTCGATTCTAGTATTTTCACCAGTAATTTCCCTATCGGTTTTTGACGGGCCTGGATATCCTTCCGAAGCCAAAACAACTGTAATTGCGGACTTATCTGAAAAGATTGGCTGATAACTTTCAACCCTACCTTCAGCAGTTGCTAGAAGCATTTCTCCAAGGTCGCTTTCTATCAATGGAATTGTTACTTGTGTTTCAGGATCTCCGAATCTAACATTATATTCAATTACGCTAGGTGCACCTCCCTCGTCAATCATCAGCCCGACGTAAAGAACTCCACGGTATGGAATCGCTTGATTCCGCAAATGGTGATGCATTGGATTGACAATTTCTTGTATCACCCTTTGCCTTACTGATTCAGTTATTACCGGAGCAGGAGCATATGCTCCCATACCACCAGTATTAGGTCCAGTATCTCCCTCTCCAACTCTCTTATGATCTTGGCTTGGAGGTAGACAAATATAGCCAGATTCATCCATAATTATCAGCATAGATGCTTCCTCCCCTGAGAGGAATTCTTCCAATAGAACAAAACCATCCGTGGAGATAGAATCTCGAATGAAACGACTGGCCTCGTCTACATCCTCAGTTACAACTACACCCTTTCCAGCAGCCAGTACATCTCGCTTGATTACCCAAGGTGATGAATAGCGAGATAGGGCAGCATCGATGTCGGAATCAGACTTCAAAATCTGGACACCTCCGGTTGGTATCCCTAATTCTTCCATCAACTGCTTAGCGTATAGTTTCGAACCTTCTAGTTCGGCACCCTCTGAATGCGGTCCGAAACTAGGTATTCCCCTTTCTCTCAAGGAATCAGAAAGTCCCGAAACCAAGGGGGCTTCGGGGCCAACTACAACAAGGTCAACTGATAATTTAGTTGCAAGTTTAACAATCGCGTCAACATCTGTAGCAGAAACGTTGTGGTTAATGCCTAACATCGAGGTTCCTGCGTTTCCCGGGCATGTGTGAATTGATTCGATCGAAGGGCTTTCTGAGAGTCCGATTGCAAGGGCGTGTTCTCTTCCCCCTGCTCCTACAATAAGGACCTTCATTCCAGCCATGTTTGCATTCGCACTCGATTAGCAACATAATGCATTCCAATGGTTAATCTCTTTGAACTAAAAGAAATACTGAAATCTCATCAGTATGGTACAGACTTTAATCCAAGCCTATACCCTAAGATATTGAAAGAACGATGAATTATTGGAGTCAGGACAATGATAGCAATAATTTGTGATGTTAAATCGGAATGCATCATTACTTGGTCGTTGAAAAATATAGCAGCGGCTAAGAAGATAAAAATTGCAAACGGAAGAGTGTCTAAAAGAGGTGCTTTAGAACTAACTTCCCCTTCTCTCTTCAGACCCTGTCTGCGTTTTACATAAGACCCTGTCATATCACCCAACATGCAAGCGAAACCTAGGGTGAATCCAAGTACAAATGCAGCAACCCATTCGTTACCAATCCAAAACCAATCAGATGAATCAGAGATTAACAATGGGTCGATGAATGGGCGATCTGAAGGAGGGGTGTTTTCATCCCATATGTAGTGTGCAATCATTACTAAAATTCCAGAAAATACACCACCCCCAAAAAGGCCCTCCCAAGACTTACCGTCGCCTAGAAGCCTATTACCATCAGAATGGACCCTGCCTCCATCGATTTTGTGGTTATCAAATCCAATTTTATCAGGAATCCATTTTCCGAAAAGCATTGCTCCAGTATTTGCTAAATATGCGGGTCCGTAAAGAATGAGAACAGTTAGTACGTTAACCGCAAAATCTCCGACATTAGCGTCTGGAAAAGCAAGAGCCGCCATACTAGACATTAGTCCGGCCATACACTCATGCGAGAAGAACTCTCGGTTTCTTACACATGTCGCCGATTGCTTCATTGATTACTTATCGTACGCCGAGGCGATGAGTAAATCGAAGACTGTGCTATTGGCAATATTTCTGCTAACTGCTTTAGCCACAACAACCTCGCTCAATGCAGTGGCACAACCATCTGAAATTGTCATTGATTCACAGGTAGAATGGATCGAAGATCGCTCATTGGAGACTGATTTAAGAATTGTTTCCGGGGGTGATTTGACGCTTAGGGATCTTACTCTAAGTATACACGACGAAGTAAATATTTACGTTGAATCTGGCGGTACATTAAACGTCCACAACTCAGAAATCCTAGACTTAAATCCGCCAACCGGATTAGCGGGTTACGGATACTGGGATGAAACAAATCGCTCAGCTGTTTTGATACCCGGTTCTGATTATGATGGAGGCTTTGAGGCTACATTTTATTCAGGAGATACTAGTACATTTTACGGTGGTCAAGCGATTATTGAGGGACAAGAATCCATCGATTTGAACGGTAGCGAATTTACCCTCTCTTTTGATGCAAATACGGACGATGTTTGGGTTGGTTTAGTAGGATATGGCCATCAATCAGTTCACCTAGCTACAGTTACCATGACCCCTGAAGTTGGATCGTCCATTACATACGACGCTATTGAATTAGAACATAGAAACATGATGGCATTAGATCAGGATAGTCAAACCTGTAGTCTAAATGTTGCAGGTACTGCTGATTTTGATGAGGCTTCTATTCTAGGATGTATGGTGGTTGTTGATGGTATGATGACGTTACATTCGACTGCAATAGACAGGACTGGACCAATCATTTCTAACACCGATGCAGATTTAATCATCAGTGGTGAAACAACATTCTCTATGAGTAAAGATGACCATGATGTACGCGCTCATGCAAATTCTAGGTTACATTGGGGGGAAAACGTGGTGGGAAGTGGCGGACATACGGATCGCTGGGAGAAAATCATGGATTCACAAGAAGTTCACTTTGATGCTGCCGGGGTTTTGTTTAGAGTACTGAACTTTGGTCAATATGAAATAACTTCATCAACATATTTCAGTGATGAAAACGGAGTGGGTCTAATTGACTCAGGTGATTCTCGAACCGTTGAGATAGGTTGGGCTGATGGAAGTATTTGGACTGAATTTGCGAGTATAGAAATCCTAGAGTATCGGACCGGCTGGAATATGGACGAATCACTGGATGATTATGGTGGTGGAATTATCCCATTGACTTGGGATGAAGTAATTGTTATCGACGGAAATATACCACAAATTGAATTTGTTTCGGTTGATTATCAAGAGCCAACTGAGAGCGTTTCAAGAGGAAGTAGTGGCGTTGGCATGATGGCTACAATCGCAAATCGTGGGACTGCTCCTGCCATTGTATATTTCACATGTGACGTTACCGAAACTGGGATAGCGGCACAAATGACAAGTTACCCGGGTGGTTTAGTGGTAGCAGGGGAGGAGGTGACAATTCAATTCTCTTGGATGAATAGTGATGTAGATAATGCAAGCTTGACCTGCGAGATACTGACACCGACTCAACTAGTAGAGGAGGATGCATTCGGTGGTGGCACTGCTTCGAGTGACCAAATTACTTGGATTGACCCAGCAGATGATGAAAGTGGTTCAATTATACCTGTGTTGATCGCATTTGTAATAGCTGCTTTAGCTATGGCAGCATTCTTCTTCAAGATGACAAAATCCTCTGAAGAGGATGAAGAAGAACTGTACTAGCAACTCGAGACTTGAGTCCAAGACTCATCTGTTTGGGGTCCATTTTCATCTTCTCCCCCAAATTCTGCAAGTTCGTAAAATGTGGTAGACACATGGGCGGTACGATCTCCCCACGGTGGTCCTTGAGTTGCAGATACGGTAAACTCATAGCAGCCAAAATCCGACTCTTGCCAATCATCTCTAGGTATGAATTGCATGTTAATTGCAATGTCTTCTACGGAACCATCGAGAATAATCTCTGAACCAAAATCCCCCACATCTGACGAACCTGAACCATATTCACCACTCATAGAATCCCAAGTCGCTTCGCCATTAATTACAGTGACAGTTGGATACGAAATAGCAGTTACACCATCCTTTGTGAGGGTCGCTGTAAGTTCGAAATTAGCGTGAGGTAAAGGTGCGGGTGGATTTCCTACGTTGGCTTGTAATCCAACCCACGCTTTCAGACCTACTCCTATAACACAACTGTCCTTATTTCCGGAGCAGTCGTTTCCTTCACCCATAGCGCCAACTGCGAGATTTTGCGTTGTGTCAATAGTTCTCTCTAAGTGTCCTGAATTCAAAATGAATGAGTCTGACGAACCGCCGGAATCTACAGTTACGACGTAGCGGGAATCATCAGCAGCATTACCCGAGTAAAATTCTACTATTGGAAGTACCAATTTACCATATTTCCCAATCCCATCGTTGAGATTGATAGACAAAGGCATCACTGAGTCCCATACATTTTCTCCTCCGAAGCTTATCGAAACATCAGCATCTCCTGAAGAACCTCCGAATAAGCCACCTGACTCTCTAATTGTGAGAGTTATTGTTTCGGCGTCGGATGATAATTCGCTATCTGTTATTGTAATTGAACTGGAAAAAAGGCTACTAGATATGAAAGGAGAAGCAAGTAGTAGCAATATGGTTACAGAAATTACTTCGGTATATTTTCTACTCATTCCATCCCAAATAAGGAACCAACCTGCTCCTGCTAATACAATTGGAACGATTATTAGCAGGGCGTAATCACTTTGTATTGAAGGGATTGAGTATAACCACATCGATACAATTGACACAACTGCGAGACCAATTCCGATAGGAAGGGAATTAGGGATTAGTGTCTTTTTTCGCGAATCAGCAACCGCTACTGCGACCACCTCATCTGCCGGTTGTTGAACGTCCATAGCCTTCTGAAGCAATCCGCCATCACTCATACCAGTAACCTCTCAATTGGGCAAGGCGTCATCAGCGTTGGTTAT
Organism: Candidatus Thalassarchaeum sp.; assembly: GCA_022451235.1. Taxonomy (GTDB): domain Archaea; phylum Thermoplasmatota; class Poseidoniia; order Poseidoniales; family Thalassarchaeaceae; genus MGIIb-O1. The sequence continues at coordinate 55,081 of JAKUOA010000009.1, read as the reverse complement.
CAACCCAATGCCACTGGAGGTGGCAGATGACATACAATCGTCGGTTAGAACAAACGAGCATCTAACGGTTCTAAATCGTCTGATTCCTCTTCATTGGTTAGTCTTGTAGATCGGCCTGCAAATGCAGCTGCTGCTAGAGCGGTGATCATCAAAGTACCGATCAATTCGAATCCTGGAAGGTAAACCCCTCTGATGTAAATGGTCATCGTTTGAATTTGGTAATTGGGGATACCCTCCGTTCTTACAGAGTATTCAGACGTCGCCTTGAACTGTAAAGAGAAATATGTATCTGTCCAACCTTGGTTCTTCGGAGTTCTCATCTGAACTCGAATCTTTTCTGGAGGCGCCATAGATTCTATTTCTACGCTGACCAACGGAATGCTTAGTTGGAATCCATCATCGTTCAATTGATCATAATTTTCAATTTCAATATTGAATCGATCCAGAGCATTTCCGTCGTTATACACATCGAAAACCAGGTTGTAATCAACCTTCGGACGTAATTGCAAGAAGGCGACTTCCGAGGCTACTCTGAGTCGGCTGAACTGTCGGATAATCGCCATGACGTTAGCTGCCGATGGTTCGCTGGTAACTGGGACTCCATTCGCCATCGTCACCTCTGCACTGACAGTTACCTGATGCTGTCCTTCAGGTGCTCGGAGTTCAGCCCTTACAAGCACCTGGAATGATACCTCAGAGCCTCCCCCTATTGACATAGTAGCGGGACCAGAGAACGCTAGAACTCCGGCTTGAATTTGGATTCTTACCTTTTCTTGGTGAACGGTTGGATTCTCAATTCGACAGTTGATTATGCTTGATCTCGTAGCGCCTGGATAGACATCAATTGGTTGTGGTTGGTCGCATGTCAAGGTGATGTCTGGAACTGCTCCTTGAGCCTGAACAGGTGCAGCGGCGGCCCATGTGCTGAGAAAGTACACTACCAATATCATCAGGGCAGGACGAACCTTACTTGCAGTGCTCATCATCTATGGGCCGACTTAGGCCGTATTTATGGGTTAGCACCGTCGGCTTCGCTGTATTGCAATTTCTAACCCCTTTTTCTAATTTGAATCAATAATGGTTTTATGGTATTTTTGCTCGAAATAGGTGATTCTAAGCAGGAGATTGTGGTGGACCCGACCGGATTTGAACCGATGGCCACTCGGTTATGAGCCGAGCGCTCTAACCAACTGAGCTACGGGTCCTAACTATCACTCGACAACAACTGCGAGATGAACCTTATTCTCTTGGTGCAAGAGAAATCCGGTCCAGAAAGATGCCCTATGAAGCAGAATTTTGGTTGAATATCTCTGCTTACCTTCAGTGAATATTCAAGCATTAGAAACCTATCCGGGACTCATGGCGAGGCTTTGGGTGATGTTCTTCACGGCTCTTTTGCTAGTATCAACAATGAACTTCTACGCAGTTATCCGTGAGCCTGATTTGATTGACATAGACGAAATTCACGAATATCCAAGAGAGACTGTGAAGGTCAAAGGAGTGTTGACCAGTTTCGTTGTAGACCCTTACGGTGAACAGGCAGATAGAATTGATTTGCAAGTTCGAGAAGTTGATGGTCACTCAGTAGTCGAAGTTCGATGGTTTGTAGACAGAGATAACGACATCCCTCCAATTGGAACGATAATTACTGTGGAGGGAGAAGTGACTGAATGGAATGGACGAATTTGGTTGTCATCCAATGGATATGGTGCCATAGAATGTGCTGATTCGGATTGCGACTCAGTAGAATATACTGCTATGCAATTAGTCGAAGTTGCAATGAACCCCCAAGAATTTGCCAACATGTCTGTAAAAGTAGATGGCTATTTGTCTGAACCTCTTGAGCCTGATGTGACATATCATTCATTGAGCCTTATGGATAACCCCTCCTATGGTAATGCAGACCATCTATTGTACATGCAAGTCGAGGGGAGAGTAATCGATTGGATTGAATCCGGAAGTCATGTGGAAATATCTGGTTGGTTACAATATGACCAACGTTCTCTACGTTGGAGATTACTTGTGCAAGCAACCGCCATAGAAGTTCTTAACGAAGGATCGATTGTTGACTTATCTTGGGAATTAGAACCCTACACATTGACCTATGAAGTTGGTAAAAACGTATCAATAGATGGAACTGCAACCCAATCATCAGGTAGTTGGTGGTTAATTGGAGATTCACCTACAGACCGACTTTGTTTATTGCCTTCAGAGGATGTAGTAACTGAGGGATTAGAGGGTATTGAACAAAAATGGTTTGGACGATTAATTTGGTCGACGGATGAAGCAACTATCTGTCTAAGGCTTGATGGATACTCAGCCGAAAATACTGCTGGCAACTTTGGAGATGGTGTGACTCCACTACTCGATGTTGCTGAGAATCCATTTGATTATCTAAATCAGAATCATACATTTGAAGGATGGATTACCGACCCTATATCTCCAGATTATGACAAAGGATATGTTGGAGATGGTCCTGATTACTTTTCTAGGCAAACCAAACTCAGAATACATCTAATCGGTGAGCACGCAGAATATATTGAGGGTGGCCAATCAATCCGCTTTAATGCTACAATAATTTGGTCAGAAAGCGAGGGCCGAGTGATTCTTGAAGCACGTTCTTGGACTCTCGGTCAAGCACCAGCACCAACCACTCTAAACTGGGGAGATGGTTACAACTCATGGAAATGGGATATTGGAAAACTTGTCGTGATTAACGGAGAGGCAGTTATGGACGAGGACGGTAACCAATGGATTCAGAGATCCGGTTCTGACGAAAGTGTCTGTTTACTAGGAGATGGTACTGAGTCTAGCCAGACTGAGGGGCAGGGACCTCTTGATTGGACAGGCAGATTATCTACCACAGAAGATTCTGTGGGTAATACAATGCAATTCTGTATAGATATCAGATGAGGTGTTTAGATGGACCCATGGTTAATCGATTTTGGTTGGTTAATTGGGTCATTTATATTCGGAATATTCCTTGGCTGTTTAACGGGTTTAATTCCCGGATTCCACGTCAATAACGTTGCTTTGATTGCCTTGTCACTTTCTCCTGTTGCGGTGGGGATAGGGATCCCTCTAGACGCGGTTGCAGGAATTATCGTTGCCTGTGGAACTGTACACACATTCCTGAATTACATTCCAAGCGCATTAGTAGGGGCGCCTGATGACAACATGGCACTTGCCTTGCTTCCAGGCCACAGGATGTTGATTTCGGGCCAAGCTGCTCAAGGTGTTGCATATTCCGCTCGCGGCTCGCAGATGGGTATGCTGATGTCAATCCCTCTACTGATTGTCGCGCGCTTACTTTTCGGAGAAAGTCCTGGATTAGGTTTGTACGAAGCCAGCCGGGAACAATTACCATGGATTCTATTATTCATTTCTATATTCCTGATTTTGACTGAGACTACTCGATTACCATGGCCAATGTGGTCACAAAAAATTACACAGAAACTGAAATGGTCATTGAAGAAACCATTAGAATTTACAATACCGATGGGGCGACTCAGTATTCGAAGACGATATGATGCAATCGACTTCCGACTTGGAGAAAGTTCGAGAGTTGCTGGAATACTAGTAGCCACAGCCTATTTCTTACTCACTGGATTTTATGGATGGGCTGTATTCGAATTACCTGCTCGATCACCCGTTGGAATTCCATCCGCCTCACTACTATTCCCAAGCTTGGCGGGATTATTCGGAATTGCAAACCTAATCGACATCTATGTAACAACAAGTGAGATTCCTCCGCAAGAACAAAATTGGGAAATGCCAGATCCTAAACCTCTAGCAGTTCCAACATTCCTTTCAGCAGTGGTCTCCTCAGTAATGGCAATACTCCCTGGAATGACAGCTGCACAGGCAACTGTAGTGGTTATGAGTGCTCGAAACTTTTGGGGTAAATTGACTGATCCAAATTACATACCAGCAGACTTCGAGCATGGGACCCAGCCTGGATTTGAACAGATGCCTCAAATGATGGTGTTTGAGGGCATGGAAGACCTAGCAGAAGATGATCGTTTGTTATTTCAAGAGGCACTTTCCGAAGCAGGCGCCACACCCGACTTAGATTTAGTAAACAATAATCAACAACGAGATCTGGAAATTATTGCAATTCTGTCCTCAGTCAACACCGCTGTTACAGTGATGGTTCTAGGCTTCCTATACATGGTAGGAAGACCTCGTTCTGGAGCAGCCTTAGCACTCAATATGATGTATCCAATAGACATCTGGAATGCTGTAGAACCGCCTGCAGATTTCGTTAGACTGCTGGCTATTACAGTAGCCTCAGGATTATTTGCTGTTCCAGTAATGATTGAGGTTGGAAAGGGTATGTTGAAAATGCATGAATTAGTACCTCTCAGAAACCTAGTTATTTCCGTCAGTGCCTTCATTACAATTTTAGTTTGGATTTCTACAGATTGGATTGGGGTCGGGACTTTAGTCATTGGAACAATGATCGGACTTATGGCGCCTAGAATTGGGATACGAAGGTCACATGGAATGGGAGTTATTTTAGTGCCTATAATGATGTATACCTTCGCTAGAGAATTGGATGCATTTGGCTTTGCTTGAATTGAATGATTTCAAGAGATTCTAGATGGTGTGCTCCGCAACACTAGGTAACATAGGGATAGAATCGCTTATTTCCTTAGCGCGTGCGTCAGCCGCTAGAGTGATACCATGGACAACCAACAAAAGGCAACTGCAATACTAGCAGTCGGAATTATGTTAATAGGAATTAATTTTCTAGCATTAGCGCCCTTCGTAGCAGGGCAAGTTGAGGCTGGAGTTCAGGATGTTGTAGCCGATGGCTATGATGGCTATGATGACGACGGAAACGAAAACTACACTGCAGATTATGACGACGAATGGCTTATTTCAACCTCTGAGAGAGTTTACTTTGCATACTCTCTAGATAATCCAGATGAGGTGGATGCTGGAGAGGCACATGAATTTACGAAAATGGGCCCTTTCATCTATGAGGTTACTACAACCAGAGAAATCCTAGATTTCGATTACGATGCTGGTGAGATAACTTATTCCGAATATGATAGTTTTGAGTGGTGCGAGAACTGTGCTTGGATAGATGACAATGGAGATTCACACAACTCTGTACCAGGTTCAACCGAAATAACTCAAGTTAACATCCTTTGGAATACACAAAGAATTGCGGGGATTTCAACTGGAATCGTCTATGGTGAAGTGTTTGCCAAGGCTGGATTTGCTAACAACATGATTGCCACTGATTTGCAGAATCGAGCCCCTTCAATTTGGGCTTCAGAAGACATTTCTGGAATGGTAGATACATTCTCTCTAAGTTTGCAAGCAACTGGTATGGACGAAGTTAACGCGTCGATTTTGGCTCCATCAGGAGTTCTTTCTGGAGCATATGTTTCTGCAACTGGAGGAGGCACAACCAGTGACATACTGAACAACACTCAGACGTTCTTCCCGTATGCAGACAGCATCCTATACGGGGCGCAGGATCCTTCTACTGGTATTTGCATTGCATTAACTTGTGACATTGGCCCTATGCTAGTAGCAGGAATGGGGGCTCCTGACGGAGGAGTAGTTACTCAAACTCGTGCTGCGCTATACGGATATGCAGATGCAGGAGATGATATGGCAGCAATTGACCTTGCTGTATACGCACTTGCTGGCAATACCTTCCTAGCCCATGGTGGTGGTGCTGACCTCACTCAAGTTACCGATCTAAGACAGAGATTGAACGAAGTCAGTGGAGTTGACATTACCAACCCAGATGTCTTGAATGGTGTAATATTTGGAACACCCGACGCTGATATTCCAAACGGACTTCTTTCGGTTTCGGACTACAGCGGCATCCCACTAAATGGAATTGCCCTCTTCCTTTTGGGCGCACAAGGTGACCTATTTGGTACAATGACAACATATGGTATTGGACTTACACAGTTGTTGGGATTGTCTGACTATGCCGGTGAATGGATAGGGATGGTTGGTACTCCCACTGAATTTGAGATGATTCTTGCGGGTGGCCAAGGTACACTGAATGCTGATGATTGGTGGCAAATTTCCTTCGGAGGTGAAGAGCCTATTGCTGGTGGTTACATACCCATTGGATTGAACAGAGCTGAATTCGAAGGCACGATTGATATGGATGTTGCTAAGGTGACTGAAATCCTCTACACATCTCCTTATGCATTGACTTCTGACTTTGCTAGTATTTTCATGTATGGGGAATTATCCGGAAGTACCCTCCCTGCAGAAGAAGGGGCGGAAACAACCGATTGGAATGATGCGTATGTGGCTGGATTGTATGATATCTCGGAAAGTGATGCTGCTGCAGTTCGTAGCTGGGTCGCAGACTTCATGTTCGACCAAGTTATTGGCGCACTATTGGGCTTCCAATACGGCGGTTCTGCTTACATCACGCAGCCAGTCGATAACTGGTTGTTTGGCTGGAGAGATATTATTGTGGCTGATGTTGTTTACGGAGAACCCGACAATATGGCCCTAGGTTGGGTAAGCCTCGAAACAAATGAAACATATTTCGGCTCGGATAGCGTTACTACTGGAGATTATGATGTATATGTCGCAAGTACAGAAGGAGACAATATGGGTCAAAGGTTACGTCAAGGTTACATCAACTCCGATGGAAATGGATTTTGTGATTTCAAATTAAATTCCGATGGTACAATGGCAGATGCTGATTCAAGTGGCATGTACCCTTGTGAAGCTGGGGACTTGTATGGATTTACAGAGCATCTACCATGGAGAGCTCCGCACAGAGAAACCTCCACCCTTGGACTACTATCGGCCCATGTCGGTAACGACAATACCGTAGTAGCCGGTGCAGTAGGTGGTGTCGCAGATAGTGATGATCCGTTTAGGGTCAATCTTGTAGGATATGCAATGGCAGAATCAGTACCTGGAGACATGGAAACATACAAGGGAATTGAAATGAGAGCACATACAGTAAACCTAGACCCTTCACAAAACCAAATACAAGCCAAGTTAATTGGCTCTGCATCCTTTGTTGATGTACTTCCAGGTGCATTACCTGTATACTTTGGTTCAAATGTGGATATCAAGGTAGAGCCAGTTACCCAAGTAGCGATGTACGGGAAATCCGTCTCTATGTTCCACCTAGACCTAAGGGGCCCCGGAATGCTAAATCCAGAGATGGGTGTGGATACTCATCCTGTATTCGAAATTCATACTTTCTCAGAAATTGCAGATGAAGATGCTGAAACCTTCCAGTGTCNNGTTCTGGACAACATGGAACCGATGTACTGGACTGATTTCGGCGGAAGTGGAGATTGTGAATTAGAAGGCACAGCTGTGATTGATTCCGTGACTGCAGTATTGTATGTTGCAAGCATAGCTATGATTGCTGTGGGAGCTCTGGCATTCGGCGGCATGGGACCGATTGCAGTATCAAAAGATGAAGATTGAGGCTAGCCTGTACTCCGGCTGGCAAAGCCAGCCGCGGACGCGCTTGCGCGAAGGGTTCAACCGCTGAACACTGGACGTAAGTCTAATGGAAAGGGGTCCCGCAAGGCTAGCAGTAGTCATCATTGCAGTATTGACACTAAGTCTACTATGCCCCTCTCAAATTCTACAAGTCGATGATTCTAAAGAACATCGAGAGACGATAAAAAATTCCTCATGCATAGTTTGTATTAACGAAATAATGCCTAATGCGGATGGCTCAGATCAAGGAATCTTTCCTCAAGGTGAGTGGGTTGAGTTGTTCAATACCGGGTCTAGTTCTGTGAGTCTTGAGGGCTGGACAATTGTCGATATTGGCGGATGGACACATCCAATCAATGAAACTAGTTGGGTAGGATTTAGTGATTTAACTACGCCTTATCACATCGAAGCAGGAGATTACGCAGTTATTGCTGAAAATGAAATTGGAACTCTAAGAATAAACAACGCTGGAGAGACTATTTTCCTGACAGATGAACAAGGTGGTGTAGTTGATGAAGTCACCACAGGGCAAGCGTCAAATGGAATTTCCAAAATACCATCTAACGGAAGCGCGGAGTGGATTGACTCAGAACAATCAACCCCAGGAAGCCAAAATATTGGAGGTGTGGATGATGAAAATAATCCAGAAACACCTACTGATTTACAACCTTCAGAATGGAATGGAAAATATGATGTCAAGTTCACTCGTCTTATGCCGGGTGAAGTACCTAACCGGGATAACGATTGGTTTGAATTGAGTAATTTGGGTAATGAAGTTGCAAATTTAACCGGCTGGACCATAGAACGCATTAGGTCCACAACACCCTGGATATCTACATTCAACGAACTAGTGATACCTGCGGGAGGGTCGATTGTTCTAACCGAAAATCCGGACAACCTATTTTTGGATGGAGGTATATCTGCAATTGATGGTAATGTTGTAATGAACAATATGCCTTGGCTTGTCGATTCAGGAAGTGCTCTCCAACTAAAATCTCCAAATGGAACTGTGGTTGATGCGGTTGTATACGGAGGTGGTGATGCTGAAATCGAGGGTTGGAATGGCGGCGCTATTTCAGTACCAGGGGATGGGACACCGGGGTTAATTTTGATGCGTGGATCTGGGTGTGGAGATAATCCAGACACAAACACAGGGGAAGATTGGGAGTATAGATGGATTAGAATCGGAGCTTCTACATTCTGTGATGGAGGAAAAATCACACTAGAAGAATCCTCTACTGTATCAGCTTCAATCGGCCCAGATACTTCGTTCAATGACTTGATGCATTGGATTGGGGAGGCAGAAACATCGATTCATCTACATGTCTACCAGTTTATGAGTCCAGACCTGACGGCCGCATTAATAGAATCAATTAACCGAGGTGTTTCTGTAACAATTCTTCTAGAAGAAGGTATACTAGATGGAAGTAGCACCAAAAATAAACAAAAAGGACACGCTCAAACTCTCCATGATGCAGGAGCAACCGTTCTCTGGATGGAAGACCCGAGTTTGATTAGTTCTCCATATTCTTACATCCACAGTAAAGTTGCTGTGAGGGATACGGAAAGTGTATGGATTTCTTCAGGAAATTGGAAGGATACAAGCCTACCTCCAGATGGGGTTGGTAATCGAGAGTGGTCAGTAATTGTCAATTCAAATTCATTTGCTGCGTTGGTTCTATCTCGTCTATCATGGGACGAAAATGAAAACCACCTGCACATTTCACCACACTCATCCAATCATGCACCAACTTTCGATTGGGAAATGGAAGACTCCACTGATGGCTCATTTCAAGAACCTATTACTCAGTCATATTCTGGACCTTTCGAAATGCAATTGATGACATGTCCAGACGATTGTGTAGATGGAATAATCGAAATGATTGAATCGGCGGATTCGACCATTGAACTTTCATTGCAATATTTAGACTTAGATTGGTATTGGGGATTCGGTGATAATCCAATTATCGAAGCAATCTACGAAGCAGCTCAGAGGGGAGTTCAAGTCCGCTTACTATTGAATGGCTTTTATGCCGATATCGATGATGAAATTAGGGATGCGGTGAACCTATTCAATACAAATTGGAATGCAACCGAAGGTCTTGATGTCACAGCACGACTCATGGCTTGGTCAGACACAATTACCAAACTCCACAACAAGGGTGCAATAATTGATGGGGAGAGCGTTCTTATTGGAAGCATGAATTGGGGTTCAAGCGCCGCATTAAGAAATAGAGAAATGGGAGTATTAATTCACGGACAAGAACTTGCCTCTGAGTATTTGCAATCATTCGATGAGGATTGGTCTCGTCTAGACACAACCACAGATTCAGATGGAGATCTTTTACCGGATATGTGGGAGATTCAATACGGTTTGAATCGGCATTCTGCAGCAATACTTGGAACGGCTCTAAGCGAGCAATCACTAGATTTAGACGAAGATGGTTTGAATAATCTGAATGAGTACCTTTGGGGAGGAGATCCAAATGACAATGACACGGATGACGATTGTATTCTAGATGGCGAGGAGGCTGAATTTGCTCAATCATTAGGACGGTCTCCAGTAGTTGCCATGAATTCCAATGATGTTGATGATAACGGGATACCTGATGGCATACAATTTGGGTGCGATGAAGAAGAAATCATCGACAACAACAATGGTGAAGGAAACAATACCAATGTCAATGATGAACAAAACAATGATGGAGAAAATGGAGGGTGGATAGAGGACAATGTTCGAGATGACCCACTTTCTACCCCGGGGGCAAAATTTCTATTGACACTGACAGTAATTGCGGCGATTTCTTTAGTTGGTGCGGGACTAACAATGGTAAGGAGACCCGGTACAAAAACCGATTCTCGACTAATCGATGATTCTGGTTATCGATTCGATGACACTAATGCTGAACATGCTATTCTCAAAGGTACTCGATTCGATGATACATCCGAAGACACAAGGGAGTGGACAGAAGGTAGAGATGACGGAGTACATGGGCGGATTGTTCTAGATGGTTTTGGCTTCGAAAATCTTGACCGAAATCAGGTTCAATTCCTATTGGACAAGGGAATGAGTATCGAAGAATTACGCGATGAATACGGCGAGGATGAGGCATGAGCGATTCAATCGCCGATATTGTAAACGGAGTCGTCGATGGTTCACTTAGTGATGAGCTGGTCATCGATTGGTTGAGGGATATATTTGAAAACGGACTCGATGAAAATTCAACAATCTTTCTTACCAAAGCAATGAGAGACTCAGGAAAGGTCTTGGCTTGGCCCAAAGATTGGAGCCATCTCGTTGTTGATAAGCACTCAACGGGCGGAGTTGGAGATAAGGTCTCTATCATTTTAGCACCCGCTCTAGCTGCTTGTGGGCTCAAAGTACCGATGATTTCAGGACGAGGGTTAGGACACACTGGGGGCACTTTGGATAAACTGGAAAGTATAGCTGGTTTTCGCGTCGATCTATCGATAAATGAATTGCAAAAACAAGTTGGGGAAATTGGATTTGCAATGGTTGGACAAACGGATTCACTTGTCCCCGCCGATAGGCGTATGTACGCGTTACGTGATGTGACAGGTACTGTTGCCTCTATTCCACTAATCACTTCATCAATCGTATCGAAAAAAGCCGCTGAAGGAATTTCGGCTTTGGTTCTAGACGTAAAATATGGCAGAGCGGCATTCATGACCGAAAGAGAACAAGCTGAAGCCCTATCCCAATCGATGGCAGATGCAGCGAATGGAATGGGTATTGCTACTTCTGTGGTCCTTTCAACCATGGACCAACCATTAGGCTGCGCAGTAGGAAATGCGCTCGAAATAGTTGAATCTGTTGAAACTCTATGTGGTCGTGGACCGCATGACCTCGAAGAACTGGTTTGTGTTCAGGCAGGGATTTTATTGGCTGCATCGGGTATTGTTGAAAACATGGAAGAAGGCGCATTAATGATTCATAATTCTCTGAATGATGGTAGCGCTTTCACAAAATTCCTAGATATGGTCGAAGCTCAAGGAGGAAATCGTAATCACTTTGCAAGCGACCACGCAATGCTAAGTTCCCTCGGTCTACTTGGAGATGATTTACTTTCAACCGAGATTTACACTGAGAAAAAAGGATGGATTAAGGATATTGATGCGATGTCAATTGCACTCGCCTGTCTCAAATTGGGCTCGGGTAGGAAAACTCTGACAGACAGCATAGACCATGCTGTCGGGGCGATTATAGAAGCCCAAGTTGGTGATGAAGTGGAGATTGGCGACCCATTGATTGTAATTTATCATCGCGAGGAATTGCCAGATGGCTTGTCGGAGAAAATATCCTCTGCTTTTTCGGTCTCGCTAGAGCAGGTAAGGGTAGAATCTCGAATTTCTCAGATTATTGGGTGAGTGCATGAGATTAGGTTATATCGACCAAATGAAAGCGGTTGCAATTCTCTTCATGGTCGAAGTTCACACAGCAGCAATTTTGCCTCCAGAAGGAATCACTGTTGGCCATCCCGCTGCATTCGTTGCTGCTGCATTTGGAGGCATGGCGGCTCCACTGTTCGTTACTGTTTCAGGTTGGGGAATGCATCGCGGGGCTAAGAAAAGATTTGCCGATAGCTTGAATTCCTCCGCTTGGATAAATTGGGTTTTACCACGAGTGGTAATTCTAACTGCTTGTCAATTCCTTGTCAATTTCCTACTTGCTATTGACCGAGGTGGGAGATTCGAATGGCACACTCCAGGTGTTCTAACCCTAATTGCAATCGCTGCTATTTTCGCCCCACTAATTTCTCGATTTACTAGTAAGCAATTAATTGCAATTTTCTCGTTACTAGCACTAACGCCACTACTCCTTGGAGAATACAACGGTTCTGAATTATCTTGGGCCTCAAGGGTTGATTCTGCTGGGATTGGAGAATGGGGTCACCGGCTCTTAGTCAATGGAACATACCCTGTTTTTCCGTGGTTAGCGTTTTCGACTTTAGGCGCAATAATTGCAGAATTTGAAAATGATTTTGAAACTAGAAAGAACATAATGGCAATTGGTGGAATTATATTTTTGATTAGTATAGGATTATCATTTACTTCAGGAAAGGTGTGGGCATTAACCGAAGGTGATGCGATTTTGACATTCTTCCCCGCAACAACATTCTTCATTTTCATAACTGCAATGTTCGTCCTTATTGCAAACGAATTACTCCTGCGAAATTCCAAGAATGGACTAATTGATTTGAGTGTGTTAGAAGCATCTGGGCGTCTAACTTTGACCATCTACGTCCTTCACTTTGCGATTCTTGGGATTGCTGCAGAATACATGATGGATCAACCGCTTCTATCTGTTCCCGAGGCCTTTATTGTCACATTTGCACATACACTCATCTGGATTCCCGTCGCTAATTTACACCAGCGCTACTGTCCAAAAGTAAGCCTCGAAGAGTTACTAAGAAGAGTAAGTAATTGATTTTCAATTACTGGATGTAGTCCAATTAACGGGACCGAACCATGTGTCTCCAATTTCATTCGACGCCTTGACTCTGGCGTAGTACGTCGAATTACTAGATAGGCCTGTAATTTCGTAATCTGACCAACCAACTGCTGAGTCACCTAAGGGTGCACTATTGGCCCAAACCCAAGATTGGTTACCCATATCCATTGGCCCGTAGTAAATTGTTAGTGAGGTATTCGTTCCATTATCGTAAGTTTCCCAATTAAATGTTGAACTACTGGATGTGGTATTATTTACGCCCAAGTTTCGAAGTATCGCTTGATAGGTGAAATATTCGCCTCGTAACGGATCATCTACCCAGATTGGGAAATGGGTAAGCGAATCGTGTGTATTCTGTGTAAGTGGGAATCCCCACGCGGCATGATAAGGAGCTAAATTGTACCCTGTTGCGTTTGAAAGATGCAAAACCCAGGCATTGAATTCCTCATCACCAGTTGTTGGAACCTCTGCCGTAGGTAGTGTGTAATATACAGTTAAGGCTTGAGTTATCGGGTCCCAACCCCACTCTTCTTTGATTATCAAATAGGTATCTAAGGCAGTCCAAACAGACCAATTGGCTATATTTGAACCATCATCAAAATAGCCCCTCATACGATTTGCTCTTTGAGCTGGGTCAACTGCGTTGTGACCCTCTATTCCAACCAAATCTTCCATCAGATAGACACTAGCAAAGTTGCATCCAGTTTCTGTTGTTCCCGGAAGCGTGGAAGGCATCCATTGATGGTTGTGTCCTAATTCGTGGAACATCCCCCAATCTCCATTCTCTGACATATAGGATACATTGACTACTCCTGCCACGCTCAAATCATGAGCCATGAATGGATATCCAGAATGCATCCAACCTGCTGATATCTGAGCATCAAAGACGGCTCGCTCAACTCTTGGCCACGGTAAGTAGCCATACAATTCATGCTCCATTTCTAGAGCAATATCCCACCAGTCCATCAAATCTGTTGGATTTGTTAAATCCCGAATTTCATGACTTGGAACTGTCATAATGAAATTATCCGAAACCAATTCGGCCCAAGGAGCGGGATTATCGCTTTCAGAATATATCCATTCAAAATCAGATGTTTCTCCAAGAACAAACATCGGGGCCTCTACCGCATTTGTGAAATTAACTTGGAAAACGCCCAATGTAGAACCCGGTTCTATTGCAATGTAAATCGGCCCCCCGAAGGCATTTCCAACCTCCATGCTAACATCATCAACATACCACCATCTGACAATCTCTGGATGGCGATGTAATTGGCTCTTTGACCACAACTTGTCACTGTGGGCCCCTACCAAGACGTAGGTTCCTGAGTCGACTATTTCCGAAGGAAGGGTTACCGTCACAACTTCTCCAGGTGCTGCGTATAGTCCTGTACTCATCCTAACATTAGCTCTAGCGCCCGCATAACCAAAGTTACTCGGAAGGCCACTTTGGTTACCATCGACTGAAACAGTGGTTGTCACTCTAGTAGCATTTGCAGGCACTTCGCCGGGAAATTCTACATGGCTAGGATGTGCTGGTAATTCATTCGCTGGAAGCCCTTGTGTTAGCGCAGCCTCGACCCTGAGTAGCGTGTCGGCAACTGGGTCATCTCCCATGTTATGTCCAACATTTTGCCAAAGAGTTCCATATTCGATTACTGTCCATCCTGTTGCGTTAACTGTATCTCGAAGTGGAGACCAGAAATCATGGAAATCTAAACTCACAACCCCAGTACAAACCGAGAGTGTAGAATCGGCTATTGAAGCGTCATTAATAGAGAGTTTTTGGTTATTTATGCGGTCATCGTAAATCGCTTGAATCGCGGATTGCGGTCTCGCCAAAGGATGTGGGGTTTCGGTTAGATTGACACTGTTGTAACCCCAAGCCTGAGAGACGAAAAGACCGGTAGTTTTTGCAATCTTATTACCGGGGTAATTGTGAGCCACATCTGAATTTGAGTATGACCAATACCAAGCGTGACCACCCATTATTAGCCCGCCTCCTGCAAGCATGAAATTGATTAAATTCAGATTATCTTGGTCGTCGTGCCCGTTCCAAAATTCATCCAATAGACAATCTATTCCAGTAAGGTCCGCGGGTGTTACTGAGAGATGTACTGTGTGTCCTTCGGCTTGTAACTCGTCTTCGAAGTCTTCGAATCCTGCTCCATAGGCGAGACCTACGTTCGCGTTCTCACCACAAACCCACTCAACAGCTCGTAGTGAGAATTCTGTCTCTTCGACTCCCGCGCCATCAACCCAGCTTTCGTGACCATATCCTAGCATTTTGCCTCTACCAACATGACTCGCAGAAATAACTGGGATACTATCTGTATAGCCACCTTCAGCAAATCCAACGGGAAAAGACCATTCTCCAATTGGTAGAATTGGAGATGGCCAGCCACCCCAATTGGTTTGCCCCATTCCGCGTAACAATTCCTCTTGATCCGCCCTCAAATCATGAACCACAATCCAAAGATTAAGACCCACAGAACCTCCAGAATTATTTGCCCAAATGGTATACTCTATCCAATTAGTATTGTGTGTTGGCGTGCCAAAAATACTGCCATTATCGAGAAGATAGAGGCCGTCTGGAAGTTGTGGTTCGATTTCCCAAGATTCGATTTCCGGGCCATCGTTATTTGCTTGAATAAAGACACTCTGATTAGATTCTAGAATATACTCATTATTTTCCCATGATATCAGGTCAGGAGCCATGCTGGTAACTTTGATTTTGAAAATAGTAGATGTTGATCCTCCGGTATTGTTTGCCCAGATTGTCCAAGATTCCCAAGATGATTGTACTTCACTGGCGACTCCGGAAATTGTACCATTAGCTGAATTGAATTGGAATCCCGAAGGTAGACTAGGAGATATTTGCCATGAGTCGGGTGTCCCTCCAGAATATGACGGTGTAATCGAAATCTGTTCTCCAATTCTTAAATCGTGTTCCCAAGGATTGTATAACAAGTTTGAAACAGGCATATCGGCAACACTGATTAGAACCTCAACGGAAATTGAACCACCTGAGTTAGAAGCCGTAATTCTATGCATGGTTAGGGTCTGAACCTCTGTTGGCGAGCCACGAATTGAACCATCAATTTGCATTAAATTGAGTCCCTCAGGGAATGGCGGCTCTACAGACCATGAGACGATTTCTCCGCCCGTAGTAGAAGGGATTACCTGTACCGCATCACCGATACTAAGTTGCAAATTGTTACTTCCATACCCTATCCCCATCGGAGCTTCGTGGAGAATGATTATTCGTATTGTAGTTTCAATTGAACCTGCCATATTTGCGGCACTTATTGTATGATTAGAATCACCCAATTGATTAGAGGTTCCAGAAATTGAGCCGTCAGTAAATAATGAAATCCCATTAGGTAATTGTGGGTAAACCGTCCAATCATCGGGCGCTCCTCCCTCGAGAATTGGAGCGGGAATTCCACAAGGTTTGCCTAACTCACAAGCAAGTGTTTGTTCTAGGTAGCTGATTGCAGTAGGTGAATTCACAATTACCTCTAGGTCAATCCATGCATTTGTAGAACCTACTGCATTTGACCCGATAATTGT
Source organism: Candidatus Thalassarchaeum sp. (assembly GCA_022451235.1). GTDB lineage: Archaea > Thermoplasmatota > Poseidoniia > Poseidoniales > Thalassarchaeaceae > MGIIb-O1. Next base: position 38,580 of record JAKUOA010000009.1, on the reverse strand, counting down.
GTATCTAATTGATTCACTTACTTCTTCGGGGGTGCCTGAAATCACTCCACTATCTCTGTCGAATATTATTCCTAAGGGAAGGCTCGGATTTATTATCCAAAATTGAGGGCCATCCCCTGTAAATGAAGGTGTTAATGATTGCATTTCTTCTCCAATTGTTAAAGATACCATACTCAAACCATAAGACAGATTTTCTGGCTTTTGCATTTGGCGACATTCGGATCCTGTGAAGATTTGATCGGGTCTACAATCATCTTCCGTAATCTGTTCCTCAATACAATCTGGATGATTTGGTTGCACTTCACAATCAATGGTCTCGGGTTCCACGGATGAATCTCCGAACAGACCCAAACAGCCTGATGATAGCATCAGCAATGTGAGGAGGACGGACGTGACGGCCTTTGTCCTCATATGTTCGACCACCTATGGTGGTCGTGATAAATACTAACCAATCGATGTTACCATTACATTTCAGGATAAGCAAGGCCTTCCTGAATAGCATATTTCACTGTTTGAAATTCGGATTTGAATTGAGCAATATCGGATTTGACACGTTCTGGATTTTCTTCCGATAACAGTGACCTAGCAAAGAATTTTGCAATATCTATCATTTCATTGGCACCCATTCCAATTCGAGTTAACTCGGGTGTACCAAGCCTCAAACCACTAGGGCCAGACATTGCCTTAGTGTCGCCAGGAAGCATGTTCATATTGGTAATAATTCCACAATCTTCTAGCCTTTGGGCGGCCCTCTTTCCAGCACCTGAATCTGGCCCTCCATGACGAGTTAATATTTGGTGGCTCGCAGTAAAATTGCGTTCTTCTGCAATTACATCAAAACCCTCTGCAGCCAAAGCTGAACCCAATGCTCTCGCATTGGCTACTATATCTCGGGCGTACTGTTCACCATGAGCTTCAAACTCTGCCATTGCCACAACTTTACCTGCTACATGGTGAAGATGGTATGATGAGCATACCCCTGGAAATATCGC
>JAKUOA010000009.1:0-37488 GCA_022451235.1 Candidatus Thalassarchaeum sp. | reverse complement strand
TCGTCCTCTGAATCACTTAGTAGAAAACCCCCTTGAGGGCCTGGGAAAGTCTTGTGGCTTGATCCTGTCATAACATCGGCACCTTCTCGAAGTGGGTCTTGAAATTCTCCGCCTGCGATTAGCCCCAAGACATGGGCGCCATCATACATCACGCGGGCTCCTACCTCGTGAGCTACATCGGCTAATTCTTGTAACTGAATAGGGAACAGAATAACTGATTGACCGAACAAACATAGTTCCGGTTGCTCACTACGAATTATAGCCGAAGCCGCGTCCACATCGGGTTCCATCCTTTCATCATCCCATGGATAGGTGACAAGATTGAGGCCTCGCATGCCCACAGCACCCATATGATGGTGTGATATGTGGCCCCCATCTGCAGTCGAAACTGCCGTGATTGTATCACCGGGTTTCGTCAAGGCCTTGAGGGCACCCATGTTAGAAACCGTTCCAGAGGTGGATTGGATATTCGCGAATTGGCAATTAAAAACCCGTTTTGCAGAGTCTATTCCAATGCTTTCGATAGTATCAAAATCGTCGCATCCCTGATAATATCGCTTGCCTGGTAGACCCTCTGCATAGCGACCATGAAGGTCTCCTTGAATGGCTTCCGCAACCAAAGGAGAAAGTATATTTTCGCTAGCAATCATAGGGATGGAATTGCGATAATGGCGACCGGAAGACGCACTCGCTTGCATTACCGCATCTACCTGCTCTCGAGGATTCATATCCAATCCTTGAGGGCTCGGTCAAAGAGTATGACGGTCTAGGTCGCTCTATATTACAAGAATTCGCAGTAGTCATTTATTTCAATCCCAGCCACACTCCAGAACACATGACCAGTACCCCTAAGCCACTCGTACTATTGATTGCACTACTCATGGTTTCATGGGTTCCAAATGTAATGGCAACAGATTCTGATGGAGACGGAGTGAATGATTCTGCTGATGACTTCCCTAATGATCCATGTGCAGATACGGATACCGATGGCGATGGAATGCCAGATACAATCAGTTGCCCTAGTAGTTCGGGAACTGTAGCGTATACTTCATTTGAAGATCCATTTACTAATGGTGCAAAATATTTTGACACCGGAAGCGAGTCGGTAAGTAGGTACCTTTGGAACAATGCAAATGAGCCAGATATCGCTCACAACCAGACCAGCGGTGCAGAGATGGGCTTCACCTTGTACTACACCTCTACTGGAGGTGTTGGTCTTACAGATGGTGACTACTTTGGTACCGCGAACTATACAGGTACTGTTGGGAATTACACAGATGGAACTCAAGGATACCAAATGGGTGATGTTGATGGGATGGTGACCTTGACTCTTGACGATGTAACAGCGGATTCAATGACTTTCGACTTATATGTCCAAGGTGGTTCAGGTAATAGTTACGAAAATTCCGATCATCTAATTATTCGATTTGTTGGAAGTACCTCAATAGTCGAACTAGTAAACGCAACTGGTGCTACCGGAGGAGGAAATAACGGTGGTTTTGCTACATACATGGGAGTATGGACTAGTTTTAGTTCTAACATTAGCTCTCTTGGGCAAGGTAATTTAGAATTTGAATTCACTTCTAATTCACAATCTGAATCAGTCTATGTCGATAATGTTGTATTCTCGAGTAGTAGTTCCGGAAATGGAACTACAACAACTCTCGTTGAAGACGATGACGATGATAATGATGGTTACCTAGATGTCAATGATGCATTCCCTCTCGATGCTAGTGAATGGGCTGACAGTGATGGGGATGGTATCGGAGACAATGCTGATGCTGATGATGATAATGACGGAGTCGATGATTCTGCAGATGATTTTCCATTAGATCCGAATGAAGACACGGATACCGACGGCGATGGAATTGGTAACAACGCCGATGATGACGACGACGGAGATTCTTACAGTGATTCTGTTGAGAATGATTGTGGTTCTGACCCACTTTCCTCAAGCAGTATTCCTACCGATACGGATAGCGACGGGACCTGTGATACATTAGATTCCGATGATGATGGAGATGGTGTTGACGATACCAACGATGACTTCCCATTAGATCCAAACGAAGACACAGATACCGATGGAGATGGTACTGGTGATAATGCAGATAACGATGATGATGGAGATGGTGTCGATGATGCATACGATGATTTCCCTCTAGACCCTAATGAGGACACAGATACAGATAACGACGGCACTGGAAACAACGCAGATGATGACGACGATGGAGATGGATACCTAGATCAAAACGAGTTAGATTGTGGCTCTGATTCATTAGACTCATCAAGTGTTCCGCTAGATTCTGATGGCGATGGCACCTGTGATGCTCTAGATGTAGATGATGATGGAGATGGAGTAATCAATTCCGAGGATGCATTCCCTCTAGACCCGTACGAATGGGAAGACACCGATGGAGATGGAATAGGAAATAATGCAGATACAGATGATGATGGAGATGGATACGACGACTCTGTAGATTGGGATCCATTAGACGCAAGTGAATGGATGGACACTGATGGAGATGGAGTTGGAAATAACGCCGATGTCGATGATGATGGAGACGGATATAATGACAACATAGAGGATGCATGTGGAAGTAACTCCATGGATGGAATGTCGATTCCTACTGATACCGACAGTGACGGAACCTGTGATGAAATAGACACCGATGACGATGACGATGGCGTTCCTGATTCAGAAGATTGGGACCCTCTGGATGCAAGTGAATGGCAGGACTCTGACGGAGATGGTAAAGGAGACAATGTCGATGATGATGATGATAATGATGGAATCTCTGATTTGATGGAAGAGAGGTGCTTTTCGGACCCATTGGATGCTAATTCAGTTCCAACTGATACTGATGGAGATGGGGACTGTGATCCAATCGACTACGATGATGATGGAGATGGATTTACCGACATTAACGAAGGATGGTGTGGTTCTGATCCACTAGATGTGAATTCAGTCCCAGTTGACTCAGATGGCGATGGGGAATGCGACGCTATAGACGATGATGATGATAATGATGGGATTAGCGATGATGACGAAATTACAGGAGGTACAGATCCATTGGAAACAGATAGTGATGATGATGGAGTGGACGATAGTGAAGATGCATTTCCAGATGACTCAAGTGAGTGGATAGATTCTGACGGAGATGGAGAAGGTGATAACGCCGATAGTGACGATGACGGAGATGGTTGGCCTGACTCCATAGAGGATAATTGCGGTTCTGATTCAATGGATTCAGCATCGGTACCAGGCGACCTTGATGATGACGGAATGTGTGATAATCAAGATCCAGATGATGATGGAGATGGATTTGGAGACGATGTCGACGTATTCCCAGATAATCCCAATGAGTGGATGGACACAGATAACGACGGTACTGGAAACAACGCAGATGATGATGACGATGGAGATGGTTGGTTGGATACTAGCGAAGACTCCTGTGGTAGTGACTCGATAGATTCAACATCAGTACCAAACGATATCGATGGAGACGGGATTTGTGATGAGTTAGATTCTGACAATACAGATGGTCCAGACTACGTTCCAGATGACAACAATACACCTGGATTTGGATTAGTTTTGGCAACCTTAGCAATTCTATGTGCAGCGATGATTGTCGGACGCAGGCGACAGTGAAGGCCAAAAGGCCGTTGTGATGCCGAAACTCAATGACTTCTCGACGTAAGGCATCAATGGTATTGATTCTACTACTGGTTTTAGCTGTGCCACAAGATGCATTTGGACACTCAGGTGGAAGAACTGGATCGGCCTCTTCAGGGTGTGCCTGCCATGGTGGTGGAGCAAACCAAGTAACTCCTAGTTTGAGTGGATTTCCGGCCGATGGGTATGTTGCAAGTAGTACCTATGGATTGACCATAGGAGGAACTGGTGGGCCATCAGGAAGTGGCGGCGGGTTCAACCTAGATGCAGATTTAGGCAGCTTTAGCAACCCTGGTTCCAACGCCCAGATTTCGAATGGTGAAGTCACTCACAGTAATGCGAACGCGCGAACATGGACAGTGGATTGGACCGCTCCTTCATCAGGCTCAGGTAATGTCACATTCGACTTGACTGTCAATTTTGTAAACGGTAATGGAAATACAGGAGGCGATGGATATGGTACAGATTCTTGGAGTCTCGCAGAAGAGGCATCGGATTCTGACGGAGATGGTTGGAGTGATGCTGACGAAGGGGCATGTGGTACAGATGCCAATGATAGCTCTAGCGTTCCTACTGACACTGATAGTGATGGTATCTGTGATCCAGTAGACACTGATGATGACGACGATGGTTGGAGTGATAGTTCCGAACAGGCATGTGGTTCTAATCCAAATGATGCGAGCTCAATTCCAGATGATACTGATAGCGATGGTACCTGTGATTCAATGGATACCGATGACGATGATGACGGTTGGAGTGACTCAGATGAAGATGATTGTGGCAGTAACTCTACCGATTCCAGTTCCACCCCAACCGATACCGATTCGGATGGAACATGCGACCCATTAGATCCTGATGATGATGATGATGGTTGGAATGATATTGACGAATTAAATTGCAACACCAACCCGACCAATTCTAGTTCCACACCAATCGATACCGATGGAGACGGAACATGCAATTACTTGGACGATGATGACGATGGAGATGGTTGGCAGGATTCTGATGAAGTAGCTTGTGGAACTGACTCGATCGACTCTACGTCATATCCCCTTGACACTGATTCAGATGGTACCTGTAATTCTTTAGATACAGACGATGATAATGATGGATGGTCGGATATTGAAGAGATTCTTTGTGGAACAAATACTACCGATTTCGAGAGCTATCCGACTGATACAGATTCAGATGGAATTTGTGATGTTGAAGATTTAGATGATGATGGAGACGGTTACAACGACACTGTCGATGAATTCCCACTCGACTCTACAGAATGGATAGATACGGATAATGATGGTTTAGGGGATAATTCTGATTTCGACGATGATGGAGATGGTTGGGATGATGAGGTCGAGAATTATTGTCTAACTGACCCCCTGAATAGTTCTGAGTATCCCACAGATACAGACGGGGATGGAAATTGTGACTCACAAGACGATGATGACGACGGAGACGGTGTCTTAGATGTCGACGACCTGTTTCCATTGAATGCTACAGAATTTTCTGATTTTGACATGGATGGTGTTGGAGATAATGCAGATCTAGATGACGATAATGATGGATGGACGGATTCAGATGAAGCGGTTTGTGGCACAGACCCTAGAGACAGTTTAGTTTTGCCAGATGATTTTGATAGTGACATGATTTGTGATGTAGTCGATGATGATGACGATAATGACGGGTTCACAGATGATAATGATGTATTCCCGATGAATGCTGCGGAATGGTTGGACACAGACTTGGATAGTCTTGGAGATAACGAAGATGAGGATGATGACGGCGATGGGTGGACAGACCAAGATGAGGCAAATTGCTCAACAGATTCTCTTGATGAAAAGTCTACCCCGATTGATTCTGATTCTGATTCTGAATGTAACTACTTGGATTCTGACGATGACGGAGATGGAGTAGAGGATGTGAATGATGTATTTCCTCTAGATCCATTCGAATCTAGCGACATGGATGGAGATGGGATCGGAGACAATTCCGACAGTGATAGAGATGGTGATGGGGTAGATAATGAGCAAGATTCATTCCCTGATAATCCACTTGAAACAACTGATACTGATGGGGATGGAACTGGAGATAATTCCGATGATGATGATGATGGTGATGGCTGGAGTGATGAGTATGAAACTTCGACTGGTTATGACCCTCTAGATGCTTCATCTTCACCAATTGACACTGATGGCGATGGGGTAACCGACAATTCAGATACAGACGATGATAACGATGGATTCTCAGATCAGGAGGAAGCAGCCTGCGCCTCCAACCCATTAGATATCGATTCAGTACCATCAAATTTCGATGGAGATAGTAAGTGTGACGAATTAGACGATGATGACGACAACGATGGAGTCGCCGATGTATTCGATGATTTCCAATTCGATTCATTAGAGCACAAAGATACCGATGGAGATGGTGAAGGAGATAATTCTGACTTCGACGACGATAACGATGGATGGTCAGACTATGCAGAACAACAATGCCTGACAGTTTCCACCGATGCTAGTAGTGTTCCAGATGATTCTGATGGAGATGGTATTTGTGACCGAAATGAAGACGATGATAGTGGATTATTGCCAGGATTTGGGGTTTTGACTGCTATTTCCATGCTTAGCCTTGCTGCTTTCGCAAGAAGAGATTGAGTGGCGCCGACAGCAGGACTCGAACCTGCGACCTGCGGATTAACAGTCCGCCGCTCCACCAACTAAGCTATGTCGGCCCAGCCTGCGGCTGGAACATTCCTTCATCAATCAATCGGCTGTAATGTCAAGACTCAGAATCTAATAATTCACGTTTGGTTGCAACTCCGCCATCTCCACTATAACCTCCAATAGAACCATCACTACGAATTACACGATGACAGGGAACCATAGGCGCATATGGATTGGAAGCACAGGCATTAGCAACAGCTCTAGATGATTTTGGACGGTCTATGGCAATGGCAATTTGTTTGTAGGTTCTAACTTCTCCATATGGAATTTTAAGTAATTCATTCCAAACTTTAAGTTGGAAGGTTGTACCCTCCATTTCCAAAAAATCACTCCCATTCTATGGTTCCAGGCGGTTTGTGAGTAATGTCATAAACTACTCTGTTCACCTGTCCCTTCAACGAATTAGTAATCTCAGTACTAATTCCTGCAAGCACATCGTGTGGTATTGGAGAGTAACGTGCGGACATACCATCGAGACTTGTCACAGCGCGTACAACTACTGTTTCGCCGTGTACTCGAGCATCGCCATGAACACCTACTGAACGAACAGGTAGGAGAGCGGCAAAGTATTGCCAAGGAAGGTCACATTTTCCTTCATCCGCTGCCTCACGTAGTCGAGTCTCAACAATATGGCAGGCTTCACGGCAGGCCTCAACACGAGGCCGGGTTAAGTCTCCGAGTACTCTAACCGCCAATCCAGGACCAGGGAATGGTTGCCTTTCACTTGACTTGATCCCAAGTTCTCTAGCGATTTGACGAACCTCATCTTTGTAAAATTCTCGCAGAGGTTCAACAATTTTCAAATCAACATCTTCAGGTAACCCTCCTACATTGTGGTGACTCTTGATGACGTCTCGCTCACCACCACCTGACTCGATCCAATCTGGAGCAATAGTTCCCTGAACCAGAAATTTTGCCCCGCAGTTGCTCTGTTCTTCCTCGAACACGCGAATGAATTGTTCACCAATGACCTTACGCTTTTCTTCGGGATCTGTGACTCCATCTAGGTTGGTAAAGAAGCGATCGGAAGCATCGACGACCTGTAAATCAATTCCCATTTCCTTGAACATCTCACGAACTTCTTCTGTCTCTCCTTTACGCATAAATCCAGTATCGACATAGACACAATGCAGAAGGCTCCCCACAGCACGATGGGCTAAGATCGCAGCAACTGTGCTGTCAATACCTCCTGAACAGGCAATGATTGCAGTGTCATTAATTTGCGATTCCAGTGCTTCGATAGCCTCATCGACTAGCATCTGGGTGTTCATCAATGACTTCACCCCTGAATAGACTCATCATCTGAAATGACTTTTGCAGTCATAGCCGACCTATAATCTGCATAGGCTGCGGCTAGGGGGTCATTGGAGGTAGCAAGAATTTGTACAGCCAAAGCTCCTGCATTATCTCCACGGTCAACACCTACAGTTGCCACAGGCATTCCCGGCGGCATTTGAACGATAGATAGGAGCGAGTCAAGAGGTACCTTACCACCAACAGGAACGCCGATTACTGGCTTATTGGTCATCGAGGCGATAACTCCAGGAAGGGCAGCCGCAACACCAGCCATTCCAATGAAAACCTGACAGCCATCTGCCTCTGCTTTCTCAATTATTCCTTCCAAATATTTGGGGGCTCGATGGGCCGAGGCAACTCTAATTTGGTAGCTGACATTGAACTTTTCCAGCACCCCTCTGCATTTCTCAGCGATTGGCATGTCTGACTTAGAACCGAGAACAACACATATGTCCATGCCACAACGCATAACCGTCGGTTAAAATGCCTGCCGAAAGCAACGACTGAAAATCTATGTCTCAGTTGATGCAAGAAACCTCTCTGGCCATGCCTCACCAGCAATCACCAAAGGTGGTGAAAATAGAAGAGATTTAAAGCGAGAGTCGGAAAGAAATGTGTCTGAAAATGGGTCATGTATCGCCCCTACACAGTGCATTAAAGTGAATGCCACAAAACTCGAATCTCCTCGAGTTACTCCGATTAAATTCGCAGTATATTCAGGTAATGCACCTTCCCATCGCGCAAGTGTACCGTTTCTGAAATTAATTGAAACACCTATCCAACCCTCAGTTAGCACTTCTTCTGAGTAGTCTTCTGGATTGATTGGAAGAAGCCATCGAGCAGAGTTATGACCGGCCACTGATATGATATTCTGTATAGTCCGGTATTGGGCGATGGCAAAAAGCAGAAAGGAAAGCCAACCCAAGCGGCTATCAACGAAGATATGTAAGGGGAAAATTATTGCAGCAGGAAGAATTAGTGAAATGTCAAAAGGATAGAATTTTTTCAATAACCCCTCAACTGCAATTGGTAAACCATCTTGCAATCTACGAAAACTAGCTAACAACAGAAACCAGCTAACTGAGAATAACGAGATTGCTACCAATTGGTCATCCGGAGTGCGATCTGGAAATGCTAGAGGTAAGACTGAAGCGATTAAGAAAAACGGAGCCCATGCTGTTGTATACAAAATTCTTGGGCCTAGAGGATTCAATCTCTGTCTCATCCAACCTCTAGTAACTTCTGAAATTGAGGCTGATTCCCAATTTTCGCCTGGGTTTTCTTCTCCTTCCAGATGCGTAGGGGTGGATTCGCTAGCTGGATACCAACGGGATTCACCCCTCAACCAGTCTGAGTCGCGAGCCACCTGCACGACTGCCCCGTCGGGTTGCTCATATTTGGTTCGCATAGATTGATATCTGTCCCGGATATTAATCATCGAATTCTTTACGTAATACTAGGGTTCTGGCTGCAAGTACCTCATCTACACGCCTAACATCTGTGGTGTGAGGAGCTGTTTGAATCACTTCTGGGTCTTCTGAAAGAATTGTCAGGAAATCCTCGGCGAATTTATCCAATACTTCTCGACTTTCAGTTTCGGTTGGTTCTATCATCAAACATTCTGGTACTATCATTGGGAAGTAAAGTGTTGGAGACATGTAACCATAGTCGAGTAGTCGTTTTGCAATGTCCTTTCCGGTAACTCCAGTAGTTTCCTTTAGCGGCATCATGCTCAGAGTAAACTCGTGCTTTACCACCTCTGTGGGCGCCCCATCAACAGGCATTGAGTGAATGGAATTCTGATGTTCTCGGTTTGGGTTCATAATTTGATGCCGGAGATAATTAGCATTCAGAACAGCATGCTCACTCATCAATTCCAATTCTCTACCATAGCGGCGATAGTATGCCCATGCTCGAACAACTGCGCCGGAATTCCCATGCCACTGCTGTACCTTACCGATAGAATTGGGTGGGGTTCGCCAAAAGTAGCGGTAACCATCTCCTGTAGCTCCCCCCTCTTCTGTCTCTTCTCTATCTGCGATTGGGGATGGAAGGAAATCGGCCAGATGGGACTTGACTCCGATTGGACCGCTTCCAGGACCTCCTCCTCCATGAGGCTGGCTGAAGGTCTTGTGAAGATTGTAGTGTACCGCATCGAATCCCATTCTACCGGGGTCAGTCTTACCTAGAATTGCATTGAAATTGGCACCATCATAGTACATTTGTCCACCAGCCGTGTGGACTATATCTGCCGCCTCGGCAATATCTGGCTCAAAGATTCCCAATGTGCTTGGATTGGTGATCATCATCGCGGCTGTATCTTCTCCGACCGCCGCTCTAAGTGCATCTAGGTCTAAGCGACCATCGTCGCCACTTGGAATCTCAACTATTTCGTAACCACACATCGCAGCCGATGCGGGGTTTGTACCATGAGCGGAATCAGGCACGATTACCTTGTCTCTTTGGATATCGCCATTTTGGCGATGGTATTCTTGAATACATCGAATCGCTGTAAACTCGCCTTGCGCGCCGGCAACTGGTTGTAGGGTGACTTGGTCCATACCGGCACAAATTTCCAACATTTCTTGCATCTCATAGAAAATCGAGAGTAAACCTTGGATTTGATGTACCGGTTGTAAGGGATGTATCCTATCGATTCCGGGCAGTTGAACAATCCTCTCGTTGATTCTTGGATTGTGCTTCATTGTACAAGATCCTAGTGGATAAAATCCAGTGTCTATTCCAAAATTACGTTGTGATAACCATGTGTAATGACGGACTAATTCTGGCTCACTGGCTCGAGGCCATCTAGGAAGTGCACTACGGCGTAAAGAGCTCGGAACGGTGTTTATCGCATCCTTCTTCATTGGTTCCGGTTGCGACCAGCCAGATCCCTTAGCTCCGTTAAAATCGAAGATTTCACTCATGCAGACACCTCCTCAACCCAAGCCGTGAGAGCCGATACTAGGGCATCAATATCCGATTGCTTAGTACGCTCGTCACAACCAATAAGTAAGCACGATGACATTGAATCCCACCATTCACCCATAGGAAATCCACCAAGAACTCCTGCTGCATCCATGTGAGCGACTGCGTCAGCAGCATTACCCGGTAACTTTACTGCAAACTCACGGAAATTAGGTGTGTTTGGGTCTACTAATTCGACTCCAGGAATTCCGCTTATGGCTTGCTTGGTAACTTCTGTTGTCGCTGCAACACGGAGAGCTAATTTTTCCAAACCCTCTGGTCCAAGCAATGCCATATGCATTGCTCCCATCAAAGCGATGAGGGTTTCATTTGAACAAATATTCGACGTTGCTCGATGGCGGCGTATATGTTGCTCGCGGGTAGACAGAGTTAGAGTGAAAGCATCGTTGCCATCTTCGTCTAGGGTTTTCCCAACAATTCTTCCTGGCATTAGCCGAAGGTAGTCCTTCTTACAGGCAAATAGTCCGTATATTGGACCTCCTGCAGTAGGACCGATACCGAATGGCTGACCTTCTCCGACTACGATATCGGCACCATAATTTCCAGGCGCCTCCACTATACCAAGAGAGACAGCATCAACACCGACGATTAGGGCAGTATTTTCACCGATGATTTCCTTCATCTGGGTGATTCCTTCGTCAAGTTCCCCAAAGGCGTTCGGTTGTTCGACATAAACTGCACAAGCACCTGCTGCCGCTGAGGCGGCTTCTAGGTTTACCATACCATCAGAATTATGTTCAAGAGTACGCAATTCTATACCAACGCCTTGGGTGTAATTTTCTATTACAGACAATCGATGAGGTGGTACAAATTGTGAGACGTATACAACTCCTTTCTGAGTCGCTTTGCGTCCTTTTACCCTAACAGCAGTAGTTATGGCTTCTGCAGCAGCTGTGCTAGCATCATACATCGAGACATTTGATACTGGTAATCCTACTAATTCTGATACCATCGTTTGGAATTCCCACATCGCCTGTAGCATCCCTTGGCTGACCTCAGGTTGGTAAGGAGTGTAGGAGGTCAGGAACTCTCCCCGAGTTGCAAGCATAGGCACCATGGTTGGAACAAAGTTTCGAGCCAAACCTGCAGAAAGGAAAGAGGGTCTGGAGTCAAGGTCTATGTTGGCTCCTAGCAAATGTTGTGCATCAGCCCAAATTTCCTCTTCTGATTGTGGCCCTCGAAGAGGTAGAGGGTCTATTCTACGGACATCTTCTGGTATGTCCGAAAATAGGTCATCAATCGACTTGAGACCCATTGAAGCAAGCATCTCTTGCTCTCTACCTAAATTTGGTAATTGGTCCATTGACGCGCACCTCTAGCCCTTGGGCGTACCTTCTGAATTGCGGGTGGTGCTTCAATGATTGCTTCAACAAATCAAACACTATTTACCGACACACTCTTAGGTTATGGAAGAAGGTCGGGTATTGGTGATACAATGAAGGTCGCTGTTAGCGCACCCGACCGCTTCGTTGCTCCATATATTTTCGAGATGCTTGGAGATGCGGCTGTTGAGATTCCACCTGAGGCTATGGAAGACTCAATGACGCTGGATGCATTGCTTACATCCTGCACTGCAATCGTTCACATTAATTCCAAACCAACAGACTCTGCTTTTGGTAGAGATGACCGAGAAACGTTACTTAGGATGCGTGAGCAATCAAGGCCGATTCTAGATGCTGTAGATCGTCATGGTGAATTGCACCTAATCATCGTTGGAACTCTCAGAGTTCACCCTCAGTGGGAGCCCGATGAGCCGTACTACGGATATGATTCAACACTCTCTCCTAGGGATACTGCAGCTGAAGGCCAATTATGGATGGAAGAAACGGCACTAGAGAGAGCCCAAGCCGAGAGACCGGTTAGCATTATTCGGGCTTCAAACGTACAAGGTGTTCTTCTCGATGGTTCAGAAGGCAATGGATTACTACATCGATGGGCAATGGAATGTATGATGGGCTGGGTAAACATCCCTGGAGATGGCTCAGATGTGAAAGATTTCGTTCACGTACAAGACCTAGTGTCAATAATCGGTGCTGTTTTGGAGAATCCCCCCCCTACTCGCGAGAGCATCTCCGTTGGTTCAGGTAAGGCAATCAGTATGACTGACCTTGCTGCGATTTACAATCAAAAGACCGGGTGTGAATCAGAATATGGTCAGGATGATTCGCAAGAAGTGTTCGGCATTGTAGACGCTAGAGATCTAGAGATGCGGTTAGGCTTCTCACCTCAAATCAGTCTAGAAGAAATGCTAGAAGAAGCTTTCGAATTCGCAGGTCATTGAGCGTACAATTCCAATCTCTTTCTTATTCCGTTCCACTTATGGACTGAGAGAGCGAAGTCAGAATTATGGTTTGGTATAATAGAAGAAATGTCAGTTGATGCCTTCAGGTGAACCTCAACTTCCCCTACTCCATCTATGCTACCAATTATTGTCTGACCTCCTCGATATTCATCGTCGATTCCAATTGAGAAGGTTCTCTCAAGTTTGTCTACTCGTACTGACGCGTGAGCGATTTTACCGCTTACCGATTCGATAATTTCGACTTGGTCGTTAAGATAGCGTGATTCATTCAATGCTGTGGAAATAGCAAGCAAGTCTAGATCGCTTGATTCGATTGTAGTATTTGCTTCAGTATCCGTTACAACCTCAATAGAGGATGTTGTCTCTGGTGCCGATTCATATGAAGGAGATACAGTATCCAACACTACTTCGGCAGCATTTTCTACAACGGTATTAACTACCGCATTTACGATTGCCTCTTCCGGAGTTTGTGCATCCAATCCGGCCTGAGCGGCTACTGTTGCGGCACCTACACCTACTGCACTAGCAACAGCAGCAGCCTTTGCCAAATCCTCCGGAGGAGGTAAATTTTCCACCATCTTTGCAAGGATTGAATCGGCATTATTTGACCACATTCGCCTCGCTGGAGATTGGAATAAGAATGGTAAATCACGTATCTTCTCTTCAGCCATTTCGTCCGCTGCTGCTCTAGCCTCATCTAGGCTTTGGTTTGGATTAGAAAGTAAGCTCTCAAGATCGTTAGTGAATTCAGGTCCAAAATCTGACATCATCTTATCCACGGCGTTTAATCCATCGTTGGAAGTGGATTCTAGATTGGCTTCCGAAGACTCCACTGGAATTGGGCTTATTTCTTCCACTTCAGCCAAATCAACGCTGAACTCAACATAAGCCAGTTCATCGCCAGAACCATCATTCATTCTGATTGTCCAATCGCCCTCCCCTGGGTTTTCGAAAATATGAGTTCCAATCGATTGCCCCTCCATATCAAAATACGACAAACGATTGAATCTATTTACAGAAGAATCGCCATGCTTTATATTAGCAGGCACAACACCTAACCATGAATCAGAACCTAATGTAGGTCCCGTGAAATTAACCAATATTGATTCATTTGAACTGTACCTTCCTTTTTCCAATTCAATTCGAATATCTGTTGTGTCTTCATTTTCCGCTTCCTCGGCATTAGGAGTTAATCGATCGCCAACTGCAGTAATCGTGAGCATACCAACGCCTACCCACCTTCTTGCACCTAAGGGAAGACCTCCGGCGGAGGGAGGTCTAGTCCATCCACCATCATAGTGATCTTTACTACCATCTGTTCGACGTTTATGCAAGCTCCAAGACTTAGCGCCTCCAGCTGACATATTGTAGAAGTAAAGAGTATGTCCTGAGGGCTTTGAGAAACTTGGTTGACCATTAATATCGTCCCCACGAAGATAACCGCCATTGTATTCTGGAACAGTGTGTCCTTGAATAGTAATTTCATTGATATCTCCAGTGACAGTTCCAGCCTGTCCACCACCAGCCAAAGCTAGAAGTTCAGCGAGATCGAGTGCGTTATCACCATCGCTATCGAGAGCCGAGAAGACTGCTCTAATTATTGCATCAGGAGCATTTTGGCCTGTTATTGATGNNATTGCCTGCTNGAATTCTTGGGCGTCCAAACTTCCATCATTGTTGATATCGAATTTAGAGAANATTGCCTCAGCACTAATTCCTTTTTCCTGAATAATCTCTTGCAGTTTCTTAAGTGCGACCGCTTCAAATCTTGCACTCATATGTCCACCTAATTATCCGCTGGTCAGTAGTGGTCAAGAGTATTACGCCGGCGCGGAGGTGGATTCTCTACCTGAATTCTATCGAATTCAAACGAAGGGTGGGCGTACTATTTCTGCCCTTACTCGCCTTCTTGGGCTGGCTTGGATCCAAACCTCTGAACCAATTTCGACGTTCTCAAGGTAAGCCATGGCTATTCCTGTTCTAGATAGAGAAGGAGAAGGACAGCCACTAGTAACATATCCCAGTATTGCAGATTCGTCGTCATCAGACAATTTAACGGCGTGCCCTAATCGAGGCGCAGGGCCTCTATCAAGACACCGAAGGCCATGCCACTTCACTCCCGATTCTAGTGATGATAGAACACGACTGCGGCCAACAAATTCGTGATTCATATCTAGGCCAAAGGGGACTGCTGTCTCGGCTGTATCACGGGTAAGGAATTCAGAAGGTAACGATTCATCAGGTTGTATTCCTAAACCCGGCCAGAGGAAGTCTTGACCTGATAATAAGTAGCCTTTCTCAAGCCTAAGAGTATCTCTAGCACCCAGGCCGACCGGCACCAAACCGTGAGGCCGACCAGACTTGAGAAGTAGATTCCACAGTAAGCCTGCCTGTTCGTTTGGAACAAAAATCTCTGCACCGCTCTCACCGGTGTAACCTGTCCCTTGAATCCAGCCGGTAATTCCTGCATCATTGGAAGCTATTTCTTGACACTTGAATCGTCCAATACTATTCTCATTGCCCAATGCTGCAGTAAGAATTTCTGAGGAATTTGGCCCTTGTAGAGCGATTATACTGGTCTCATCAGATAGGTTCTGAATAGTTACCGAACCATCTTCAGGTAGCAATCCACTGAACCAATCCCACATAGTTGAAACCATAGAGGCATTTGGCACCCCTAATACGCAATCATCTGATTTTATCGCGAAAATCATGTCATCGATAATTTGCCCGTCGTGGTCAAGAAAATGGGTGTAACCACAGCGGCCGGAAGAAAATGAAGAAACTCTCTGAGTTGATATACTCTCAAGCCACTGTCTGACTTTGTCGCCATTGAAGGAGAACAAGCCCATGTGTGAAACGTCAAACATTCCGGCTGAGGATCTACATGCAAGATGTTCCTCTTGGATTGAAGAATACCATATCGGTAATTCAAATCCGTGGAAATCAACCATCTTCGCTTCTGACTCTAGATGGCAAGCATACAACGCAGTACGCACAGGTGGAGTATCTGACACAACCTATTGCGGAAGCGACAGGTGCAAGAATCTCTCTATTGGTAGATTAGAGTGCAATGGNACGATTTTAGTGAAATTCATACAAACACAGAGGACAAAGTTTTATAAAGTATTAGTTTCACTATACAACCAAGAGTTAACATGAGTGAACGACGCACTAAGAGCCAACAGCCCGAGGAGAAGAGTACTATGAGAAACACAAAGAGAAAGAAATCGTTTGTAAGTGGTGTACGCCCTTCACAAGCTAGGAATACTGAGATTGTATCTGGTGCCTGCGAAGTTTGTGGAAGTGACGAATGGGACACGGATGTAGTGCGTGGTGAAACCAGTTGTGCTGTTTGTGGATTTGTTGCGGCGCAGAATATGATTGATCCCGGTGCAGAATGGGTGAATCATTCTGACGCAGCGGATCGAAGTAGGGTTGGTGCGCCGACAACGCTGACAATTTCGGACAAAGGACTGTCTACTGAAATTAGTCGGACTGACTTGACTTCTGGGGCCGCAAAGCGCCACGGAATAACTGGAAAGTCTGCTCGCGACTGGCGAAGGCGTCAGCGCATAGACCAGCGTAGTAAGACCAGGGACTCGCGTGCGCGCAACCTGACAACTGCTATGCAATTCATACGAGATCGTGGAGACTTAACTCCTCAGATTGAACAACAGGCTGCTTCTCTTTACCGGCACTCTGTAGAACGTGGCCTAGTAACGGGTAGAAGTATTCGTGGTGTATCTGCTGCATGTGTTTACATCGCAGCGCGCGAAGCAAGAATTCCTCGCAAAATTGAGGAGATTGCAGAAGCATTCGATATGAGAACTGAAGTCGAACAAAAGGAGCTCAAGAGAACTATTAGGTTGGTTGCGAGAAACTTGGGTACACATCACATTACAGGACCACAAGAGTACTTCGAAAAGTTCCATTCAGACCTACAACTACCTCCTGCTGTACTAGGTGCGGCTCGAGACATGTGGAAGAAGGTTGGAGAAGACCTTTCTTGGCAAGGAAAGAAGCCTTCCGGTATTGCTGGAGTTATTCTTTATCGTGTCTCCCAAGAGAGCACTTCACCCCGAACCCAAAGTGAAGTTTGTAAGGTGTCAGGAATTAGCGAAGTAACTCTTCGTGGCTTGCTGAAGATCCTCAATCAGCTTGCGCCTCCGATTGAAGCTTGATGGTGGACGCTGGGGGATTTGAACCCCCGGCCCCCTGGTTGCAAACCAGGTGCTCTTCCAAGCTGAGCTAAGCGCCCCGTGAGTCTGCCGACCGAGCAGGGGTTCTTGAGTTCGACCGTCGTAAAGTGAGTCTCAGTTATCGCTTCGAGGAGAAATCAATAGTGAGACGAGTAAGATGGAAACTCCTGCTGTAATCACCACGATACCTCTGAGAAGAGATTCAGATTCTTCTGAGTCAGTAGGTGTTTCAGGATCTTGTGGGACAAGTGTATTTTGTTGGCTGTGGTCGTCTATCGAGAATACAGCATAAAACGGAGTTTGAGTGACTTGTTCGTAGAATTTAATCTCATGAATCATTGATATGTTACCTGGAAGTAAGCCATTTTCAGGTGCTAACAGGACCGTTGTAGATGTGTTACAACTCTCGTCGACCTTGTGACCTGTTTCGTTTAATTCACAGGAAGTGTACATCCAATCAGTGTAGATATCATCAATAGAATCGAAAGCCCCATCCGAATCCGCATCAATTAGGATTCTGTGGCTTGCATTTTCTCTCGAGTCATGATTACGGAAGAAGATAGAATCGGTTTCTACGAGTATGCCAGCTTCAATCGACGAAGGTATAGCGCCTTCCGAGCCAAGGATTACTGTGTACTCCTTTTGATCATGAGCAGTCACAGATGAGCTTACTAGAAGGCTCAATGTCACTACTACAAGCAACCAGCCAGTACGCTTCACGACTCTCCGTATCGCGGCAAAGACTTCAACATGACTCGGACGTTCGGGCGGATGATGGACACCGAGCGGCTCCTTATCGCAGGGGGATTAGCGGTTACTCTTCTAATTGGAGGAGTGGCGATAATGATGCTCGAAGATGGAGAATCTTTGACCTCAGATAGCCCGTCTTCAATGATTGACCCGTTGGTTCAATACGACGAGGGGCATGACCATCGAAATGCAAGTCAACACGTCTTCTACACCGATAATATCCAACCTGTTTCATTCAACCCACTAACTGCACCGGGCAATGCCGAAGTGCAAGTGGCCGATTCCCCCGATGGTCGAACCTATGCATACCTTGCCGGATGGTCAGAAATGCATATTGTCGATGTGACAAATCCAGCAAATACCACTGTAACTGGAGTATACGTCGACCCAAATACACAAGTTTTGGATGTGAAATATCTAGAGTACAATGGCCGTGAATACATTATCGTTCAGAATCAATTGGTAGATGCCGGCAATGCAGACCCTAATGTTGGTCAGTGGGGCGATCCTGCTCAAGTTACCGTGACTTTGGTTGATGTCACTGACAAGACCAATCCTACGTTTGTCGATGCTTGGTATGATGCTGATCATCCAAGTGGACCTCACAACCTCTACACCCACATGATTGATGGAGAATGGTACATTTTCGTAGCGAATCCAGATTACGAAGCCTGTGATGTTGGTCAGGGAGATGCGTGTGGTGGAATTACCATCGCCCATCTAAACTTCGGGCTTTGGGGTGACTTGCCTAGAATTGTAAAGGTGGGCGAAGCAGAAGTAAGTTGGGAAACTACTCTTGGGGGCTGGATATACATTCACGATATGACCGTTCAGACTTGGCCTGGTGAGGACCAGAGTGATCCTCGCTATGGCCGCACCTACGTCTACGGAGCATACTGGGAAGCCGGTCTGAGAATCTTCGATGTGAGTGATGTCCCACACCCTCAAAATAGTCCAGAACAATATCTCTGGCACGGTTCGCTATGTCGTATGTCCGGCGGTACTCAAGCTGGCTGTACATGGAGAGCACCTGAAGTTGGGGCTTGGATGGAATTCGCCGATCTAGATGGGGACGGAGAAATGGATTGTGGTTGCACCAGCAATGAAAATGGTGGACGCGCCTCCTACATTCACTACGCCGAACCAATTGATAAGATGGTAGATGCAAGTCACTTAGGCTATCCTGCTGGAAAAATGCACATGACTTTCCTAGCCACTGAAGTGCTTTCGACTGAAATCGGAACAGGTATGGGATATTTGTTGGACACCACCGATTACGAAGTATTGAACGGAAAAGTCACTTTCATGCCGAAGTTAATCCATGGTTATGAGATTCCTTTTGCCGAGGATCATTTCATTCCATCCGGAGAAGAATGGTTACTCTTCAGCCCTCACAATGCTGATCACGAAATCTTCCAAACCGGTCTGCCAAATATGCCAGACCATAGCTATGGAGGGGCATGGGATGGTCGAATATATCTCTCGAGTTACCACGCAGGATTATGGGTTGTAGACATTGAAACTCTGATGATTTTGGGACTAGAAGAAGGAAAGAATCGTTCAGTGGCTCATATGGAAGCTACGATTGGTTATCACTTACCTCATGGTCAAGACGGAGTCCCACTGGATAGTTCGTACTACGACTTTGGATGGACTCCATTCCTGTGGGCAGCTGAATATCACGACGGATACACCTATCTTTCCTGTATCACAACTGGACTATACATTGTCCAACTCGATATTGATGCACCATATGGCATTCCTCTGGAAACTTAACTAAGCCAGAATGTCACTAAATCCCGCCCTCTCTTAGAGGGCGCTTAGGACCGTTGCATTCAATTGCTAGACGAATACCGCCAAAGCCACAGCCAATGGTGAGAACATGACTAGTAGTTATCTAAACCCCATGATTCTGATGACTTTCCTTATGCTTGCAGCTCCACTAAGTGGTTGTATTGGAGTATTCGAACCCGATGCCGATGATTCTGAGAGTTGGGAATGGATTGACCCTGTCACTGAAATCGAAGATGGAAATCACTCTCACAATGATTTACTTGCTCACAGGCTTGCAACTCCAAATGCTCAGCTTATTGATTATCACAACCTGAATTGTGATGGAAATGTCAAACCTCCAGCAGAATTGGATAACGTGGCTGGAAGGCCTTGTTTTGATGAATTCAAGAATACAGGACCTACTCCTGGAGATAATTCAGAAATCGCAATCGAAGGGAATTTCCTAGATGATTGTGAAATTTACGGAGATGGAACAGGTGGATGCTTCGCATACGTGTCTTCATACAACCAATTCGAAATACTTGATATCAGCAGACCTAACGATATCCGACTACTGTCAACTTACTACGCAGAAATAGCCAGAATGATTGACATCAAGGTGACCTCAGACAATAATTGGGTTTTGGTAAATCACGAATTAACCAACTCAGAACTAGATCCAATTCCAAATGATGACGATGCCAACAGTGGGGCAAATAGACTTGATCTGATTTATGTTGGAGATAAGACGAGTCCAATCAAGGTCGCCGAATGGGATAACCCTCCTGCTGGATTCCACAACCAAGATTTGCATGTCTATTGCGACTGGGAGCCTGCAAATCCAACTGCCCTGTGGCAAGATGATTGTCACCTTTTCCTATTCGGAGCGGATCCTTATCCGGAAATGGTTGAAGGATCGAGTGGAACATTCTACAAAGGCACTCAAGTGTTCTATGCACTAATCGATTTCGAGGGGCTGAATCCCACAAACAACAATGAACAACAAAACGCAAGCAGAGAAATCATTCGTTGGGGTGGATATACTCCCGAACCACAGACAACTTGTGGAGGATCTATTTTCAATCACGATAACGTATTTTTCATTCACCCGATAACCAAACAAAAGATGTTGGCAGTCTCATATTGGGGTGCAGGATTGAGACTTGTTGATGTGTCAGAACCACCTCAACTTGCAGACCCTCTAGGTATTTCTTGGCCTCCTGAAACCGGCCGCTGGCTCGGTTGCCCCACAGATGATGCAGGATGGTATGGNCCCGATGGAGGTGGTCATGCAAACATGGATCCTGATGTTTGGTTGAATGCAAATGATGGAAATGACAACATCCACTATGCAGTCCCACAAGACAATCTTATTTGTTCGGGAATCAGTGAGTATGACCCTGTAGAGACTTGGCCTGAACATTGTGGAACAGGACCTACTGATGCTACATACAGTGAGAATTGGAGGCACTACACTTACATTGCTCCGGAATATGGATCCAACGCAAACCACACAGGATTCATTTGGACCATAGATACAACTGATCCAACGAAGCCATTCTTAGTTTCCAAGTGGAAGTTACCAGGCGAAAGCACCCTAGCTGATGGGACAACACATCCTCATCACTACATACCAGGTGGATACATATTCAGTCCTCACAATGGAGATACTGGTTTGAGTGGTCACGTGTATTGGACCCACTATCATGCGGGTGTGTGGATAACTGATCACGGTCATATATGGGATGAGTTAGTTTGGGAAAACGGCTACCCAGAACCCGATAGAGGATTCCAAGCAATAACTCAACTCGCACCATCTCACACCCTCGGATATTACTTGCCGGCGGGACCAGATTGGATAGAAGATCCGACAAATACCCTCGGCTACGATATGGCTGATTGTTGGGCGTCTTGTATGATTCCATTCGACTGGGGTCTACAATATGATCCAAGAGGGTTCGTTTTCATCTCTGAGATGGTCAGTGGTGTATATGTGGTTCAGTTTGACGAAGATTATGATTCAAGATATGATTATCCAGCTCTATGGTCAGTAGAGGCATCTGATGAATGAGGTGGAAACTAATGCGTGTTAGGATCGCATTGGTAATGGCAGCGGTATTATTGATGGCTCCAACCGCATCCGCTCATGGTGCTAACACATTCGCGTTCATCATGAGAAATAATTCAGTGCAGCCAGACGAAGCCTCAGTTCAACAAAATGATACCTTGATTTTTTACAATGTAGTAGATAGGAATCGCACCCTTACATTTTCTACCGAAGGGAAAAATGGCACTATAGATTGGGAGTGTGAGACTGGTCCCTCAAATTCGACAACTACCGATGATGAATGTCGAGTATGGCTTGACCCAGAGTACTACAACCCTACCATATTGGAAATACAGATTTTCAACAATGGAACCCTATGGCATATTGTCAATGTAACCGTACTATTGGATAACCATACAGAAAATGGACCTCCAGCAGGTGGTTTTACCCTGCCTGGAGGTGGGCAAGAGCCGTCCGAATCAAGCGATGGAATTGAATATCAAAACATCTTACTTATGGGTGCAATTCTATCATTTGCAGCTGCTGCCTGTATTTGGGTGATGAGGAACAATCTCAGAGAAGATTCGAATAACATAGCAAAGGAGGACGAGGGAGAATGAGAATCAACACACGTGTCATTTCGGCTATTCTTGTCACTATTGGTCTGCTAACAGCAGGATGTATGGGGGATGAAGAAAGCCCATTTTATGGTGAAGAAATAAAGCCAGAAATACCCGTAGAGGACTTCATTTTGCTTGATGAAGATGGTGAACCTTACGCCTTGAGCGAACTAGAAGGAAAAGTCATCGTTATCGCTTTCCTATTCACACGATGTCCGGATATTTGTCCAATTGTAAGTGCCAACTTACACTATGTTGCTGAGCAATTAGGAGATTCATATGGTGAAGATGTAGCAATCCTATCAATCACCGTAGACCCATGGACTGACAACTCCACTGTGTTGAAACAATACTCAGATGANCGAGGATTCCATTGGCCACACCTTACGGGTAGTTTGGAAGAATTACAACCGGTGTGGATTAATTTTGATGTTGGATTAACCACTTATGATTCTGATCAAGATGGAGATGGGGTGGCTGATGGATTTGATCTCTGTGCAGATACACCTGAAGGCGAAGAAGTCGATGACGAGGGATGCGGGGTCGATACTCAACAGTCAGAGGATGCCGCAGTCACCGTCAAGCACCATCCACTAAGTTACTGGGTAGACCATACCACAGGAACAATCATTGTTGACAAGAATTTCAATCAAAGAGTTTGGTGGGGAGACACCGATTGGAATGCAGAAATGGTTCTAGAAGACATACTGTATCTACTCGAGGAATGAAGATGCGTCGAAAAATATTCGCGATTATCCTTGTTTCAATCATGCTATCTGGGTGTTTAGGGCAGAATGACAATGATATCGAGTTCAATGGGATAGAATATCGAGAACCACCCGATGCACCTGATTTCACTCTACTCGACCAAAATGGCCAGGAATTCACTCTTTCTGATCTAGAAGGGAAGATTGTCGTTGTGGCTTTTGTATACACTAGTTGCCCCGATATTTGTCTCGCTATTTCAGCAAATATGGCTTGGGCAAAAGCAAATCTCGGTGATGCGAGTGATGATGTTGTCTTCGTCTCAGTTACAATTGATCCCGCTCGTGACACAGTACAACATCTGTCACAATGGACTGAATCTAGAGGGTATAACTGGACACACCTGACAGCTGAAAGACCAAGTGTTCTGTTGGATGTTTATTCCTCATGGAATGTGATTGTTGACGATGAACACATTGCAGCCAGTGTACCACCTGAAGGTGCAATCAATCGAGTGGTATTCCTAAATTCAAGCAACGACACAATTGTTGTAGATTATCTAAACTCAAATTTACAAGTATCTGATACCGTCACTGATTTAGACAACAAAGCAAGAAATTCTGCTGAAGTCAATTTCTCGACTGAAGGGTGGACGTTGATGAATTGGAATCACACCTCTTGGACGTGGCAACAATCAGACGAAGGTTATCTTGACCAATTCGCTACACAGGATGACCACCTAGCTTGGGTAGCTTCAGGTGCAAACACCTCTCTGCTTCCGGTAGGTGTAGATTGTAATGGTAAAGGCTGGGTTATGGGTGAAGGTTCGAGTGCTCATTGCATGTGCGATGAAGGCTATGAGCGTCCGAATGGAGATTACCTGTCCTGTGTCTTAGAAGGCTCGGCAGATGGTGAGGAAACCAATCCACATGAGGAGTCATTGGGCGATTACGAAATAGGTCACTCGACAGTAACTTTTGTCCTAGATAAACAATTGCGAAAGAGATTAGCTTGGACTGGTACGGCTTGGGAATTAGACCTCTTCGTAGAAGATTTACAAAACCTAGCGAATGAGTGACATTGAGGGGAACCTAAGCATCTAGTATGGATGTAGGAAAATAGCAAGTTTACTTTTTACGTTAAATATGGGGAGAAGTTGCATGGACAAAGAGCAGGTCAGAAGCCTAACATTGGCTTTTTTGATGATTGGTAGCGTCATGCTAGGACTTTTCTTTATTGGAGTGGAAACCGATGTTTCAGATCGTCCCCCGACAATTACTGCGGAAGAACCTGGAGATTTCCTAGTCGGAGAGGTGACAAGCGTCACAGTTACTGTTACCGACGAATCTGTTGATGAAATATACCTTGAAGTGTCTTTGAATAATGCAAAATTACCCGACACCTACCTCGATGAAAATGGACAATATGTAGTCGACATCACCGGACTAAATCCGGGCACTCATTCACTAAGCATTTTAGCACGAGATTACCTGAATCAGGAGACTAACTGGGAAACTCAATTTACAATTTCGTATCCAGATGAAGGAGACACAGAAATTATTCTTGATGACTTAGTAACCAATATTCAACATGGAGATGATGCAATTCTAACGGGAAACCTATCACATTCAACGATTGAATCATGTGATTTTATTTGGTCTGATTCTAATATTGAAGAAGAACAATTGAACGTTCCAATTGATGACAGTGGTGGTTTCTCAATGATATTCTCAGAGATAAATGAAAATTTGACAATCACAATGGACGCTGAATGTGGCATTAACATCCTAACGGAGGATAGAGTTACTGTGAATTACATCGTTCAATCATCGGAAAGCGATAATGGGAATTCAACAAACGAAGACAACGAAACAGTATAGCAACCCGAAGATGAGGAGACTCATCGTGCTGAGTTCTGGAATAATAGTTTGCACTGTCACGGAGATGATGTAACAGGCATCGATGACTACAATACTACTGAATTTGATAACCATATTTGTATATTAGAATACGAATATAATGAAACTCACATCATAATTCAGGCTAACGGACTTCCAGCTCATGATTTAGAGTCAGGGCCGGGATGTTGTACTTCTGCACAAGATCATGTATGGACAATTCCCTTAGAACCAACAAATAACTCTGAGTGCAAACCCTCTATATCGAGTGATGGTTGTGAAATGGCTCCAGAAAGAGGTCCCGTGGCCTTCGCGGTCAACGGAGTTCCCATATTCGGTCCAGAAGATGGGCCTGGAGGAGATGCTGTGGCTGGGCAAGAAGGGGAATATGAAGAAGATAGACAACATATTTGGCTCGGTTTATGTCATGGCCACTCAGGCCCAGGAGGCGAGTATCATTATCATGCAGATGCAAACTGCGTTCATTGGCACCCTGATGAAGAACAATCTTGGAGAGATTATAGTTTAGAATCTTCAAGAACAATCAATGAACATTCGGGAATAGTCGGATTTGCTTTTGATGGATATCCAATTTATGGATTTGTAGGGTGGGGCGAAGCTGGTGAAGTCTCAGAAATGACCTCTTCATATCGATTGAAGGAAGGAGAAACGGGATATAACGGAATTGAGGATTATGAGTATGTTGCAGGTTTGGGTGACTTAGACTCCTGTAATGGACAATATGGCGCAACCCCTGATTTCCCTGAAGGAATATATCACTATCATTCAACATGGGTAAATGGTGAAGAGGATTTGGGATTCCCTTACTTCATCCTCTGTTACAGAGGCATTGCTGAAACTAGTAATTACGACTCGGGACAGGGACAAGGAGGAGATACAGATTGTTCTGGTTACGGAGAAACTTGGGGACCTGGTATTGGACCTCCACCAGATGGTTGCGGAGGAGGAGGCCCCGGAAGTGGACAAGGACAATCAAGTGAGTCTGTATCAATTGCAATCCCGTGGTTCAACAATCCTCCCAATTCAGGAGCTATATTGTTGACATTGCTAATGATGGCAGTTGTTTCCGGAAGTGAATGGCAGATTTTTAGAGGAAGTAAAGATTCAACAATCACAGTATCGGCATCTTAGATAGTCGCTCAAGGTCCGGTTGATACAACTCTCGAATGTCATCCAAACCTAAGACAAGCATTGCAAGACGTTCCAGGCCCATTCCCCATGCACATACTGGCCATTCTGTACCAAGTGGTTCTGTAACCTCTGGCCTGAATATTCCAGAGCCACCTAATTCTAGCCACTCACCGCGCCAGAAAACTTCTACCTCGACGGAAGGCTCAGTGTAAGGGAAGTAGGCAGGACGTACACGAACATCGGGATATCCCATCTTTGCATAGAAGGTTTTGAGAGTAGAAATTAGCATTGGAAGATTGGCATCAGGTTCGTGAATGATACCCTCGATTTGGTGGAATTCTGGTAGATGAGTACGGTCAATTGTCTCTTGTCTAAATACACGACCGATACCAAAAACTCGGCTTGGGACATGTGGATTTTCTGCGATATGACGTATTGTATTGACGGTCGTATGAGTCCTCAGTAATCCCTTTTGCGCTTCCTCTTTATCGAATTCCACACCCCATCCTTTACTTCCTGTGTCGTGTCCATGTTCATGCACCTTAGCCCATAGATCTAGCATTTCAGGGGCAACTTCTACCTTTTCTGGATCGTTTAGATAAAATGTATCTTGCATGGTTCTAGCAGGGTGAGATTGAGGAATAAATAGAGCATCCATATTCCAACCTGCTGATTGGACATAATCTCCCTCGATTTCGGAGAATCCCATTTCCAAGAACACTGAGCGAATCCTCTCTATGAGAGCTTGCATAGGGTGAGGTCTGCCACCGGCAGGAATAGGCGCTGGCGCATTTACATCAAATGGCTTGAATTCAGCATCTCTCCAAGATTCACCTTGAAGTAGTTCAGGTGTGATTTCACCGATTTGTTGAACTTCTTCTAAGCCTTCTGTATTGTATTCAACACCGGCCTTAGTTAAAGTCCAATTTCTTGTGATTGTATCCTCAATTTCAATTAATCCCTTTCTACCCTGAAAATGGTCGATCAGAGAAGAATCAAGAGAACCTGCATCATGCTGGGAATCTTCTAAGCTTTGGATGAATGAGGTTCGCGATTCTATAGTCGCAGTGACCTCTTTTTCACCCTCCCAGACAAAAGAACCAGATTCGACCTTTACTCCTAAGGATTTCAGCAGCCCTACACCTGGTCCGGCCTCATGGCGTTCAAAACCTGCTGAGAACAAACCTTGCATGTTTCTTTCAGATTCTTCAGCTTGTAGTAGCCAATTCCAAATCCGAGCCTCTAGCAAGCCATTCGAAGCGGCGTTTTGACCTTCCGGGCCAAGCCTTACAGAGCGAGACGAGGACTCTCTGATTTCGATAAGTCCAGCCTCACGTAGTGCTTGACCCGCACCTGCGACGTGGACTTGATCACTCCATTCTGTTACCTCCAGAATTTCTGAAAGTGTCCAGTTGCGGGAGGCATCTGAAAGTAATGCTCGAAGCATTCTGCGCTCGTTATTTCCCAGACTCAACACCTCACCTCGAACTCTTCGCTGATAGCGTCTCGCTTTGATGCTTGCTTTGAAATAAGCCATTCATTCCTCTTCTGCCACCCAGAGTGTAGTTTTGCATTCTACGCAATTGTAGAATGATGGTTTCTTGCCATTAACCCATTCTAGATGCCCACAACGACCGCACAGAATCGAGGTTTTTATCGGCGGATCTAACGACGTATCGACACGATACATAGCTCGTCCAGCATCAGGCATTTTCACAGCGTCGGGAGCCCAAGTGGCTAATTCCTCAGGGTCTACTGATGATTCATCTGGCATTCCTAATCCGAAGATTAGCAAGCCGGCTCCAGCGATAGACAATGGCGCACCTATTGCTATAGCAAATGTATCTCCGGCGGTACCAAAAACAATGCCTGCACCAAGAAGTATACAGGTCCAAGCAGCAATTACCAAGTTCAATTTCCTGTGGGAAGTTGAGTTCGACATAGTAATCGATGATATTCCGAGAAGCGATTAGGCATTCAACTTGGCCCTGTTTTGGCTAGACTTCTATGTGCAGGGTTCAAGAATCGAATGTGGTCAGCGAGGGTTGCTGCCTCAGTAGCTCAGACTGGTAGAGCATCTGATTTGTAATCAGACGGCCGGGGGTTCGAATCCCTCCTGGGGCTCCATTTTCTCCTCTAGATTAGGCCTAAGTCGGACTGTGTTCAGAAAAAGGTCAAGTCCGATATAGAGGGGGATTGATTCGTGAGTGCGGTTATACTGGATGGTAAGGCGTTGGGATTGCGTATTGAGGCGCATCTAGCAGAGAGGGTGGCTGCTCTCAAGAATTCAGGAATTGAGCCTCATCTTGCTGTTGTATTGGCTGGAGATGACCCCGCAAGTCACGTCTATGTTAGAAACAAACAACGAGCTTGTGAAAGATGTGGAATAAAAAGCACTAGAATTGATCTCCCAAATGATGTCTCTCAAGAGCAATTAATGCGGGTTGTTGCAAACCTAAACTCAGATGAATCCGTCCATGGTATACTTGTTCAGAGCCCTACTCCCGAAGGGACCGATGAGTTAGCCATAACCGAAACAATTGATCCCTCAAAAGATGTAGATGGGTTCCACCCCACTAATCTTGGAAGATTGGTAATGGGTCTGACAGATGGTTTGCTACCCTGTACCCCTGCCGGTGTTATTCAGATAATTGAGGATGCCAACATCAATTTAATCGGGAAGAAGGCTGTAGTTATCGGACGTTCCAGGATAGTTGGCATGCCCCTTGCACTGCTACTGGCGCAGAAAGGAGTTGATGCTACTGTGACAATTGCCCACTCTAGAACCGAGGATATTGGAGAGATTTGTCGTACTGCGGACCTAGTAGTTGCCGCAATTGGAAGGGCCGAGACGATTCAAGCTGATTGGATAAAGCCAGGAGCAACTGTAATCGATGTTGGAATTAATCGGGTCGTTGATGAATCAAGAGACAGCGGTAGCCGTCTTGCTGGAGATGTAGACCCCGCTGTATCAGAAGTTGCAGGATATATGACACCGGTACCAGGCGGAGTTGGTCCGATGACCATATCTATGCTGATGAGTAATACAGTTAGGGCTGCTGAAATGCTATTGGATTAGAATACACCAAGCTCAAACTTTCCATCTTCAGTAGCATGGATTTTTGGATCCCAAAGCGGAGTAAAGGTGAGATTTACGTGAGCGCTTTCTATGCCCTTCGTAGTGAGAGCGGCCCGGTGCACTGCGGCCATTAATTCGGGTGCGACTGGACAACCTGGGCTTGTCAGGGTCATATCAATTTCAGCGTGCTCGCCATCAATTCTGACTTCGTAAATCAGCCCTAAATCGATAACTGAAATTTTCATTTCAGGGTCTTCTACATCGAAAAGAGATTCCCGAACAGATGCCTCGTCGACCAAAATTACACCATCCTCTCGGCTTCTGAACGGACTCGCTCAAACATATTCAAAAATCCATTTGCTCTACTAGGAGTCAAAGAATTACGAATTCCCATTGCGTCTGCATAGTCTGGAGAAAATTGGGATACCTCATTTGGGCGCATGCCGTTTACCGCCATTGCGGTTACTGACATCAATCCCTGAACTATCTGCGCGTCTGCGCCACCACGCATGAGGAAATTACCCGATTCATCCCGGCTACATACGACGTGTGCTCTCGATTGACAGCCATGGACTTGGTTATCTTCATTCCATTCATCAGGAGGTAATGGGCTCGGGTGCTTCTTTGCATACTCAAAAAGCAATTCATAGCGTTCCATTGAATCAAAGCAATCGTCAAACTCCTCGACTACTGAGTCAAGATGCTCGGGCCATCGCCTCTCCGCCATGACTAACCCTCACGATTGGTTCTATTCAATATGACGAGTGAATTATCTTCCTCAAGCAAATCGCTCACAAACATATCTCAAGTGCTCAACAAAGGCCTGCGCCTCATCTAAAGTGTTGTAAATCCAAAATGAGGCGCGATTTGTCGATGGGACTCCTAATGCATCCATCAGAGGTTGAGCACAATGGTGCCCGGTTCTAACCGCGAAACCGCCCTCATCCAATAGAATCGCTAAATCTTGGGATTGGATTGAATCATGTAGGAAAGAAACTGCACCGCTAGAGTTTGGATGATTGGGGTCGCCAAAGACACGAATACCTGGTATCTCAAGCATCTGATCGGCGGTCCAAGAGGAAATATCGTGTATGTGAGCGTGAACCTCCTTCATATCGAATTGGCTTAGCCATTCTACCGCAGCACCCCAACCAATAGCCTCTGCAATTCTAGGAGTGCCTGTCTCAAACATTGCATGGCCTTCTTGGAATGTTGTTCCCTTTGTTGAGACTCTTCTAATCATTGAACCACCGGTCATAAAAGGCCCCATTTCAGCCATCGCATCAGATTTTACCAATATACAACCAATACCGGTTGGACCAGCCATTTTGTGGGCAGAAATGGCAACAAAATCTGCACCCATATTGTCGAAGAATATTCTCTCATGGGGTGCACCCTGAGCACAATCAAGAAGCACACGGGCGCCTACTGCCTGAGACTTCTCAATAATCTCTTCAACGGGATTACGGATCCCTAGTACATTGCTAGTATGAACTACACATACAAGTTTAGCATCTTCAAGAGCTACTTCAAAGGCCTCCATATCAAGAGTGAATGTTTTAGAGTTGATTGGAACATATCGAACCTCAATCCCTTTCTCTTTGTTTAGTTCCTGCCAAGGAACAATATCTGCGTGGTGCTCCATTTCAGTAACTACGACCACGTCATCTCGTTGCAGATTGTATCGTGCCCAGCCATAGGCAACGAGGTTGATTGCCTCGGTTGCTCCACTTGTGTAAATCATGTTTTCAGGGGTTGTGCCAAAGTAGCGAGAAATCTTGCTTCTAGCTTCTTCTAGCGCAGTGGTTGCCTCATCTGCTAAGGTATGATTAGCGCGATGAGCATTGGAATTGTAT
This sequence comes from Candidatus Thalassarchaeum sp., assembly GCA_022451235.1. Lineage (GTDB taxonomy): Archaea > Thermoplasmatota > Poseidoniia > Poseidoniales > Thalassarchaeaceae > MGIIb-O1. The sequence continues at coordinate 6,430 of JAKUOA010000009.1, read as the reverse complement.
TCCTCGTAATATCTACTCATTGCATCGATAACAACTTGAGGTTTTTGCGAGGTAGCAGCGTTGTCAAAATAGACTAATTTCTTACCATTAGGCAAGACCCGATCTAGGATTGGAAAGTCTGCTCGAATAGCCTCGATATCTAGACTCATGACTTGACCTCTTGAATCGGCGATTAGACACCTCAATATCAATAGGTGGGATATATTATCTAAACAATTCAAAAAAGTAGCAGTAAAATGACCATGTTTATCCACTGAGACTTGCCTCAGGTATTTGATGGCAACAACGTCGGGACAAGATGTGGTCGATTCTCTCGGTAGACGTGACCTAAATCAAGATGGTTCCGTAATTAATCTTGCAATAGTAGGGAGTAGTCGATTTTACGATTTTGAAGTATTTGAAAACGCAATTAATCACTGGGTAGAAAAGAATGGATATCCCGATTTAATTATCGTTGGAGGAGCGAGTGGAGTAGACTACATGGCAGAAAGATGGGCTGACAATAGTTCTATCGAAATCGCGGTGTTTACAGAAGAATGGAGTGACCCGACTAGAAGCTTAGTTGATCAAGGGAGAGCAGAGGCTCCAAACTCACTAACTGAAAAAATACTGAAAGGCGCATCGCATATTTTGGCGATGCCTTCACCAACAAGTAAATGGACAAGAATTGTCATTGATTTAGCAGCCGAAAGAGGGATTCCAACCTCAATTGTTGAAGTTCAGTGATACTAATCTGTTGAAGTATGGATAGCCCCTCGGGGCACCATGGCGAAATTCCTGATGATTACCGCGACCTCCGGTACCAACCTAGAATTGGCAGAAAGATTTGCAGATGTTGCTAAAGACAAAGGTCACCATGCAGACATAGTTGATTTGGCTGCAATGGACTTACCTATGTTCACCGTAGTACGTTCTTCTGACCCTGAACAATCTCCTGATGTTTCAGAACTAACAGAACAAATGATCGATGCCGATGCTTGGATCGTTGTAGCTCCAGAATACAATGGCTCTTTCCCGCCTACACTGAATAATGCAATAGCTTGGCTTTCACGTGATTGGCAGAACTTTCGAAAGATGTGCACAGGTAAGCCAGTAGGTCTTGCCACTCATAGTGGTGGAGGAGGTGCACATGTAATCATGGCAATGAGAAGTATGTTCGCTTTCCTTGGAGCCGATGTAATGGGAAGATCCTTGACATCGGGTAGAAACAAAGATGCTAACCCAGAGACAATCGATGTAATGGTGGACAACCTCGCTCGATGATTTTTACTTTGAATGAAATAAACTGGTGCTCCTGCCGGGATTTGAACCCGGGTCGCCGGGATGAAAACCCGGAATGATGGACCGTGCTACACCACAGGAGCGATGACCGTCCGAGATACAACTCACAAATAATCGAATTGGTTAGAATCATTCTTCTTCGACCAAGAGGTCTTTCCACCAGCGAGATGCTGGAATCACAATGATTAGCCCCAAAATTGAGACTATGCTGAAGGTTATCGCGCCTTCTACACCTGTCATTGAGGATTTCATTGACTCCCCATAAATCCCTAATAACACACCTGGAATCCCAAATCTAAGCCCTCTGCCAACAATTCCAGCTGCCACAAATAAGCGTAAGTCCATTCGGCCAGCTCCTGCAATCCAGGCTAGAGCCTTGTAAGGTATGGGTGAGACTGCTGCAATGAATATTCCAGCAGAACCATATCTTTCAACTAATACATTCAATCTTACAATAGTTGATTCAGAAACAAATTTTTCTAGGAACCAACCTCCTCCGTACATACCAATTCCATATCCTGCAAGCGCCCCAAGAACACTGGAAATCGTTGCAATCAAGACTACAGTCGCCACTACAAATCCGTTATTTGCCTCTAGAATCATACTCCAAACTAAAGGATCGGGAGGGATTGGTTGTAACGCTGCCTCTGTGAAGGTTAGAATAGCAAGACCGAGGTATCCAAGACCGTTAGCCCACTCTATTGCAGAGTCTACGAGTCCCTCGGGTAGGATGTCCATCAAACCCGGCCTCTAACCGATTTACGATGAAGGTTACCACCCTATGTCGCTGGGCAACAACTCTACCCCACCCCTGATATGTTGGTCCATCTAGCCCTAAGTATGGCCGAGCAGCGTGTACTCGACACTGCTGCTCTAATCGCTTGGCCGATATCTGAATTATCTGGCGGTCTGATAGTTAGTCACCAGGAAGACGAATTATTACGAATTTCACCTGATAGAGCCGCTCTTTTGGAAAGTATGGGGTTAGTATTTTGTCAACCAAATCAAGATTCAATCGATTTGACCTTAGATGCGGCGAAACAAAGCGGAGATATTAGTGGAATTTCTGAAACCGACCTTGCCTTGGTTTCACTGGCATTAGAACGATCGGCACAACTCATTACAGATGATTACCGAATGCAAAATATCGCAAGTTTCCTTGGCATAGAATGGCAAGGAGTGAGTGAAGTTGGGATTAGAGAGGTTTGGTCTTGGAACTTGGTATGTAGTGGCTGTAAAAGTGAATATGACGCCCCAGAATCAACCAATGCAAAACAAAAAAATTTTGGTGTGTGCCACGATTGTGGTGCAGCACTCAGATTGAAGAGAAAGAAATGAGAAAGGATTACTCATTCTCTTTAGCAACATCGTCACTGATGCCACCTCGATCCATGTCGATTTCTGCGCTAGAAGGGGAGTTGATATCTGCAACGCCCGCTTGGAATTCACCTTTCGCTCTACCTAAATTTCTTGCTAGTTCTGGGATTCTTTTGGCACCAAAAAGGAATATGGCCAATATCCCGATGATAATCAATTCAGTGCTTCCAATCATCTTTCTCAACTACTGGGTGCGGCAGCCCTCTCTCAAAGTCTTCGGCAAAGAAAACAGTATTTTGTCAGTTTTTTTAGTCAACCACCAGAAACCGGCGGCAAGAATGCGATTTCTGAAGCATCTGATAGACTTGCGTCCAAATCCGCTCCAATTACGCCATTAATTGCAACTCTGAGTCCTGATTCTAGCATCGTAGTCAAACGAAATCTATCGATTAAGTCCCTAGTGCTTGAACCCTGTAGTAAAGCGACCTCTATTTCTCGCTGACCCATCGACTCGGCCAAAGGCCCAAAAAATAGCATTTTGACCTTGATTGCGAGATCGCCTTCATCCATGTGTCCCCCAAAGGTAAGTGTGCAATATATCCAACCCATCGCCGCGCAGAATCTAAACACCTTGCTTGATGCAAGGCAGATTATGAAGGGAGTCAAGGCTGTGGCCTTCGATTGTGATGGAGTATTAGCTGCAAATGATTCATCATGGCAGAATATTCACGATTATTTTGGAACAGAAAACAAAGAGATGCTCGCCAAATTCATCCGTAAAGAAGTCACAGAGGAGGAATTTGTTTTGGACGATATCCGCCTTTGGAGAGAAGTCCAGCCAGAAATACATCGAGATGATATCATGAGATGTTACTCAGGAATTAAATTGATGCCCGGAGCAAGGGAAGTTGTACAGGAATTGCAAAATCGCGGGATTTTGGTTGCTATTGTCTCTTCAGGTGTAGACTTACTTATCGGTTCGATCGCAAATATACTCAAGGTTGACGATTGGGCTGCAAATGGATTTGAATGGGACGAAGAAGGATGGCTGATCGGTTCGAAGTCCACTGTAGTTCAATCGCATGATAAAGGGATTACAGTAGAAAAATTTGCCAGAATAAATTCCATTAACCCGGAAAATATCGTTTCGGTTGGAGATTCAGGACCCGACCTTTCAATGATGATTCCTGGTTCTCGATTCATAGGATTTAATCCCGCTCCAAACAGAGGTGCAGAAGATTTTGTCAAAGCAGGAGTGCCTATAATTGAAGGCCAAGATTTGAGAGGTATATGGCAGCCTATGTTTGGTGAGCCATTTCCCGAATGAAGGTCAAGCAAAGGGTATGCTAGCCGATTCATGGGTATGCAAATTGATGACCGTCAAAATACATGGCTTTGGTTGGAAGCCCAGCATCCTTTGGTAATCGGTTTGATCCTGCCAAGTCGATGAGTGAACTATTGTTGTACCCTTGTGATTTCCTACATAATGACCATGGACGTGGCCTGTGACAAAAATGTCTGGAGTTTGTTGAATAACCATTCTATCCTCAGGTTCTGGAGATAAGGGGGTTTTTCCACCCCATGATGGAGCCAGATGTCTCCTTTCCAACATGGCTCTCATTGCCATTTCTGGTTTTGAATACGTCACTGAACGGAGACCTGCGACAAAGTCATCGATACTTTTCCCGTGATAAGACAGAATTCTAACCCCATGTAAACTGAATTCGCACGGATTACCTACGAATACTGCGTCAGAGTAATCCTGTTGCACTTCAGGGTCTAGTGCCGGTTGAGGTTCTGCAGGGCGAACCGCATCATGATTACCAGGCAAAATTACCACATCCACCCAATCGGGGAGTCCCTCCAAAAGTCGTGCTAGTTCACCATATTGGGCAAACAGGTCTGTAATCGCTAGGTGCCTTTCCTGACCAGGATAAATTCCTACTCCATCTACTCCATCTCCACTGAGAACGAAATATTTCACTGTTCTAGCTAAAGGGTCTGTGTTGAACCATTCAATCATCTTCTCCCATTGAGGACCCAAGAATGTCTTTGATCCAACGTGAACATCGGAAAGAAAGGCGGCGGAGACTGCTTGATCTTCTCCCGCTGTGGCCTTGGAGTGCTGCCTCATAGGGGGAAGATGGATGTTACTAACCATGAACAGGGGGCTTCTTTCTCCAAGTAGGAAGTACCCACTAACTCCAACCACATCGTCATTCATCAGTCCATCCAAAGCAGGATGAAGGGGGCCTGCCCCCGATGGTGGACGTAGCGAACATTGGATATTTTGAGTTTCATCTTCTAAGGCAAAAGACAAGTTTCCTGCACGAGTAAAGCGAGATTCAGAGGCTAGACCAACTAGGGTGATTTCGTAATCTTTTGACGTATGCCTTTGTCGATTACGCCATGCTTCGGCAATACTAACTGGTCGACGAGGTAGTGCTCCGCCTGAAATCAGTTGATTACGGATTTGCTTCAATCGATCTCCGAAAAATGATTGGATATCGGTCATTTTCCCTTCAGTTCTAGACGACCCGGTGATATCGAAATGAATTTCTATTTCAGCATCAATATCAGAGGCCTTCATGGGGAAATCTTGCATGCGGTAATGGTCTAATCCGTGTGGCCTAGGAACAGGTGAAGGTTCATTTTGGGTGATTGGAGCAATCGTCCTACCAATAGCCTGACCCGATTCTGGCCTAGCCAAGGTTGCTTGAAGTGTTCGGGGATTTCTTTGGGTTGAAACCTCGGCTTCAGTAATGGTTTCCTCAGTCGGCACTATGGTAAGTAATTCGTCAATACTTTGACTTGTCAACAATCGTGTACTACTTGCGGTTGCGGCTTCGATTAAAGGTGAAAGGTGTGTTAACTCCTCAATCTTTGTTTGGGCATCTCTACCCATTACAACAAGTCCTGCGGCGGCGAGGGTTCGACTCTTTTCCGCCCAAGACTCAGCCGCCATATGCCATAGGTCACACAGGACCGCTCATGATGATATCGCCTAGTACGGCTCATAGAGCCGAATTATGGAATATTACTCATCCCAATCTGTCAGAGATGCTAAATCCACCTTCTGAATCTCATCGGCTACGGTCTCAGTTTCCCAATCTGCCCATGACAGATTTCCTTGCCACTGCTCAGACTTTGGATCCATGGATTCAGGCTCTTGCTCTTCGCCGCCTTCAACACGACTTTCGACGGCGGCGAGACGCTCCTCGTCTTCTACGACTCGATCTAGAAGTTCCAAAGAAAGTCTAAGTGCGAATGATACGAACGACTTCTTGTTATCTAAACGATCATTTTCCCCGAAATCTCTCCTACGTACTATGAATTGATCTCCAGCTGTTACAGCAACGTGGACAAGTCCTACTTCTTTGGTAGATGTTGCTCCACCCGGTCCAGCGATACCAGTGATAGCAATTGATACCTCGGCATTAGAGCGATACCGAGCTCCTCGAGCCATTTGCAAAGCCACTTGGTGAGATACTGCTCCGGCTTCTCCTTGGTCAAATGCGGATTTCTCTACACCAAGTTCTCGCATTTTTGCTTCATTATTGTAGACCACCCAACCTTGGTCAAACCAATTGGTTGCACCAGAGATATCTGTGAAGGTTGAGGCAAGTAATCCACCTGTACAAGACTCGGCGATTGCAATGCTCCACCCTCTCTTTCGGAGTCTTCGGCTCAACCGCGAGGCGAGCGCTGCAGTCTCTTCGACCACGACCGTCCGCTCGGCCCGTCCTTCTTGACTCTTTACATGCGGAAAATGGAGATTTTTGGTGGGCCCGACCGGAATTGAACCGGTGATCTTCGCTTTGTAAGAGCGACG
>JAKUOA010000008.1 GCA_022451235.1 Candidatus Thalassarchaeum sp. | reverse complement strand
TACTTCGATGTCGTCTCTTCCCAACCTCCTGGTGCAGCAGCTGGGAAGGGTGGGGTTGTTCGCCCATTAAAGGGGATCGTGAGATGGGTTTAGACCGTCGTGAGACAGGTTTGTTGCTTTGCGGTTGAAGCGTGTAAGATGCCTGATCGGAAGGGCCCTTTAGTACGAGAGGAACGAGGGCTCGGAGCCACTAGTTTACCAGTTGTCTGGCAAGGCAATGCTGGGTAGCCACGCTCCAGTGGATAAGAGCTGAAAGCATCTAAGCTCGAAGTCATCCGAAAGACGAGGCATCTCAGGGGACTCGTAGAAGACGAGTTTGATAGACAGCGGGTGTAAGCACCGAGGTTCGCCGAGGTGTTCAGCCCAGCTGCACTAACCCCCCGAGCATTCATCTTTCTACTCGCCCACACTAACACTTTTTGTGGGCCTCTGTCCAATAGGCATATTCGATTCTATCACCAATCAAATTCGAAGGAGAGTTGTGCACGGCCAAAGCGGAGGGGTAATACCCGGTCCCATATCGAACCCGGAAGTCAAGTCCTCATGCGTCGTTTACTGTACTGTGGTGCGAGAGCCCACGGGAACTTGCGTCGCTGTGCCACTCTCTTTCACCTCCCCGCATCAACATTCATTCACTATGGGCGTAGCCATACATACAGAACAGCATAGGTGAGCCCATGGGAATATCAACAGGCGACATACTTGGGCATGCTCAAGTTGGAGTTTATCTGAGCGTAATAGGTGACGTATTGTTCCACCCTACATCTTTGGATAAACCAGCTGTTGAGGAATTGCAATCTGCTTTTGATTTGGAGATGCATCCATGCCTAATTGGTGGTTCAGCCTTACTTGGTTCTCTAATTCGCGGAAACAAGAACGGTTTAGCGGTAGCCGATATCGCTACCGAAGCGGATCTTGACGAATTAACCAGCTTCGGAGATATTGTTGTTCTAGAGAGCGGTGTAAATGCCGCCGGAAACCTTGTCACTTGTAATGATCAAGGTGCTATTGTTAGTCCAGTTATTCCTGGGCCTGGTGCAGATATGATTGGCGAGGTGCTTAAGGTCAATACACTTCGAACCAAAGTCGCTGGTCAGGAAACCGTTGGTTCGATGACCGTTGCAAATAACAAAGGAATTCTCGCTCATCCTGATATCTCTGCAGAAGAAGCGGAAAAAATAGCCGAACTAATGCAAGTTCCTGTGATGGTTGGAACGGTTTGCTTTGGTTCACCCTACGTCGGCGCTGGATGTGTAGCAAGCAATTTAGATGCACTAGTCGGGTCGGGTTCTACTGGACCAGAACTAAACAGGATTGAGGACGCTTTAGGACTCATTTGAAGCGATTTACATCAGTTCAATCTATCTTTTTTGAGCCTAAATTGCTGTAGGAGCAACATGGCCGTCCTCTTTATCATCTTTAGTGCGGACTCTATTCCAGACATTAGTCATCAATTCATCATGACATTCTTTACAATAATGAAAGCGACGATAAGCTTCTCGGAACGAATAGGCCTTTTTGCCGGTAGCAACTAGGAAACCTTCAGGAGAAAGCCGACTAATTTTTTCTCCCTTCGCTTTACATTCTGGGTAATCGCAGGTCGGCATGGTTATCCCTCAGGTGCTACTCAGTTTTGTTTTCTTCGGGTTGAATGATAATTAATGGAGAATTTGCCTCAACGCTATCTCCCGGTTTGCCATTAATTGCAGTCACCGTACCCGACAAGGGGGCTTGAATCTCATTTTGCATTTTCATCGCTTCTAGAATCATTACCACATCTCCCTCTAATACCATTTGTCCTTCTTTAACCGATATGGAGACTATCTTACCCGGTATTGTTGAGGAAATAGTTCCGGACTTTTTCCCTCTAGATGATTTTTTCCGTTTACTACCGGAGGTGTCCCCGACAGAATTGCCTTCTATTTCTATGTTGAAACTCTTTCCTTCAATGGTGACATTCCATACACCATCCTTCTTTTCAAGTTCGACTTCATATTCCTCATCGTCGACTTTGACTTTGCGTTTTTTCATATTATCACCTAGTGGTACTTCTACGTGTACGAGCTCGAAACAAATTTCTCCTTCCGATTAGAGACCGTCTATGATCTCGAGACCAAGCCGCCCCTCCATCTCTGCTTTCGGAGGATTGCAGTGCCTGCCCTTCTGCTTCTTCTAGCAACACAGCCAGTATAGCAGCAGCCCGTAAACGATCTTTTTTTCGAGCCATAGTATACCTCACAAGGGGATGTTTCCGTGTTTACGAGCGGGTCTAATTTCTTCTTTTTCTAGCAGGGCGCCTAATGCTTTAGTCAATTTAGCCCTAGTCTCCCTCGGCTGAATAACATCATCTAGATATCCTAAGGAAGCGGCACGATATGGATTGGCAAATGTATCTTCATAATCATCGATTAACCGCTTCCTCTCACCTTCTTGGTCGCCAGCAGAACCTATTCTGCGTCGGTGAATAATTTGCACAGCACCTTCAGCTCCCATAACTGCAAGTTGGGCTGACGGCCATGCAATGTTGTAATCGCCTCTAATGTGTTTACTGCTCATAACATCGTAAGCGCCACCGTATGCCTTCCGTGTGATTACGGTTAATTTTGGAACTGTTGCTTCGGCGTAAGCATAGAGTAACTTTGCTCCATGGCGAATAATCCCACCCCACTCCTGACTTGCTCCTGGAAGGAAACCTGGGACATCAACAAAAGTTAGTAGCGGTACATTGAAAGCATCACAAAACCTTACGAATCTAGCTGCTTTTACTGAGGCATCGATGTCTAAGCAACCTGCCAAAACTTTTGGTTGATTGGCAACAACTCCAATGGTATGCCCCCCAAGTCTCCCGAATCCTACCACGATGTTTCCAGCAAAGTCAGCCTGTACCTCTAAGAATGCCCCATCGTCTAGGGTTGCCTCGATTGCATCTAATATATCATAGGGGGTTGTTGGGTCACTTGGAATCAACTCATCGAGAGTTTCACAATCCCTATCAAGGGGGTCAGATGTTGATTTTATTGGTGGTTTTTCTAAGTTATTTTGAGGTAACATTGCAACGAGGTCTCTTACCAGTTCTAGCGCATCATCATCGTTATCTGCAGTAAAATGAGTCACACCAGATCTAGTTGCATGGGTTGATGCACCACCTAAGTCTTCGAAACTAACTTCTTCATTTGTCACGGTCTTGATTACTTCTGGACCAGTGATGAACATGTGAGCGGTCTGGTCGACCATTACCACGAAATCAGTAATCGCAGGAGAGTACACAGCCCCGCCAGCACAGGGACCCATGATTACTGAAATTTGAGGGATAACTCCGCTTGCTCTTACATTTCGGAAAAAGATCTCAGCGTACGAACCTAGGCTAGCAACCCCTTCTTGAATTCGTGCTCCACCGCTGTCATTTAGTCCAATTACTGGGGAGCCGGTTTTTAGGGCCATATCTAGTATTTTACAGATTTTTAGCCCATGCATCTCCCCTAATGAGCCACCATATACTGTGAAATCTTGAGCAAAACAATACACCGTTTTACCCTCAATTGTACCGTGTCCACAAACTACTCCGTCGCCGGGAATGACATTTCTATCCATGTCAAAATCTCGACATCTATGTTCAACTAATCCATCGACTTCTACAAATGAATCTTGATCTAATAATTGTTCTATTCTTTCACGAGCAGTCATCTTGCCACGAGCATGCTGTGCGGCGATTCGCTTCTGTCCACCACCGGCTTCCGCCTGTGCCTTGCGACGGCGCAAGTCATCGATACGTTCCTTCACCCCTGACATGGATGAATCCACAACGAGTCAAAGCCGTCCATGAGCATTCCTAATGAGAGCATACAGAGCAAAATGCCCCAATCGGTTCCTTGAAGGCTATTACAGATGTCCCAAGTACGACTTAACCATGCGGATAGTAGTTGCCAAACCCGGCCTTGATGGACACGATAGGGGTGCCAAGGTAATTGCAAGAGCCCTACGTGACGGAGGTCATGAGGTGATTTATACAGGCCTTCGTCGAACTCCAGATGAGATAGTACGCATTGTAATTGACGAGGATGCAGGTGCGCTTGGGCTTTCGTCGCTATCTGGAGCTCACTCCGTTCTAATCCCAAGGGTTTGTGAAGGGTTACGTGAATCAGAAATGAATAATGTAATCGTTTTTGCAGGGGGGATTATTCCTGAGCATGATCGACAAAGTCTGTATGATGTAGGAGTTAGAGCTATCTTTGGTCCTGGTACGACATCAACAGAAATTCTAGAATTCCTTACAACTATTGAAAAACGCTCAGAATCAGAAGAACCTGTTGGAGTTGGTGAAGAGGCTGGGTGGCACTGGTGAATAAATCAGAGGACCTACTAGAAAATGCCCGTACTGGTAATCGACGTTCTCTTTCCAAGCTACTAACTCTTGTTGAGGAAGGCCACAATTCTCCAGTTCAACATGGGAGCGGCTCATCTTTAGGGATAACAGGGCCTCCTGGAGTAGGAAAATCCTCTCTAATTGGAAAGATGATCGACGTATGGGTCGAGCGTGGGGAGTCGGTAGCGGTCTTAGCGGTTGATCCATCATCACCGAGAAGCGGGGGGGCTCTTCTTGGGGATAGAATGAGGATGGTAAATGCAGATTCCTCGGATTTAGTTTTCATCCGCTCCCTTGCGACTAGAAACCATCCTGGCGGATTGATGGATTGTTTGACGCCTATGGTTGATATTCTATCTGAATGTGGTTGGAAGAATATCATAATCGAGACTGTAGGTGCAGGTCAATCTGAGATTAGAGTGGTAGCATTTGCTGATAGAATTCTTCTGGTCGATGGACCGGATAGAGGGGATATAATCCAAGCAGAGAAGGCCGGTATTATGGAACTTGCAGACTTGATTGTAATCAACAAGTCAGATTTGCCTGAAGCGGAAAGAGCAGCAAAGGCAGTAAAATCAGCCTTATCTGTTGGGGAAGGCGATACGACTCCAGATGTCCTAATGGTTTCCGCTCACTCAGGACAGGGTGTAGAAGACTTGGTCAATCAACTTGAAACTGTGATTACATCTACAGATCGAGAACGTCTCAGAGTACGTGAACGTTTGATTTCCGCATGGGATTCAACCCTACTTAATTCTACGAAATTAGATACCACATTGCAAGCCCTTGAAAAAGGAAGCATCACTTTGCAAGAAGCAGTGGATAAGATTCGCGAGGAGGGATGACTAATTAGCGAAATACCAGTAGATATTGACCACGCCAAACACTCTGTAGGTGGTGCTGGGGGGCATTGGTTTCGTCGAGGGACTCATCTTGCAATGTGTATTATTCCCTTCGCATACTATCTATGGGGAGATGAAATTGCAGGATTTGTAAATCTGAAACCCCGTGAATTTGTCATGGCAGTATTGGGGTCGTTTATTCTAATTGAAGCAATTCGTGTGAATATGAAAATCGTAATCATCGGTCAAAGAGAATACGAAGCAAACCAAATTAGCGCGTTAGGATGGGGTGCTTTTGCAGTCTGCTTAGCCCTAATTTTAGCACCTCAAGAGGGAGAAGGATTAGAGGCTGGAAAATACACAATCCCCTTAATTTGCGGATTGACTTTTGTTGATCCAATTATGGGTGAGGTGAAGAGAGCAAAGAAGGGAATGAAGGCCGCTATTATTGTCGGGCTTGTAGTCTCATACTCAGTTTGGATGATATCGGTCACTCTATTTTCAACTCCCTTCCTTGCAGCTTTGTTTCTCGCCCCTCTAACTGTCGCGGGTGAAGTTCCAAGAGTTACTTGGATTGATGATAATGCTACTATGATATTGTTCCCTCTCGTTCCATTGTTATTCACTCATTGGATATTCTGATACACAATACTGAATCTCTCCTAAGTGTTTTTTTGGGAGTCACATTTACAACCCGATTTACGGTGCGAGGGGATGATAGAGATGGCCGAGTCAGAGAAGTCAGAAGGGATTGTAGAGTCCCCTCTTTCACAAAATTTCTACCTATTTGTTTGGGCATTGGCCTCCGTAGCATCATTTGCGATATTCATAGTCTTCCCAGTCTGACGTTTGAATTCAATTTTTGTTTGAAATTCCTCACATCACTTTGATGATGTAATCGCCCCCGTGGTCTCAATATGTGCGGCATCGCTGGCTTACTCGGGAATGGCAGTCTTGAAGACGCTATTTCAATGGCCAACGCAATTGGTCACCGGGGTCCAGACGGCTCAGGTGATTTCCTGGCAGATGTAGAGCAGGCTAATGGTTCAGTTGCTTTTTCACACGCCAGACTATCGATAATTGACTTAGATGGCTCTCATCAACCAATACACAGCGATCATGGTTGTGTATTGATGGTTAACGGAGAAATTTACAATCATCAGAAAATCAAATCTACATTGCGAGATTATCCATTTCGGACAGCCGGTGATTCTGAGGTCATAATGGCTTTACACAGAAAATATTCTTGGAACCAACCTGTTGGAAATAACCCTGCTGAGAGACACATTGAATGGGTCTCAAAATTGGACGGGATGTGGGGTTTTTCTCTTTGGGATCCCAAGGCTAAGGAATTGATTCTTTGCCGTGACCCTTTCGGTATTAAGCCTCTAGTGAGAACTCAATTATCAGATGGAACCTTGCTTTTTGGCTCGGAAGTCAAGACCTTCAGGGGTCACCCCGATTTTACTGCCAAACCAGATATTTCCGCACTTTCGGTAAGATTAGCTTACGAATATCCTTTGGACCAAACGACTTTGTTCCAAGGAGTCACGTCGGTTGGAATCGGAACAATCGAAACTTGGTCATTGGCAGAAGGAAAAGCGACCTTGACTGGTGTCGCTAAGTATTGGAAACCCCGTTTAATTCCAAGCGAAAATTGGAGTCCTTCGACCAACGCCTCTCAATTGCTAAACAGCCTAAGAGATTCAATCCAAGACCGTTTAATGGCAGATGTCCCAGTTGGAATTGTCCTTTCAGGTGGATTGGATTCCAGTTTGATGGCTGCGTTGGCACATGATACAGCAGATTCAGCCGGCAAACCCACACCTGAATGTTGGACGGTTGCAGATAGTGAGGAAAATGTCGATTTACAGGCATCAATTACGGTAACAAAAAATCACGACTTAGGTCATCACGTCCATATTATGGATGAAAATACAATGTGGAAGAAATTACCAGAATTTGTTTGGAATGGAGAAGACCTAGATATCACCGTGATGTTTTGGCAATCTGTTTTTGAACAAATGAAAGGTAATGTAACTGTCGCACTTTGCGGACAAGGCGCAGATGAATTGCATGCAGGTTATTCCAGATATCGAGCCTTAACAGAGCACTCAAATGTTGTCAAATCTAGATTGAGTTTGGCTGGACAAATTTCTATTTCAGAAAATGATAGAGGCCTTGGAAAGCCTTGGTCATCAGACAGTATCATGCCAGAAGATAATTTCGCTAACCTTAGTGGTACATTGGAATTTGAACAAAGTAGGGGCCAAATGTCAAATTTTCAACTGAGACTTGGTGACAGACATTCAATGGCTCAAGGCCTAGAAGCCCGAGTCCCATTTCTCGGTATGAGTCATGCAAATCTTGCAAATCAATTGCCGTTGTCTTGGCGATTATCTAATAATGATGAAAAGATGGCACTGAGGGCTGCTGCTGATTTGACGAGTTTACCGAAAGAAATCGTCCGACGGCCAAAACTACCCGCTGGAACCGCTACAAGTCCAACCTTAGTTTCCGAAATAATCAATTCACTATCAGATAGAGCAGAAGATTGGGCCAAACAATATGGAATCTTGTCTAAACAATTGTTAGATCAACCCGACATGGCAATTGGCATGAGAATATTTCATGCTATGCACCTTACTGAATCAGGTCCAAAGCCTAGAACTGGAGATTTGTTAGATATCCTCGATGACGTCGGACCTTGGCCTCAGTAAGCGAACCTTCCTTTATTGTAAATTGATTACTTCATGCATCGATATTCGGCGCAACCTAATCGTCGGCGGTTCACCAATTTTCATCATCTTTCTGACCGAGTTGGCCTTCGGACACAGACGCCTCTTCATCCATATCTCCTCCTTGGATAGTTTCCATGCCAACTATCTCATAATTTGATGGAAATAGAGCCACTATTACACCTGCGACCATACATACTAGACCTAACTGAAATTGACCTGTAATGATCATTTCTAGTGCTATTGCGCAGAGAATTAAGCCACCTAAATTGGAGATCCAAACTAGATTTTTGAAGGTTGAAAGAGAAACTCCAGTAGAGTTCTCAGTTCTCTTCGGTCCGAATTCCGCACCAAATCTCACAGGGTCTTCCTCGGTCATTAAATCACCTATCAATCATAATTATTGCATCCGTGGGGCAAGCAAGAACACACAATTTGCAACCTGTACATGGATCTCTTAGGACTCTTGCCTTACGGTTGACATCAACATCCATTATCGGGCTTGCTAATGGAGTGTCATATAGTTCGATGGCATCATCGTCACATACAATTGTGCATTGGTCACATCCTATACACAATTCCTCCTTAACCCAAGCAACAGCGTCATCCCCTCCCTTTAGTTTAGCACGTTCCTCTGCCCGCATAGCATTCATCATTATACGAATCCGTTTTTGCTCACGAGACCTACGGGCTGCAAGGTCGGGTATTCCGGTCATTCTAATCGATGCTATCGGCCATGACTTCTCAAGGCTACGGTTAGAATATCAGATTTCGCTGAAAGCAATTATTGCCGTTTTGTCTCAATCTGTCTGGCAAGGAAAGATACTACATCGAGAATTTCGAAGTCGTGTCTAGGGTCGCCTTCAAACTTCAGACACTCAAAGTGGCTGACACATTTCGGACAACTTGTTAGCATGATTTCAGCTCCAGTGGCTTTTACTTCATCAAATCGTTCTAGACGCAAAGCACGGCTATTCTCGTTACACGACATCATGCTAGAGACTCCACAGCATAGGGCATCTTCTCCGGTGTGTTCCATCTCCACTAGGTCAACTCCATCTACCGCCTTAACTAGGTCTCTAGGTTCATCATAGATGTTCATTTGGCGACCTAGACGACATGGGTCGTGGTATGTGACAGTTACATCTTCGGAGACAGCCAGATCCATTTCGAATCCATTTTCAATTAGATACTCAGTTGTATGCATAACCTTCATTTCTTCAAGTTCGTAATCCATAGCAAAGGTACGGAAACACTCTGCACAAGATGTAACCAGTGTGTCTATTCCGCTCTCTCCAAGTTTCTTCTGGTTGTACGCCTTGAGTTTCTCAAATACCTCTGTCATACCCTGCCACTTTTGGTCGTGACCGCAGCACTTTAGGAAATCTCTACCAAGGTAGGTTACATCCTTACCCATTTCATCAAAGATAGTGAACGCAGCGGATGTTGTCTCACCTAGATTCATCTCACCTTCATTCACGTGACTAAATATCATTTCTTGATCGATGTAATCTACACAACCAGGGTAATATCCAACGCTTGAGTCGATAGGATATTCTTCAACTGGAATGAACTCTACATCTGCATCCTCTTCCGCTTCCGCCGCCAATACTGCTTGAAGAATACTGTGAGGTATTTCAGCAGCTGGCGGGCCACCTACGATTAGGTTACGTCGAATATCTATGTATGAGTCATAATCTACCAATTGAGGACAAGCGTTCGTGCAAGCAGTACAGGTCAGGCAAGAATACAGCGGAACTCCATCATCTTCATTGTTCCAAGTATTGTAAATAATATTCAACTTATCACCTGCATTGAACAATCTCACAGGACATGCATCATCACACAAATCACAACCATAACACTTGTTCATTTCCCATTCGTAACCTCTTGCCATGCTTCTCATAAGCATAAAGACCATTGCACCAACACCTAAACAAGGAACGAATATCGAATAGGTTAACTTTGCATCCAGACTTTTTGGATTCTTTTCGAAAGTTGGATTTTCCAAAGTCATAGTCGATAAGTCGCTACCAACGGGGAGGGCGGCACGATTTGCTGCGGCTCCATTTTCATCTAGTAGAAGGGGTTGGAAAGCTACAGCTGAATAATCGGTAATCATTGTGACAGATTCATTCACTCCACTCGAACTGACTTGGAAATCTAGGAGATAAGTTCCTGGAGTCAATTTTAGTGTTGTACTATCGCAAGAATCCTCTGCTGACCAGAGAATTTCACCTGCATCGTTTGAAAGCGTCAAGTCCTGAGTGTGAGTTCCTGCATTTCTTTCCGTGGTTCGGAAATTACACCCTACATCAACGAAGATGGAAGAAACCCCCAAGTCTTCGATTTCTATTATGTCACTCCATGAATAGCTAATACTAGTACCCTCGTTTGTTCCGATATATTCAGCGGCTTCACCTGCTGAGTTTTTCCCTTCGAATGAATGGTCGTTGAATCCTTCAAAGTCGATAATCAGAGATTGTGTTGGTTGGTAGACACCCCAATTTGACCAGTGTACAGCTGGTATAACACACCATTTTTCGGGATCATAATCTTCATCCAAAGTCTGCCAAACACCTAGGTCTGCTGATTCGGAGAAAGTTAGACATTCATCTTCCCAATCTTCCCAATCGTCACCTTTTTCGTAGTATACTAGAGTATCAGATGGTTGGCCCCGCATGGTTTCTAATTCCTCGATATCATCCATTGCACCAAGGCCTCCGTAATCCCAGAAACCACCTTCGTAAATCGGCCAAGTTACTGCTGAAATTAATACAGCGATGATTAGTGAGCCAACCGCAACTTGCTTACCCATAGAAGGCGTCAATCTAGCACCGATGGAATTGACAAGGAACCATCTTATACTGAAAAATAACACAGCAAAGATGAAAATTCCAGTAAGAATCCAAGGTACCGCATTGAATACTTCTGCTGTCCATGGTGCCTGTCTTCCACAGTCAAAAATATGTTTTGAATTAGCCCAACAATAATCCGTCCTATCTTTGGCGTATAATTCTAGGAAGATGTTGATGGAATAAACAGAGATAAACCAGACGTGGGCAAGATACACTGCTCCAGCAGTTGCAAACCATGGGTCCTCGACACCTCTCTTTTCGCGTCCAGGTAAGAAAGGTGGAAGTGCTAGGATACCGACTGGAATTCCAGTAAGGGCTGCTCCCCACCAAGCCGCATTCCATGAGATTACAGGTGAGCCCAGGAATTCTCCAATTGGGCCAGCAGGAATGACGAATTGTGGTAGATATTCTCCCCATCGCAAATATCCGTAAGAGAATAAAACATACCAATCTGGGAAAACAAACCCAGCTTGTGCAAATGGATCGGCAGCACTGTGCAGCGGCGGGGGGATTAACCAACAATAGAAACATAGGACCATCAACATAGATGCAAAGATGATTGTATCACGGAGAACCTCTGTTGGCCAAAATGCGTGGCCCATATGGACACGCCTACGTTCTTTTTCAGATTCCAAAAGGCTACTTTTTTCGCGGACATAGGTGTCTGCGATTCGGCCAAATCTATCGATCATTCCCATGTAATCATCCTCCAATCAATGTGGCTCCGCAATTCCTTGTACCCATACGATGAATAAATGGGCTAGAATCAGTGTTGTTACCACAACTGGTAAGATGAATACGTGCAGGAAGTACATTCGGGTAACAGTTTGACCAGAGAGTGATGTTCCTGCAAACATAGCAGTCGCAATCCATCCACCAATCAATGGAGTAGAGTTTGCCATGTTGATTCCAATTGTTGCTGCTCCGAATGCTAGACTATCCCAAGGGAGGAGATATCCTGAATATCCAAAAAATATGGTGAAGAACATCAGAGCGACTCCGATTAGCCAGTTCAACTCACGAGGGTTTCTGTATGCTCCAGTGAAGTAAACTCTGCACATATGCAGGAATACGGCGGCTACCATGAAGTGCGTAGTCCAATGGTGAATAGATCGAATGATATAACCAAATGGCAATTGAGTCATGATGAATTCCATAGAGGAATAGGCAGGAGTGGGGTCGCCCTCACCTCCTGGGACGTAATAGAGCCCTAGAATTGCTCCTGTGATTACTAGAATAACGAAGGCTAGGAAGGATATTCCACCTAGGCAATATAATGGATACCAATACCAAATAATCCGAAGTTTGTATTTTTCAGCATGAGTAAGTGGCATTTGGCGATGAACACTGTAGTAGGCGTCTCTGCTCATGCCCCAATAATCTTGAATTCTAAATCGAGTGTCTAACCACGAGAAAGCCCAGAGGAATGATTTCTCAGCTAGCCCCATACTTCCAGCACTTGTTTCCACAGCCCGCAAGATCTCCTTTCGAGGCATATCCTCTCGCTCCTTGCGGAGAGTGAATGCAACTATCACAACAATAAGTGCGATGAATATCCACAAAAACCAGAATTGTAACATTTTCTCACCTTCAATCGCAATATGTGTACCAATCGATAAAGTCTGGCAGAGCTTCGATAATATCTCCGGACTTTACCCAAGGAATTAATGGCAAACCATAGGGTGCGGGGCCTCCCGTTCTACGAATTCCAACGAAGTCAAATTCCGCACCAGATGATCTATTTCTACTACGGTTTTTCTCTATAGCCGTAGGGTCAAATCTACTAGAGTGACAGATACAGAATAATTTGTTTCCACCCGCGTCAACAGCGTTTGGAGTCCATTGGTCATTTGTGAAATCATTTTTCACAAGTTGCCAGCCTGGGATACAACAAAGGTGAGTGCAACGGGAGAAAATCAAAATCAGATTATCATGAATTGACAATGAGGCATAATCTGGATTCTCTTCCAGTTCGTAACCACTTCCAATATATTTTCCACTCTCATTGTATCCGTCCATAAATTGGAACCTTGGTACATTTGTAGTCGATGCCTTTGAGACGTTTTCTTCGTGTGGGACATAAACCACGTTAACTGGCATACCAGACCATACTCCTTGTGCTCCAGACATACCGGTTCCACTGTTTGCAGCAGCTTCAACAAAAGCAGAGTAATTCATTGGTTCGAGATGACGGTCACCATACCAAGCGGAATCTTCCGCACCGGTAGGCACCCAGAATCTAACAGCAGAATCTCCTCCGGAAGACTCGGCAGTACCCATTAGCAGTGAAGCAAACCCGATACTACCAAGGCTAGCCATAGTAATAACCCCGGCTGCAGTATTGAATGAGTGGCGCATAAATTCCCTTCGGTCAATAGCAGGATTCGACTCTTCCCACCAGTTTTCATCGTCACTGGGAAGGGGCCTTAGTCGAAATCTTCGCGCCATCATTCACACCTCGTACTGCTTCCACCCATCCGGGTCGTTTGAAGTAATGTATTTGTTTCTTCTATGCTTGACAATAATTACATCAGGCATTACAAATCTCAGGTAAACTATTCCCATCAAAATTACTGTGAGTAGAGTCATCGCAAGATGGAAGGATAATCGCTGCTGATCCCAATGGTTGTACAATCCATAAGAAAGCGTACCAGCCCAATATAGAGTCCATAGAATGCCCCACATAGCAAACATGATGACAAGCCAAGAATCACTAGATGGTGAAATACTGGCACGAATAATCGTCCCTGGTTCTGGGTCATTGAATACTCCATGGTCTACAGCGTTCTGGTAAGCATCCTCACTTAACTCAACTTCAGACAGCGCATCGCGGGCGTCCTCTACACTGACTTTGCCTGCCTTGACTTCACGCAGAAGTTTCATCACAACATCGTCTCTCATAGTTGATCACCTCGGCGTAGGTGCTTGATTCGTAATTTTAGCAAATTGCTTCTTCCGACGTAATGTCTAGAGAACCCATACCTTAAGAAAAATCCACAGAACACAATAACCAAGATAACTGCAGCAAATCCAAGTAACCCTAACCAATGAGCTCTAAGCTTAGCACCCATGTGGTGAAGATCTACATGAGATTCTACCGGGGCAGGAGGTTCAATCTCACCATTTCCGCTGAAAACGGTTCTTGTATCTCCTGAGTCTTCCCCTTCCTCCAACGATATTGAAAGACGATTCCATCGATCGAGTTCACTTGGAATACCGTCTCCATTAACGGAGTTTCCTGCTAACCAAATGGTTACAGCCCCTGTTCCGTTTTCAGGTGCTGTCCAAGTAATCATCCAAGTCCTGTCTGGAATTTCAGCACCGGCACCTGAATGAGTTAAGCTAGTCACATCATCCTCCCAATTCTGTACCAGGGTCTCGAACCCGTCTGCACCTGCTAGCGAGCCTGAGGTCACCCTCATGGCGAAACCACCGGTGTTCGAAGATGAATCGATATCGGGGCCTCCAATTAATTGAATGGTAAGTTGGTAAGTTGTATCTGCAGAATAATGGTATGGTAGTCCATCCAATATCACAGTCACTGAGTTATCGGGTAATTCATTGTGGCAGGTACAACCTGCAAGAGCCACATCCCCGTCGCCATTTTCATCACCACCAATTCCGTTCGAATATCCCTGTGTTGAACCGGCCAATAATATGGCAAAACAGCCCAGAACTACAAGCCGATGAAAGGTCGGTAGATGCGCTCTCATCATTAGACCTCTGCCCGTATTCCATTCCAGCCGTTTGAGGGCTATCAAGGTTTCAGTTTGACCCCTTCGGGGTCGCTTATTTTTTGGACAATATTTCGCAGCAATCTCTGGCAGAGAAAACTCAAACCAAATCACTACCTCGTCCGATTTATGGCAGGGCCTGTTTGGAAGAATATCTACCGTCTGAGCGACGAGCAAATCGCTTCTTTAGATGAGGCCGAGGAAAGGATGGAGGTGTTGGATATTTCCGGAGCGGAGGAGATACTTTTACGGATGTTGAAAGAACATCCAAATTGCGTACCAGTTCTGAATAATTTAGGACATATGAGTGGGAGGTATCTATCAGAGTTTGAGAAGGCTGTTGAATACTATGATATGGTTCTTGAGATAGAACCAGACAATGCTTGGGCAAGAGACGAAAGAAGACGATATCGTCGTTATCTTACCTACGATTGACCCGCAGTTTGAAGGCACGTCAGTTATCCAATAGTAGATATGCACGAGGGTGCGATACTCATCGCCGGAGTGGGCGGCCTTGGTTGTGCATGGGCTGTTGCAGCGCACCAAAAGTGCGTAGACCTCTCCGATCTTCTGTTGATAGATGCTGACGAAACCTCGTTCAGGGGTTCTGGTCAAGCACATTGTCTGCACCTAGATGCAGTTGGAGACGGAAGTGGTGCTGCTGCTCTCCCGAATCTTGCAGCGCATCGATTAAGCGAGGGTCTTGGAGCAATCGAGCCTTTATTGGAAACAGCAGAATTAGTGTTCATAATGACGGGGTTAGGTGGAGGCACAGGTTCAGGAGCGGCAAATGAACTAGCACGAATTGCCCGGACTAGGAATTGTATTGTGATGTCGGTCGCGGGTCTACCATTCGCCGAGCAACCGCTTAGAAGCGCAATAGCTAATGCCACATTACCAGCTTTGGAAGAACAATCACATGTCTGTATTCGCGTCAGTATGGAGAGACTTGCTTGGTATGCTAGATCTAGGGATGAGGATTGGCAATCAGGTTCTGGTTGGATTCAAGATTTGGTCGAAGGCCTAGTTACTACTTTGGCTAAGGTAGGGAAACTCAATCTCGACTTAATGGATCTTCGTACAGTTGTGGAACATCAAGGCGGTGCCACTCTAATTGTCGGAACGGGAAGTGTAGTAGACCCCTTACAGATTGTAGAGTTGGCTAAACGTTCTCCGTTAACCGAAGTAGATGTTTCAGGCGCAAAGGGCTGTTTGATACAAGTTGAAGGAGGCCCGGATATGACGTTGTCTCACCTAAACCAATTGAGTGAATCATTAGTCAGTTCTTTACACCCCGATTGTCAGGTAATTTTGGGTGCACGCGCAAGTGATGAAATGGTGGGTAGGTTGCGATTAGTTGCTGTGGTCAGTGGTCTTTCTTAATGTCATTCAATGAATTTTTCGAAGTATATTCATACGCGAACTCGTTAAGCATCGCTACCTAGTCACAGTTACATGACTCGGCAGAGCAAAGCCTCTCGCGGCAAATTTCGTTGGTTGGGTTTGCGCATAGAAGAGAGTCAATTATCTCGCAATTCTGCAACAGCAATAATCCAGCAAATATTGGCCGACATAAATTTTACAATGTTTGATTGCTTAGGTATAGATTCGCATACATTAGTTATCATTAGGGTGAATCTAAAAGATATACAGTTGGCCAAGGAAAAATTCGGATCACACACTGAAATTGAAAGTCTGACCACCTCTGGAAAAATCAGGTTGGTTAGAGATAGAATGGGTCTTTCAAGATCAGTTAGAAAGTAATGAAAAATTCACCCACATCTTGAATGTCATGTTTTGAATTTGCAGAACGGGCCTTTAATGCGCCTGTGTTTGAAAGGCCAACAACATTTACTGTTTTTTCATCGTATTGGGTAATCACCCCTCTTGATAGGATTTCGCTCAATTTAATCCAAGATTTTTGTTGCCATAGTGTATCCACAGCACTTTCTATTGGCGGCGAAGAATCCAATATTGATGCTATTGAAGCATCGATAATTTGGAACATATGTTCGGCGTCTATGTCACCCAAATAATCTTCCCAACCGGCGTAAGAAACCCCGTCTATCTCTCGAGCATCCTTGTTCAATCCGACACCAATTCTAACCCTTCCTTCCGAGGTGCTAGATTCAAGAAGAATTCCACCGCATTTTTTTTGTTGGAAAATCAAATCATTTGGCCATTTCAATTGTATGCCTAATGCTTCGCTAATTGAAGCTCCAATCGAGACTTGTAGTAGTCCGGGAGCCCATCGATTAATTTCATCTAGTCCAACACTCCAAGAGGCGATCAAATCACCTTTTTTTGAATACCAATTTGCGCCCCTTCTTCCTCTTCCATTGATCTGTTCTCCAGAGCGGATTCTTTGCCAGCCGACTTTCGGTAATTTTCTTGCCTCATCCATGGTGGAGTTTGTCACCTCTATATACTCTGATTTGGAACCAAATCCTGGTCGCCAGAAAGCTACGACTTCTAGGGTGTCATCACCTACTCTTTCAGCCGCCAGAGTCCGTCGCGACCAACCTTTCTTTGTCCAAGCCAATGGGGAATTTTTGGGGTTTGAATCTGAACTCATTAGTAGTATAAATATAGTATCTTTTTTACTCTCATCATTTACAATACTGAGTAATTTTTCTGACCAACCTAAATTCGGATCATCAGTCATAGCGGCCTCTTCCATTGGGCCAAGCATGTTTTCTAAATCTGGAGCTAAGTATGGAAGGTTCCATACTACCATATCTGCATCTTTAGGTAACGTCCAATTTTCCCCGCCTACGCCTCCCTCTTCTACAGTAACATTATCACCCACACCCGCAACTTCAGAATTTCCTATTGTTGCCACAACCGCTAGAGGATTTACATCAAAGGCTGTTACATTCCAGCCACCTAGGGCCATTGCAATTGAAATGGCTCCAGAGCCACATCCTATCTCCACCAGGTTTCCAGTTTGCATCTTTACGCTATTCAGACCCCGGAGTAAGAGATCAGTATCACTTCTAGGTGGGTAAACAGTGGGTGGGACCATCAACTTGATTGAGTCACCCCCTTTAATCTTAAAATTACAGACTCTAGATTTTGCCGAAGAGGAATAATCTACCTCTCTCAATATTTCATCAGAACCCATTATTTCACCTAAATTTCGAAAACCTTTATTCATGGGAGTCCATACTTAACTTCGCTCTCTCGGGCCCCCAGAGGGCAAACGACCCAGCCTCGCCTATGCTACGCATAGACCGTCACTTTCTTAAACACCCCTTCGGTCGCCCGGTAGCCCAGCACTAGCCATGGGCCTGTAGCTTAGTCAGGTAGAGCGCCGGGCTTTTAACCCGGTGGCCGGGGGTTCAAATCCCTCCAGGCCCGCCTGACCAAGCCTCAGGCCCACGGTTTTCTGGGCATCGGGGCGGCGCAAATGGCAGTAAAGAGTTCGACAAAAAAGCGTCTAATCGAGTTGGGCATCGATGCAGAACATGCTCACAAACTCGCTGACGACGCAAACATGGATGCAATCAAGAGAATGACGGTTGAGGAAGTGTCTGAAAAGACTGGAGTCGCGATGAGTGATGCTACCCTAGAGAATATCATGACCATTATCAGAGAGCACAACACCTCTCGTCGACGCAGTCGCTCCGGTAGAATAACAATTTCAAGAAAAGCTCTGGAAATGATGGACATACCACAAGGTGATGATCGCTTTAATGTACTAAATCACATCTTAGTGCCGCACCATGAGTTGGTCTCCGAAGAAGACGAATCAGCTGTTTTGTCTCATTGGGGTCTAGAGGTCCCCGACAATTCAGGAGGGGTTAGACTCGCAAAGGAGCTATTGCCTAAGATTCTGATCACCGATCCTGCAGTTCAAGCCATCAAAGAAAAGGTAGAGTCTGAGAATGAGGACTTACCAGCAGGATGGCTTGCAAACAGAGTAGTCCGAGTAATTCGATATAGTCGAGTTGCTGGTTCAAGTACAGCGTTCAGACTAATTGTGGAGAGTGCTTGAGGAGTTGATAGTATGAAGGAAATCGTAGAGAGTTATTTTCAACAAAGAAGCCTGGTTAATCATCAATTAGCGTCTTACAATGATTGCATCCCATCCACTGATGGTAAAGTAAGTCGAATGGAAAAAATCGTTCGTAATATTAGAATTGGAACAGATGAGGTAATTGAAGACGATGATGGTGGAATAATCAAACTCGACGTTCTAGACAAGGAGATAGTTATCCGCTTGAAGAATATTCATCTCGGTCGCCCCACAATTAAGGAGGCAAATGGAGCAGAGCACCCAGCAACTCCATTAGAGTGCAGGCTTCGAAAACTAACATATTTCTCACCAGTACACTTAGACTTCCAGATTATCCATGACGATAAACCAACACCTGATGTGGAAGAAAGGGTCCACATAGGAAATCTTCCAATCATGGTTCGTTCGGCTCAATGTAATGTACACGCTAATCACATATCTCACCTGTGTGCCGATGATGATAGGAAATTATCTCCTCATACTTCGACAGAAGATGCTGACAGACTAACCGAGTTACTTCGCCGAGCAGGAGAGGATCCTCTAGATCCAGGTGGATATTTCATCATTAACGGAACAGAGCGAGTGTTAATCTCAATGGAAGACTTAGCACCAAACCGCGTGACTGTGGAAAAGAACAAGAAATATGCTCACGAGACTGAGGTTGCCAAGATTTTCTCTCAAAAAGACGGAGTTAGAAAGCCGTTGAATATCGAAAAGCGCCGCGACGGGATGCTGATGGTCAAGATCCCAAGTGCTGGAACAACTCCAATCCCTGTTGTATTGCTAATGCGCTCACTGGGTATGGAAAATGATAAGGAGATTTTTACTGCAATTGCAGGTCCTGCTGAAGCAATGAAATATACTGTTGCCAATCTAAACGAGACCAAAGACAACGAGGAGTACAATGTCGAGAACACGGAAGAAGCACTACAGTGGCTAGAGAAGAAATTCGCCGCAGGTCAACAAAAGGAATACAGAGAGGCCAGGATTCAGAATTTATTAGACAAGGAACTCCTGCCGCACCTTGGTTCTGCCCCTGAACATCGAGAAAAGAAAGCCATATTTCTCGGTCGAATCGTTCGCCAAGTACTTGAGATGGCGATTACAGACCAAGACCCTAACGACAAGGACCACTATGCTAACAAGAGAGTTAGACTGGCTGGCGACTTAGTTGAGGATTTATTCCGAGTAAGTATGCAACAACTTGCACGTGACCTAAAGTACCAACTAGAGCGTCACCACAACAGAAAGCGCGAGCTAAGAATTAATGCCTGTTTGCGACCAGACGTTCTAACTCAGAAAATCATGCACGCTTTGGCGACTGGAAATTGGGTTGGTGGACGCAGCGGTGTCAGCCAACTTCTAGACAGAACAACCTATCTTGCCGCTTTGTCTCACATGCGCAGGGTCACAAGTCCTTTAGTTCGCAGTCAACCACACTTCGAAGCTCGAGACCTACACCCCACTCAGTGGGGTAGACTTTGTCCTAACGAAACTCCCGAAGGCCAAAACTGCGGCTTAGTAAAGAACGCTTCTCAAATGATAGACGTCTCTGAAGAGGTTCATGAAAATGAAGTAAAGCAACTTCTGAGTGAAGCAGGCGTGGATTCTTCTCCATCAGGATGGGCAGAAGGATTCCGTGTCCACGTCAATGGGGATATTTTTGGATTGCATAAAAATGCAACAAGATTAGTCAATCAATTCAAGGCTCGAAGGCGCCAAGGGCGAATCCGCCCCGAGGTAAGCATTCGCTATGATGGTGCCAATAGGGATATTTTCATCAATACCGATAGAGGTCGAATACTAAGGCCATTGTTGGTTATTCAAGATGGAGATTTAGCACTATCAAAAGATCACATCGACTTAATTAAATCCGGAGAATGGACTTTTTCCGATTTAGTGTCAAATGGTGTTGTTGAATGGGTTGACGCAGAAGAAGAGGAAGACCTACTTATCGCCCCTCGTCCATTTGATTTACCATCTATTTCTCCCAAGCATGGCCGCCCAATAAATCCGGCTTCTGTAGAATGGGTAAACCTAGGTAAATCCCAGATAAAGAAAGCAAAGTTGCGAGTAGAAGTCAAGATGCCCAATGGCGATTCAGAGATAGAAAATTTCAGTGTACCTCTCAACTACTATCAAGAGGATCTTGAGGCTATTCTAAGAAAACAAAAGAGGCAGAATACTGTTCTCGCATACACTCATGTTGAGATAGACCCACAACTAATTCTAGGGGTGTGTGCATCACTCGTACCTTACCCAGAGCATAATTCCACACCGAGAGTTACTGGCGGTACTGCAATGGTCAAGCAAAGTCTCGGTCTTCCAAGTGCGAACTACAGATTAAGGCCAGACACTCGTATGCACGTAATGCATTATCCTCAACAATCAATTGTCGGTACTCGTTCAATGAAGACCACCAATTTCGCACAGAGGCCAGGCGGGCAGAATTTCGTAGTGGCTATATTGAGTCATCACGGATACAATATGCAAGACGCTGTTGTAATGAATAGAGCCGCAGTCGAGCGTTCACTTGGCCGTTCATCTTTCATACGCACATATAATGCTGAGAACAAACAGTTCCCTGGTGGTCAGAAAGAACAAATTGAGATTCCAGGAACGGGCCTTGATGAAGTCAAAGGTCTGAAATCATGGGAGAGTTATGTCCATCTCGAGAGAGATGGGCTACCCACACCAGAAACTCACTTGTCAAGTATTGGAGCCGAGACCGGAGTATTAGTAGGAAAGACAAGTCCTCCAAGATTCCTCGAAGAATCTCACGGACATTTCTTGCAAGCTCAGGAGCGTCGAGAGTCATCAATGATGGTTCGTAATGGCGAATCAGGATGGGTAGACAACGTGTACGTGACCGAGTCTCTAGATTCCGGTTTACTCTGTCGAATTTCACTTAGAACCGAAAAGATACCTGAACTTGGTGATAAGTTTGCAAGTCGACACGGTCAGAAGGGTATAATCGGTCGACTTGTAGATGAAAAGGACATGCCTTTCACCGTTGATGGAATCGTGCCTGACTTGATTATCAATCCGCACGCTATCCCATCTCGAATGACCGTAGCCCACGTTCTGGAAATGATCGGAGGAAAGGTTGGTTCGATGGAGGGTCGTCAAATCGACGGTACTGCATTTGGTGGCGAGAAGGAAGATTCTCTTCGCGCAGGACTACTTCGAAATGGATTTGCCCATACAGGCCGTGAGCCTATGATGAATGGGGAAACAGGAGAAGCATTTGAAGCCGAGATATTCACTGGAGTGATTTTCTATCAGAGGCTACACCACCTAGTTAGTAGTAAGTTACATGCTCGCAGTCGTGGTCGTGTACAAATTCTAACTCGCCAACCAACGGAAGGCCGTGCTCGACAAGGTGGTCTGAGGTTTGGAGAAATGGAAAGAGACTGTTTGATTGCACACGGTGCATCGATGGTAATCAAGGACAGGTTACTCGATGAATCAGATGGTTGGCCACTTATGGTTTGTAATAATAGCGGCTGTGGACATATTGCATATTATGATTGGAAGAGGAGGACACCCGTCTGCCCGGTCTGTGGAGATCGAGCAGACGTTCATTCTGTCCAAACTTCCTATGCTTTCAAGTTACTTCTGGACGAAATGAAGAGTCTTGGAGTGGCTATGCGCCTTGAATTGGAGGACCGAAGATGAGTGCCCGTGGAGTAGCAAAAATCCCAAAGAGGATAGATTCGATTAAGTTCAGCCTAATGGATCCAAACGAGATCCGGAAAATGTCTGCTGTGGAAGTCAAGACGGCTGATACATACAAGGATGATGGACACGCATTCAAGCAGGGTCTCATGGATCCTAAAATGGGAGTTATTGACCCAGGTATTCGCTGTGAGACATGTGGAAACAAGCATGACGAGTGCCCTAGTCACTTTGGTCACATTGCTCTTGAACTACCAGTAATTCACATTGGATTCACCCCTCTTATCAAGACGGCTCTGAAGTGCACTTGCAACGAATGTAGCCAAATTCTATTGCACAGTGCAACAGATACTCACCCTCTAGATCCAGAAAAGTCGGAACAAGATTACTACCGCGACCGTGTTCACGACGTAATGCAAAAACATGGCGTTGGTTCGACTGAATTCAAGAAAATCATCAAGGAAATTGAGAAGGAATGTTCCAGTGCCAAGCGTGCAATCTGCATGCACTGTGGGGCAGAGCAAGGTAAAATCCTCCTTGACAAGCCTTCTACTTTCAAGGAGAAGAAAGCCGACAAGGGAGAACACAAGCTCAATGCAAGAGATATCCGTGAATGGCTAGAAAAGATTCCAGACGAACACCTAATTTTCCTTGGAATGGATAGTAATTCCAGTAGACCTGAGTGGTCGATAATGAAGGTTCTTCCAGTACCTCCGATTACAGTTCGTCCATCAATCACATTAGATAGTGGCGATCGCTCTGAAGACGATCTTACTCACAAAATGGTCGACGTTCTCAGAATCAACCAACGTCTCCGTGAAAACCGTGACGCAGGAGCTCCACAATTGATTGTGGAAGATCTTTGGGAGTTGTTGCAATATCACGTCACGACATATTTCGATAATCAGACAAGTGGCATTCCACCAGCAAGACACCGATCAGGAAGGCCTCTGAAGACTCTTTCACAACGTCTGAAGGGGAAGGAAGGAAGATTCCGGAGCAACCTTTCAGGAAAGCGAGTTAACTTCTGTGCCCGAACAGTAATCAGCCCAGATCCAAATCTTGGAATCAACGAGGTAGGTGTCCCAGTTCGAACTGCTAAAGAATTGACTGTTCCAATCCGAGCAACAAGCAGGAACCGAGAACAATTACGAAGAATGATTCTACGTGGGCCAGATGTTCACCCTGGTGTTAACTATATTATTCGTGGAGACACTTTCCGAGTCAGAATTACTGATAGAACGAAGTACATTTGGGCCGGATTCCGCTGTTTAAATCCAGATTGTCACGGTGGAAGCGACGAAGAGCCGTATGATGGATATCGACCGGACCTCAACACAGTACTTCCTGCACCTAACTTCCTTCCAGGTCTTGAACTAATGAAGCAAATGCGAAGGAACGAATTTGGAGATCTTGAGGATGTTTGGTCAGTAGATCTTGATACTACAATTTGCAACCTTCGTGGTGAGGACGAAAACGGTCGACCACTCGAAGAAGAAGACCCTCGAGCTATCATTCACAACCGTTGGGTATGGGAAAAGAACAACCCAGACGAATTTTTCCCAGAGCACCTTGAAGTGTACTGCCCTCATTGTGGCAGTCCTGCGGTGGAAGACGAGCACGGTAATGTATACCGAACTGAAGTGGAAGACCGCCTGTCAAATTACGACAGGGATGGAAACCCTCGCCCGGGTGTTGTAGTCGAAAGGCACCTCATCGACGGTGATGTTGCAATCTTCAACCGACAGCCCTCTCTTCACAGGATGTCTATGTTAGTTCACGAAGTTCGTGTCATGCCCGGAAAGACTTTCCGCTTCAATCTAGCAGATTGTACACCTTACAATGCTGATTTCGATGGAGACGAAATGAACCTCCACGTAATTCAATCTGAAGAGGCAAGAGCCGAAGCAAAGATTCTGATGCGAGTTCAGGAGCATATCATTACACCAAGATATGGAGGTGCTGTAATTGGAGGAATTCATGACCATATTTCGGGCGCTTATCTACTAACTCATGGTGAGAGAGTAATACCTAAGGAATTGGCCATGGAAGTATTGGGTTCCGTTGGCTGGGATGGCGATATGCCTGAAGAAGTTACTAGCAAGGATGGCATTGTTGGGTACAGGGGTGCCGATCTCCTCAGTCTAATTGTTCCTGCTGGGTTCAAACTAAACTACACCAGCAGAAGTGGAGACGAAGTCAATGTCACTTCAAAGGGTCTTGTAAGTGGTACGATTGACAAGCGGGGTATTGGAGCTGAAGACGGTAGGTTACTGGACGCGGTAGTTCAAACTCATGGCACTGACAAAGGGGCCGAATTCCTAAACCGAATGACAAAGATGACAATCGCAATTTGTACATCCCTTGGATTCACCACTGGAATTGATGACGAAGACTTACCCCTCGCGGCAATTAAAGAAATCTCCGATATCAATGTCCGAGCTAGCGACGAAGTAGACGCTGAATTAGCAAAGTTTGGTAAAAGTGGACGTGGATATGAGACACGACCAGGAAGAACTCCAATTGAGACACTTGAAGAGAACATCCTACAGATTCTAGACTCTGCTAAGGCAGAATCTGGTAATGTAGCAAAGTCCTACCTCGGTGAGGATAACTCTGCGGTAATTATGGCAACTTCTGGTGCTCGTGGTTCCATGGACAACTTAGCAATGATGGCTGGTTCCATTGGTCAACCAAAGGTTCGTGGAAAGAGACTAGAACGAGGATACCAAGACAGAGTACTATCGCACTTCCCTCGTGGCGTAAAAGGAGCCGAAGAAAAGGGGTTCGTTTCTTCTTCATTCAAGCAAGGCCTTCAACCAACAGAATTCTTCATGCTATCAGTATCTGGCCGAGAATCTTTGGTTGATACTGCGGTTCGTACATCTAAGTCAGGATATATGCAGCGACGTCTAATCAATGCTATGGACGATCTTAAGGTGTCTGAAGACGAAAATGGTTCAGTAAGAAATACTGCTGACAGAATCATCCAATTCGAATATGGTGAAGATGGAATTGACCCAGCAAGAAGTCGAAAGGGACTTCCATTTGATATCACTAAGGTTCTAGATGATGCTCTCGGAGGTGATGAGTGATGGTAGTCAAGAGTGCGACCAAGAAGAAACTCATGGATCTCGGAATCGCCGAGGAATATGCGCACCGTCTTGCCGATGATCGCAAATGGGACGATGTTAAGGTATTGGCGGCTGGAGAGATTGCACAAATTTGTGCTACCGATTCTGGTATGGCACAGAAAATTTCTGAGGTAATTCAAGGCTCTACAAAGGCCGCTCAGAAGGTGCAAGCGACGGAGAAGACATTGATCCGACGTCGTGTTGCTACGCGACGCAGAAAGAAGAGTGTTCTTCCATTGCAAGAATACGACTCGGAAGACAAGATGCGTCAAATTCATCGTGATTTGGATATTGAGAATCCGATGTTCTCTAGCCTTTCAGATGCAGCGGAAAAGGAAAACATCCGAATTACACCTAAAACAATCAACGATCTTGTCAACGGCTTACTCTCTAGGGGTAAGAAGAAACTGACCGCATCCGAGGCTCGTAAGGTAGTAACTAGTGCCTCTTCGGAAATGAAAATGTCACGTGTTGACCCACACGAGGCAGTTGGAATTACCACCGCTCAATCGATCGGTGAACCAGGTACTCAAATGACTATGCGTACCTTCCACTATGCTGGTGTCGCTACGGTAAACGTCACACAAGGTCTTCCTCGTGTTATAGAGATAGTAGATGCAAGAAAGGTGCCTAAAACCCCTACAATGCTAGTTTACCTAAATGAGAATGACTCGAAAAAGAAACCACTTCGTACCAATGAGAAGAAAGTTCAGGCGATTGCCGCCGCAATAGAAACAACAACGACTCGCGATATTGCTTCTATCGATGTCGATGTTGCCCAAAGGCATCTTAATCTTGAGCTGAATACCTCTAACCTACGCTTGAAGAAAATGTCTGGTGCAGAGGTCAGAGATAAGTTACAGAAAGCACTTCGACTTTACATTCAGGCAGATAATGAAGACAAGCCTAAGGTTCTGAAAGTAATCCCTGGTGTGACAAAAGAAGATGATTTAGCCACATTAGCCAATGATCCACCAACCTACACCGCTCTATTACAATTAGAAGACAAGGTCAAGAAACTCAGGCTAAAGGGTCTGCCTGATATTGTCAGAGCAAATGTTCAAGGTCCAAACAAGGATACTGGTGAGTATTACATCGCTACTATTGGTTCAAACTTAGCCAAGGTCAGTTTGTTTGATGGTGTAGACCGAGGCCGAACCTACACAAATAATATCAATGAAATATATGGATATCTGGGAGTAGAAGCTGCAAGACAAGCTATCGTTAATGAGATGAAAGATACTCTTGAGGGAGCAGGTCTGGATGTCGACACTAGACACTTAATCACTGTGGCCGATGTAATGACAAGTGAAGGAGCAGTTAGAGCAATCGGACGTCATGGTGTTAGTGGAACCAAGCATAGCATCCTAGCGAGGTCCGCCTTCGAGGTATCCGTAAACCACCTGTTACGAGCGGGTATTATTGGGGAAAGAGACCATCTTCGTGGTGTTACAGAGAATATCATTGTTGGTCAACCAGTGGCCTTGGGTACAGGTAGTGTTGAATTGTACTACATACCAGAAGAGGTAGAAGCTTGATGGAGGAATTTTAATGGATCTAGCAAGACAATTGAAACAAGGAATTAGCACAGGAAATGTACTATTCGGTCAGCGCCAAACAATAAGTGCCTGCAATAAAGGGGACGCTAGATTGGTATTGGTAGCCGCAAACTGCCCAGAGGATTACATTTCCAGTTTGACAACAAGCCATCCCGATATTCCGATTCATCAAGTTATGTTGGTTAACAGACAGTTAGGTGCTGCTTGCGCCAAACCCTTCCCTGTCAGTGCATTATGTGTCATAGATCCTGGTCAATCAGAACTTCTAACACTCAGTACAAATCTATGATGGCGATTGAAAATAACCATCAATTTGGCTATTGATTCATACATTGAAGGGATTCCCTTCAAGGTATATACAACTACCAGGAGTCATGGATGATACTGTCGGGGATTTACTCTATCTTCGTGGTGTTAGGTTGACACAGGCTGTTAACGTAGTAGAAATAGTGGGTTTTCGATGTCTGGGTGTGGCGGAAAAAATCCCTGAATTAGAAGATAATACTGGGTCTTTTGTGCACGTTTGGCATGTGCCTAGAGCAATTCTTCCAGTAAGTGTTGCAGAGGCTGAAAGATGGATTGTAGATGCTCCTAATGGTGCACATTGGATATTGAGTGAGAGAGAATTTGAGGAACAGGCTAGAGAGTTATTATCTTCAAATTTGAAAATTGAATTTTGGAGCCCAGATGTCTTAAGTCGTTGGATTGGAGAAGCGATTTTACGTGGAGATATAGTCGCAAAAATTCCACAAATAGAAGTCGATAAACCCTCAATCGAGGAAAATTCATCCATTCCAAAACCGAACAAATTAGTTATTTTACCCGCTATAGTTGACTTAGATGAATGGTGTATACAGAGAGGTATAGAATATGTCGATGCTAAGCCAATTCTACTCCAAGCTCGTATTTGGAACATCACTGGTGCCTTAGTCAGTCCGGAAGGAGATAGGGAAGAAGGTAATTGGAGCGTATTGGAAGATCCTTGGGCCGATCGTTTACAGCCCTACGATTCAGAACAAATTCTCCACAACCCTCCAAGTCTTCGGATAATAAATGCCGCAGAAAATAAATGGTTGAGCGATGGTGATTTGAGAGTCATGTTGGTAGGGGTTTTGGAGACTAGAAGGCAAAAACAAGGAGATTCCGTAGAAGGAAGTTCGGTTAGAAGCACTATGCTAGAAAGATGGACATTTGATTCAGAGGGGGCTATACTGGAAGAAATCCCATCCGCCATTCCCGGCTGGCTAATCGACCATGAAGGCGGGATTGAGTTACTTCATTCTAGAAATGGAAGAACTTACGAACTCAATTCCTCTGGAGTGCCATGATTTCGTCAGTAGATAATGTGTCACCAGACATCAGCCTTGTCATCAGGTCAGCGACTTCTACTTGCTCATCATCATCTGTAGTATCTCCCTCTCTAGAGTTCAATGACTTTAGCAAATCTTGCATGGAATGTATACATCTCAATGATACAATGTATCTTCCATGAAGTGAGTCGGCTTCCCTTTTTGCTCGAGTTACCCCTGATTGAGCAGAATTAGCTTTCTCTCTTAATCTGTCAACTTCTTCAGATAATTCGGCCATCAAGTCATGTGCTTCTTGAGCACCTATAACCGCACGCTTGACCTTCTTGTGAGCGTCTTCTTGTTTCCTTTCAGCATCCCTAAGTTGAATCTTTAATTCCCTAACTCCGCCATCGGATTTCTTTTCCTTAGCATCTCTTAGTTCTTGATGTAACTTTTTCATTTTAGCCACAAAATCACGTTCCTTCTTACCAAGGAACCGCCCTTCATTGTACTGTTTTTCCAAAAGATCAATTTCTGCTCTAATCCTACCAGGGGAGCGAGTCCTATCACGTGTATCTTTCTCTTCATCTCGAGAACTATTTTCGGCAATTTTCTCCCTAAAATTAGTCCTAATTTCTCTCAGTGTCTCGGTCTTGTCAGCCCTGATTTCTTTTAATTCTCTGACGGTTTTATTTGCATCATCTCGTAGAGCTTTTTGACCCTGTACCTCAGAAATTAATTCCTTTACTTGGCGATTTAATTCATTACGTTGGTCGAGTAATTTACGAACTTTCGAATTCCATTGGTCGCGTTCTTCACGATTATAGGAAATCTGCTCCTGAATATCTTCACAGAGTGGTTGAAGAATATCGCGAATTTCCTCGCTTTCCATCCTCATATAATCGTGCCCCTGCGAAACAACGTCCTTAGTTTTCCATATAAGGTCATTTGAAGTCAATTTTTCTCATTCTCGGCGGGTTGCGGAATTACCCTTCCTCGGCCCGCCTCTAGTTACTCCTAGTCTACGCCTCCCCTTCTTCCCTGATTTATCGCGTCTTGGGGCTTGAGATTTCGCAGCCTCTGATTTGGGTACTTCACCGGAGATACCTGTTAAACTGCCAGAATCTAGTAATGCAGATAATTCATTGGCATTTAGTGAGCCTCCTGTACTGGCTCTCTGTTTTACATCAATTAGTCTAATTTTCTTTCCTCTTGCTGAGGTGATCTTCAGATATGACCTGACTCTTCCTGCTTCTCTTCGCAATTTCTTTCGTTGTGATTTAATCTCATCTAATCGCTTATCTATGCCGCTAATTCTCTTGCTCATTTTCCTGATTTCACTACGTGTTATTTTATCTGAATCTACATCAATAACTGAAGTGGCAGAATCTGCGACTTCCTTGCTGACCTTTTTCGTCGCGTCTAATTTAGAGGTTACTTTTCTTAACTCCTCAATTTGACCTACGTATCTAGAATGTGCGTCTTCAGCTTCTCGCTTCCGAACTACCGCGGCTTGTAATTCGAAGAATCTTCTAAATGAGTCCAATTCCCTATTTAGAGTAGGAACTGCAGTGAGGTCGTTGTCTATGGTGGTTAATCTAGAGTGTGTGTCGGTCATCCATTCTTCTAAGACTGAAGCAGGAGGTGGGATTGATAGGTTGACTCTGTCTCGTAATTTTCTTTCCTTGTCAGCCTTTTTCTTTATTTCATGAAATTCACGCAACAGACTTCGCCTCTCACTATTCGCCTCTTCAATTCCGCCGACAGCCCCCCTCAGTGATTTTACAATATCTACCTGAGATCGTCGATCTTGGCGCAGGGAATGAAATTCATCATCTAATGAGCGTAAATCGCGATCTAACTGTTTGGCCTTATCCTCGATTTCTTCATGAGGAAGTTCCTCAAGGTCATCGAATAGCCCATCGCTCATTCTTCTTCACCTCTGGAATCGGAGGTTTTGACACGTCGGTCTTGTTTATTGTTTGAAGGAGTATGTTTGTTTTTCTTGTTTTTTCTAGCAAAACTGGAATCGCCTCCATTTTGAACTTGATTCATGTCACTGAGTAGGTCAGGAAAACCAACTCCTAACTCACTATATCCGTCATTTAATCGGCGTTGCCAATGTTCTATTGCATGATCTGACTGAGAAAGTAATTCCTTTGCTCTATCCAATTGTCTCCTAACTTCTCGAATTTCCGCCTGTATTGCTACTTTCTTATCATGCAGTGGCTGTGCCTTTTCGACAGCTTTCATCATAGTTCTATGAGCCTTGTTAGCAACCATGAATTGGTGAGACATCTCTCTTCGTGAATCGATATATTCAGCCATTTCTGGATTTGAATCCCTTCTTTCTTTAAGCCATTTTTCGTTTTGCTCAATTAACTTCTTTCTGCGTTCAATCATCTTTTTTTCGGCTTTATGGTCTAATGCAGAAGTTTGGATATTTTCTTCAATTTCATACAATTCTTCTAATAATTTTTCTTTTTTCCAATCGGGGTCTAAATTGACCATACCGCCAGAATCTACCAAGACATTTCGATGCTGCTTAACCTTCGGAATTAGATTTCTTGCTTCGATTTGAGCGTGGTCACGTTCTTCTTTCAACTTCGCCACTACCTCATTGGCTTGTTTGTGATTATCTACAATACGAGCAACTTTGGGTGAAAGATTCTGTTCTTCGGCCTCAAGTGTTCGAATTACAGTAGGTAACTGTTCCTTCAAAAGAATCCTGCGATCCAATAAAGCCTGCGCCATTTGATTCGGCGTGACTGCTAGCAGAGCATCAGACTCCATATGCAAACGGCCGAAATTAGAGCCTATCATAAAGGTCACTACGTGACCTTGGATTGGGGTTCCCTTGATACGCTGACTTGCTCCGACGATTAGCCAATGATGACTGGGGTTCGTCGTCGCAACCTGCTAGCGATAACAGCCGCCATGGTATTTGTGACCCTGATTTCGATAAATGCGAGCGCTCAGGACAGATTCACCATAGAAAATTCCGCCGATTGGGAAACCAGAATAATCGATGGTTCAAACTCCCAACCCTCGGATAATTCATCAGCTTTTGCAGGCGATCAAATCCAATTATCCATCGAGGTCTCGAATAGTGACACTACTGCAGGTCACGATGAGTGGTGGTTTGTGATGGAATTAGACGGGCAAACTACCCCCGAACTAACCGGATTCCTTGAGGGTTCCGAGCTGACAGTAATCGTAAATATCTCATTCGGTCCACTGTCGGAAGGGGTAATTGATCTGATTTTTGGAATTGATTCTACAGGTCAGAGTGAAAGGCTAACGTTACTAGTAGAGCCAAATCCATTGAATCTTACAGCCGCAGGTTCTTCCGAAATAGCACTAATTGGCGAACCAGCCCATGTGGGAGATTCACTGTCCGCCTCTATTTTAGTCCACAATCAGGGCCAAAACCCTGAATACGTAAGTTTGGAATTAATGCCAAATGACTTAGACACTATTCAAGGTCAACCCATATTGATTTATCCAGGTTCTAGTAGAGAGGTTTCCGCCTCGTTTACGCCTTCATCATCTGGTTCGATAAATCTAGATTGGAAGGTTCACTCAAGTAATGGAGGGGTTGCAAGAGAACTTAATGGAAGCACTATAATTGAAGTTTTAGAGCCACAATCAACCCAAATAGTGGTTGATTCTTTGGAATGGAATCTCGTCGATGGCCTTAATTCAGGAATTTCCATTTACCTTAGTGATGGTCGTTCTAGAGAGGTGGAAATTGAAGTTGCAATAATCTATCAAACCATTGAAACTAATTTGCAAAATTTCGAATTCACCATGGATCCAGGTAGAAGGGAACTAAATCTGGCTCTCGGTAATCCCTCCGCAGACTCACTAATAATCCGGGTTAATTCAGTTACTTGGACTGCAGCAGAAGAAATAGAAATTCAAACTAACTTAATTCCTCCAGTGCTAGATCTCGAGGTTTCTTCCGAAGGTGTTAGTACTGCTCCACAGGTAGGTGAATCTGTCAAAATACCCTTTTCTCTAATCAATAATGGAAACACCCCTACATTACCAGGAGAGGTAAGGATAGTACGAAACTCAGATCGGATGATACTTGACACAATATCAACAAATTCAGTTGAGCCTGAAAATACATTTAGTGGTGAATTTACTATTGAACAGTGGCCCAATTCAAAGGTGGTCGATGTTGAGATCATTTGGCTAACTAGTGGACTTACAGAAAGCATTCTCCTAGAAATAGAAACTTATACAGACACCGATACGGAGGCAGAATTACCATTCGATTTACTCGCTGCAATTTATGGAACCGTAACGGGATTAGTCCTTGTAATGTTCATTTTAGTCTTATACCGAACCGTCTCAGAAAGCGTAGAGGACACGGGAAAATCGAGGTTTAATCGATTAAGAAAAGCTAGAGGAGAGAAGAAAAAGGCAGCTGCTGTTGAAAAACGTGAGATACCTTGTCCGGAATGTGACCAACGTTTGAATATCCCAAAATCCCACTCTGGTGCGGTAAAATGTCCAGCTTGTACAGCCAGATTTATGGTGGAAGCGATAGACTCTGAAGATGATGGTTCAATTATAGAAGAGGATATTAATCAGCCAAAAACAGATTCACCACAACCTAAAACTTCACAGGAGATTGTTGCCCGTTCAATGATTGATTTGTTATCCTGTCCAAGTTGCGATCAGCCGCTAAAAGTTCCAATTGAAAGACGCCCAGTGAAGGCTAGATGTCCGGCCTGCCGCTCTGAGTTCTTAGCAGAGGTAGGAGAGTCATAATTATGGTGAAATCGTTGATAGATCTGAGTGATTTTGAGGAAATGTACCTCAAAACAATGTTTGAGATACATTCGGAAAATCCGGCCGCGATAGTCAAAACCTCGATGTTAGCCGAATCGATGGGTGTTAGTGCCGCTTCTACAACTGAAATGATCCAGAGACTTTCAGGGCGCGATTTGGTGACTTATATCCCTTACAAAGGATCGAGATTAACTTCTGAAGGATTTGCTATTGCCGGGAAGATTAAGCGGCGACAATTACTTATTGAATTACTACTAACTGATATAATTGGTTTTGATGGGGATGTGAGCTCGGTAGCGTGCGAAATGGAACATGCAGTCAATGATGATTTAGAGGCGTCAATAGACCGACTATTGGGTTATCCTGAGCACTCTCATTTGGGCGAAAGAGTCCCTCAGATTTCACGACAATTTAACCCTGATGTCAAATCACCATTGTTACCAATTTCTAATATGCCAGAGGGTAGTAGTGGCATAGTAGAATTCATCGCACTCCCCGGTCAAGATATCAAAACCCTTGATAATCAACAAATTTCTATTGGCGCCAATATATCAAAGGACAAAAATTCAGTCAATGTAAGCGGCACTCCTGTTTTGTTATCTGAATCATTAGCAAAGCGAATTTTAGTTAGGTTGGAGGCATAGAACTTGCAGGATGAAGAATTTCCAAACCTAGAGGATGCACTTAGTTCATTGGCAACAGAAGTTCTAGAGGGACAATCAAATCCTTCTCAAGATAATATTCAGGATAACCGACAGAACCAGGGGGTGGGTAGTTCTGTAAAAATACATACTCCGGAAGTAGATAGTTTGAGGAGCCAAGAACGAACGCTCCTTCGAATAGACAGACTTCTGATTAGCGGAGGAATTCGATTTGTACTATTTTTACCATTGATTGTCGTTGTTAACTTTGGTCTTGCCCATTCTTACAGAAATACAACCCCACAGTGGTGGTTGGATCATATGCAAGAAGTTGCTCCGGTTGAAATGCACCTTGGAATACATTTTCTTTCATTATTCATCTTAGTTGCAAATATAGCCCTCTTACTACTATTATTCAGATTATTGACAATAACTAGGAAGATTTTCCATCACGAGGCAGAATCCCTTACAACTGCTGGTTTAACCTTCAAAAGCTCACACGGATATGCAGAAATGCGTGCAACGATTAATGGCTCTAGAAGACAGTTAGGCGCTACGATAAGCTTCCTATTCCTAGCTATCTTATTTCTCGGCATAGCTCTTTGGCTGGCTCCCGATGGAGATCTTTCGCCTAGATTGGTTGCGTTTTCAACTGGTACTTTGTTAGCGGGCCATGGGTCCTTCTTGGTTTCAAACAAATCACGCTTCAATGCGAATGAGCCTTGGGGGATGTTGAGTGCATTCTCTCCACCTATTCATCCTGCTTTACTGCGTCGACCGTTTTCTGATGTAATTAAGGCACATATAGACCCATTACTGGCAGTTAGAATATCTGAATATTTACGGACGGTAGAATCGGAAATGAAACCCGGTCAATCTATGACGGAATTACAAGAGACCCTACTTCATCTATTACATCTTAGAAGGATGTCCTTGATTGATGAGAATCAATTCAGATCAGCTCTAGCATCTATGATAGATTCTAATTCAATCGATAAACTCTTTGATCACCCTGAATTAGGTCAAGAAACCTGGGATAGATTATTGTCCAGAGCAATGCTTGACTGCGCTCCGTTTTTTCGTCTTCATGACCGATTAAATATGAGGCAACAAGCGGGTAAATCTGGTGAGGTATGGTTTGACGTAGATATGGAAAATTTAGTTGTTGGCCCGGCAAATCTTTTTGCATTTATTCTCAATCAAACAGATGAAGTAAAAGATTTAATTTTGAGAGTCCAAACCCCTGATTTCAGACCGAATGATTGTGAGTATCGCCTCAAGGTGGAACCACATGAATCGATTTCATTTGATGGGATAATTTCCCCCAAAATCACTGATACACTTCCTAATATCCTGAATTCTACCAGAATAATTTGGCAGAGTTTGTTACCCTCTAGTACTGGAGAGTCTACAGTTACAATCCGTCTAGAAGATTTGGAAGGTAACTTGATCTCTGGCCGTGTACTAACCGTTCAGATTCGCAATGACTTGTTTACTCGACTTAGAATGACAACAGGTGCTTTGTTCATCCTTGGTGCAATTATAGCAATTCTCTCCCCCATTCTACCATTCATTGCCTCAGTCCTTGGGCTCTAACCATACATTAGGTTCATTCAAGAAGCGAACGGCCGTGGGGCGGCTGTGTCTGATGAGTCTACCAACCCAGACGATGACCTCCGGAGTCGTCTACACGCCATGGAGACTAAGATTAGGCGTATGCGAGATAATCGTAATGGTCACAACGAAAACGCACGTAGAGCCGCAGATTCACGAAATGCCGTACAGGAACAGGCCAAAGGTTTACGCGAAACTATCGACGAGTTGAAGGCTAAACAAAAAGAAATCAGAGACGAAGCCAGAATTCACAAGGCTAGGAGAGACGAAATTCAAGGCCACATTAGAGAGATAATTTCCAAGAAACGTGGGCGCTGGGATGAGGAAAGAGGCTCTAAGTCGGTAGTTATTGAATTGTCTGAAACCGAAGGGCAAATTGAAAAGATAGAGAGGCGATTAGAAACTGATGGCAGACTAAAGTTGGAAGATGAAAACAAGCTTCTAAAGGAACTCAAAAAACTCATTGGAAAAAGAAACGAGTTACTTCCAGCGATTAAGGAACACGAGGCTATAACAATTGATCTAGGCGACATGGATGAATCGATAAATAGGCTAAAAGCCGAGGCGGATTCAGAACATCAAGCTATGATTGATTGTCATAAACAGGCCGATGAAATATGGGAGGAGATTAAACCCCTCTTTGAAGAAAGAGATTTCCTACGGGCTGAGGGGGATAGACTTCACAACGCATTTATTGAAGCAAGAAAAGCAGCAGACGAAGTACATTCTGAAATGAAAGTTCTACTCGACCAAGTAAATGAAATTCGAGATTCTATCAAAGCCGCACGGGAAGAACGTGAGAAGACTATCAAGGATCATAACCAATCAGTTAGAGATGCGATAAGATCTCCTTCCGAAAGCGAAGAGTTGGCTGGCTCATTAGAAGCAATGTTCCTCGAAAGTGGCAGTTTAACTCTTGGTGGCACTGGAATTGAAGAAGAAACGGATGAGCCTTCTACACCCAAGCCAAGAAAATCAAAGAAGAGAAAATTAGGCACCACACGAGGGAAAGTTTGAGTTCACCAACCCCTCTCTTCAAGGCGAACATCTAGTGTCTCTATTTCCAATCCGGGCATCGGTTCACCAATCATTGCACTTGCCTCGGCAACTACTGATGCGTCTTCGAAGTGATGGGTTGCTAAGACTATAGCTTCGGCGGTCTGAACCGGGTCAGAACTCTTGAAAATTCCAGATCCAACGAATATTCCATCCATTCCGTGCTTCATCATAAGGGCCGCATCAGCAGGAGTGGATATCCCTCCAGCCGAGAAAGTCACAACGGGTATTCTACCCAGTTTAGCAACGTCCTCTAGTACTGAGGTAACTTCTTCCCGAACTTCTTCCATGGTGCCGAAGGGAGTGGTATTTGGGTCTAAATTAAACGAAGATGCCCTATTTACTCTCTGAAAACCTTGCATAATCACGTCAACCATTTCTCTTCTTCCCTCTTCTCCACTTGATTGAGCAAGTTCGATTTCGTTGGCTACCAATCTAGCGTGTTGAACAGCACTTACTACATTTCCAGTGCCTGCTTCGCCTTTGGTTCGCATCATCGCTGCGCCTTCGGCCACCCTTCTTACAGCCTCGCCCAGATTAGTACATCCACATACGAATGGTACAGTGAAGTTATTTTTCGCTATGTGGAAGAAAGGGTCTGCCGGAGTCAATACTTCTGATTCATCAATCATATCAGCACCCAGTTCTTCTAGCACTCTCGCTTCTTCATCA
The DNA here is from genome assembly GCA_022451235.1 of Candidatus Thalassarchaeum sp. GTDB lineage: Archaea > Thermoplasmatota > Poseidoniia > Poseidoniales > Thalassarchaeaceae > MGIIb-O1. Next base: position 74,041 of record JAKUOA010000008.1, on the reverse strand, counting down.
TGCCCAATTCTTGCCTTGGCCATTACGGGTATCGAAGTCGTCTCTATAATTTCCTTAATCATATCAGGGTGGCTCATTCGAGCAACTCCTCCACTGGATCTGATATCTGCAGGGACTCTCTCTAAGGCCATGACTGAAACGGCACCAGCATCTTCTGCTATCTGTGCTTCTTCTGCGTTAACAACGTCCATGATGACTCCGCCTTCCTGCATCTTGGCGAAGCCTCGCTTCAGCAACTCTGTGCCATGCCGCATGTTCTCTAGTTTAACTCGTTGAGTCATATGCCAGCCTCTCGGCTTCCATTCATCAATCTATGTTTAAGTTCATTAGAAGGTTGAAACTTCAGTCTGCGAGTACTGGTGAATCTCCAGTTGCTATTTCTAGGTCTAGACTCTCAGTCTCGTTACGATCTATCCACTCCATTTCTTCGTCCGGAACATCAGTGTCTGCGAAAATAGCTTCGACAGGACATTCAGCAACGCAAGCAGCGCAATCAATACATTCATCTGGGTCGATTACTAAGTAGGTATCAGCTTCTTTGAAGGCTTCAACCGGGCAAACTGCTACACAATCTTGGTATTTGTGTCCAACACAGGCACTCGTAACTACATGGGTCATGCTATCACTCAGACTTCCGTAGTATAAGTTCCATAAGAATCCTTGTTATGATTATCAGTTTGGCGAACGAAAATAATCCGGTTTTGGAATCAATCAATTTTGGATATTAATTCAAGTAATACTTCACTAGGCTCTTGACCTGGATAAGACTCAATCTTGTATTTACCCTTCACTGCAGAGGTCCATTCAGAACCCTCGGCCAACCTTAATTTTCCAGCGACTAAGGATGATAATGAGAGCCGGATATGAAAATTTTTATCATCATCAATTTGAGACTCTATGCCATTTTCGACTAATTGATCCAATACTGACTTACCCAATAATTCTAGGCTTTGTTTTGCATTTTTTTTGTTATTTATTCTCATTTCGAGAATTGTTTGGGGAGAGCCATGATAGGATTTGGATTTCTCCCTAGTTACTTCTGAATTTACTGCAGATAGTTGTTTCATTGCAGATTGGATTATTTCTAGGTCATCCATAGCGCTGCAGTGTATTCTCCAAGATACGCTGTGCAGACTCATTGATTATGGCAAGAGCAACCAGCCCTTGAAGACCACGCTGCGCCCTTGTCTATGGATGGGACTTGAGGGCTTTCATTCAAATACTGGAGGCAGGTCGGACGGCTCGCACACGGGGTAGCCCCCGATACGAGGTGTTTCTCATGGCAAAGGGCGCAAAAGCAAGGGCAGCGGCACGCAACCGGAGAGACAAGTGGAAGGCAAAGCGCTGGTACACAATCCGAGCACCTCGTAATCCATGGTCGTTCAAAATCATTGGAGAAACCCTTGCAGAAGAGCCTGAACAATTAATCGGGCGAACATACGACATCATGCAAAATGAACTTGATGGTGACTTTTCCAAGATGCATGTGCAGGCAGTCTTCCGTATAACAGAAGCTGTTGGCGGAGATGCACTTACTGAATTCATTGGGCACAATGTCCAGAAAGATCACATTCGCCGCCAGATTCGTCGTGATCGAGGAAAGGTTGACGACACTGTCGATGTTGTTACCGAGGATGGATATTACGTAAGATTCAAGCCATTACTAATTTCTAGGTCACGGGTAAAATCCAGCCAGAAATCTGCTATGAGAGCAAGTGCAAAGGAAAAAATCCTAACTATGGGCGCTAGTTCTACGTGGATTCAACTACAAAAATCCGTACTAGACGGTACCATGGAAGCAGCAATCAAAGAATCTGTTTCTAAAGTTAGCCCTGTCAGAACCGTGATGATTCGCCGTAGCCAATTGCTCCAGAGTGGGGTAGTTGTAGAAGACGGACCGACCTTGGATGATATTCACGCAGAAGAGAAAGCTGCTGCCGCAGCAGCAGAAGTTGAGGACATTGACGTTCTCGCAGCAGCAGAGGCATCTGCAGACCTTTCAGAGGTAGGAAAGGATGACTTAGATGAAGAGCAGGAAGAAGAAGCGTCTGAGCAAGAAGATGAGGATGTTCCGGATATCGAGGTCAGTGAATCCTCCGATGACTCAGATATCGATTTTGAATCAATGACTGTTGCCGAACTGAAAGAACTTCTAAAGGAAGCAGGAAAACCAGTCTCTGGTAAGAAAGCAGATTTGATTTCTCGTCTGCAAGAGTGAGGTTAAAATGGGCGAGAAAGCCCATTTTCAAACCTGAGGTGAGCATTTGGTGAGAATAGCCGTTCTTAGTGGAACCGGGATGTCAGACCTAGCTCTTGAGATGTCGAATAGTTCTTCAAGAAATAGCGAAATCAGAGTAGATTCACAATGGGGGCAGGTTCCAACAATATTAGTTGAAACTAGTTTAGGAAAAGTACTCCTAATTGACAGACATCATCGAGAAGGGGAAGCAAGAACTCCTCCTCATCAAATTGAACATAGAGCAAATATTCATGCTGCCAAGTCCTTCTCTCCCGATTTAATTCTCAGCGTAAATTCAGTTGGAACTATGATTGAAAATTTACCACCAGGAATGATTGGTGTAGCAAGTGATGTATTAGATCTTGCAACCCGTCCATGGACTTTTCATGACGAGGATGCAATTCATGCGGATAGAACCTCAATTTTTGACAAAAAGGCAAGTAAAATTTGTTCATTAGCCCTATCTAAAACTCAAGAGAACACTCCAAGCAGGCTGGTAGTGGCACAATGTGTCGGCCCTCAATTTGAATCGCCTTCTGAAATCGATGCACTAGTTCGTCTGGGTGCTGATGTGGTTGGTATGACTTTAGGCCCCGAGTCTCGATTGATTGCAGAGACAGGAATTCCTCATGTGGCTATATCTTGCTCTTCCAATTGGGCCGCGGGAAGAACTCCAGGCGATCCATCCGCGGAAATAGATCATCATGCTGTTGACGCTATGGCAGCGAAACTGCGTGCCCAGGTAAGGAATTGTATAGAGGCCTTACAAGATAATTTTTGAGTGATTATATTGCAAGGACAGCGTGTGGGATTCGTTCTTTTGGTAGTTTCAATTCTTCTCTTCATCGAAGCGATGGATAGAATGGATTGGTGGGATCAAGCAGACAAAGAGTTCGAGCGAGAATGTTTACCGAATAACAACCCCCAACCAGATCCAAAGTTGTGTACCGAACTACAAAATGAAGCAAATTACAGAATGAGGTTTTTTTCTGTTGTATTATTTGCATCAATTGTTCTATCTCTTGTTGGTCTATCCTACCTCCTTCCTGCAGGTTCTGATTACCCCAGGCAACCACCTGGTGGTAGATTCTAGAACATTAGACAGTTTGATGGCTCTCCAATTGTTGGCCCATGTATGACCAGAATGGTGAGTGTAGATGATTGGAAAGAAGTTGATTGGAATTCTAAGCCTGATGGCTCTTGGACAACCATGATGGCTAGAGTTGCAGCATTCCATAGTAAGCATGATTTTGCTAATCCAAAGAATAATGGTCACGACATGGGGTACCGTGTGGCGCTAACTGTAGAGGAATTGGGAGAATTTGCTGCAGCGATTACCAAAGGGAAGCCGAAAGAAGAAGCGTCAGAAGAATTAGCAGATTTATTGATTTTAATACTTGGTCACTCTCTTGCAATGCATGTCGATTTAGAATCCGAATTCCATTCAAAAATGGACAAAATTATGGAAAGAAAAGCCAGACGAGGTAATCTAGGAATTAGGGTTACCGAATATGAAGGGGAATGAATTACTCCACGATTTTCAGCTAAAGAATAATATTTTTCTTTAAAAATAATAAATTCCACCTTATAATTTATTAGTTTTTTTTAAAATGTTAATAATGTCGGGCCGATTATGTCGTCGGACCAGCAGACCGCTTTGGTAGATGAAGAAACGACTCCAAGAGTTGACTCAGAAGCTCAAGATGTCGTAATAGTCGGAGCTGGAGCTGCGGGAATCGGCGTCGGAATTGCTATTGCTCATGCAGGAATTGAGAACTTCCTGATTGTGGACAGAGATACAGTAGGGGCCTCATTTTCTTCTTGGCCAGAAGAGACTCGGTTCATTACGCCTTCATTTCCCAGTAATTCCATCGGAATGCTTGATCTAAATTCGATAGCTATCGGAATATCTCCAGCATTTAGCATGAAGGTTGAGCACCCTACTGGTAAGGAATACGCCGAACACTTACAAGATATAGCTGAATATTTTGAACTCCCAATTCTAGAAAATACAAATGTAGATTCTATAGAGAAAATTGACGGCTTCTTTCATCTAAATATTGGTGACAGTAACTTGCTGGCGAAGAATGTCATTTGGGCTGCTGGCGAATATCAATATCCACTATTAGATGGATTCGAAGGTGTTGAACTATGTAGGCACACGGCAACAGTTTCGAGATATGCAGATTTAGAAGGGGATAATTTTCTAATTATCGGCGGATATGAAAGTGGAATAGATGCTGCATATCATCTTGCGAACAATGGTAAAAAGGTGGTATTATTCGATATTAACAGCCCATGGGACGAAGAAAGTTCAGATCCAAGTATTACTTTGTCTACTTTTTCATTTGAACGAATGAGGAATGCAAATTTTGAAAATAATGTCCGATTAAACCCCCAGACTCCAGTAAAATCAGTCAATCTAGTAAATGGAACATACGAAGTCAGAACTCAAGATGGTCAAGTCTTCAATTCTGATTCTAAGCCCCTATTCGCAGGCGGATTCGATGGAAGTCATAAATTCGTGTCAGATTTATTCGATGAAAGAGAAGATGGATTCCCCCTATTGAATGAGAGTGATGAATCAACTTTAGTGCCTGGTATGTTCCTTTGTGGCCCATCAGTCAGACATGATGGTCACATTTTTTGCTTCATTTTCAAATATAGACAAAGGTTTGCTATCGTCGCCCAAGCAATCGCCTCTTCACTAGATATCCCTACTGATGAATTCGTAGAGGTTTACAGGGGTTGGGGGATGTACTTAGACGATTTATCCTGTTGCGGACAGGAGTGTTTGACTTGTTGAAGGAAAATGAGACTCGAATAGGCAAAATCCTGAGTATCCAATGGCTTGGACAAACACTTGCAAGTCTATGCTGGATTATCAGTGTATTTGTATACGGAATTGAGGGCCCTGGTGATTGGTTACAATTGGGTGCTGCTTCTTTTTGGATGGTGTCAAACCTATCGACAATCTTAGCAATAAAATAAGTTGCAAATCATTCAGAACTCTATGCTCACAGAACCTCGAGCAGCCTGATCCGCTTCGTAGAGAACTCTTTCTTTACAGCCCTTGAAAGATGCAACAATACTGTCTGGTATAATCTCAATTGCAGTGTTGAAATTAGTTGCCGAACTATTGTATAATTGGCGTTGATCAGTCACTGAATCTTCGATTTCTTTGTAGTCATCTTGTAGTGATAGGAAGTTTGTATTAGCTTTCAAATCAGGATATGCTTCTGATAGAGCCAATAATTTTGGCATGGCTTGGGAAAGCATAGATTCAGCAGCCATAACGCCACTGACGTCACCTGAACTAGATGCTGCTGCAAAGGTTTTCCTTGCTTCTGTCAATTCACCAAAAATTTCCTTCTCATGGTCTGCATATTCTTTTACTATGTTTACCATGTTTGGAATCATGTCATATCTTTGTTGAAGCAGTGTATCGATATTTGCCCAAGCCCTGTCAACATCTTTCTCAAGTCGTACTAATCTATTCCAGGTGCTAAAGAACCATCCTACAAGAATTAGTGCAAAAATTGCCAGACCAAGATATATTGCAATGGTAGTGCCTTCCATGGTAATCCTAAACCTCCTTTAGTAATCAATTTTGACCCGGAATTTGCTTTTTTCTCCCTTATCATTCAATATTTATCAGATACAAATCAATAATTTGCATATGCAAGATAGGTTCCCATCAAACAACCTGCGGCTATTACTCCAGGGATTATCTTGTATTCAAACTGAGACTTTACCTTTCCAAGTACTCCCAGTTCACTTCCTCTTTCCAATCTTGCAGCGAACCCTACTCCACTTTCACCTACAACTTGCATCAAGAGCTGTTGATCATTTCTTCGTATAGGTGTAATACCATCTTCAGCAAACCATTCTTCTTTCTTCATATCCTTAGACCGATTTTCGGCCTTTCCTAAGATGTAACAAGGGTCCCCTAAAGCCAACCCCCATAATGTCCATTTATGCTCAAGTATCGTCCATCCACCAAAAGTAGTAGTTATTAGTGAACCAAAAATTTCTCCTAAGTTACGATTATGATCTACTTCCCACTTACGAATATAGGTGCCAAGTTCTTGATTTTCGAACTTTTTAGGTTTTACAAGTACTCCTCCAGTTCCATCATGAAGTATGAAATTATGACCGCCTTTTTTCTCTTTAATTGTCTCCCATCTGTATTCGGTTTTGGTACGAGGGCCATCATCGGTCATCACCACCCTCGTTCTTCTGAGATATATTTCGTACTTCCATCTCCATGAATGTAGGTCATTGTAAGTACGTGCAGGATCATCTCCAACCAGAACAGGCGGCGCGGGAGAAGTCCACCTTCGAACTTGGCCTACAAGCTCTAATTCACCAGCAGCCATGGACCTAATTTTTGAAGTTGGAACATCAATCGTCAGCTGCATTTTAGTTCCCATGGACCAACTAGTAATTGCAAATAGCACGGACCCAATGGCTGGCCCCACAATCAATGCACAGGCGAAAGCACCGAACTCCTCATCCACACCCGTCTCGATCATTGCTAATCCCGCCATTACTGAGGCCATTGTAGCCGGGATTGAGAATAGAGCGATAATACACATTAATACACCATCAAAGGAAAAACTTGCAGGCTTTGGAGTGCCTACAACGGTAGGATGTTCAGGAATAATTCCACTATCGTCTGGCCCATATGGGTCTACTTTGTCCCAGTACTCCGGACCAGGGGCTTGGAAAACCCACCCTCTATCGTCTTTTTTTGGGCTATGAGAATTTTGTCCGGTCCAGAAACTTCCTGTGGATCCTCCAGTTTCAGAACGGTGGACAAAATCCCTGGGTTTCTCCTCTATCCTGATTTTTTCAAATTCCTTTTGTAATTTTGTAGGAGTTAGCCACATCCCTAGTAAGCAACCTGGAATGACAAAACACCCACTTAACCCTACAACCCCCCACTCGTTAGTGACTAGACCTTCTACGGTGCCACTTAGCCCAAAGACTATCAAAAGCAAGGAAAAAACCCAAGGAATAATCACAAATCCACTTGGTGTAGTGAAATCAAAACCACCTCCCTCACCGAATTGGACCTCGGGGCTACTAACCATTGGTAATCGATACATTGTGAAGGAGATTAAGTTTAACCCAGCATTTCTGAAAATATGATTAATGCGAGTTTTCTAGTGCCTTTTCAATTTCATATTCTGCTATCCACAGGCTAATCCAAATTCCACCTAATTGCAATACAAGCCTTACTAGATTCCCGGTCTGAGATAACGACGCCCCATCTCCCAATTCAACAGAATTAACCCACATGTATAGATTGGCAGGATATAGGCCAATCAACAAAGTAGCGCTGGCAAATCCCCCCATCCATCTTATGGAGGGAATAATCAGCATAACGCCTACTAGAATTTCAACCACGCCACTTGCGATTACCCAAAATTCAGCAGAACCAAGGAATGGTGGTACAATTGGCTCGAACCATTCAGTATCTGTGAAATGTAATACTCCCACATAAACGAAAAAGGAACCGCCTAAGATTGCGAATAAGCCGCGAAAATTCATATCATCGCCTAGTCCAGATTGAATATGTAGTGTCGTATTCATTATTAGAGTCCGATTGCAATTTTTCTAATATCTCCTCAGACCATTCAGCACGATTCCATTCTGGAAATTTTACTTCGCCACTCTTTGTGGTTTGAACCGTTGTAACATGAATTTCATTTACACGATCAAGAAACATCTGGTAAATCTGGGCACCGCCAATAATCCAGCATTCTTCGCAACCATCCGCATAGGCGATTTCTATGGCCCGACCGATGTATAGAGCGGTCTCTGCCCCATCTTCTTCCCATCCGGTATCTCTTGACATGACGATGTTCAATCGTTCAGGTAATGGTCGATATTGCTCGGGAAGTGAATCCCACGTTTTTCTTCCCATTATTACAGCATTAAACCCATCTCCTTCAGTCAATTGTTTGAATCGAGTCATATCAGAGGCCAAACGCCATGGAAGGCCTTCACCTCTTCCTATACAGCCATCTTCATCCATCGCTACAATCATCGCCATTCGCATACTATTACCTCAAACAGATATTGGTGCCGAAATATGAGGGTGATGTTCATAATTGAGAATTTCAATACTCTCAGCAGTAAAACCATCAATGTCGAAAATAGTCTCATCTAACTTGAGTTGAGGCATAGGAAGTGGTTCCCTAGAAATTTGTTCCTTGGCTTGCTCCAAGTGGTTAAGATACAAGTGGCAATCTCCGCCAGTCCACACAAATTCGCCGGGTTGCAAATTACATACTTGGGCCATCATACAAGTTAGAAGACTGTATGAGGAAATATTGAATGGAACACCAAGGAATGCATCAGCACTTCTTTGGTATAATTGACAAGATAATTTCCCTTCATTAACATAGAATTGGAAAAATGCATGGCAAGGCATCAAAGCCATATCTTCTAATTCCCCGACATTCCAAGCGGAAACAATAATTCTACGAGAATTTGGATTTTCTTTTATCATCTCAATAGCGTTTTTTATTTGGTCTACGACCCTACCATCATTTGCTTCCCATTTTCTCCATTGTTTTCCATAAACGGGCCCAAGATCTCCATCCTCATTGGCCCATTCATTCCATATGCGAACATTATTTTCCTGCAGATAAGCCACATTCGTTTCGCCTGATAAAAACCACAACAGTTCATGTATAATGCTAGGCCAATGGAGTTTTTTTGTTGTGACTGCCGGAAAGGATTCGGAAAGATCGAATCGCATTTGATGACCGAAAAGAGATATTGTTCCTGTACCTGTACGGTCTGATTTCTCTACTCCTTCTTCGAGGATTCGTTCGAGGAATGCTAGGTATTGCTCCATGTCGACTAAATGGACAGAACCGCCGAAGTCCATGAAGGATGCGGATGTGTTAACTCAAATCTTTGATTCACTGGATGGGAGTCAGGGTGCACCTAAAATCCTGAGATTCTCAATTAATTGGTCGGTGAATCTCCTGTAGTGTGATTTCATCACTGATCTTTGACCATCTTCGTCTAATTTAGCTATATTCGAAATGTCTTCATCAGACATATTCCCTCCATCTTCATCTGCTAACCAATTACCGAAGGTGATGGGGTTATCGATATTGACTTGCACTTTTGCCAATGGGTTGACGATTGCGGAGCCAGGTGCCATGAACTTTCGTGCACCAATAATTGCCATTGGTACAACAGGAACTTCAGGAAATCTAGCAGCTAATCGAGCCACACCAGTCTTACCTCTAGAAAGGTAAGGTGGTTTATCAGATCTAGATCGGGTTCCTTCAGGAAAAATGCCCATAACATTTCCACTCAATAGTACGTCAACTGCACTTGCTAATGCCTCAACTCCTCCCGATTCTCGAAAAGTTTCTATCTGCCCCGTCGACGTCATTAATTTCTGAAATTTTTTGTCTTCGAAATGCTCTGCTTTTGCAAGATAATGGACAGGCCTCTTCGCTCCCATTATTTTGATAATAGGATCAATGTGGGATGTGTGATTACCAACTAAGATTGTTGGCCCGTGTTTGGGGATTCTTTCGACCCCGCAATAACTAACATTGGTAATGGTCCTAACCAATGCAGGTGTTAATTGCATCAAGCCTTTGTAAAACATTGGAGTTTCATGGGAATCGCCAGTACCCTGTAATCCGGTCAAATTGGCAACCGTTTCCAAAGAATCCGATGATAGTCCGGCCATCGCTCCTGCGACTACTGCCATACATTATTGCTTTGCGTTACTACGATGCCTTCTTCTGATACATACCACGCCCCAATGTTGTGCACACACGTAGAGTACTCGGCTTGCTTATATGTAGCATAATTTTGCTACCAATAACAGCCCCTACAGTTGTTGCAGAATGGGATGATGATAATTGGCTTCGTAATATAATAGGGCCAGAAAGGTTAGAACTTGGAGATGAATTTGGCTGTCATGGTTTTGAAGGAGTAGATGTTAGGGAAGAACTCTGGGTGGTCGAGGAATGTCGAGATTACCTTAACCGATTTACTGATGCTTCACGTTGGGGCTCTCAGCCCATTTCATTCGGTCACCCCAATGGTCCGGTGACAGAAAATGTTGCTAATACGATATCCGAAGCGGGATTTTCAATTATTGGAGATAGAATTGAAGGTGATACCTATGGTTTACACGCGGTACAGCGTATAACCAGCCTAGAAAAAGGCCAAGCCAATATATCAGCCTTGGAAGATGCTGAGCAAGACAGTCTAGTCAGTATTTACTGGATTGCAAGGTGGTATGATGTCAATATCAGAGAGGATAAAGGTGCTATTTCTTTACTGAAATCTCAGGATGTATGGTTCACCACTTGGGGGGAGTGGCACGGTCACAAAGAATCTGGAGAGTTTTTTGAACACATATTAATCAATGATTCAAACATGAAAACATACCGTATTTCTACATCCGAACAAACTTCATGGGAGGTTCCAGGAACTGCATTCTTTGAATGGTCAGAAGCACCTCTTAATATCCAATTCGATGGGCAGGATGCTCCGATTATTGCTAGTGATCAAAAACACTTGTTGACAGGAGTTCGTCCCGTTGAAGGAGGCGCGTTTGTTACTGTTGCTCCTGGTGTTTCCGTGGATTTCATTTTCGAATCAGAAAATGTTTCTGTAACTCATACTCCACAGTCAACTTTCAATGGATTACATCATTCTGTTAGTGTGGTTGGCCACCACGTCACAAACTTGCATGATTGGACTTCAGATTTTCATAATTCTCCACTTAGATTTACTTGGTTAATTGAACGTCCTGCGTCGCTCGAGGTGGATTGGAGATTACCTATTTTTGCTGTAGCCGTATTAATCGCGACTCCAATTGCTATCAAATGGGTGGTAGCTCGCGATCAAGAAGACAACGAACAATGGTGAAATCAACCATTACTCAAAACAAAACATTCCAACTAGTCAAACGATATTTCGGGGCCATCTATTCGTACGTTATTGAGTTTCATAGCGCGTATTATTTGGGAAATTGTATGGTTACCCAATGCTTCTGGTGCGTGGACACCTACAGGTAACATATCTGGATTTTTCAACCATGCTTCTACACAACATGCAGTCACCATTCCGGTTGCTCGGGCCATAGAATGACCATCATCGCCTCCATGATCCTCAACTTCCCATTCCATGACTTCACCGGTTCTTGACTGAGTTCTAACCTTCATCCAAGTAAATTCAGGAATTTTATGATCATAATTCCACTCCCAAATTAATTCCTCTTCATTCAATTCTCCAGTTTCCCTTTCGTCTATAAATTTCTGAATATGACCCGGCCATCGTACGGTGAATTCAGACATTTCAAATGCAGGAATAGATTTCAGCACGGAACGTAAACCATCTGTAAGAAATGCCTCCATTTCGCCATGTTCTCCGGTATCTATCATATGACGTTGGGTTAACGCAGGAAGAATCACCTCTTCTCCTTCTCTAATCACCCTTGCCGGTCTAGTATATTCTGCAATTACATCTACAGGGGAAAATGGTGCCATATACTTCCATTCACCATAGGGCCCGGTTGGGTTTCCACCTACCCAAACTTCAGCTTTTTCCAAAGGTCCAATTTTCCTATCCGCGAAGGCTAGCAACATATTCGATAAACCCGGTGCTATACCAACATCCCAAAGGATTCTGGCTCCGTAATCCTGAGCCTTTTGATTATCTCTATCGGGTGTATGTTCACTGAAACTTAAATCCACCACGCGATACCTACTTTCAGCGAGATCTGTCGTTGCCATATGCCCAATATCGCCCGGTAACATATTCACAACCATGTCAACATGAGCATTATTGCTGATTGACATTAAATTATCCAATACATCTCCTGGATGCACCGTAATTCCATCAATCCCCATGACTCGATGCGGTTCAAGGTCATAGGCGTGAACTTCGTGTCCAAGTGTTGCTAGACGCTTTGCAACCCATGCACCGACCAATCCAGTTCCTAGACAATGCACAACCGCCATAATTACCCCAAGCCGGTTTAGTTCTTGATTAGTTGCAGTCGAGCATTTGTCGCATTATATGGGCGATTAGTTGATTGAGGAGTGCATTCACGTGAGGTCGTGGAAGACACCGCTCGCATCGATCCTTGGTCTTCAGAGCAATCTACAGATTATGCTCGAATACGGGACCAATTCGGCCTAGAAAGCATCGATATTTCGCGAATTCCGAATCCAAGTATGTTGCATCGTAGAGGAATTATCTTTGCACACAGGGACCTCGACGTAGTTACCGGATGTATGGAGCGTTCTGATCCATTTGGTGTATTGACTGGCCTAATGCCTAGCGGCAGGATGCATCTCGGCCATTCCATGGTTATCGAGCAAGTAAGGTGGTTTCAGGAACAAGGTGCAGACATCACTGTAACAGTAGCCGACCTTGAAGCCTTAGCAACTAGAGGAACTAGCCTAGAAGAAGGTAGGCAAACCGCACTGAAGGAATATGTTCACAACTACGCTGCACTCGGCCTTAATCCAAAAACTACCAATGTATATTTTCAAAGTGGCCGCCCCGAAGTTCAGAGGCTTGCATTTACCTTGGGACGTAGAACAAACCTTTCAGAATTTGAAGCGATTTACGGATTCAAAGGTGATACGAATTTAGCACATGTCCAAGCACCCTTGGTTCAGGCAGGTGATATAATTCACCCACAACTGGAAGAATTCGGAGGCCTGCGCCCGATTGTCGTTCCTGTTGGCGTGGACCAAGACCCTCATTTGCGACTTACTAGAGGTATTGCAGGCAAAACTCATTGGTTTAACGTAAAAGCAAGAAAAGCAGGGGGTTTGACAGTTTCTCTATCCGTGCAGAATAGTAACTCAGAAGTATTTGGAGTGTCTGCAAATGGTAAAGTCGATCGCCAAGTCAGGGAATCGATTTTTGAAAGACTCAAGGCATCATTAGCTCCAATGGGTTACTCCGATTTAATATCAAATCCAAAACATGGAACCTTAGACATTCCCGGCGCAAATACATCAGATGTTGCTCAAGTCCGAATGTGTTTACTTCGCCTAGAACGTGAAATGGGTGGAATGGGTCTTATGCCTCCAAGTTCTACCTACCACAGGTTTGCAATAGGGCTGACTGGAGACAAGATGTCATCCTCGAAACCTCAAACTACAATTTTCATGGACGACACTCATGAAGAAATGAGCAAGAAGGTAAAGCGGGCATTTAGTGGTGGTCAACCAACAGTTGAGGAACATCGAAGGCTCGGTGGTGATTGTTCTAAGGATGTTGCATTCCAATATTTACAATTCTTCTTTGAAGAGGACGACTCTGAATTAACAAGAATTGCCAGAGATTACGAATCCGGCAAACTATTGGCTGGAGAAATGAAACAAATTTGTATCGATAGAGCAAGCGCATGGCTTTCTGAATTAGCCGATAAGAGAGATATGTGGGAAGATCGCCTTGATGAATTCCTTGCCTCAGATGCCTTGTGAGGTTCAAGTAGCAAGATCCTCTGAATCAAAAATTGGTATTTGAGGCCCTATTGCTAAGGTTTCAATTTCTTCTTCGGATAACTCTGTTGACGTGGCCGATTCGTTTAGGATTTGAGAATGTCCATTTGGGTCAAGTAACAATAGTTCTACAGACTCTTCCCCTTCCTTAATTCTTGCAATACTATCAATTAACTCTTGACAAGATTCAACTTTTTCCAATCCTTCATTTCCATCTCGCATTGCACTACGCTGAATCATTGCAATAGCATCAGAAAAACGGTTGAGCACTCCTTCTACATTGGAAATATATCCTGTCGCATTGTCACCAGGTTCTACTTCTAATCCCAGTTCAACAATTCTTACAGTGCAAGATGAAGACCTAACCACACGTGTTGTCATTAACTCAGATTTATCGATAATGAGTGACCAAACACTGGGTTTCTTTCCCTCCGATGGAATGAAATCAGTATTTCTCCATCCACATTGGTTGCATATTATTGTCATTTCAGTATGTTCGCCAAAGTATGCTATTTCTGAGGTGTGAACAGACAGAGTTAGCCCTTCCTCCGAATTACAAATTGGACAAGGATATTCAAGAGTACTTTCCAAATCTCCACCTCAATAAGCAGTATTTTGTATCTCGGATATAGCAAATGTTGATGGCAAGAGTAGTAATCTTGAGGTGCCTAATCTAATGACTTCTCCAGATAAGTCGGATTCAACAAAAGATTGAATTCTATCTACCGCTATCCTTAATTCGGTTTCCACAGTTATCAAACGTGACATTTCTAAAATTACAATATCGCCGTCAGATACCCAATTCAGTAATTTAGAGATTCCAGTTATATCGTCTAAAATCGCTCTGTGAACGATAACGTCCCCCATTCCTCTCGCTACTGGCGCATCTGCGTAAAGCTCACCCAAATCATGGTAATCCTGACCTGGATCCATGGAAGAATTTCTAGATTGAGATGGTAAACTAGGCATCTCAATCCACTTAGGTTCGGACCTAGTAGGCTTCGCCATAATCCCATCCGGTGTAATTCGCTCTTTGAGGAATACGGTTAGTTTTGGTAAAAAATAAACAATTCGCCCCCCTACTCAAATTCACAAGATTCAGGACTTTCGCTCAATACCCTCCCGTCGGATTGATAAGGGGCCGGATTTGAGTGCATTCCGCAGGGAACTCTCCGTGCGGTGATTTCAGATGAACGCAGAAGCAGACGTCGTCAAGACCGGAACCAGCACAGTTGGCATTACATTCGACGGCGGTGTAGTCGTAGGTGCAGACCACAGGGCAACAATGGGACACTTTATCGCAAACAAGAGTGTAAAGAAGTTATTCAAGATTTCAAACAACGTCGCCTTAACTACTGCAGGTCTTGTTGGACATGCACAATCTCTATCCCGAACCCTTGCAGCAGAATTGAGGCTATACGAACTAAAGAGGAATACTCCAATGACTGTTCGTGGTGCCGCCACATTGACTGCTAACATCTTAGTCGGCCGACCTCACTATGTTCAACTATTGATTGTTGGAACTGATGAAGATGGACCGAGTGTATATTCAATCGACTCTGCTGGTGGTTCTATACCCGACGTTTATTGCGCTACTGGTTCAGGAAGCCCATTCATGTATGGTGTCCTAGAAGATCAATACAAGGATGGAATGAATAAGAATCAAGCCCTAAAGGTCGCTGCAAAGGCACTCTTAGCTTCTGCACAAAGGGATGCTGCAAGCGGAAATGGAATGGACCTAGCGGTAATTACAAAAGACGAGGGCTACCAACAACTAACTGAAAAAGAGGTCTCAGACCTACTTTCAAAATTGTGATTAATCTCCACGGCATTTAGCCATATACCTCATTTCGAGGTTTTGGTAGAGGGTGGAGTTCGCCTAATGAGGTGTGTATAATGAGATTAACGTTGACAGAAGTAAAGCAAAGGGTATCCAAGTTAGTACCTGAAGACATTGACTATGAAGTCGAAGTAGAAGCAGGTTCGATTGCAATTATCACCAAACAGCCTGAAGCTTTCGGAGGAGCTGGTCACTCATTAACCGTAAAAATTGCAAAAAACGTCAAGCGAAGGGTGATTGTAAGACCCCATCCTGATATTCTTGCCGATGAGGCTTCTGTTCGTCAAAAAGTCAACGAGATAATTCCCTCCGAGGCTGAAGTGAGAAATGTTTGGCTAGATCCTGCATTATCCGAAGTTACTCTGGAATGTGATGATCCCGCTACTGCAGTCGGTCCTAAGGGCATCAATATCAAAAATCTCAGAGATGAAATTGGCTGGTTAGTATCAGTCGAACGCGCTCCAGCCTTTGAGAGCCGAACACAACATGATATCCGTAGATATAGAAAGGAATTAGCCGATGAAAGGAAATCACTATTGAAGAAATTTGGAACTCGGATTTATCGCCCAAAAAGAGCTGGTGAACCATGGGTTAGACTTACTGCTTTAGGATCCTATCGAGAAGTTGGAAGAGCAATGCATTTGGTTACAACAAATGAATCAAGAGTCCTAGTTGATTGTGGAGCCAAGCCAACCATGAATCGTAGTGAGGTTCAGCCATTCTTTAATGCTCCAGAATTACTTCCTTTGGATAATCTTGACGCAATCGTACTCACTCACGCTCACGTTGACCATATAGCCATGCTTCCGGTTCTATTTCGTTACGGATATCGAGGGCCAGTATATTGCACACCCCCTACTAGGGATTTGATGACATTATTACAAATGGATTACATCAAAGTCTCACAAGCAGAAGGTTCAGAAGCACCTTATTCAAAGGCGGATATCCAAGAATGTATCAAACACGTTGTAGATATTCGTTGGGGAGTTAAGACTGATATTGCTCCAGACGTTAAAATCACCCTTGAAAATGCAGGACATATTCTCGGGTCTTCTAGTGTTTACATGCAGATTGGTGAAGGTAATTCTGAACATAGATTATTATTCTCTGGCGATATTAAGTACGAAAAATCATGGTTATTCGATGCAGCAACAGTTAGGTTCCAAAAGGTCGAAACCTTGGTTATTGAATCAACCTACGGCGGGGCTCAAGATTTCCAACCAAATCGGGCCGATGCTACACAGGAATTACAAGATTTGGTGAAATTAGCTCTTTCTCGTGGAGGGAAGATTTTCTGCCCAGTATTCGCTGTGGGACGTTCTCAAGAAGTAATGATTGCAATCGACCAATTATTCAAATCTGGTGAGGTTAAACCCGTAACTGTTTGGCTAGATGGGATGATTTCAGAGGCTACCGCGATTCACGCTAGCCACCCTGATTTCCTTAATCGTGAATTGCGTAGTAAGGTGTTGAAAGGAGGAGAAGAAAATCCTTTCAATTCAAGTTGGTTCAAGCAAGTTGATAGCCGAGAACAAAGAGAATCCATACTTTACGATCCTTCTTCTTGCATTGTTTTGGCAACTTCTGGAATGATGACTGGAGGACCCATAATTGAGTACTTCAAGCATTGGGCTCCTGAAACCAATAGCACACTTTGTTTTGTTGGATATCAAGCCTATGGCACTCTTGGAAGAAGACTACAACAAGGCCACGCCGAAGTGCCTCTCATGGATAAAGGACACACACACATGGTCCCAGTGGCTTGCAATGTTGTAACAATCGATGGCTTTAGCGGACACTCTGATAGACGTCAGTTAATGGACTACGTAAAGGCGTTAAATCCAACCCCTAGGAAGATTATTTGTCATCATGGAGACGCAAAAACATGTAATGCATTTCGTCAGGGACTTAGAGATGAGTTTAGGGTTCAAACCTACGCTCCGGACAACCTTGAAACACTTAGGCTAAAGTGAACATTGATTTTGTCAGAGATACATCAAACTCAAACGCATTCGCCTTAGCCAAAGGTCATGAGGATTGTACCCTGGGCCATAGTATCGGTGGTGATTTTATCCTCAACACTTGCTGGTTGTATACATACTAATGATACCAAAACAGTAGAAATTATCGAGGATGAACGATTAGAGGCATACAGTATAGTAGCGCCAATTGATACCGGGATTAATGTGTATCATCAGCATTTTATCCTCAATGAAACACTTCCCGATTGGATGCTGAATGGTCTCGGCGTAACAATGTGGTGTAATATCACAAAAGAAGGTACTTGGGAAGAACGCTACGAAGCAGACAAAGAGACCTGCTGGGATATCATAACTTCTTCTGATATAGTATACTTTTCTGGAACCAGAATTATTGGTACAACACCAGATGATGCAACGGATATTCCGATTCTAGATGACCCCTCCGATGGACATGGTACTGCAGTTACTGGTTCTGTTTTGGATGCAAATCCAAACGCAATCATTTTCTTTGTCGAAGGATTTAGCGACGCGGCTGTACTCGCTGCAGCTAACCAACCCTTAGTGGACATAATTACCACTTCATTTGGTCCTATTGGTTCTATTCCAGTACCTGGAATTGAGGATTCAACAAGAGTAGCAGTAGTCGAGAACAAGAAGATTCACACAGGAGCAGCAGACAACACTCCATCACCTGCCGTGCAGGATCCTACCGCGGGTCCACCCTGGTCAATCGGAGTTTCTGGATATGCTGAAGAGGATGATGACCAAAAGGAAACAATGAGCGGTTCTTATCCAGACATCGCAGCAGATTGGACTCAGATGCTACCCAACCATGATGATATAGATGGATACCATCAAACGTCTGGGACCTCATTTGCTACACCTAGAACTGCAGGAATCCTAAGCATGATTTTAACTATGCTTAGACAAGATTCGGGAGATATCGGCACTGGTGCTTCTGAAGAAAGGGGTGGGTTACTTGTTAACGGTACAAATCTCTCCATCTCTAATGATGATATTCGTGATGCACTAAATTTGTCTGCGTGGTATCCGAGTGCTTCTACATGGGATCCTACATCGGGGACATTACCGATTTCGCCGGTCGCTCCGTGTACTCAGGTAGGTTGGGGGGTCGTCAATTTATCCAATATCCAACCTATTCATGATCATCTAGCGGGCATAGATTCCATGCCTCAACGACCTGCAGATGTAGTCGCATGTATGGAAGCCAATCAAGCCATGAGGGAAGCATATTGGGGCAGTTAACCTATTTGCATTTACAATACGGGTATATCGAACCCATCCTCTTCTGGATTAGGGACTTCTTTATTTGAATCCAATTCAACGTCTTCTTCCTCGACTAATGTTGTTGCATGATTTGTGTCTCTTTTCCACCATACGTTTCGATTTAGTGCCAAAGCGAGGGCTGCTGGAGTGAGTAGTAAGGAAATCCAAACCTCGAGAGTTATCGAACCAGTATCGATAAATGAGTAAATCGAAAAAGCGATTAGAAGCATAAACGCTAACCAACCGATGACTATTCGAGGGCTTTGCACACTAGGCCCTAGTGTTCCTGTTTGATTAGGAATGCCCTTAATTTCGTCAAATAGAAGTCGGATTGTCGATTTATAGGTATAGGACAACATCTTGAACCCTGACTTTACAGGATGAAATATGACGAGCAATTGGCTACTGCTTCGGTGTAAATGTGGCCAGTCTTTCGGGGCCCGACAAGGCACTCAAGCATCCTGCAGTAGATGTGGTGAATCTAGCCAAATTACTACTACAGCGGTTTTTACTGATTCTACTCAACTAACCGAGGCGGTGGCAAATGCAAATATTCCTTCAGAAATAAGCCAAGAAATAGCGAATAAATTGAATGAAAAAAAGCGTAAACAATTGAAGACTAGAGATACAGCAAACGCTGGAACAATTCAAAGAATACTCAAGCAATCAACAGACGAAAGAGGCGTATTCACTTTGCAATCAGTACGAGAATGTCTCGACATAGAAGGAGTTACTGAACCATCTGCCGAACAAATTATTGGAATGGCCGAACTACAGGGAGTAGTCCATAGAGCTGGTCAAGATGAGTGGAAATGGTTAGCGTGAACTCCATAAAGTAAACTCAGGTGGCCAAGTTACTCACGGGCCTGTGGGTTAGTCTGGCCTATGCTAGATGGTTTGGGACCATTTGACCCTGGTTCAAATCCAGGCAGGCCCACCAACTTTTCTTCAATATGCGAAAGCCTTTGCAATCTCAAAGGAATTTTTTGATTGCTTCAATGTCAAACAGCGAAACTGCTACCGACAATGCTTCCTGTTTACCAAACCATTTTGCTTCCTCTATTTCATCATCTTTTGGGACAATTTCTTCGGCAGAAATATCAGCTTCACATTTGTAGGTAAATGAAAGCCAACATATACCATCGGGGGTAAAAATCTCCTGTCTTATTATTGACTCAGACTTAGTTCCATATCCTTCACTAGATTCTCCGATTGGGTCGGGGATTCGGATATTGATTCCTAGCTCTTCCAGTGCTTCGCGTTCAGCACCTACACGGGGATGCTCTCCATAGTCGACGAATCCTCCGGGTAATGTCCAACAACCGGTAAAGAATCCTCGAGTTACTTTTGCCATTAATATCTGATTTGAGGGATTTGTTATGACAACCTTGCTAACCACTCTATGGAGGGTTCGATAAACCGATTCTCGAGCGACTGGATCAACTTCACTATCACTAATTACCGCATCTTTCCAAGCCCACTCACCGGGCCAAGAAATTTCAGGGGTCGCAACAATCACTT
The DNA here is from genome assembly GCA_022451235.1 of Candidatus Thalassarchaeum sp. Lineage (GTDB taxonomy): Archaea > Thermoplasmatota > Poseidoniia > Poseidoniales > Thalassarchaeaceae > MGIIb-O1. The sequence goes on along the minus strand of JAKUOA010000008.1, from coordinate 53,656 downwards.
CGTGCATTTCTTGACCTAATCTGAATAGATTTGTCCTCTTTACCTTCCATGTTAATCCCATTTCTTCTGCTTCTTCGGGAGTCGGAAGACGAATGGAGAATCCTCCCTCTCCTTTCCTTCCCATTTGAGGAATCGCGGGCCCTTTACCTTGTAAATCAACCAGCAGTAGTTTACCATCATGCTCGAGATGAATGTGACGACGTGCCTCGTTCATCAATCACTGCGAGCCGGCCCAAGAAAATGAAACCGCCGGGTCATTGTTCCTACTAACAGATGATTTAGAATGAATTTTTCTAACACTGATTACAACAATTCACTAACTGCATCACGTTCTTCAAGCAATGCATTCACATTTTCATCTATTTTTTGTTGGGCAAATTCGTCTATAGACAGATCTTCAACGACAATCATCTCTCCATTTTCACATCGGCATGGGAAACTAAACACTAGCCCCTTTGGAACTCCGTACCAACCCTCCGAAGGTAATGCCATCGACACAATGCGACCATCAGAACCTTGCCACCAGTCTCTCATATGGTCAACTGCAGCAGAAGCAGCCGATGCGGCGGAGGAAGCACCACGTGCTACTATAATCTCCTTACCACGGGTTGCAACGGTATCCAGAAACGCACCTTGTAGCCATTCATTATCGAATAATTCGACCACTGATTCACCATCTACCTTAGCAAATCTGGGGTCAGGATACATTGTGTTTGAGTGGTTACCCCAAATGAATACGTCTTCTACCTTTGATGCTGGAACTCCTGCTCGCTCTGCTAGTTGACCGACAGCGCGGTTTTGGTCCAACCGAGTCATAGCAGTAAATTGCCTATTAGGAATATTTGGAGCGTTAGCGGAGGCTATTAGCGCATTTGTATTACATGGATTACCTACGGTAATTACTTTCACATTTGACGATGCTACCGCTTCTATTGCTTTGCCTTGACCTACAAAAATAGGTCCATTCGCTGCAACAAGATCAGATCGATCCATATCCTTAGTTCGTGGTCGAGATCCGACTAAGAAAATTGCATTAGCATCGTTAAATGCTACCTCTGGATTATCGGTGCCGATGATGTCGTGCACTAATGGGAAGGCAGAATCTCTTAATTCCATAATCACTCCATCAAGGCGTTGCATTCCCGGAGGTATTTCCAGTAATTGTAAAATTATGGGTTGATTTTTTCCAAAGCAGTCTCCACTAGCAATTCTCCACAATAAGGCATAGCCGATGTTACCTGCTGCTCCAGTGATGGCGACTCTTATCGGTGCGTTCGTTTCTTTATCCATAGGTCGCATTTGTTATCCTCAATAGTTGGGGTGAGAATTACATCCTTAGCCTTTAGTGAGTGTTAGGTTCGTTCAATGCCGCCCTAAGACTAATTTTACACAGTGTATTGGCTAGTGGTATGGATAAAGCCATGAGGGCATTTATCGCACTGATACTCGTGTCGATAATGCCTACAATCTCTATAATATTCACATATTCTTGGAGCGAGTCTGAATTACAAGGGCAAATATTCTTTATTTTTTCAAAATTATGGTATATTTTCATACCTGTATATTGGATATATCGGATTGAAGAAAGTAGACTTATGTTAGGCGAAATGAATTCTAATGGGAGGAATGAATCATTAATTTCAGGAATAATTATTTTTGTTATTATTGGAGTGATTTTTCTAATGTTTGGTGATACCATTGATGTGGAATTAATGAAAAAAGAAATAGGCCCTACGGGATTATTGAATCTTCCACTATTTATTACTGGGATGATCTATTGGATAACCATCAATAGTCTGATAGAAGAATTTGTTTTTAGACAATTTATTGGCGACAGACTTCTTGAGATAACCGGCCGAGAATATATTTCTGTATTATTATCGGCGGCGATTTTCACTTGTCACCATACAGTACTTTTGAGCTTATATTTTGAACCATGGCAGAATGCAATAGCAAGTCTTGGTGTGTTTATTGCAGGTGCGACATGGTCAATATTATGGCTACGTCATCGATCTCTTTTCGTTTGTTGGTTATCTCATGCAATTGCCGACTTAGCTGTCTTTGGAATAGCCTATCTGATACTCTTCTAATTGCAAGGCGATATTTTGTACGAGGTAACTAATCCGTTTGGTTCAATAATCTAATTCCGGTCGCAATGCACAACCGACATGAGCCTATGGCTCATTGGGGCGAGTGTGACTTGAATGAGACTAGGTGTGTTGAAAGAACCTGAAGGCGAGACAAGGGTTGCAATTGTACCTAAATCACTCCGTAAATTAAGCAAGTCCGGGTTTGAAGTAATTGTAGAATCTAATGCTGGTATTGCTGCAAACCATTATGATTCTGAATACGAAAAAAACGGTGCGACCATATCAAACAGACTAGAAGTGCTAAAATCTCCTCTAATTATTTCCATTCATCTACCAGATATATCCGAACTTCAATCTGGTCAAGTCATCGCTTGTGTAGCAGATCCTTTTCGTCACCCTGAAAAGGTACAAGCTTGCTTAGATGCAGGAGTAACACTTCTGTCAATGGATATGATTCCTCGAAGGCTGTCTAGAGCACAATCAATGGATGTTAATTCGAGTCAAGATAATCTTGCAGGATACAAAGCTGTGCTCTTAGGAGCGGCCTCAGTTCCTAAGGGAATCCCCATGATGACCACATCTGCGGGAACGGTTAGACCAGCGAAAGTTGTGATTATGGGTAGTGGCGTTGCTGGTCTTCAGGCGATTGCAACCGCAAAGAGACTGGGCGCAGTTGTCTACGCATCTGACGTAAGGAAGTCAGCTGCAGAACAGATAGAATCTGTTGGTGGGAGATTCATTGAAGTTGATGGTATGGATGATTTCGAAGATGATTCTGGTTATGCAAAACCACTTACTCCGGAATTCATTCAGAAAGTAAATGACACGGTTTGCGGTGTCGCTTCCGATGCCGATATCATCGTGACGACTGCAAGAATTTTTGGAAGACCAGCGCCTATCACAGTACCAAGTAGTGCCGTTTCATCGTTCAAGTCCGGTGCTGTTATTGTTGACATGAATGCTGATGTCGGAGGGAACTGTGAAGATACAGTTGCAGGTGAAACAGTTGTAACAGAAAACGGTGTGACAATAATTGGAGTGAAGAATCTCCCTGGCACATTGGCAAACACAGCATCGATGTTGTATTCCAACAACCTAACCACTTTCATAACATCCATTTTTATTGATGGCGAATTAGAAATTTCAGATGAAGACGATGTCTTGGTAGGCGCCCCTGAAGGGGATAATTTCTACGTTCCAGGAATGGGTGGGGTGCTGATATGTTCAGATGGAAAAATACATCCTAAACAGAGCAAACTAGGAGGTGTATTGTAATGGAGCCCACGGTATTAATTGGTTCAATCACTCTTTTTGTAATGTCTATTTTCTTAGGTTTCGAACTTATAACCAAGGTTCCAGCCACTCTCCACACTCCACTAATGAGTGGGGCCAATGCAATTTCAGGAATCAGTATAGTTGGCGCTTTGTTAGGGGCGAATGTCGCCTACGAAGGTGGCGATACAGTAGTCAGTGGAATCCTTGCTTTCGTAGCATTAGTACTGGCGATGATCAACGTAGTTGGCGGATTCGCCGTAACTAATCGAATGTTGAATATGATAGCAGGTAAGAAAAGGGGTGGTCAATGATGATTGATGACCAATGGATTGGTCTTGGATATCTGCTTTCAGCAACTCTATTCATTCTAGGTCTGAAGAGATTATCCCACCCTAGAACTGCTCCTCGTGGTAATCAATTAGGTGCAATGGGGATGCTTGTAGCTGTTCTCACAACAGTACTACAAATGGAACTAGGGGATGGAATTGAAGGCTGGATTTTGATTGGTAGCGGATTACTCTTAGGCGGTTTAATCGGTTGGGTTATGGCCGTCCGCGTCGAAATGACAGGGATGCCTGAAATGGTCGCTTTATTCAATGGGTTTGGTGGAGCAGCATCCGCTTTGGTTGCCCTATCAGAATCCTGGAAATATATCGAGGATGATACACTAGAAATCCCAACTGGTCTGGAACTCGAAGTCATGGTTGTNGCAGCCGGACTCTCAGCATTGGTTGGCTGGATGACTCTAACTGGGTCTTTACTCGCTATGCTCAAACTCAAGGGTGGTGTCGAAATTCTAGGAAAATGGATTCGTACACCTACTTGGGGTCCATCTTGGTTAAATCCCGTCAAGGGATTATTATTCCTCAGCACACTGGTTCTAATCTATTTGTCAATCCAAGAACCTACTGAGACTGACTACCTATTTGCGATAATTGGAATTTCATGCCTACTTGGCATACTGTTGGTCTTACCTATCGGTGGTGCAGACATGCCGGTCGTTGTTTCGTTGCTAAATTCTCTATCAGGTATTGCTGCGGCATTTACTGGATTCATTATCTCAAACAGTGTTTTGATAGTCGCAGGTTCCTTAGTTGGCGCTAGTGGTTTGATTCTGACATTCATTATGTGCAAAGCCATGAACAGAGAACTGATTGATGTTCTATTCAAGGCGTTTGGCGGCTCTGATAAAGAACAGTTAACTCGCACAAAGGTAGGTAGCGATGCAGACGAAGTGGCGATGATGGTTGATGGTGCTCAGAAGATAATCATAGTGCCGGGATATGGTATGGCTGTGAGCCAATGTCAACACCAAGTCAAGGAGTTTGCAGACTTAGTTTCAGAGAAATTTGACACTGAGGTGAAGTACGCTATTCATCCAGTTGCCGGCAGAATGCCCGGCCACATGAATGTCTTACTAGCAGAGGCAAATGTACCCTATGATCAATTAATCGAAATGGATGAAATAAATCCAGAGATGCCAGAGGCAGATATAGCACTAATCATTGGAGCAAATGATACTTGTAATCCTGCTGCTAGAACAAACGAAGGCCCATTAGCAGGGATGCCGATAATTGATGCAGATATGGCTAGAACAGTTGTAATTATCAAGAGAAGTTTATCGGTAGGCTATGCTGGAGTAGACAATGATCTATTTTACATGGACAAAACCATGATGTTATTCGGTGATGGAAAGAAGATGATGAACGAACTCAATGCCGCAGTCAAGGACTTGTAGATTACACCGCCTCCCAAGGGGAGGCGAACGAGCAAGGGTTATGTGTTTGACGAGGCCGCAAGGATAACAGGAGGTCTTGATGATGGTCCGTTCAACAAAGCTCATTGTTGCTTTATGCTTAGTTGGATTACTAGCAATCCCAGCATTCGCCAACAGTGGAGGTCCGCCATATCTTAATTCAGACAATCAAGAGACTGCAAAATATGGCTGCACTTGTCATTATTCTAGTCCAGGAGACAGAGCCGTAGTTATGGCTTCAGGAGTCCCCGTTATGTACGAACCAAACCAGTCATATGAGTTTGTAATCACAGTCGCTGATTCAGTAACTCTCGCTGGAGCTGACGGGAATACAAAAGCAGGTTTCCTCCTCACCGATAACGGTGCTGGAACTTTCAGCTGGGACGACTCTCAGGAAATCAGAGAAGCAGATGGTGACCCAAATGCAATTTCTCATTCCGAAACTGGCGATGGAGTATGGACCATCAGTTGGACCGCACCGTCATCGGATTCAGAAACAATTCTGTTCAGCATAGCCGGTAATTCTGTCAATGGAGATGGTATTCCAAATGAATATGATTACTGGAATATCCTTACTTTCTCCATCAATCCATCAGGGTCAATTGCAGCAGGGGATAGCGATGCTACCTTGCAAACTCGAACAATTGCTGTTGGTGATTATCAAACACTTTTCGTCCTTGAAGAAAGTGAGGCAGAAAAGGAAAAAGAACGCCAAAAGCACCTTTCTGATCGAGTATTTGAAAGTGGTAATCTGTTTTATTGGACCTCTCTTACAGCGCTGATCGTTGGAGCCGTTTTCCAACGTGAAATTATGGAAAGAAGATACGGTCCAGGGCCTGAATACCTTGCGGCTGAATTGGCTTATCCACAAGGGATTAGACGTGGTTTGTTGGCGGCATTAGCATTCTTCTTTGCTATAGATTGGACAGCCAACGGAGGTCAACATGACTTCATTATTGGATGCACTTGGTTCGTAGCCGTTTGGGCTTCATATGGAGTCTATCGAACTGTACGTTCTGCCAGAGCAGAACAGACCGTACACGACGTGATGTAAAATGGAAAATGGAATCCTAGCTGACCGTAATTCGGTCACTAGCCATTTGGAAGATTTGCATTCGATGATTCGCAGAGCTGCATTTGTTTTCCTTATTGCTTCTGCTATCACAACAATATGGATAGAAACAATACTCTACGATTGGGCCCTATCTCAATCTCCTTCAGGCGCATTATCTGTGTATGGTCCTTATGATTGGATAGAAATGAGATTCATGGCTGTAATCATCATTGCTTCTGTATTTACATTGCCTTTTTTCTCTCTTGATTTGAGATTTTTTGCTAATACTGGTCTTCTGCCAAATGAGAAACGATGGCTAGATTCGTACTTGATTTTGAATGCAATAATCGTTCCTGGTATATTGTATTGGGTTTGGTTTAGTATGATCCCATATTATATTCAAACTGGTATTGAGTTAGACTCCATAACGTCGGTTATTCCTAGATATGACGCCTCAGAAATATTTGCTTTGGCAAGTGGAATTTCTTGGATATTGATACTTACATTTACCTCAACTCTTTTTCTTTCCCTATCAAGATTATTTGGTTTGGTCGAAGAAGGTCGAAGCCGATTTAGAAACCGAGTATACGGGATATTGGGCGGTTTGCTAATTTTGACACTTCCCGAAATTTTTGAAGGGCTTCGAATATTGATTGGGATATCTGTTTTGGTTATTGCAGAGGTTATTTCTCGAACGGTTCCAGAAGGCCCTTTGGGTCTGCGAAATCCTTCTTTTACACCNTTTACAGANAAGGATGGGCAAATACAGAGAATCGCTTTAGTTGACTGCTCATGTGAGGAGGCTTGTCCTTCATTTAATGAAAATTGGTTACAGCAAAAAATACCTATTTTGCGTCCAAGTGCTCTCTGTTTAGATGAGAATGAACAAATAGCCTTGAAAGAAATGGTGTTACGTAATTCGCTTAATCGATTGACGATTACAGGATGTAATGGATATCCCTTACCCTTCGATGTTCGTTCAATGCTCGAATCTAATCAAACTCAATTGGACGGATTAAATTGGCTAGATGAAGCAAAATCACAGTCAAAAAGATGGAGAAAGCAATCTTTGCAGTATTATTCGGCCGAATATCGCGATTTACCTTAAATTTGAATCATTTACATTCAATAATCCGTTCCCTTCAAGGGAACGGAGATGTCCGATATAGGTATGAGAGTGCTGAGAGCAGTGCTTGTGGTATTGTTGTTGCTGGGTGCTCTCTATGTACATTTCAATTCAGAAATGGTTGATGAATGGGCATCCGGTCAAGGAAGTAATGAAGACGAAAACGGGCTTTCTTTATTGGGCGTTCAGAACGAGGAAAGATGGTTGGTTCTACAAGTAAAATTCCCCAATAACCAATATCCTACTTCAACCGCATCTGAGATTCTAATCGGACAAGGTTCTGCTGAGGAATATGTTGAACAAATGACTGGAGGTACCTCTTCGTTATCTGTGACATTATTTGACGAAGTTTGGCAAGCACCGTATGGAGTGAAAAACTGGGGAGAAGACGTTGCGGGAGAGAGAGACCATGGTGCAGATGGTAACGGTGCGGAAACTCTGCTTCGAGATGTCGCGTCCGTTCAACTTCAAGGAATCGATCTTTCAAATTGGGACCTGAACTCTGATGGAGTAATTGACCGAATACTAATTTTGCATTCTGCTCAACCTCAGGAAATGAATGGTGGTACCGATTCACTTTGGAGTCATTTCACAGGTATGCAGGAACCATTAGAAATTGGAGATTGGAGAATTGAACACTTCACAATTGCATCCATTCATTCAGGAGTAGGCACTGTCGTCCATGAAATGCTACATCAGATGGGAGCATTAGATTTGTATGATGTCCACAGTGATTTGCCCACTAGTAATTGGAATGGTATTGGTGATTGGGGCATAATGGCTAGTGGTAACTGGAATGGTAATGGCGCAATACCAGCTCTACCATCCTCCTCAACACTAGACTTAATTGGGGTTGAAAGAGGTATTCAAGTAACTCCGATTGATTCCAATTATACAATTGGAGGAATATCCGAAGCAGGCTCATACCTTGAAATCCCCATTGCACCTAATGAATGGGTCCGCTTTACTCTCCGGGTGGATTCTGGTTTCGATTCAGACCTACCTGGACATGGAGTAATTGTTGAAATTCAGGATCAGAATAATGGTGATGCGAGAAATAACCTAGTCAATACTGACCCGGATAAAGCGTGGCTAAAAATTATCGAAGCGGATGGAGATGCAGCGTTACAAAGAGGCCGAGATAGTGGCGTCCCTGGAGACGCCTTTTCGCAAGGAGATCAATTGGGTGCTAATGGCATGCAAATACGCGATAGTCGTGGTCGCCTTGTTCAATGGACCGCTACAATAGAAAAAATCTATTCTAATGAGGCTGTAATTGCCTTCGATTTCCCTAGTAATCCCTCAACAGTGGATGTACTACCTCCAAGAGGACCGTTGGAGATACTCGGTCAAGAATCTGTTTTCGCAACTGTGTTTGCAGAGGAAGATTGTCAATTAGCAATCGATGTTTTCACCTCATCTAATTCGGAAGGAGTCGCTCCAAGAATCATTTCTATCGAACAAGGCGAATCCACAATAGAGATCGCTACCGCTAACCAAATGGGGGAGGGCTCAGGATACCTTCGAGGTACAATTGGTTGCCAAGGAGAAGCGAATTGGCAAGTTGATTTAGACTGGTATTCCATAGGTCATAGAATCACTTCTGAACATCTTACTGCAATCATTCCATGGGATGAAAACTCTCAGGTTAAACTCTCTACATCTTGTTTGGGTGAAGACTCACGAACATACTCAATTGCAGTAGAAGGTGCGCTTTCCCGAATATCTACGGTTTCAACCTCGGGCGAATTACAGGCGTGCCCTGATGTGGTCCTCAACATTGTTCCTGACGGGTTATTGACCCCAGGTATGATTGCAGAAGGAGAACTTGTTTTCGTCGACTCATTTGGACTTGAACAAAGAGTTCCGGTTACCCTCACTGCACAATCATCATTCAACGGGGATAGTCCTCTTTCTTGGCTTGTTCAACCTAGCAATGCGATTATGGTGATTTTCATCCTTATCGCTATTTCTTTAGTCCCTAATTCTAATCCCAAACCAATGAGTCAAAGTCCACCCATAAATGACGAAAATGAATCTCAATAATTGTCATAAAATCAACGTTTATTTGGATTTGACCAACGTGAATCCGGAGGCGGCCTGGTAATCGATAGATAATTCCAAGAATTTCCTTTCGCTACAGGGTGTAACCACATTTTGTTCACTCCAGAAGCTAATCTGGAAGCGAGGCAAGCACCTGCCCAATTTCTTGGCGCATCTTCTGGTAAGACTACAAGGAAAGGTGCATGATCTTCTCCAAGAGGCTTGTCGTAACATCTCCATCTAGTGCCGTATTTGAATCCGGGACGAATAACTAGACCTCTGTTAAGCAAGTCTGAGAGAATTTCTGCACCCTCTGATAGCGGATTCAATCCCTGAACGATTTCACATGTGATTGAATCTAGATGAATGCCTCCTGCGGAGGGTACACCTAACTGTTGTATTTCCCAATCTTCAGATGGAAATAGCATACCGTCTGCTGAAGTAATGCCATCTGATAAATTAGCTAAAGAATCTGTAGTCTCATTTACTTCAAGTGAACCGGTGGGGTTTTCTGAGGATAGTTGATATGTCACCACACTAAATTCTTCATCTACAACCAATACTTCTGGTATTCTGCCCGAATTTATGACTTCAATTGTCCATAGATGTAATTCTGTAGCATCCAGTTTGTCTGATTCGTGAAACCACCGTATTTCAGAAGTTGGTTTACTATTTCTTGGATGGGTATTAGAACTCCATCTTGCAGCCCAAGACTGAGAGTGAATTTGTTCCGAAAAAAGGTCCATGTTTGTAGATAATATGATCTTATTACCTGGGACTCGAAGAGCTTCTAGGATAGCATATTCCTGTAATAGCATTGAATTTTGTTTTAGTGCGATATTTATCCAATCGTTTGTTGGTAAATCTAAGTGTCTGTGATGGTGGACAAACAATGTTTCTGCTGGTGATAAATCGAGTTTTCCGTCTCCAGAAGGTCTGCCAATAGCGGATTTTTGCCAGATTCTGTCGGCAGCTGGGCCATCATAGGTCCAACTCGTAGGTATACCCGCCATAACCCCCGGAGGGAACTTACTCGCTTGAGTTCGTCGGTCATGATTTGATTCTCTATTACCCCCAAAACTCATTCATCTCCTATTACACGAAGGCACATGGCAATTGACGAAGACACCGTATCCCGTACCGAAGCTCTACGACGATTACGTTCCAGCCTCAATGATATGAAAGGGTCGCAAGTAACATTATTGGGCGATGTGATGTTGGATCGATATCACCATGGATATGCAAACAATCTAAATTCAATAGCGCCAGTTCCTGTTTTGAAAATTTTCCAAACCGATGAGAGCCCTGGTGCCGCAGCTCATATTGCACGTGGACTAAATTCTATAGGTCTAGATGTTGATTTCCATACGTTTGTTGGGGATGACCGAGAAGGCAATGCAATAGTGGATATGTTAGCTCAAGATGGGATTGCAGTAAAAGGCATAGAGTCCGTTTCAGAAAGACATACTCTAGTGAAAATTCGATTCTTTGGTAGTAGAGAAAGTCTTCTTGAAGACAGCCAAATATTACTTCAGGCGGATAGAGGGCCTCTAGAGTCTATTGAGAACTCAATGTCAGAGAAATTATCCAATAATGCGATGAAACAATTGGAGAATAGTTGTGCTTTGGTAATCTCGGATTACGATAACGGTGCCGTTACTGTTGCCAGCGCCTCAAAGCTAATAGGAGCCGCTCAAAAAATTGGAATTCCTGTAATAATGGATCCAAAATTAACTGGTTTAGAACGGTCCCGAGGTGCTACGGTCGTTCTTGTTGAGATGAGGGGTATGGATCTGTTGCGCCGCCGTTTGGAAGCTTCCGATTCGACTACTGCAGCATCTGAACTTATCTCAACATACGATTGGGATGCTCTGGTGGTTTTAGGAGGGATAAATGGGGTAACTCTCTACCAATCGGAGGGTGAAATGATTCATTTTGATTGTTCTGCCCCTACTCCAAAACAACAAATTGGCTTGCATGACGCAGCAGCTACTGCACTGGCTGTTGCATTAGGAAATGGATTGCCGATGGAAGATGCTGGTTTACTAGCCGCTGCCGCTTGTGATTGTATTCTAACCGCTGAAGCTAGTCACGAATTCGTTGATATTGACACACTAGGAACTTGGTTAGACGAAATGGTGTGGCAAATGCAAATATCTGAGAGATGAATTGAACACATTTGCATGGGGTTCAAGACAGATTGGCTAACCCATTACAATGATGAAGAGACACTGGGGACCGGTGGTGCTGTCTCTAACAGCATTACTTTTGCTCTGTAACAGTGTTACGGCCGATACAACATACGATGGTGATCCGGCATTAATTAGTATAGATATTGAAAATGGCGAATATTCATCAGAATCAATATTATTTTCAGGAATCATTGAAGATGATGAACAACCTTCAGATGTATTTTGGAGGGTGTCTAAAGACGGTGCAGAATTCGATGGTGGAGATATTCTAAATTCTATGGTAGAAATTACATCTACTAGTAGTCGAGAACAATGGTCCTGGTCCTTTGAGTTAACATTCTCAGCCACAGGAGAATGTGCTTGTTATGTTAGTGTTCATTCCATTGACGATGATGGATTAGAGGTTATTGAAAATAGAGTTGTTTTCATGATCCAGGACAATTCAACAGGTTTAATTGGATTTTTATTAGACACCGATCAATCGGGGCAATTAATCGATTCTTCAATGAAAGTTAGTGGTTGGCTTGGCACCTATCCAATAGGTGAAGTCAACGTAGAAATTGCAGGATCATTAGCCCAGGGACTAATGCAATCATCTCATATCCCCCAATCTTCAATTTGTAGTGAGCCTTCTATAACATCAGAAGTATACCAATTTCCTTCCGGAGATTTTGAAATCATTTGGGACATTTCAGGGAAACTAGATGGTTGGCTCGAAATAACTCTAATTGGTTGCCCGTCAAGCAGTTCGAATACAGAGGGGGCGAATCATGAGTTCTCAATTCGTGTCAACAATGAACCTCCTGTGATCAAGATCTCAGGAATTGATTATGCGGTGGAGGATGATATTTGGCATACATTTGATGCCACGTTAACAGAAGACCCTTACTGGGGTCGCACCGAAATGTACTATGTTTGGACCCTCAGAAGACCGTCTCACTCAGGTACTCTGCCGGTTGATGTAATAATGGGTGAAGATCTCAACACTTACTCAATATCTGGGACTCAATCAGGAAACTATACACTTAGCCTAACGGTATATGACAAAGGAGGCTTATCATCAGAACAAATGGTTATTTTTGATATTAAAAATACTGTCCCAACAGCGTCATTAATAATCGATGGGGAACAAATTTTAGACGGGCAGGAATTTAGAATTTCCAATCCTTCAGATATACAATTAGATGCAACAGAGAGCTCTGATACAATTAATGACGCATCTGGTTTGAGGTGTATTTGGTTATTGGACAACTCTCCTCTGTACGAAGGCTGTGAGCGTTCATTGACTTGGCTAGAGGATGAGGATTACCGGGCAGAACTCACCCTAGAAGTAATAGATGACGACGGCGAATTCGCAACTATTTCAGTAATGTTGATTCATCCTGACGAAGTAAAGCCCTTCCCAATCGCTTTGGTAGTATTCGCGTTTAGCACTTTATTCCTAACCTACGCCTTAGTTAATCGATTCCGAGGAAATAATGAACAATCGATACCGAAGTGGAAATCGTAAATAATAACTCATATTGTTAGAAATTTTCATCCCACAGTCCTAAGAATGCCTTGCTTGTCGCAAAAGCGTGAATAGTATGGCAAACCTACCATTCTCGGAGGCTGAATATAGGGGACGACAGTCTCGTTTCCTAGATAAGATCCCACATGATAGCCTAGTACTTATTCCAACAAACCCTAATTCTATTCGGTCTAATGACGTTCACTATCCTTTCAGAGCAAGTTCCTACATGCTATACCTTTGTGGTTGGACAGATCCCGAATCAGTATTGATGGCAAAACATAATGGAAATGATTGGATTGTATCACTTTTCGTTCAACCTAACGACACAACCGCGGAAATTTGGGAAGGGCGAAGAATAGGAATTGAAGGCGCCTCAACTAGATGGCCTATCGACGAGGCTCATTCACTATTACAAATGAATGAAATTGTAAGGGGAGCATTGAATGAATCAAATGGAGTATATTTAATCCAAAAACTGAATGAAGATATTGACAAAATTGTCCATGAAGCTCTGACCTCAAAGAGCAGACAAAGGAATACCTACGGCATGGGTCCAATTAGCCTAGCGGATCCATCTTCAATCTTAGATGAGATGCGAATGTGTAAATCTCAAGCAGAGATTGAAATAATGCAAAAGTCGGCAGATATAGCCTCAATGGCACACTCGCTAGCTATGAAAAACACTCAAGTTGGTATTGGTGAATGGCAAATCCAAGCAATGATCGAAGGATGCTTTCAATCTCATGGCTCCCAATGGAGTTATCCTTCTATTGTTGGTGGCGGAGATAACGCTACAATTCTACATTATCATTCTAACAGCAAAACCGTTGCTGATGGGGAATTAATCCTTGTAGACGCGGGTTGTGAGGTTGATGGCTATGCTTCAGACATTACTCGAACTTGGCCAGTAAATGGTAAATTTTCTGATTCCCAAAAAGAGATTTACAACCTAGTATTAGATGCCGAACTTGCTGGAATCGCTGCATGTAAAATAGGAGCTCCATGGAATGCCTCCCACAAAGCCACTATGGAAGTAATTTCCAAAGGTTTGATTGAATTAGGTATTCTTGACTGTTCTTTTGATGAGGCGATAGGTGATGAGCTAGATGGAAAAACCCGTCAATTCTTCATGCACGGGACGAGTCATTCACTAGGACTCGATGTCCATGATGTCGGAGTAACTAGACCCGGTGGTAAGGGTGATGGAAGGTTATTGGAAGAGGGCATGATTTTAACTGTCGAACCGGGATTATATTTCGCCTCTTGGAGAGAGGATATCCAAGTCCCAGAGCGTTACTCAGGAATCGGAATTCGAATTGAGGATGATGTCTTAATTACCAAAGATGGGCCTGTTGTATTAACCTCTAATTGTCCCAAAACAATTTCAGAAATTGAAGCATTGGTCGGCTCAGGGTTGTGATTTATTGGCCGATTGGCAAGAAATTCTTCAATTACAATTGAGTGAAAACCCTCCTCGACTTACCGTTGAAGAAGCAACAATCCTATACAATGAAGCGGAGCAAAACGAATTATTGCATGCGGGACTATTACTGCGAAGAAAGAGAGTGCCTGGGAACAAAGTGACTTACCTTGTAGATCGCAATGTCAACTACACCAATGTATGTACCATAAATTGCCAATTTTGTTCTTTCTATCGACCACCCGGACATGAAGAGACTTACACTCAATCCGTTGACCAAATTAGTGCTAGATTTGCCGAGTTAGAACATGTCGGTGGTACACGAGTATTAATGCAAGGGGGTGTCAATCCTGATTTGCCTATAGAATGGTATACGAATCTGATATCACAATTAAGGGAGAGGCATCCAACTATCGATTTAGATTGTTTTTCTCCTATCGAGATAGAAGGAATCGCGGAAGTTTGTCAAAAATCTACTAATGAAGTTTTACAGGAATTGAAGGATGCGGGAATGCACGGTTTGCCGGGCGGTGGAGCAGAGATGCTCGTTGATGATGTCCGTCTAGATATCTCTCCAAAGAAAGGCAGTGCCGATAACTGGCTAAGGGTTATGGAAGAGGCACAACATCTTGGCATGACGACCTCTGCAACAAATGTCATTGGTTTTGGAGAGACTAATTTACATCGCGTTGAACATATGGAGAGAATCCGAAGCCTTCAGGATAGAAGCTTGAAGCAAGAATTGACAGGTTTTACCTCATTCATAGCGTGGCCAGTACAATTAGAAAACAATTCATTTGGAAAGAGGAATAAGGGGCAGAACAGGATTCAATTAGGTGCTGGGGCTCATGAATATCTCCGCCATGTTGCTATCGCTAGATTATTTTTCGATAACATTCTACACATTCAAGCATCCTGGCCTACAATGGGCATGGGTGTAGCGCAACTAGCTCTATTTGCTGGTGCAGACGATGCAGGTTCTACAATGATGGAAGAAAACGTGGTTTCTGCATCTGGTACGACCAAAACACTAGCAGGAGAAGATGAGTTACAAAGAACAATCTTGCGAGCAGGTTTCACACCACAAAAACGTGATTCCGACTATAATCACTTAGAAACTGAAATCCTCGATGAAGGAAAGTTAGCCTGCCCACCACCTCTACAACCGGTCTAATTAATCATTAGATTCTTCAGATCTTGCAGCCCTTAGTGGAAGTTTATTGATGAAAATTTCCGTCTCAGTTTGTGGCATAATTACAGGGTTGACCCACCTTAATCTCATACCATGCCATTTTGCATGTAGATGAATCTCCCAATGTAATGCGATTACTGAGGAATAGATTGTCCCAGGCCATCTTTCTTCAGGACCATTCAGTCTGATTGGCCAAATATTACTTGTTTCGAAGTCGCCTCTTGCTCGAACTCTCATGGGTTCTAAAAGTAGGATTCGTGAATAATCAACCGCTAATGGTGTAGACTCTCCAACTCCTGTGCCATGTTCTTCTCCGCCGGTCAATCTCTTTTCCGGTAAAGCGGTTGACATACCGGGAGGGGGTTGTTTTCCTTCAGGCCGATTGGCCGATTGAAGCATTGTTTTTCTTTCAGGTACTGCGACTCCAACTTGAATTCTAGCACCTAAGTACTGAACATCATCTGGTAATTGCAAGTCTGTAATTTCGACCCAACCATCGCCTATATTCAATGAGATATCAGGGTCACTAAGAGGCGCATTAATGTAGGTATTTTGTCTGTTAATATCACGAGAATTAGCGAAAATTCTGATTAAAATCGGTAAAACAAAAATTGGAAATGTTATGAATAATAATTTGGGATAATCAAGAGGTCCAATTTGATATGTTCCTTGGGTAAGCCAAGATAGAATTGGAATCTCCTCCAAAGCTGGTGCTATGGCGTGAAGAAAGAGAGAAAAAATCAACAACAGTACTGTTGGAACAATTAATTTCCTAGCAATTGCGTGTAATGGATCAGGCTCGATATACCAACCATTTCTAGTTCTCATCAGAAATGGAAGTGTTGCGGTTGTGGTAATAGATTGGATTCGTGGTAGATTAGTATCGTCTTCGGTGAGTCTTCTCCATTCTACCAACCAACCAGATTCTGAACCGATTTTGAAAGGAGTTGGAGGAGGGGAATTCGACTCAACAATGACTTGCGTAATTGGTAATGAATCTGGGTCTACATTGTCATGATCAAAAGGTGGGTATCTGATTCGTTGAACAGATTCCAAATACTCAACCCCATATCAATGCGGAAGCCGCCTTTGAGGCCAACCGGCGAAATTCTGGAACCTCTTTCAGCATCTTAATGCCAAGTGGAATTGGGTTATCTATATCTCCAACCTGATTGATTAAATCAATGACTTCCGGTTGAGACCAAACAGCAAATAATTCATCCAGTTCCTGGTCTGTTGATTCGCTAAGAAATACGTTCCTCAACGCTCTAGATTTATTTTGACTTCTTCTCATCCTAGAGATTGTTGCATTCAAATCAAGTACGGTAGCGGGACTGAAATCATTTGTTGTAATAACTTCGATTAATTTTGGTAGCATTAAATCGACTTGATCAAAACCCTTTCCAATTCCACCACCTGTTGTAGGTTTGCACAGCCCTGCTGCATCCCCAAATACTGCAACGCGGTTAATGACTGGTTTGTGAATTAAGCCCGAGGGCACTGGTCCACAATACCTTCCTACCTCTTTGCAATTGGTAAATCTCTGATTCCATTTTGGAGATTTCATTAGCGTCTCTAGTAAATCTTCACAGGATTTTTCTCCTAATTTTTGTGGTAAAGTCCAGTTTCCTATCCTTGTAGTATTTCCGGATGGAATGGCCCAGGCAAAGAATCCTGGTGCTATATCCTCTCCTGTGAATAGGTCGAGTCTACCTTCTTCTCCAGGATAACCTGTTACCTCAATCTGAAATCCGATCATCAATTCCTTTGGACGCCCCATTTTGAAATTCCTTCGGACCCAAGAGTGTGCACCATCCGCTCCGCATAGGAATCGACATTGGAATTCTTTTACTTCACCGGCAACATCGATGGATATTTCGACACCATTATCCGAAACCGTCGCATTGATTGGTTTAGAAGAGAGGATTAAGTCGGCACCAGAATCTAATGATAATTGAACAACTCTTTCATCGAATAATTTTCTACAAACCGACCATGTTCTTGTTGTATCCGGATTGCCAATGAGGATCTCTGTCCCCGATGGGCTGTACATTCTAGCACCCCATATTCTAGTCAAAACTGTATCAAAAGCTCCAATCCTGTCCATAGCCGAAGGATTGACCATTCCAGCGCATTGGAAAGGCCTACCAATCTCAGAATGCTCTTCCACTAAAAGAACAGTTAATCCATTTTGGGTCAACCTCCATGCTAGGTATCCACCTACTGGCCCAGCACCTATCACAATCACATCGTAATTGTCTCTAAGCAAGTAATACCACCACCTTGTCTAGTATACGAGGTTGTTTAGCCGACTAGAACATAAGATTTCATTTCTTTCGTCCTTTTCTATTTTTTTGAATCGTTTTCTTCAATTTACCAATTAGTTCACTGGCCTCTTTCTTCGTAATGGTATCCAACGATTCTGTACCAACCATTGCCATAGCATCTTCTATGCTAAGCTCTAAGTTATCACTCATTGACTCAATAGCCTCTGCTTGTTTTTCGGTTCGCGGCACCTTATTCACTAGTTCTCCAATAATTTCACTAGCCGTACCGTCCATTCCTCCAGTAAGTGAATCAATATCATCAATTCCTTTCTCTCGAAGGTATTCATCAATGTTGAGATTTAAATTCTCAAATAGACTCAACATGTATTTCATCTGTTTTTCACTTGGAGGTATTTCCCCTTCATTGGAGTTATTGAGCTCCTCAATTATCCTTCTTGCATCGTCTCCCGTAAGTTCATCTATTTTTTTACCTTCGAATAACTTAGATTTTGAATCTTCAGACATACGTGAAGTTCTATTTTCGATTAAATTATGTTGCTTTACTGTTGGCTTTTGTTGTCTTAATTCTAAGGCATTATTGTGCATGTTTCTAAAGTCTGTAACGAATTTATGCCAAACTATCGCACCGCTAGTATCTCCCTCTTCTACCTCATCTAAACTTGATTCCATTAATGCTGTGAATCGCGGGGTGAATAAACCCTCAGATATAGTACCAGATGAATTTTGATCCATTCCATAAAACGGAACAACTTCTATCCATAACAATCTGCCATGTTCTGTAGGTATAAGCGATGATCCATCCTTGTTAACGTAGCCTCTGTCGACTAATTTACCAACAGTTGTGAGGTAGGTAGAGGGTCTTCCAATATCGGCTTTTTTCATTTGTTGAATTATCGAACTCTCGGTAAATCTTCTTGGCGGTTTAGTTTCATCAGAGGTTAGCAAAGGATTATCTTCAGTCGAGTTAAATGTCCATTTTGTTCCAATTTCAAATCCTATTTTTGGAGGTTCTGTTTTTACATCTTTTTCGGCTGAATATACCGCTTCCCATCCAGCGTGGATTCTCCATGAGCTTGTTCCATACAAAGGCAATTCGAGATTTTCGGCCTTCATCACCATATTCCTCCTTTCTCGAATAGAATCTGACATTTGACTTGCCGCAAATCTACCCCAAATCAACCTGTATAATGATTGCTGATCACTATCGGCGTCGCTCAATGTCTTTATTTCTGGCTGTGTTGGTCGAATTGCTTCGTGCGCATCTTGTACATTGCTAGACCCCTTCTTTGCATCCGGACCTAAAGCTCCGTCACCTAAATGATTGGACCCATATTCTTTTTCTATTAAGGTTCGAATTCTTTCTCTTGCAGATTTACTCGTCCTCGTAGAATCGGTCCTTATGTAGGTGATATGACCGGCTTGATAAAGTGCAGTAGCGACTCTATTTGTTCTACCAATAGACCACCCCATCCTTCCATTCGCTGCTCTCAACATTGATTCGGTAGTGAAAGGAGGTTGGGCTTTCCTGTGATTCTTTCCTTCATTTACTGATTCTAATATTAACTCCTGAGCAATACCAATTTGTTCGATTGCTTCTTCAGCTAAATCTCCGTTAAATGTTCGGTCGGGGTAGTGTTTTCCATCATCGTCCTTCCAAGCGTCATCATCATCCTTTTCATGAAATCTTACTTTGAAGGACACAGCGTTAGATTCGACCTTAATCGAATGATATGGAATAGGAACATGTGCATCTCTTTCTAATTCTCGTTCTACGATGAATCCAAGTGTGGGTGTTTGTACACGTCCCATCGAAACTAAGTTCCAGGACCTACTAAATCTAGAACAACGGAAACCTACCAGTCTATCCATAAATCTTCGAACTTTTGCCGCATCAACCAAATCCATATCGATTTCACGTGGAGATTCGATTGCTTCCTGTACTGCTGAATTAGTAATTTCATTAAACGAAACACGATAGATCGAATCATAATCACTGAAGATTTCTTTCAAACGCCAAGCAATGAATTCGCCTTCCCTGTCTGGATCGGTAGCAATGTAAATTTCATCAACTGAATTAGTCTTAGCCATCTTCCTTAACTTAGTGATAATTTTCTCAGCTCTATTAGTCCAACTCCAGGGCGGTTCGGGTAATTCCCCTTCCTTAGAAGACCACATTGCTTTGTTATCCTGTTTAGTGCCGCCTTTAGTTGGTAAATCTTGAACGTGACCATTACAAGCGTCAACAATCCATCCCTTACCGAGATATTTCTTTATCGTGCGAGCCTTTGCTCCAGATTCTAAAATCATGAACTTCAATTAATCACACTCTTTTCAGTAGCCGACCTTCTCAGACTGGCGTACCACGTTTCTCGGTGGCGAGATGAACCCTGTATAAACGTGAGTAAGGTTAGAGCGATGCAAGGCGCGCGTACACGCGCGCGCGCGCCGCGCGTGTAGCGTGTGCGCGCGTGAGAGATTCAAGTTTTCAGTTCAAAATCAAATCTCAAAAGTACGATTTTCTGATTGTGAGTTCGTCCCAAGGTGTTTCCGCATCTGGCCCACCACAACCTGCGCAAGCCGGGTATCCTGCCGATGCCAGTGCAATTATTTCCTTTGACAATAAATCCAAGCCAGTTTGCATATCTATCGGCACCCATACTTCGGATTCATCCGGAGCCTCCAATCCAATTACTCCTCCTCCTTGGCCTATATTTGTAACAACAATTGTTTCTAAATTATGGGATTTGTACTCAATTCCAAAATACAAACTAGGTGATAGATCAGATAATTGTATAGCTAAATTTTCTTCTCTTTTGATATTATCAGGAAGGCGAATGATTACTCCTCTAGACCTAAGCGTTCTACGTGCTAGTTCGCGTATGGAGCGAGCACACGTATCTGCATCCATGATTCGCGTATTACACACAAGATTTGAAGGATGCCTCTTCAGCCGGTTGTAAGATGGGTCTACCATATCGCTTTCTGATTCGCCCTTCTTTACGGTTCATAGATTCAGAAAAGGCTCACAATCTAACCATAAATATTCTAACTAAAATGGCCGAAAATAGACCTGCGCAGAAAATACTCAGCTCAATATATGGTACACCTAATCTTCCAATAACTGTATTTGGGAAGTTATTTCGACACCCATTGGGGTTGGCTGCTGGATTTGATAAATCAGCCCAAGCGATTGGAGCGTGGCCCGCACTAGGATTTTCTTGGGTCGAGTATGGTGGAGTTACACGTTACCCTCAAGAAGGAAATGCAAAACCTAGAATGTTTAGATCGAACAAAGATAATGCTTTGATTAATCGAATGGGATTCAACAATCCGGGCGCTCAGAAGATCCGCGATACTCTTACTCAGCGGCAAATAGCTGGTAAATGGCCGAATGTTCCCATTGCCGCAAATATCGGACGCTCTAAGACCGTGGACAATGATCGCGCACCAAATGATTATGCAGAAACATTCGGATTATTGTATGATTTCGCTGATATTTTTGTACTCAATGTATCTTCTCCAAACACACCAGGATTACGTGCATTACAGGAAGATGACCATATCCGTGATGTAGTAAGATCATGCAAATCTGTTCGGGATAGAAGATCCGGATTGAAACCAATACTTCTCAAATTTTCTCCTGATTTACCCAGAGATGACCTTCTTTCATGTGCTGGCGCTGCTCTGTCAGCCGGCGTGGATGGATTTATCGCCTCAAATACAACAATAAGCAGGCCACCTCCAAATAGCACTAGTTCACGAAATTTTTATGCAGAACAAGGGGGATTATCTGGCCGACCACTTCATGATAAATCAATCCAAATGATTGGGGATTTGTATGACAGTATAGGAGGTAAAGTACCAATTGTTGGTTGCGGAGGTAT
This sequence comes from Candidatus Thalassarchaeum sp., assembly GCA_022451235.1. Classification (GTDB taxonomy): domain Archaea; phylum Thermoplasmatota; class Poseidoniia; order Poseidoniales; family Thalassarchaeaceae; genus MGIIb-O1. The sequence goes on along the minus strand of JAKUOA010000008.1, from coordinate 31,823 downwards.
CGATTCTACAGAAACAGCATGGAACGCTATTAGAAATGGCTCCTCACTTATCCAATTATATTCCGCGATGGTCTTCCAGGGTCCATCGGTTGTAAAGAGTATCACTAAGGGATTGAAATCAAAAATCGATAATAGTGGATTTACAGACTTACAGGAAGCTGTCGGATATAGTAGGGCCTGAGTTTACTCAATCTGTTTAGAGTAAGGCTATTCAATGTCCTACTAGACGAAGTATTGTGAATACAACCCGCAAGTCCCGTCTGTTATTTGTTGGGGCAATTATGCTTGGATTGGTTGGATTGATGTTTTTGTCCGTAGACCCCCAAGTTCAGTATACTGTCGACGAAGTCATGGAATCTCCCGAAGATTTTAGTTCGGATGAAATTAACATTCGTGGTATGGTGAAAATTCAATCTATCGATAATTCCACTTCTACATTTATGTTAGAAGGAACTGATTCAGAAATCCAAGTATCCTTCGCTAAGATTGCGGTTCCCGATGGATTCGAAGAAGGACGTATGATCGCTGTCAATGGAATTTTAATCCAAGAGGGTGGATTCTGGCAAATTGATGCGAAGGAAATTCAAACTGGTTGTCCATCGAAATATGAAACTGAGTGATTTTCTCTATTTTTCCTTCTATTGATTATTGATTTCATCAATAGTTTTGTTCATAGGTGAGTGCTACACGCGAGAATTGGGCTAGGGGGAGCGTTGACGTGTTCTATCATCCACAAATCGTCGAAAATGGTGGCCTGAAGTCCGAGGGCGGCGAATATGAGCCGACGATGACCCTGCGGTTAACGTCGATGCCTCGCCCCCAAGAGATCCAGGTTGGCGGAGAACACTTCCGAAGGGAAGTGTCGACCGTTTCACGCTCGGGAATCAGGTCAGGCGCGGAAGCGAGCAGCCCGACCGAGGATGCTGGATGCCTTGGGATTGCGGGGCGGAGGAGATCGTGGATTTTTCATTGTTGGTGACATTCGTCCACCGAGGACGTGCCCACTATGGGTATTCTATTGTTCATTGTTGAGTAATTGTTGTACAAGTTCTTCTGTTATACCAAAGAAGTTGTTTTCTGAACAACGAATCAGTAATTCCCTCCAGCCTGAATGATTCTTCAGTGCAATACCTGTCAATTGCTTTCCATTTTCTAAATCCCCTTTATTAGCCAGGTTAATACCGGTCCAAAAAGCGACTTCAGGATATTCTTCTGCTTGTGATTTATCCAATTCCAATTCATATCCATTTTTTGTAAAGTCAGTATAAATTGAATTTACTTTTAGTAATCTTTCAATTTCCTTTAGAGGTTCGGAGTGGTCATCGACATTAACATCAACAAGTATTCCTTCCCACTCTTTGCTCGTGATTTGGGAATCTACAACAAGAATCCGTCCGGATTGCATACCCCGTATGTCGCCACCAGCATTTTGTCCGGCAAATAACGCCGTAAGCAGTCTATCTGCTAAATTCCCCTTGGATTTTTCAAATGCATTAGCCATTTCTTGAGGTACTGTATCGTTCCACATAAGGTTCGCTTGGCAAGAGAAACCTTCGCCCATAACATGGCCCGCGGCTGGTATAGTGACTGATCCTGTGTGTGCAGCCACTCTTCCCCTAGAGTCCAACATAGCAACCTGACGAATCTCTGAGTCTGAATCTAGCGCCAATCGTTCGGTAAGCGCCTCGGATGCAGATTTTCCTTCTGCCATCAATTTCAGACCTAATGGTCCATGGTCAATTAATGCCATTGCTTGGGTTACTACCGCACCTACTCCTGCATTAGCCCAGCATGCATTACCAGCCGCGTAGAAATGGGATTGTATACCAACACCGTATTGACCGGTTTCAGAGCATTTTGCAATTATTGAATAGGTCATCTATTTACCTCTACAAAGAATTAGAATCTAATCCGCCCATCTGACAGACAATGGCAAAATGCTTCGCAGAAACTGGTTGAACAGAAAGGCGTTGCCCACGTTGTAACAAAGGCATACCCTCTAGACTTGGATTGGCCCTAAGTTCGGGAAGTCCTACTGCCTCAATCTCCTTTATCGCTTCAATATCGACCATTATCCATCTAGGATTTTCTGGCGTTGCTTTTTCATCAAAATACTTGGATTTCGGATCTTGTGCTGTAAAATCCGGATACCCTTCTTTACACACCTTTGCTACTCCTGCAACATGTGGTGGTTTGCAATTTGAATGATAGAACAAAACCCAATCTCCGTTTTTCATATCATCTCTCATTATATTTCGAGCCTGATAATTTCTAACCCCATCCCAATGAGTGGCCTTATCTTCAACCAATTGTGACCAGGGGTAGACATCAAGTTCACTTTTCATTAACCAATAATTCACCATAACCTCACCATGCATCTTGACTATCCATTACTAGGGTAGCGTCCATTATATCCCCTTGTTCCCTTGTCAGAGTTCTTCTAAGACCTGCTGCCTTTGCCATCGTACCAGATCCTCCTGTTAAGGAGATATTTGCTTTCACTAGAAGGGAATAAATCGCTGGTAAGAGAATTAGCGCTGAAATTGCAGCAAGTATAAGCAAAATTATGATCACATCAATGAATGGTGCAATAGCTGGAATTGGAATATAATAAGCACAAAACATTCCTGCTATTGTTACAGTCACCGCTTCAGTAAGACTCATTCCTGTACTCGCACATGCAATACGAATAGCATCTATGGAACCCCCTAATTCTTTTACACGATTAGCAATATGTATAGAGAAATCTACTCCAACCCCAACAAGAATAGAACCAATCATAACAGTAACTAGCGATAAACTGACACTACCTTGGTCCATTACTAGCCATTGCATGAATACTGTAAATGCCACTGGAATAGTAGTTAGAATTGCAAATCGTATATCTCTGAATACCAATCCAAGTGTGAAAACAGTAAATAGCAGGGCGAAAATTAATGACCTCCATTGAGAATCTACTACCAAGTTGTTAACTTCTATAGTGACTGATGCTACACCAATCAGTTTGGAAGAAGTTACACCAACTCCGCCTGTATCTTGTTGAGCATAATTATCTATTTGTGAGACCGCATTTTCAGTGCTCTTAACATCCATAAACGGCATATCGATGTAAATCAGACTTTGTTGGTAATCTTCAGAAATGAATAAGTTTCTCATTTCTAATGTAAGACTATTGTAGAATACATTGATGAGAAAGTTTTGTGATTCCGTTCCTCCCGATGGTTGCTGATCTAAAGCAGCCAGACTCCACCAAAATGAACCATTCGCTGAAACTTCGCGGTCGAATATAATGGCGGATAATTCTTTGATTTGATCGGGTACAAACTCGTTATCTTGTATTGGTTCATTAATGGGGTCTCCATCTAAATCGACACCAACAGCTATCGCCTTCATTAGGAAAACGATAGATACTGCTGTGGTTTGATTTACTTGATTGCATTTGCCTTCAAGTTCCTCGATTCCAACCAATTTCAAATAAGGGTCATTGCCGTTAAAGTTGGGATTGAATATTTCAGGTGAGGCTGATACATCTGCATCAATCAGTAAAAATCCGGGCTGACCGGCCTCAAATTCAGTAGAATATGTTTTCATTTTATCAACAGCGCCAACCCCTTCAGGAGCCATCTCTAGTAAATCGACGTTTTCTTCAACATTAGGTCTGCTGTATCCTGCAGAGATTAACATAGCAATTAGGAATAAGCTCAGGGTTAGTTTAGTCCAGTTAATAGGGACACTAACAGCAGACACGAAGGCTTTGGGAGGAGGGTGTGAGGGTTTCTTTAGATCTAACATCATGGTCAAGTTNGGCACCATTACCATTGTCATTACATAAACAACAACAATCCCCATTGCCAACGAATAACCAACAGTTTGTATGGGTTTCATAGGGGTTAGTGCTAATGATATGAATCCAATAATTGTCGTTATTGCAGATAGTAAAACTGCTCTACCTGTCGAATCCAATGCTTCAGCCATCTTCTCTCTTGGCGTACCTTTGCATTCTGCATAGCGATTGGTTATATGAAGGCCATACGAAACTCCCAATGCTAGTACAATTGGCCCTACGATAATCACAGTCATTGTAACTTCGTAATTTGTCCACCCGATAATTCCCATGGTGATGAAAACGGAACAAAGTGTTGGGAGGCCAGAAATAGCTAACACTTTAATTCCTTGAACAAATCTTATTCTTCCTGTCTGTAACAAATCACAGTGGAATAGGAATAGACCGACAGCCACGAAGACCACTCCTATGGGAAAAACATCCCAGAATAAGTTGAATGATTCCTCTGTAACCGCATTTGTGATTGGAACGGGTCCTGTAAGAGTCATGGATAATCCTCTTTGGTCCCAATCATTTGCTTCGCTGAGCCCGATAATTTCCATTTGGGTCCCCTCTATAAATTCCGAAATCGTAATTTCCTCGCCGTTACCATCCTTTAGTTGGTCGGATATACCGATAATTACAACCGCTCGATTCCAACCAAATCCAGACTTATTCCCAATTTGTACTTCATTTTCCCACGTCCCTACATCTCTGACTAACTTATTCAGTGCATTGGGGGGCATCTCATCTAGGATTTGATCAATCCTAGCTTGGTCATCAGGTATTGCGTAATTTCCGAATAAATCCTCATTATCTTCGATTGTTTGATTGACAAAATCGGAAAACTCTTGATTATCGACGGCTTGTGATGCTGCCGAGGCAAAAGATTTCGCCACCCTACCAGCCGAAGAATTTACTTCTTTGATAACTGAGGATATTGAAAGAACATAGATGACATTGTCTTCTCCCTTATCGTTTTGATTTGGATTAAGTAGATTCTCTAACTTCTCGATTTGTTCTAATGTTGAAACTTCTGTAATATTTCTTCCAGAACCATCTACGGCTTGCCTATTTCCATCTTCATCTTCAACATAGACGATTTCTGACTCGACGTAAATAACCATGACGTTGGTTGTCCACCCCTCAACAGCCTCTACCTCTGCCAGTAAGGCTGAAACCTCAGATCCTTGGGGAAGATATACTTCCAAATCACCATTAACATTCATTGAAGATTTCCCTTCAATTGGACAAAAGCCCTCGGGATTTGACAATGACTTTCTACAATCTACTAGCCCCGACTCCCAAGAGAAGAAAGCTGTGACTACTAGGCATAGAATTACAGTGATAACAGGGAATTTAGTCAATATGCCTGTAAAATCTAGGTCGGATGACATTCTACGAAATTGATTTTTTGAACGCCTTCCGTAACTCTCTACTGTATTTTTATCAATGTCTATTTTGGTGAGGATATCTCTCCCTTTATCAGTCGCTTGTTTCGCAAATCGAGAGGCAATGTTACCTTGCTTATCGTCGTCAGACAAGTTCCACCAACTCCTTGCTAGGATGGCCCTCATCAGCGAAGGTGCTTGAACTCGACGGCTAGTGGTGGGTTAGAATATAACATTCTAGATGTTAGTGAATGATTGGGAACCGTCAAGAATGAGAGGTCATAGGGTTGGATGCAATTTGCGGTGGATGTGTCTATGGGGACTCCCTTGATTGAAGATAAGAGATGGTCTATTGACCTCGAGAAGAGAATTCAAGAGGAACACTATTCAGACTCCAAATTGTATAACCACAGGTATGCATTCAACCCTAAATCTGGTAAGGAAATCTTCGTAGTTGATACTCCCCCTCCATACCCCAGTGGGACATGGCACATCGGCGCTGTCGCTCAATATTCGATGATTGATGTTATTGCCCGAAGTCAAAGATTATTAGGAAAAGAGGTATTTTTCCCTTGGGGTGTCGATCGCAATGGTATCAACATCGAATTTACGGTTGAAAAAAATACTGGTAGGAAAATGAAAACATTTGAGCGAACAGAATTTTTGGATTTATGTCGAGATACCATAGAAGAGTACACCCAAGCTATGAGAGAGACGGCCGCAAGAGTAGGACTTTCTTGTGATTTTGATAAAGAATACCTTACGGATTCTGATGAATACAGAGGAGTATCTCAATCAATATTTGTTGATTTATTTAAGCGAGGTGACATTGTAGAAGATCTCCGACCTAACATCTACGATCCTGTGGAAGGCACTACGATTGCAGATGCTGAAGTTGAAAGATTACAGAGGAAAACGAAGTTAATCGACATCAGATGGACAACAGAGGATGGTCTCGACGTAATCATTTCAACAACTCGACCAGAATTGATATGTGCATGTGGTATAGTAGTAGTTCATCCGGATGATGAAAGATATCAGCATTTAGTCGGTAAACAGATTGTACTTCCTGTAGAAACTAATGGCCGTTCAAAATCCGTAGAAATTACAACTCATCCATCTGTTAAGTCTGACTTTGGTTCTGGAGTGTTGATGGTTTGTTCCTTTGGCGATCAAAACGATGTAGCAGTATTCAGAGAACTTGGATTAAGCCCATTCCAAGCCATTGATTTAGATGGGAACATGACAGATATATCGGGGCCTTACGTTGGAATGAAAGTAATAGAGGCTAGGGAGAAAGCAATTGAAGACCTTAACTCGGCAGATAGAATCGTCAACATTATCGAAAAAGAACAAGATGTTCCAGTTAGTGAAAGAGGGAAAAACCCAGTAGAAATTATTCTGCTCAAGGAATGGTATGTTAGACAAACTCACATTCAAGATCGTATGCGTGAATTAATCGAGGATATGGAATTTCATCCAGTTAGGAATAAACAATTTTTACTAGATTGGATGGACAATATTAGCATTGATTGGCCAATAAGTCGTAGAAGGTGGTATCACACAGAAGTTCCGATTTGGTATTCTGAAGACGGCACTAAAGTCATAACTCCACCACCCGGTGTTTACGTTCAACCTTGGAGGGAAGATCCCCCTGCTGGAAGTCGTGTTTTACAGAGAGAAACTAGAGAAGACGTAGGGAGTTGGGATGATCTTTCCTCTTCTCTAGGAACGGTTATTGGAGAAGAGAAAGTTTTCGATACTTGGATGGATTCTTCTAATTCTAACTTGTATGTGTCGGGTTACCTCTCAGACCCCGATTTATTTGCCAACGCATTTCCAACTGGGATAAGGCCTCAAGGTAAGGAAATAGTGCGAACATGGCTATATTACACTCTATTGAAGAGCGCATTATTGTTGGATTCCCCAGGATTCAAACATATTTGGATTGATGGTTTGGGGATGGATCCTTGGGGCAGAAAGATGTCAAAATCCCTTGGGAATGGAATAGACGCAAACTCCGTACTAGAATGCGGGGCAGGTGGAAGAACGGGGTCGTGGAAAATTCGCGGACCTGACAAAGTAGTAAATCTCAGAGCAAATAAAATTGGTTCAGAGTGTTTCCGGCTTTGGAAAGCCTGTGATGCCCAGGTGGGTGATGATTTCCAAATTAACCCCGAAGATATTGAACAGAAATATTTCGGTGTATTGACAAAATTGTTCAACGTTGCACGATTTGCGAGCCAATTTCCAGTGCCATCAAATCTTGAGGACCTAACCGATAATTTGCAACCAGAAGACGAGTGGATTCTTTCCGAATTCCAATTGGTAATGACGCGTGTGGAACAAGGCTGGAAAGAAATTGACATCTATACTGCGGCCCAATCATTGAAAAATTTCGCGACTGGGGTATTGCCTAGTCATTGGTTGGAGATGGTAAAATCTAGGCTATATGATGGTGATGAGGCTGCTGCTTGGACTTTACACAGAATAGTCAGAGACTTGCTGGATGCCTTTGCACCAATATGCCCATTCTTCAGTCATTATCTGTCTTCAACTTTGTACAATCGTTCGGCTGTTGAAGCCGATACATTCCCTCAATTAAACCTGAATTTCGAATCAGAGAAGTGGACTGATTTGACTGAATCAGTAATGTTCTTTAATTCTGAGATTTGGAAAATGAAGAAGGATCAAGGACTTTCATTGAACAGTGAAATTGTGGGGTTGTCTATTCCAAGTAATTTGGATAGTTTACAAATATCGTTGACCAGAATGCACAAGCTAATTGACTAAATCACAAAAGGTATCAGGGCTTTCCGATTCTTGGGGTAATTAGAAAATTCTTCCTTGTACCAACGATGATGAGCGAATGCTCTAGGCGCTAGATTACAAAATGTCCAGGCTGCAAATGTCAAACCAGCCAAGGACCAAGTCGCAATTGCAAATCCAATCCATTCAATAATTTCCCCTAGATAATTAGGGGAACTGACCCTCTCAAACAATCCTCCTCTAGGGATCTTATACCCTGTGCTGCCATCATCTCGTAATGAGAAAAGGATATTATCTGATTTGACATTGATAATCATCCCTAGAAAGAATACACTCACTCCGAGAAGAAATCTAGGGTCCGTAAACCAAGATAACTCGTATCCATGACTTAAATCGAATAACCAAATCCCGTTAAGCCAGCAATTTATTGTGTTGAAGATTATCGCAAAAATAACTACACTTAGTGGCATGAGTTTTTGATCTAATTTGGCTCTATTCGGCCAAGCCCAAGCTCTATTGACATAATGTGTCGTCCAAATTGCCCAAAAAAATAGTACGATAAAATCCTTGTTATTTCCAATTATTAGAATAAGTGTCAAAAACAATACAGGAATGGTTTCCATTATTATCCACCCCTTTCTAGCTGAAATCTCGACCCCCCATCCAACAGTTCTATGTCTGCCATAAGGCGCTTTAACAAAAATCAAGGTAATGAAAACGATTAGAGCTAAAATTAGCCATGTGTAACACGCGATTTTGTATTCATCGTGGGTTAAGAAAATCATTTATCCACTACCTTATTTTTATCAATAAACCAAGAAACAGTATCGGATATAGTATCCTCTAACAGTCGTGGATTATGCCCTAAGTGATCTCGTGCTAAATTACCAGGGATGTCTCTACATTGTATTGCTAATGCTTGCAAACTTCCTTTGCTAAAACTAGGCCTTTTTCCTGTGATTTTTGAACTAATTGATGCAAATGGTAATGCAAGGTAGCCCATCCAAAACGGAACTGTAAGCAAGTGAGTTCGTCTTCCGGTAATTCGCTTAACCAATGATGATAAATTCGGCATCGAAGCCCAATGCCCCGGTATGATGTAATTTTGACCATCAATTCCTCTATCTACGCAGTTTACCGCACTCTTAGCCACATCACGAACATCAACCCAATTGAATCCATTATTGATTGCGAAGGGCATCTTTCTGTTGGCAATGTCTTGCAGTACCTTACCCATTCTACTGGGTTTGAAATCATAAGGTCCAATTATCCCAGTGGGGTGTACAACATTGACTGCTAATCCTTGTTCACGGGCGCCTAAGGCTATTTTTTGTGCCTCCGCCTTAGTCCTATCATATGGCAAGGCTTTCGGATCCGTCACTAGTGGTCTAGACTCAACTAAGGGTTCGGAAGTTGGATGTTGTTCGAATGCGTGGACGCTAGAAAAATATACTAATTTTTTAACCCCAGATTCAATTGCCGCTGTAGCGATTGACCTAGTCCCCTCAACATTGATTTTCCTCATCAAATCCTCTTGGATTTTTTCCACTGCTACGAAGGCTGCGGAATGAAATACCACATCTGAGTCTGCCATGAGCGTGGACATTTCTAGAGGATTTAACATATCTCCATTTACATAACTGACATCTAGATTATCTAATGCTCTAGTATCTGAGCGAACCAAACAATCTACCTCGTATCCTCTCGAAAGTAATTCCCGAACTAAATTGCCACCCACATGGCCACTGCCCCCAGTGACAAATGCTTTCATGTTATTGACTATCTTATTCTAGCGAAGAACCTACCGGCTTAATTCAAAGCGGAATGGGGCCTTTTACCGTCAAAATGGTCTAGTATTAGTGTGACCATTTCATCACCGATTCTCGCTTGTGCTTCGAGCGTTGCTGCTCCAATGTGTGGAGTTCCATGAAAATTCGGATGCTGTAGTAGGGGGTTGTCTAAGGCGGGCTCAACTTCGAAAACATCTAGAGCAGCACTGGTTAAATCTCCAGACTCTAAGTGATCGAGGACTGCGCCCTCATCTACGATTCCGCCTCGAGCACAATTTACAATATGGTTACCACAATTAACACCATTTGGAGCCGATGTCGGCATCATGGCTATTCTTTCTCCATTAACTAGATGGTGCGTTTCTTCGGTAAGATTACAGTGGATTGAGATATGAGTGCACAAGCGGAAAATCGAATCTACATCATCGTGCATAGTACAGTCAAATTTACTTGCAATGTTTGAAGGAAGGTAGGGGTCGTAGGCATGGCATTCCATCCCCATTGCTGTAGCCACGGTAGCCACTCCTTGGGCAATCCTACCAAAACCCACTAAGCCCAATCTCTTACCACTAAGTTCCGTTCCTTTCAATTGTTTTTTTTCCCACAATCCTGCCCGAAGTCCACGATCACCTCTAGTTACATGTCTGCATGATGCCAATAAATGACCTATTGTAAGTTCGACGACACTGTTCGTAGATGATTGGGGTGTATTGCATACAACAATCCCACGTGAAGATGCTGCTCGTAAATCGATATTGTCTACTCCCACTCCCGCTCTTCCTATGAACGATAAATTATCGCATTTGGAAATTACCTCAGAAGTTAGTTTGGTAGCACTCCGGACAATAACTGCGTCAAAGTCAGACAATGCTCCAGAGAGTAACTCATCTTTCGTGTAATGTCGCTCGATTACGTCATGTCCAGCGGTTAGGAGTTTGTTAACCGCTACTGAATCCATACCATCTGTTACTGCTACCCTACCCACGTTAAGATGCGTTGATGACAAAGTGATGAACATTTGTTATCGAAAGTGTCCCTGAGATTCGGCTAAAGGCGATTTCAATACATTTGGCACTTTATTTGAAAATGGAACCGCGCGTTTCTTGATGTAATTTCGCTCCGTCGATTACATGGCGGCTTCGCTGGAATCACTTATCACCGCTATACTGATACTACTTACACCCGTTTTTCTTGCGATTCCATTGTCATTAGGTTGGAAATGGTGGGTAGGTACAGAACCGGAACACGTCCACTATAGGGAAAAGGTCAGATTAGTTCTAGACGCCGGGCTACCACTTAGCCGGTTTAGAAAGGAATTAGATGCTGAGGCTAGGATTGTCAACATAGACCCTGAAAGACAATCTCGAATAGAATCGGACTTATTGTTTCCAATGCGCGTGAAACATTTCCTCTTAATGCCAGGCCTTGTAGTATGGCCATTACTTGGACTATTTGCGGCTTTGTTAACAATTCCTCTAATGCCAATTTTATGGTTTTTTGAATGGCTTCTAATCGAAAAAAGGGTTTTACTATGGATTGGAATCACAGTCCAAAAACTCACCAGATGGGAAATTATTGGTATACCTAGAGTGGAAGACGGCCTAAAAAATCCAGATCCCGTATTATCATCAATCAATAGGATGCCAATTACAGTATTTTTGGGTTTATTTGCATTCCTAATTGTAAGTTATCTTCCAATTGATACGCAATCAGTATTGATTGTTTCTGGCGCAGTGTACATTATCCTTGTAGCATTTATTTCAGTCATAAGGGCTGGTACATTGAGTACCATGGTATTTGCAGATACTGGGAATAGAAGACTGCTACCTATGGGTACTTTCGTAGAAGATATGCTTGGACCCTGGGTCGGAGTTGGTTTAATATTCTTGATTTCGAGACAAATTTTCTATGGTACAGAATTACGTTCAGGCGAAATGTTCGGCGATCCAGTGATATTTTCTCTAGCTATTTTGCTAGTTTTATACACTGCAACTATGATTGGTGTTGCAGTAGAAATATCATTCTTTAGATCTAGGGCTGAGGCTGTTAGGGTGAAATTCCAAAACCAAATGATTGATGAATTCGAACCACAATTATACTTGTTTACCCGTAATCTAGGTATGCTGAAAATATCTAGATTAATGACCCTTAGGCAATGGGTCGAACAAGGTGAAAAAATCAACATTAACGACTTGGATAAACTCAAACGCTCTTGAGAGCAATTTCTCCCTCAGGAGTATTAACAAGTATTTCAGAACTAAGCGAAATTTCTTTTGGATGGATTAAGACGTTAATCCATGAATCTCCAAATCGTTGAGAACTAATGATTTCCAATTGGTCATTATTTGTTGATTTTGATTTTCCTAATCGCATTTGCACATTTGTCTTGAATGTGGAAGTCGACTTCTTGATTCCATCTCTACTTTCCATCCTAGCATGAATCTCTTGCCCGGGGTAACATCCCTTCTTTAGATCTACAAGTCGTTGTAGCCCTAAATTAAATGGGATATGGCCAGAAACATCGATCGAGTAATCAATCATGCCGGCAATTGATAGCAGTGCTATGGCTGAATGTACCTCTCCAATTCCGGCACCATTGACATGCAACAAATCGGTTATTTCAGAATAATCTCGGCTTGGAATTATCATTTCGTAGATACTAAATTCATCTTCTATTTTAATTACTGAAATCATCGTATCCAAAAATTCAGTCCAATGCCCACTTTGCAATTGGGCTTGGTTAATGCCAAGCCCGGCAAGAATCTTTTCGGGCTGTTTTCCGTAAATTAGTATTCGTTGTACTGCTCCGTCGCCACTTGAAATCTCTATCTCTTCATTCCAGGGAATCCCCCTCGTGAGTGTTTTACGAAGAATTTCAGACATTGAATCATTATGGAATAATAGGATTTGTTCATCTAAATCTACATGCAATTGGTAAGTTGTAATTCGACCATTTAGATCGCAAATAAAAGACTCTTTTCGAGTTAAAAGTGAATCACTCGAAACATCTACAGTTAGCATTCTGTTGAGATGAGTCCTCGCATCTTTACCAGATACAAGTGTTATGCCGGTTGGTATATTTACAATATCTGCTAATGGTGGAATCATAGCACAACCACCGATGAACCAATTCAGCCGAATGATTGTCCGCAGCCACATGCTCTGTCCGCGTTTGGATTGTCCATGTGAAATCCGCCACCCATTAGAGAGTCCTTGAAATCGAGTTTTAATCCGTTAAGTAACGCACTATCGTTATCGTGAATTAGGATTGTGACTCCGTCAATATTGATTGTTTGGAATCCCTCTTCTTCAGGTCTTTCTACAACCACCATATCATACAGATATCCGGAGCATCCTCCTGCCTTTGCACTGATGATTAATACGTGAGTCTCAATCTGTTCTCCAATTGCTGATTTTACTGCTGATCTAGCTGCTGGCGTGACTTCTATGTTTACATCAACACGTTCAGTGATAGTCGCAATAGGCAGCGAGAAGCCAGTTCCCTCAATTAGAGACACGAACTCAACCTCGAGAGCCCCATATATCAACCATTCCTGTGTTTAACTCCCCTTCCGTCAATCCAATAGAATAGGTCCTGTTAGCCAACACGTGGCCGGAACCAGGGAGTCTGATGTAATTCGTATCTCCAATCATGTTTCTGAACGTGTTGTTGACACTTTAGCAATCGAAGCTCCCCTCTCGATGGAATTGACTCACAAAGGAGTAACTTACCCTTTGGGAATTACCATGCGTACACCGGGGGAAGATCTAGACCTAACAGTAGGATTTCTATACTCCGAGGGGATAATTGAACATTTCGACGATATCCATAAACTGTCTGAAGAAAAAGGTGTAATTTCAGTTGAGATAAGAGATAATTTAGAATTCGATGTAAATTCACATCGTCGGCAAACACTTACTTCTTCGGCATGTGGTGTTTGTGGTAAAGAATCATTAACAAATTTACATCAAATTCACACAAAAAAGCTTAGTCAGTCTTTCAAAGTCAAATCAGATCAAATATCTGAGAATTTGAAGTTACTCAACTCTATCCAACCATTATTCGAGTTGACTGGTGGCACCCATGCGGCAGTGGCATTCGACAATAATGGAGATGTTATTGCATCTAGGGAAGACGTTGGTAGACACAATGCGCTTGACAAACTAATTGGACATATGTTGCGCAATGGTGGCCTACATACTGAAGATTCTATTCTACACGTTTCTGGCCGTTCATCATTTGAATTAGTTCAGAAAACCATCCGAGCGGGTTTTCCAATAATGGCATCTGTTGGAGCCGCTAGTTCCCTAGCGGTAGAACTTGCTAGAGAATACAACTTGACACTAGTATGCTTCCTAAAACCCGAATCGATGGTTGTGCACTCTGCACCTAATCGAATCATCTAGCGGATACGAACAATATTCATTGTATATATCAACAAAATGAATAAGAATCAGTAGGTGGGTCAGTCGTGAGCAGGGAGACTATCGAGACTCCTCCGATTGAGGATACCCCTCCAATTACTGGAAAACCTTCCTCTTCGGCAGCTGGGGCTACTGCTATTCTATCCACAATAAAACACGGCATTACACGGTCAGGTGTAACCGGCTCAATTAGGTCACTTTCAAAAGTCAATAAATTTGGTGGATTCGATTGTCCCGGTTGTGCATGGCCGGACCCAGATGATCATCGCACAATAGCAGAGTTTTGTGAGAACGGAGCTAAAGCGGTTGCAGATGAAGCAACAAGTAAGAAAATAACAGCAAATTTCTTCCAGAAACATTCAGTGGCGGAACTATCTAGAAAGTCAGACGAATGGCTAAATTCCCAAGGTCGTTTGACTTCCCCAATGCTATTAGATGAGGGTATGGATAATTACACCCCTATTTCTTGGAAAGAATCCTTTGAATTGATTGCAGATGAGTTATGTTCTCTAGAAAACCCCGACCAGTCTATTTTCTATACATCCGGCCGCACTAGTAATGAGGCAGCATTTCTTTGGCAATTGTTGGCTCGTGGATTCGGAACGAATAACCTACCAGATTGTTCCAATATGTGTCACGAATCTTCTGGATTTGCCCTATCTGATTCTATTGGTATAGGTAAAGGAACAGTAAAGTTGGATGATTTTAATTCCGCTGCGCTAATTTTAGTCGTCGGTCAAAATCCAGGAACTAATCACCCTAGAATGCTCACTGCGTTAAGGGATGCCAAGAAGCACGGTGCTTCCATAATTTCCATAAATCCACTCATTGAAACCGGTATGAAGAAATTCAAACATCCACAGAATCCGCTCGAAATGCTAGGGTCTGGGAAATCGATTTCAGACAGACATGTTCGAATCAAAATTAATGGAGATATAGCATTTTTCCGCGGTCTGAATAATTGTCTTGTAAAGAATGACCATTACGATCAAAATTTCATTTTAGAACATACTTCTGGATTTGAGGATTACAAAGCGTCCATCCAAAATGTAGATTGGAATCAAATAGAATCTATTAGTGGTATATCCCGCCAAGAGATAGAATCTATTGCGAAAATTGTCTCTGAATCTAAATCAATCATTACCTGTTGGGCCATGGGAATCACACAACATCATAATTCAGTTGAAACAATACAAGAAATGGTCAATACACACTTACTAGGTGGCCATATCGGTAGGAAAGGCGCAGGATTATGTCCCGTCAGAGGCCATTCCAATGTGCAAGGGGATCGAACGGTTGGAATCAACCATATTGCGAATCCTTCCCTTATTCAAAATATACAAAATAGTACTGGCATAAAAACGCCCAATAAGCATGGTTTTGACGCTGTAAATGCAGCTCGTGCGATGTTGGAAGGAAATGCCAAGGTATACTTAGCAATGGGGGGTAATTATCTCTCAGCCATGTCTGATACCAAATTAATCGCTAAAGCTATGAATAATTGTCAACTAACTGCTTTCGTTTCTACAAAATTAAATCGTAATCATTTGGTAACAGGTAAAAAATCACTTATTCTTCCCTGTCTTGGTAGGACTGAAGTAGACGAACAAACTACTGGAAAACAATTCGTTAGTGTAGAGAATTCAATGGGGATCGTGCATAGTTCTCAAGGTCATATGAAGCCAGCTTCAGATGAATTATTGTCCGAAGTAGCAATTGTTGCTGGCATCGCTTCGGCACTTGAGTCTAGGCGACCTATGAGCGATTTAGATTGGAATAATTTAGTCGAAGATTATGATCGAATTAGAGATATAATCGAGCAAACAATACCAGGATTCAATGATTACAATTCTCGAGTCAGGGCAAAAGCGGGTTTCTATTTACCCAACCCACCCAGGGATAATCTAACTTTCAATACACAAACTGAAAAGGCCAATTTCAGATTCCACAATATATCGAGATTGTCTCCCGAAGAAAATGAATATGTGATGATGACCATAAGGTCTCATGACCAATACAATACAACTGTCTATTCAGGTGAGGATAGATACCGTGGGATTAAATCAGGCAGAAGAATAGTAATGATGAATCCAATTGATATTAAAGAAAGTAATCTTAGTGCCGGGGATTTAGTTAACCTAACCTCGGTTTTCCAAGATGAACTACGCCCCTCTCCAAATTGGTATTTAGTCGAATATGATATTCCGAGAGGGAATGTTGCGACATATTTCCCAGAGGCAAACGAATTAATTCCATTAAATTCAACCGCATCTGGTAGTAACACTCCGACAAGTAAATCGGTAATAGTGAGGGTTCACAAATCTCAGGATTGAAGTTTCGCGGACTTATTCTGTTCTTTCAGTAGTAACGAGCATCTATTCATTTGGGTTTTACACAAACGAATTTCTTCCTCGTCCAATTCTCTATTCAATGCCTGTTCAAAACATTTTACGGCATCAGCGAAATGTTCCATCGCGGCATATGACGATCCCATATTGTAGAGTGTTCTACCAGTGACCATAGTAGGGTCCATCGAGATAGCTTGGTGGTAAGATTGTATACTTTCGAAAAATTCTCCCAATTGATGGAGGGCATGGCCTCGTCCATTATGACACCTTACACGAAGCTCTCTTTCTTCTCTAGGGGCTGATGAAATTGCTTTATCGAAACAATTCAATGCCTGATCTCCCTTATCTTCACCCAGCAAAGTTAGCCCCTTGTTATACCATTCTATAGCTACATTCACACTACTTTCGTCAATCGTTTTATTCTGTGAGACAGATAATTTCGCTTCTTCTGCCGCAGTAATAAGGTCTACACTCATTTCTTCATCTGAAGATGGTGTAGTTTTCTCGAATTCCAGAGCCTTTTGCCTACATTGCGTCGCCTTCTCTGCTTGACCTGCTGATTCCAAAGCCTCAGCCAAACCTGTCCATGAATCATATGTAGATCCATTTCCTTCGATAATTTTCTTCCATGTCTGAATTGCCAATGCATGATTGCCGGATTGGGTAGCGTCCTTTGCTTTTCTTTCCAGAACGACCAATGTGTTTTCAAGAGAGATTTCTAATTCTTCCTCTTCTTCATCCGGAACAAATTCTGCGTATTGAACTTCTTCGGTCGCGATAGGTGTGAATTCTGCAATTTCTTCTTCCGGCTCTATCATATCCTCTTCTATCTTTGATAACAATTCCGCGGCTATGTTTAGGTCAGCGTCTAATTGCAAACCATAATTCAATGATTGAATTGCGTCCTCACTGAGATTTAATTCATGGAGGCATAATCCGCAATAGTACCACATCATCGGATCGGCAGAATAGTCTCCCTCTAACGCTGGTGATATCATTTCCATAGCAGATTGGAATTGCAAATTCTCAATTAATAAGGTGACTTCGTTGATTAGATTGACGGATTCAGAATCAGAAGGAATTGCCTCTGCAATAATTACTGGCGATTCTTCTTCTGNTACGTTTGTGGAAATACCTTCGGACGATGCTAAGGCGTGTAATAGGTCACTTTCCAATCCTAGTTCCACAGCTGCTGCGGCATATTTGGCTGCTAAGGATGAATCACGTTGTGAAAACAAGAATGCTAAATTAGCAGCAGTGGGG
Source organism: Candidatus Thalassarchaeum sp. (assembly GCA_022451235.1). GTDB lineage: Archaea > Thermoplasmatota > Poseidoniia > Poseidoniales > Thalassarchaeaceae > MGIIb-O1. The sequence continues at coordinate 14,014 of JAKUOA010000008.1, read as the reverse complement.
GCGTGAAAGCGGTTGATTAGAAATGCTCTTTCAAACGCTACTATCGCCGCCTCAATATCACCAAGAGTGTGATTTACGACTCCTAATCCATACCAAGCGGCGGAATTATCTGATTCAGAATCTATGAGATTCTCATATTCCGATTTTGCCGAAGCATAGTCGCCACTTATGACGAACTGCTGAGCCCGGTCAAAACTCTCTGTAGACACAGACTTATCGCGATATGAACAAGGGATAAGATTTCTGAATCAATGAGTGCTAAAGTATCGTCCTATTCACTAGGTGCCGGATCATCCAGACGATTCTCTTCATCAAGTCGTGCTTTTGCAATTCCTGCGAAATATACCATCATGGGTACGGCGATTAACAGGAAAAAGCAACCAACTAATGTTGCAACTCCGTATAATGTCTCTTGGACAGGGTCGATTTCAAATTCTGAAACAGAAACCAATTCATGTTCTGTTAAGGAAAAATTCACTAGAATCCCTTCTGGAGATACTAACTCATCGTCGACATATATTCCAACTATCCAAGTAGTGGTTACTCTCTCTTGGGAAATCAACTCCAATATCTCTAATTCAGCCTGAGATTCATTGTCGGCTCTTTCATAACCTACTCCTTCAATCGGTAACTCTAGTGAAGCTCTCCCCCTCATTACAACTTCTTGCGAATCAATCATCATATTATGTTCGTAGGCTTCATCGCAAGAGTCGGAAATTTCATCGAATTCCTTACAATTGAATACTGAATCACCATCTTCCCCCAGAAGAGGCGAATGATACCATGTGGAACTCGTAGAAGTAACAATCAATTCAGCATTATTGGGTGCATTTGTTACAGTGATGTTAATCCAAGTCGGAGATGAAGTTGTTGATATGTACCAAGATGACTCATTTTCGTTTTCTAATTGAAGTTGATAATCCACGCCCTGATTAGTAGTCTCATATCTGTAATATTCACTATCTACTGTAGCAGAATATACTGCATAGGATAATACCAAAATCAACACTAAACCTAAACCCACCATAGTCCGAAGCATGTTCGGGTTCCTTGATAGTGACTTCCTCATTATCTCGGCGAACCATAAGAGTGGTTTGAACCATTGTATGTAGTACGCAAGAATGCAGTACCAAGCCGCTATAGGTTTCAGTCATGTCATCACCGTTAAATACGGCCTCAAGGTCGGCCGGGCGCTACAAGGTGAGTGTATGACGACGTTCCACGATGTGCCAGCCGACCTTCTGATTGCGGACCTCGCTCAGAGATTAGTTGACAATGACTCAATCAATGCTCCTGAGTGGGCTGATTTTGTAAAGACTGGCACCCACAGAGAGAAGCCACCCGAACAATCAGATTGGTGGTATGTTCGGTGCGCAGCAGTCCTACGTAAGGTAGCCATGAAAGGGCCGATTGGTACTAATCACATGTCACAACAATTCGGAGGTCCAAAAAACCGAGGAGTAAAGCCTAACAGAGCCGTCTCTGGTTCAAGAAAGGTAGCTAGAACAGCTCTACAGCAATTAGCGGCTGCCGGGTTCATTACAGATTCTTTCAACACTGCCGGTACTGTAACTCTTGGAAAGATAATTTCTCCAACTGGGCAATCACTTTTGGATGAAAGTGCACATAGCGTCCGTCCTTTAGCAGAGGAAAGACATCCAGAACTAGCAAGATATTGAGGTGAAATCATGGCGCGCCACAAACCATTCGGTAAGAAGCAGCGACTAAACAAAGTCACCAAGCAAAATCGGAGAGTTCCCGTTTGGGTAATGCTTCGAACTGCCAGGAACACAACCTCTCATCCTAAGCGCCACCACTGGCGCAGGTCGAAACTTCAGAGGTGATTTGGTTGGCTGAGGTAAAGGAAATGGTAATCCCGCTTCGGGCTGCTTGGAATGTTCCTAGAACAAAGCGCGCTAACCGGGCCATGGCTGAGATTCGCAACCACGTATCTCAACACATGAAGATCCAAGAAGATGAAGAAATATGGATAGACCAAGCGGTTAACGAAGTCATCTGGTCTCGAGGAATGCAAAAGCCTCCACGTAAGATTAGAATCGTTTGCACTAGGGAAGAAGGATTCCCTCTTGAAGTAAAATTGGCGGAGGACTGAGATTTATGGGTAATATTCGACCTTCATTCATCAAGACTAGAGCTTTACGTTTGTTGGAGATTTATCCCGACAAATTCACTGATGACTTCGACACTAACAAAGATCTAGTTGTAGAATTCACTGATGTCGACAACAAGCGTATGAGGAATTGGATAGCGGGCTATATCACACGTTATATCCAGCGCCGTACCGATTGATTGGTATGGGCGACTATGCTGAGTTATCACTTCCTGAATTCGCTACTAATGTCTGCATAGTCTTAGTTGCCCCTGAACACGATGGCAACATTGGTGCTGTCGCTAGAAGCATGATGAACTTTGGAATCACTGACCTCCGTATTGTTGGCCGAACAATAGAATGGTCTGAGGAGACCCGAAAGAGAGCGAAGAATGCTCAGTATGTCCTAGAAAACGCTCGAGGCTTTGAGACTCTTCAAGATGCTACATTTGACTGCTCATTGGTAGTGGGGACGTCTGGAAAGAGAGAGCACGGCGATAAGACAGCAATGAGGCATTTCCTATTACCTGATGAACTACCAGACCGCTTATCAGGGGTTGATGGCAAGTCTGCCTTAGTATTCGGTCCAGAAGGTAAAGGATTGGTAAACGACCAACTTAGATTATGCGATTTGTTAGTAACGATTCCAACGTGGGAAGGCTATCCAATACTGAATCTAAGTCATGCTGTTACGGTGCTCTGTTTCTCTTGGTTCACTGGAGTATCTGATAATTCAGTACCTGGGACTGATGGTAGAATCTTAGACCCGGAATTAAGACGAATGTTGAGAGAAGAAGTTACTAGGTTGGTGCAATTAATTCCAACTAAGGACCACAAAAGACAGGGTATGGAGGAAACGCTAGTTCGAGTAATAATGAGGGGCCTGCCTAAAGATGATGAAATTCATCGTATCTTAGGGATTCTTTCTGCCGCTGCAGATTCCTTTGAAGAATCCGAATCATAACTTAATTTTGTCTCTTACACTTTGCACTATTTGCACCGTGTTCTCTAACTGTAACACTTTCAACCCAGCATCTCTCGCCATATTTCTCTTGAATCATTTTACTAGAGTATTCCATAGCCATTTTGGCAAACATTTCTGCTCCTGTAGATTCTACAACTACCATGTCGATAATACCGTTATTATTCAGTAATTCAAATTCGGAAAATTGGGGATCATCTGAAGCAACTAAGGTCTTGTGATCGAAATTACTCCTGAGCCAAATCTCCAACTCTTTGAGTCCACCAAAATCAACCACCCAATTTTTTTCATCCAATTCATCCGCACCAAATTCAAANTCAAATTCAAGTGAGTAGCCATGTAAGAATTTGCAGTGACTATCTGCTCTCCACTGTCTGAAAGCTGCCGATAGTCCTCTTTCGTGTCCATATTTCTTCAAAGAAAAATATTTAGTCAAATCAATCACCTCTAAAATTCAAGCATATCGAGTTTATACAATATCGTGGGCCTCTGGCTTCATGGAATAAATGACCTAGATGTGAATCACATTTTGAACATCTCACCTCAATTCTAACCATCCCGTGACTAGTATCCTTGAGTTGAGTAATTTCAGCATCAGGAACTTCCTCGCTAAATGCGGGCCAACCACATCCGGAATCGAATTTCGCTTCAGATGAAAACAGCAACTTATCACACTCTGCACAATAGTATCTGCCTGATTCGAAGTGTTTGTCATATTCGCCAGTAAATGGTCTCTCTGTACCATTTTGTTTCATTACATGAAACCGTAATTGAGCCTTTAAAGCTCCTTGTAACACCTCATTCCATGATGTGACGTATTCTACAGGGTCCTCTCTACCGATAGCATGGAAAGCGAGAATCCTCTCAACATCTGCACCACTCGTTCCACTGCTTCTACCCTGTTCATCAGGATTGTATGATGTGTTTGTATTCCTGAATATTGTATCAAAGTCGATATTCAATTTATTGCAGGATTCTAATGCATCTTTGAGTATTGTTTCTTTGTCACCATCAATGTATGGCAGGTGGAATGAAATTCGTTCACTATCCCAGTTTCCTATTGCAAAAGATTCCCCAAGCGATTGATAAAATTCCGGTCTACAATCAGGATATATTGCATGGTCACCAGAATGTACCCCTAGAGCGATACTGACATCTGTACCCTCTTGTGTTGCTATAGATAGGCCATATCCGTAAAGGATGGATGAAAATATCGCGTTGCGATTAGGGACGACCGTTGCCTTCATTTGTTCTTCTTCATAATGGCCTTCAGGAACCTCAATATCCTTCTTTGTTAATGCAGAATTGAATATCCCCATTACTCCCGAGAGATCGACAATTCTATGTTCTACAGTAAGGTTATTTTCTGCTAAGTACTCTATATTGGCTTTAGCCCTATCAATTTCTATCACATGTTTCTGTCCGTAATCGTAACTAATGCAACTTACAATATATCCGTCAGCCAATAGACGACATAGAAGTGCGGTGGAATCCATACCTCCACTCAATGCCATTACTGCTCGAATTATAGCACCCCCATCCATTTATGTGTCTGTAGACTTAACCTCCAACCGGGATTATCTTTAACCAATTTTTCAACTGCCGCGAAATTCTTGCCATTCCATTCTACATCTTCTTCATCGATATAGCAGGGTTGTAAGTAATGATGTTCAAATCCACTCTTTAACTCCTCATACATATCTAGAGACTGCCCACAATATACAACTTTGAGTTCGTCCCCGGTTTTCTGTTTGATACTCACATTTGGATATAATTGATCCTTGGGTGATACACAAATCCAGTCGATAATTTCAGGAATGGGGATAGTCCCATTCGTTTCTATTGAGAGGTGCATTTCATATTCTTTCAGTCTACTACCTATAGCCTCCAAATCTTGCATAGCAGGTTCTCCACCAGTGAATATTACTCTTTTACAATCGAATTCTAGTACTTGATTAACAATATCTTCTAACTCTAAATCTTCGAAGGTGAGGAAGTCTGTATCACACCATTCGCAGCGAAGGTTACAATTCCCAAAACGGATGAATACATGAGGCACACCAGTGTGAAAAGCCTCACCCTGGACCGAATGAAATATCTCCACTATGGGGTAAGTCGGCATCATATTCACCTTTACAGTGGGGGTGATTGAATTAATTGCATCAGCTCGGTTCTAGCTTCGTTCTTATCGAAGAATACGCCTCTCATTGCTGAAGTGGTCATTATACTATTTTGTTTCTTCACTCCGCGACACTTCATGCAACCATGAGATGCTTCTATGATTACGGCTGCTCCTAATGGGTTGAGATGCTGTTCCAAATCATCTGCTATTCCTTTTGTTATTCTTTCTTGATTTTGTAGTCTTCTAGCGTGTAAATCAACAATTCTTGCTAATTTACTAATCCCTACAATTCGTTCTATTGGAATGTAGGCAATATGAGCCCTACCAGTAAATGGTTGCAAATGGTGTTCGCATGTAGAATGGAATTCTATGTCTCTTAACAACACAATTCCGTCATAGTCCTCCGCGTTGAATGTAGAACTCAGAACTTCGGCAGGATCCTCATCATAGCCAGAAAAAATTTCTTTCCACGAATTAACAACTCGCGAAGGTGTATCAACTAATCCTTCTCTATTAGATTGTCCGGGTTCAATATATTCTAGGATGGTCGAAATAGCTTGTTGAGCTTCTGATTCACTAACCATGTTTTCATTCCCCCTTTGTACGACCATGACGGAGATCCACCTCATCTAATTGGTCTAACATTTTACGGCAAGCAGTGCGAATAGCGTCTGCTACTGATACGAATTTGTGTTCATCACCTACATGCAACTTCAAGTCATCAAGAAGTTCGTTAGGCATGTCCAGACTAATCTTAGGCATGTTTTCGCGAGAACATAGGTGTTTTAGATATTACTCTGGTATTATTCTAGTAATATTACGCCTTTTGGTACTCGACAAGTTCAACCAAAACACCACCTGTTGATGAGGGGTGGACGAATGCTATCCTTGTTCCATTTGCTCCTTCAACAGGCTCTTGATTTATCATCCTGATACCAGATGATTGTAATTCTTTTATTGTTGATAATATATCTTCTGTTTTCACAGCAATCTGTTGCACTCCTTCTCCTCTTTTTTGTAGAAATTTGCCAATTGGAGTATCTACGGATAAGGGCTCTAAGAGCTCTATTTTAGGACCTCCAGAAGGTGTTTGAAAGAATCTTATTTTCACACCTTGGTCTTTATTAATTTCGTCGTTTTTATGGATGAATCCCAATGAGGTCCAAAACTTGCTATGGGCATCCAATGAATGGGTAGCAATCCCGATATGATCAACGCCTTCATTCATTTCAAACACCACTTGGGGCGACCCAGGTGCCAAAATTTTGCCTGAGAACTTCGTTCACTTCTCCTAGTGTGACTTCAGCCTTGAAAGCATCAATCAAAGGTTCCATCAAATTGGTCCCGTTAATTGCTGCTTTTTCAATTTCAAGAATGCATTTTTCAGCTTTGGTTTTCTCTCTATTTTGAATAATTTGATGTACCATTTTAGATTGGAATTCTGCATTGTCCTGGTCTTGAATTTGACCCATTAAAGTAGAATTATCTTCTTCAGAAAATTTATTCACACCAATAACGCTTGTAGTTCCATCTTCAATAGATTTTAGTTGATTCCATGCAGTCTCGTGTATTTGGCGTTGTTGATAGCCTGAAACNACACAGTTCATGGCTCCACCATTGGCTTCAATCTCCTCTACCAACAGCTTGGAGTTGTTGTATAGTTTGGATGTTAATTCTTCGACTAAATATGATCCCGCAAGCGGATCAACAGATTTGGTGATATTTGTTTCATCGGCCAATATTTGTTGAGTTCTTAATGCTAACAAGGCTGATTCCTCGGTTGGTAGACCAATCGCTTCATCATAGGAATTAGTGTGGAGACTCTGGGTTCCGCCAAGAACTGCAGAAAGTGCTTGGTAGGACACCCGTACTGCATTATTGAGTGGTTGTTGAGCGGTTAATGTTACACCCGCAGTTTGTGTATGGAATCGTAACATGGTAGATTTTCGATTTGTTGGTTCGTATCGTTCCATCACCAAATCATGCCACAATTGCCTAGCTGCTCTAAATTTAGAGACTTCTTCAAAGAAATCATTATGGCAACCAAAAAAGAATGACATTCTTGGTGCTACGTCATCAATTTCCATCCCTGCTTTTATCGCCTGATTTAGGTATTCCAATCCGTTCGATAATGTGAATGCTATTTCTTGTGTGGCAGTACAACCAGCTTCTCTCATGTGGTAACCACTAACAGAGATAGTATTCCATTGCGGGGTATTTAGCTTGCTCCAAGACATTAAGTCGGTAGTCAATCTCATAGACTCTTTCGGTGGAAATATGTACAGCCCTCTAGCAATATATTCTTTCAGTATGTCATTTTGTACGGTTCCTCGTAAGCTTTCTCTAGGAATCCCGCATTCGTCTGCATAAGCAATATACAGTGCAAATAATGAAGTGGCTGGAGCGTTAATCGTCATTGAGGTCGAAACTTTGGATAAATCAATACCTTGGAATAGGGTTCGAATATCATGAATTGAATCAATTGCTACTCCAACTTTACCTACTTCTCCTTCTGCTAAATCTGAATTAGAATTCAACCCTAATTGAGTAGGTAAATCGAAAGCTACAGATAAACCAGATTGGCCATTATCTAGTAATTCCAGAAAACGCTTGTTAGTCGATTTTGCATCTGAAAACCCCGCATATTGCCTCATCGTCCATAGTCGATCTAGATACATATTTTTGTGAATCCCTCGAGTATATGGAGAGCTCCCTGAATAGTTATGTTCCGTGAATGAATTATCAGCTTCCTTGAGGGTGTTTACAGAAGGGTGAGTAGACCTTTCAGTATGTAGATCAAAACCGTCCGGGCCGACTCCCATAATAAGACGGAAGGGCATTGTATGAATGAAGTATATGCTATGCTATACTCTTCAACGACGAATAGTATAATCATCTACAATAGCCAATAAACCGGATACTTGTTCTTCACTTAGAATTCCTTCTTTTTCCTTGTCCAAAATATATTGTTTGGATTCTTGGGTATTCTGTCTTTCGCCTTTGGCCCAAATAGAACCAAGCAGTGCAGAACGATGTTCTTCCGCAACATCGATTTCTTGCAATAACCCACGCATCTCGTATTTGTACTCCATATGTCTTGACCTGTCTAGTCGTTTTTCTCTAATAGCGGGTTGAAAGTCAGGTTTATTTCTACGGTAGGGACGGGTAGGTTTCTTGGTAGTAACAGTGGATACAGGTTGCTTTTGTGGGACAATTTCCGTTGCGTTTGCTCTGGCTTTGGAGGCTTCGATAATCTGCTTGGCTTTGGAGCTAGTAGCATTAGCGTCATCGACTTTTTTCTCTTCTTCCTTAGACTCCGATAAACCTCTTGTAGTTCTCTTATTGGTACCAAGTAATTGTTCCTCTAATATTGTGTTTTCTTGTACAGGAGATTCCGTTTTAATGCCCACTTGATGAGGTTTTGATTTATTAGAAACCTTAGGTAAGCCCGGCGCCGTTTTAGAGTTAACCGGAGTGGGCGGTGAAATTGATTTAGGTTTACGAGGTGTTTCGGAAACCATATCTTTTCTAGTTTTAGTGCCACTTTTTGGAGACTTGCCACCAGAGGACTTATCGAAAATATTTCGAGGTTCACTCTTAGGCTTCCTACGGCGCTGCACTAAATTTCTGCCTCCTAATCAATCGGCACGACCGTTGATAGTTAAGACTTCGCAAAGGGATAGTTAATCCCAGGTCACGATTGTATGGTCTGTTCTGAGCGAAGGATTGATTGCACTATAATCTAAATCCGTTGGGTTTTGGGTTTCCAACATCCTCCTTCCTAATTCTGCTATCATAGTTCCATTATCGATACAGTATTGCTTCTCGGGCCAAGTTCCAACAGATCCTCTTTGCTCACACATAATGCGGGCCATTTCCCTTATACGTTCATTGCAAGCAACCCCTCCGCCAAGTAATAATTCTGATTTGCCAGAATGAGCTAATGCTCTTTCAGCTACCTCGATGCATGCTGCAAATGCATATTCTTGCAATGACCAACAGACAGCTCCTAATTCGAATCCCTCGTTTACCTTTTGAATAGCCGCATTTAGTATGCCTGAGAAATTTAAATCCATACCTTGTACACTGTAAGGTAATTCAACCAAATCGACGTTAGCCTTCGGATTCTTTTGGTGCCAATCGCGTGCTAATTGCTCAATTTTAGGCCCGCCGGGGAAGGCCAACCCCTGAGTTCTGGCAAATTTATCTAACATATTTCCAATTCCAATGTCTAAGGTTTCACCTAAAACCTGATAACGTTCACCTGCCCTTGCTATAACTTGTGTATTGCCTCCACTAACATATAGCAAAACAGGATCTACACAACCAGTCTGATTACGACCAATTTCAATGTGTGCAACGCAATGATTGACTCCGACGAGAGGTATATTCCATTGTTGCGATAGTGCTCGGGAAACATTAGCTCCAACACGTAAACAGGGGCCTAAGCCAGGACCTTGACTGTATGCAATAGCTTTTACATCGTCTGGATGAAGACTTTCTTCATTCATTAATCTTGAAATGAGTTGGGAAGCGAGATTTGAATGATGATCTGCCGCTTCTCGTGGATGTATCCCTCCTTCCTCTGGGCGATATAGCGCAGAATACGATTTGCAAGGCCTTCCTTCATCTGTCACTAAACCGAAAGAGAACGTATGGGCGGTGCTCTCTACCCCGATGATTACCCCTGACACACACTTTTGAGTCGAGAACTACATATCAATGGAACGTTCCAATTCCCTCCATGCGCCTATTGTTGCACAACTCTGGGCCAGTCGCGACACTTGCAAGCGGCGACTTGAACTCACCTCTGACGGGTACAGATATGTCAGACACAGAATCAATGGTTATGGAAGGCAATAATGGAATATTGATAGATGGCGATATTATTTCTAAAATTTCNCAATCTGAAGAATTAACTCATGAATTTGGTACAGATGACAATTCAACTCTACACATTATAGATTGTAAGGGTAAAGCCATAATTCCTGGTTTTGTTGATTCTCATACCCATTTGTTGTGGGAAGGAGATAGAGCTAATGAAATGCAATTACGACATAAAGGGCTTACTTATTCTGATATCGCTAAATCAGGTGGTGGGATACAAAAAACGGTAGATTTCACTCGGAGTGCCAGCATTGAAAGTTTAACCAAATTAGGCCTGATGAGAATATCTAGAGCCTTTGAATTTGGCACTACAACTATGGAATGCAAAAGCGGTTATGGACTAACGGTAAATTCAGAATTAAAATTATTAGAAGTCAACCAATTTTTGTCAGAGCAATCACCAATGGATATTCATTCAACTTGGTTAGGGGCTCACGATGTACCAAAGGACACGAATATCGACAACTATGTTGATGAATTAATCCATGTTCAATTACCAGCCGTAGTAGATCAAGGATATGCCAAGTACGCAGATGTATTTTGCGAACCTGGGTGGTTTTCACTAGAACATACGGAAATGATAGTCAAAGAGGCAAAAAAATTAGGTTTACCTTCTAGACTTCATGTTGATGAATTTGTAGACGGCGGAGGATTACAATTAGCAACAGAACTAGGAGTAATTAGTGGCGATCACGTAGGTCACTCTTCAGAAGCCGCCAGACAATCAGCATCTGAGTCAGGCGTGATGCAAACTTTCCTACCAGGTACGCCTTACATATTGGGACACAATCTCGAAACTCCATTAAGACAATGTATTGAAAATAATTGGCTATTTTCTTTAGCTACGGATTTCAATCCAAACTGTAGGACTCTGTCTATACCCTTTGTAGGAAGTCTAGCAACACATAGATTGGGACTCTCACCTATGGAAGCATTAGTTGCTGTTACTAGGAATCCTGCCACAACACTACTCAATTCCACCCCAGGACAGGTAACTGGTTCAATCAGGGAAGGAGGGCCTGCTGATTTATTATTACTTGATTCACAATACATTGACGCTTGGTGCCAAATGCCAGGCGACAATCCAATTTACAAAACGATAAAATCAGGAGAGGTTGTAAATTGATAACTATTGAAACAATTCAATATAAATAATAACAGTTACTTATCCTACCCTTTCAAGAATCTCAATCTTTCCATACTTCAAATTATTATTTTTGCATATACTATGCGTCCTTCGTACTATTCGTGACACCACGCCTATCTGATAATCATGGTTATCAGCCAAAATATTCCTACTGAAATTGAGAATAGGCTTTCAGTGCAACGTTTTTAACAAAATATCAATAATACTGTAATTTAGTCCTACATAGACGGGTTGATATGATTGAGTATTAGGAGGAGAACATGGCTGAGGTTGTTACAGGATTCTGTATGAAGTGCAAACAGTCTAGAGTCATCGAAAATCCTGCTCGCACAACCATGTCCAATGGTAGAATACGAGTAAGTGGAAAATGCAGCTCGAAGGATTGTACGGGATCCATATCAAAAATCATATCCTAGTCAGAATACCTCACGGAGAATCATTCATTTGGGAGAATAGAATCGCCGAGTTATTCTGGGCTCGTGGTCTAGGGGTTATGACGTCGCCTTGACATGGCGAAGATCGCAGGTTCAATTCCTGCCGAGCCCACCAGATAGAACATTTCATCACCTATCATTTTACAAAGGAATAAGAGAATCTAATTCTACCCTTCCCCTTATTCTTCTTTGCAAGAAATTGTATGTTGGGTATATTCGAGGTATTGTCAACATGTGTCCCAGCACATGGACATAGATCTACACCCTCCACTTCCACAACTCTTAGATTAGATATCGATTTAGGAATTCTGTCCATAAATTTCGTATGGCGCATTTGTTCATGTGATGTTATTTGAACACGGTCCCATTCATGGACATTAACTGGGATTTGTTTGTTTAGAGTAGCATTAACCTGTGAAACTAATTCTTCAGAGTCAAATACTGTTTTGTCTTCGAATAATAGGTCTACTCTAGAGTTGTCTGTAGATAATTGATTTCCCACGGTTTCTGCGCCCCAGATGTCTTCTGCTAATGCTGAGACAATATGTTGTGCAGTATGCATCTGGGCATGTAGATTTCGTCTTTCTTGATCGATTAAACAAATTACTTCATCACCAACATCAAACATATCTGGTTCGTCTATAGGATGGAGTATCATCTCACCAGGCAAGACTTCACCAATTTGTGTTTCAATGTCTCCAGCCACCATAGTGCCGGTATCTCCAGGCTGTCCGCCACCTCGTGGATAACAGTATGTTGATTCCAATAGAGCATTCGCGTCCTGGAACCCGGTTATGACAGTCGTAAAGGGTTCAGGATTAGTCCCTGGATGATGATCCATATGCAATTTCTGTTGCATATCATCACCCAAATATTTCCTGAAGGCTACCATCAAGGAGTTGGTAACTGAGAGTCGTGCATTGTTCACTCATTACCGTATCTCCATTATATTGGCCAACATATTCCCTCACCCAATGATGAATTCCAGCCACACCTTGTCCAGGTTTATGCGGAATCCTATCGAGTGCTTCCGTCGCACAAATTAATTCGTTCGCCAATACTTGGGAAAGTAACTCAGTTGATTGTAAACTTCGGAAAGCACCTGTTGCACCCATAGAAACGTGGTCTTCCTTCCCCATACTCACTGGAACATTCGAGGTTGTGACTGGATTAGCCAATAAATGCAGTTCCGCTATACATGCTGCAGCAACATACTGGATTATCATGTAACCACTTTCCAACCCCTCGTTCTTAGCTAAGAATGCAATTTGGCCACTCCATTTGGGGTCCAAAACTTGGTTAATCCTCCTTTCAGATATACTTGCCAATTCATGACATGCAATTGCTATAGAATCACTAGATAATGCTAAGTTTTGGCCATGGAAATTTCCTCCACTTATCACATCAACATCTTCATCATCGACAAAAACCAAGGGATTGTCTGTGGCGCTATTAATTTCTATTTCTAACATCCTTCTAGTCTCTGTTAGCAGGTCTATAACGGGGCCATGCACTTGTGGGGCGCATCTAAAACAATAAGCGTCCTGAACTCTATTACAATCTACATGTGAAATCTTGATCTCTGAGCCTTTCAGTAACGCACTTATTCGTGCAGCTGAGATTGATTGTCCGATTTGTGGACGATTATCATGAATCCTTGTATCAAAGGGGCTATGTGAGCCTTTGATTGCTTCAAGTGATGTTGCCGCACTAGAATCGGCTACAAACACTAATTTCTCTAGGTTTAGTATTGTCAGGGCTAAATACGCACACATTTGGCTAGTACCGTTAATCAATGATAGCCCTTCTTTAGCGGCTAATTGAGTTGATTCCAAGCCAACGCTATGTAATGCATCCAAACTAGACTTTGTAACCCAGCCAGATTCCTTTCTGACCATGGATTCTCCTTCTCCAAGTATTGCTAATGACATATGAGAGAGGGGTGCTAAATCACCAGAAGCACCCAATGATCCGATTCGTGGTATAATCGGGGCTATACCGTTGTTTACCATACCTAGCAGTAAGTCTACGATTATTGGGCGTATTCCTGATACACCCTTAGCGAGAGAATTAGCACGAAAGACCATCATTAACAATACATGTTCCGGATCCATCAAATCACCAACACCACAGGCATGACTCTTGATTAGGTTGGTTTGCAGTTGTTCAAGATCATCTCCGGCAATTCTAACAGAAGACATTGCCCCGAATCCTGTATTAATGCCATAGACTACTTCACCAGAGTCGATTATTTGCTCAACGCCTTTTCGAGATTTTTCCATTCGCCTACGTGCAGACTGAGCTAGTACAGCGGTATTGTTACCATTGGCTA
>JAKUOA010000007.1 GCA_022451235.1 Candidatus Thalassarchaeum sp. | reverse complement strand
GTTGACCCTGTTTTCTGGCTTGCAATGGCAATTGTATTGAACAGTGCTCTGTCTCTATTCTACTATCTTCGAATTGGGCTAGTTATGTTCTTCGAAGCTCCTGAGAACGCTAAGCCTCTTAGAAAGGCATTACACCTTCGGAATACCATACTAGTTCTCACCGCCCTTACGGTATTCTTTGGTATTGGTTCAGGTGCAGAATACCTGCTAGAACTCGTGGAAACTGCAGTTTCTACTCTGTGATTCAATAGATAGTTTGTCGCAACCGCCGGTTTTCGGTCTAATCAATAGGGCATGGTTTCACATAGGGGTCTCTCGACCGACGCCCAATGGCGAGACGGGAGGAGCGTGTAGATACAGAGCTGCTGGCGCGGCTTGAATCTGGTGCTGGCGACAAAATCCGTGTAAACCTCCCAAATAAGAAAATCAACGAAATGTTCGCCATTGCAGACCAAATTCTTGGTGGTCGAAGAGTTAGAGCGGTTTGCGAAGATGGTGAGAGTCGTTTGGCGCGAATTCCAGGAAAGATGCGAAGGCGCCAATGGGTACGAGAGGGAGATTTGGTAATCGTTCAACCTTGGGATTTCCAAGACTCAAGAGCCGATGTCAGGATGCGTTATACTAAAACTCAGTCAATCTATCTCTCTCGCAAGGGTGTCTTGCCTGAGATAGTTGACCTATTCGGGATGACCGATGATCAGATACATGAACAGGATGATGATTACGAAATTATCGAATCATCTTCCGTGGAAGAGGCCCCAGCAACCGAAGAAGCCGAAGAGTCGGAAGAAGAAGTTGTTGAAGAGTCGAAAACTTCGAGCTTTACTAATGATGACGATGATGATATCGACTCATTCTTCGGGTGAGGATGATGGCAGATCCCGACTGGGAAGATGTTGATCCTGACGCTCTAATGAGAGCGGCGAAGCAACATGATTGGATGACGGAGTCGCGCTTCAAGCGAATGTTTGAGGAAATCGAAGACAAGCTGCAAGGAGTACTTGGTACCGGTCAATATGACTGGGTAGATCGACGTGTCTTCGACGCGGTCTTTGACCGATCTACTCTAATGTCTCTACACAAGTTGATGCAGTCCGGCGAGATAGAAACCGTGGATTATCCAATCGCCCGCGGTAAGGAGGCTCACGTATTTCATGCAACGACAAATCAAGGCCCCGCAGCGGTGAAGATTTTCCACACCACAAATGCCGTCTTCAAGAGTCTTGCAAAATACATTGATGGAGATCCACGATTTGGTGGACTAAAGCGTCGTCATCGTGAATTGGTAAAGATATGGGTTAGGAAGGAATACCGAAATCTACGTCGAATGCGAAAAGCCGGAATTCGAGTTCCAAGGCCTAGAGCGGTTCTAAACAACGTTTTGGTGATGGATTTAATTGGCGACGAGAGCGAACCCTCACCTCGTCTGAAGGATATTACTATCGATGATCCAAAGGGAGTTTTCGACGACCTTCTTGAGATGCTTGCAGTTTGTTGGCAGACATGTGATCTTGCACATGCCGACTTTAGCGAATATAACATACTCTGGTATGATGGCGAGCCATGGGTAATCGATGTAGGCCAAGCAGTAGTTAGTGCTCACCCATCATCAAATGAATTTCTAGTTCGAGACGTCACTAGAATAGTCCAGTGGATTAATCGACAAGGATACGAGGTAAATCTCGCAGACTCTTTGTTAAGAGTGCTTGAAGAACCGGTTCCAACCTACCCTTCCCTGTCGGGCGGAGATTAAAACGGGAGGGCGGGTCGCCCGCCTTCGTGGAACTCCTAGCCCGCATACCCAAGGACCGCATAGCGGTGCTAATTGGCAAGGCTGGGCGTACTCGCAAGATGCTTGAGAAAGCTAGCGGGGCGAGTTTGGAAATTGATTCCGCAACAGGTGATGTTTTGGCTATTTGGGAAGAGGAGGAAATTGATCCGATTCTGAAAATGAAAATGCCTGATGTAATCCGTGCAATTGGGCGTGGGCTAGCACCAAATCGCGCGGTAAGATTACTCGATGATGAAGTATTTCTTCGGATGTACGATATCCGCGAATGGGTTGGCCGTCAGCCAAACCAGACACGCCGAATGCGAAGCCGGTTAATCGGACGAAACGGTCGTATTCGAAGCTTAATCGAAGAGATGTCTCAAACAGAGATTGCTATCTATGGTTCCACTGTTTTAGTTATAGGAGATGAGGATGGTCTAGCATTAGCAACTCCTGCAATTGAGAACATTCTCAATGGAGCGGAACATGGGACTGTCCTACACGGTCTGGAACAAGATCGCAAACGTATGCGAATTCAATCTCGAAGCCTTGACACATATGATACTGGTAAGGGCTCGTCTGATTCCTTTGACGCACTGGTTCCCGGACTTGCCGATGCTCGTCGTCGCCGTGAACGCAGATTCAAGTCTGCTCAAGTAGATCCTGACGACGAGGAAGAAGTCTCTGAGATGTTAGAATTAGCGGAAGACGAATCGATAACTTACGGCGAAGAGTGATTTCTTCAGCCGCCACGCCTAAGCGCAGGTGCTTTCTCGCCGGGTCGTGAACGTCCTAGAGGAGTGGTACGATTACGAGCGCTTGGTCATCAAAGTGCTCGCCGTAATTATGACATTATTCTGTATTGGAGCATTCCTTGGAACTTTGGATGTCTCTAATCCATTGTCTGATTTTGTTTACAAATATTATCTCGATCCAATCATTGGAGAATCAACCGGAGATTCTGGTTACAACATGGTCAACACCATGACCTATGGAATCGTTCTGGCTATGTTCGTAGTAGCAATGTCTGGCTGGCTAAGGCATTTGGGAGTCGATGGCTCTGACCGGACGCTACTTGCCTTACTTCCATTCGTTCTTTGGGCGGCACTCGGAGAGGTAGTCGAAGACGCGGAGATGTTTGGAGAATTCTTCTCGGCATGGTTCGTAAGTCCTGGAGTTCACTTCCAGACTGCTGCTTGGGTCATAATCGCTGGTTCGCTTGGATATTCAATCCATAACTCAGATTCTAGCGATGAAGAAAAGGCAGAGAAGGTTAAATCCGTCTCGATGATTATCATCTTCTCTCAATTTATAATCTATGCCAATTCCATTGATGGCAAAGTAGACATCGATATTTCATTGATGCTAATATTCAGTATTCTTGCCTTTTTCTCTCCGCATATTTTGGAATCCAGCGCTGATGGTTTTGACTATATTCAGCGAACTGTCTACTTTTCAGGAATCGGAGGTTGTCTAGTTCTCTTCGGGGCAATTGCATCTTATATGTCCTCAATTGATATAACTGAAATTGGTAATTACCCTTACAATTTTGTCGCAGTGGTCGTAGTTATTGGATTTCCAGTAGTACTATGCTGGTTCATGCTTGAACAAGGAAGAGAGGCCGCCTCCGAACTAGCATCTCAAGGAATAGTTGCAGGAATTCTACCCCCTGGAATGAACGAAGATGAATACATGGCACTCGAATCAGAGCAAAAGAATCTGATTGAATCCCTGCGATTGAAGGCTACAATGGCATATCCCGTCGCATTCCTTCCAGTTGCTGGTCAATTGATGGATGGTATTGCAACATACATCGGCATTGACTACTTTGGATACACCGAGAAGCACATTGTATCGGAGGCAGCTGTAGAATTATTCGATACCGCACTGACCTTTGCCGTTCTCAAGTTGGGAATCGGTGGAGTAGTATTCTGGTTCTATTCTATGGCCAACTTCGAGTATCGCCAACAACACCTCAGACTATTGATTGGCCTTGCACTAATGGTGGTTGGAATGGCCCCTGGATTACGCAACGTCGGTCGATTGATGTTGGGTGTCTAATCACGACATCTATGATGTCGTATCCATTGGATTCAAAGTTCGCCGGCATTCTCGCGGGTTGATTGCGATGGACAGATTGCCGACTCGAGTCGACCGTTCCGGCCAAGATTGGCAGCGAAGAAAAGAGCAAAATCTAGCTTTAGCCGCCGATCTCAAAGAGCGTTTAGAAGCCGTAAATGAGGGTGGCGGCGGAAAGTATGTCGAGAGACATCGCTCTCGAGGAAAGATGCTTCCAAGAGAGCGAATAGCTGAAATTTGCGATCCAGGTAGTCCTTTCTTGGAGTTGTCTAGTCTCGCAGCGAATGAACTGTATGATGGTAAAGCTCAGTCGGCTGGAATCATTACTGGAATTGGCTTAGTTCATGGTCGAGAATGCCTATTTGTTGCAAACGATGCTACGGTCAAAGGTGGATCCTACTATCCTATGACGGTGAAGAAGCACATTCGAGCCCAAGACGTTGCAGATGCTAACAATTTGCCATGCATCTATCTCGTCGACAGTGGAGGTGCATTCTTGCCGATGCAAGATGAGGTTTTCCCCGATATCGGCCACTTTGGCCGCATCTTCAGAAATCAAGCCATGATGTCGGGTAAAGGAATTCCACAGGTAGCAGCGGTTCTAGGAAGTTGTACCGCAGGAGGCGCATATGTTCCTGCAATGTCGGATGAATCGATTATCGTCAAGGGCAATGGAACGATTTTCCTCGCTGGACCACCGCTGGTGAAGGCGGCAACAGGAGAGGAGGTCAGCGCCGAAGATTTGGGAGGCGCTGATGTACACACCCGAGAGTCGGGTGTGGCTGACCATTTTGCCGAGAACGAGGAGGAAGCCCTTCGTATGGTTCGTAATGTTGTAGAGAATCTCAATATTGAGCCGAAGCAAAGGTTGGACGTTAAGCCGGTAGAAGCACCCGCTTACGACACTGAGGACTTGATGGGAATAATCCCAACAGATAATCGTACACCGTTCGATGTTCGTGAAGTAATCGCTAGAATTGTTGACGGTTCTCGCTTCCACGAGTTCAAACCACGCTATGGAAATACCTTGGTGTGTGGATTTGCCAGAATACATGGCTATCCTGTTGGTATTGTAGCAAACAATGGCATTCTATTCTCCGAATCTTCTCTCAAAGGTGCTCACTTTGTCGAGCTATGCGGTCAGCGTGGAGTCCCACTAATTTTCTTGCAGAATATTACAGGATTCATGGTTGGCCGTGACGCTGAGTCGGGTGGAATTGCTAAGGATGGGGCTAAGCTCGTAACCGCTGTCTCTTGCGTTCCTGTCCCCAAATTTACAGTAATTATCGGTGGTTCTCACGGGGCTGGTAATTACGGAATGTGCGGCCGAGCCTACGACCCCCGCTTCCTATTCATGTGGCCCAACGCAAGAATTTCTGTTATGGGCGGTCCACAAGCTGCCGATGTTCTTGCCACCGTCAAACAGGATCAACGAGCACGAGAAGGATTGTCTCCGATGTCTGGTGACGAATTGGAAGAATTCCGTCGACCAATTCTAGAGAAATATGAGATGGAAGGATCACCTTACTACTCAACCGCCCGTCTCTGGGACGATGGCGTCATCGACCCACGCGACACTAGGGACGTCTTAGGGCTAGCAATATCGGCGAGTCTTAACGCCCCATTCCCTGACAACGGATACGGCGTATTCAGGATGTGAAATTATGCAAGGCAAGAAAATGAGTGATGCAAAACCCTTAGCCGAACTTTGTAGCCTCGAAATAGATGGAGCTATTGCCAGCCTA
Organism: Candidatus Thalassarchaeum sp.; assembly: GCA_022451235.1. Lineage (GTDB taxonomy): Archaea > Thermoplasmatota > Poseidoniia > Poseidoniales > Thalassarchaeaceae > MGIIb-O1. Next base: position 108,257 of record JAKUOA010000007.1, on the reverse strand, counting down.
ACACTTCGTCGCTCAGAGGTATTCAATGCTCTCAACGTACAGTTGATTTCAGAAATGGTCGAAGCGCTAAATTGGACTGCGCAAAGGTCCGTTGGTGCAACTCAATCACTTCACGATTCCGAAGGTTCTCAGTATCTGCGAATAATCGTTCTACGTGGAGATGGAAAGCACTTCTGTGCCGGTGCAGATATCAACATGATGCGAGACGCCGGAGCGGCAACACCTGAAGAAAATCGAGCCGATTCAGAAAGGCTTGATCGCCTATTCTATTCACTTTGGGCACACCCTTGTTTTACAGTTGGTGCGATACAGGGCGTGGCCCTTGGAGGAGGGGCAGGACTCGTAGCTTGTGTTGACCATGCGATTGGCGAGCCACGTACAAGAATCGCTCTTTCTGAAGCCAAATTAGGTATTCTGCCTGCAGTAATTGGACCCTATGTATATCGAAAGTTGGGGAGTGCTGAATTCCGCAGACTTTCGATGCTGGCTAGTAGAGTTGGCTCGGAAGAAGGCCTACGAATTGGTTGGCTAAACGAGGTTGTCGAATCACCACTAGAATTTGATCAAGCTATCGGAGAAGTAGTTGCAGATGTGATGACGACCGGTCCGATGGCGGTGGCCGAATCAAAGAAACTAGCCATGACCTTCGATGCTTGGACTGGAGACGATGAGGACTTACGACTTTGGACACTCGACAAGACCAGCCAAATGCGCGGTTCTAGGGAAGGCCAGGAAGGTCTCTCTTCGTTCCTTGAGAGAAGAAAGCCCGATTGGGCACCAGAAGAGTGAGTTGGCACAATGATTCCAGATTGGATGACCTCTGCTCCTCGCCCATTCGATACGGTCTTGGTTGCTAATCGAGGGGAGATTGCAGTCAGGGTTCTGCGGGCTGCTAAAGAATCTGGACTTCGTGGAGTTGCGATTTATTCCGACCCTGATACAGGCTCTTTACACGTCGAAAATGCAGATCAGGCAGTACATCTTCCAGGCACTAATCTAGCGGATACTTATCTCAATGGAGATGCAATAATCGAGGCCGCTCGCTCCACCGGTGCTCAAGCGATTCACCCGGGTTTCGGATTCCTTTCTGAGCGAGCTGATTTTGCAAATGCGGTTAAGGCGGCCGGTCTGATTTGGATTGGTCCAACAGCCGATGCAATCGATACTATGGGGGACAAGATATCTGCTCGCCGCTGCATGATTGAATCAGGAGTTCCGGTAATTCCTGGTGAAGAAATATCCATGGGAGGAGATTCTGATCATCTAGGTGTATTGGCAGCCGCGGCGGCTCGTGTTGGTTATCCTCTCTTACTGAAAGCAAGCGCAGGTGGTGGAGGAAAGGGAATGCGGGCCGTACATGAACCCAAGATGTTGCGAACTGAGTACGAAGCTGCGGCTAGAGAAGCAACAGCAGCATTCGGCGATGGTACCGTGTATGTCGAGAGACTTCTGAAAGGTGCTCGACACGTTGAGATTCAAGTCTTAGCGGATAGTCATGGGAATTGTATTCACTTAAACGAAAGGGATTGTTCACTACAACGCCGACACCAGAAAGTCATCGAGGAAGCTCCGAGTCCAGCAGTTACCTCTACAATTAGAGAAGCAATGGGAGAAGCGGCTGTTCAGGCTGCAAAGGCAGTCGATTACGAAGGCGCAGGAACAGTCGAATTCCTACTTTCTGACCGAGGTGAATTCTTCTTCTTAGAAATGAATACCCGTTTACAAGTAGAGCACCCTGTAACTGAGATGATTACTGGAATAGACATAGTACAGAAGCAATTCGAGGTCGCGGCCGGCTTACCTCTTGGATTATCTCAATCAGATATAGGTATCACTGGTCATGCTATGGAAGCTCGAATCTATGCAGAAGACCCCAGCAAAGGATTCCTTCCGGCAATTGGTGACTTAGCTATGTGGCGTGCACCGGCAGGGCCAGGTATTAGAGTCGATACAGGTGTCCGTGAAGGAGATGCGGTCACGGTCGCCTTCGATCCGATGTTAGCCAAGCTAATCGTTCACGCCCCCACAAGGACGGCAGCCGCAAGCCGCCTAGATCCCGCACTCTCGGACCTAAGGGCTCTTGGAGTAATCACAAACATTGGATTCCTTCGTCAAATGACTACCCATTCTGATTTTATTTCTGGAGGAATAACTACTGATTATTTGGATTCCAGAGATATCTCTGATTTTGCTGAGCCCGAACCTGACCCGGCGACTCTTGTGGCAATAGCCGCAGCAGCAAGTCGGTTCGGACTCGACCGGGCAGGCTCAGGATCCTCTGAGTCGTTTGTTGATGAACATACAGGGCACAGCGGAGACCCATTCAGGACCTTGTCGAGGTCATTTCCTTGAGGTGAAAAGATGGAGTGGAGTATTGGAGAATCGGGTGTTCGCTACACCGCTAAATTGTCTGATTCAGAGGGCACACTTAGCCTCGATGCACTAACTCGTGATGGGCACGAAGCACCACATTCCGAAATTGGCATTACCAGAGACTCTCAAGGTGCTAGACTTCTTGTCGATATTGATGGTTCCGCACATATCGCGCACGTAGCAAAGGTTGGTGATGATTGGTGGATTCACATCAATGGGCGAATCCATGTTGTTCATGGTCACGAACCAGGAAGCGCTGATTCAGCCGCTGGCGAGGGTGGTCTAACCGCCCCGATGCCTGGAACTATTCTAGAGGTGCATGCAAAAGCCGGACAAAGAGTTCGTGAGGGCCAAACTTTGTTGGTTATGGAAGCGATGAAAATGGAGCACAGAATCCAAGCGCCGAAGGCCGGTGAAGTACTTTCAGTGAATTTTGCAGAGGGCGATAGAGTCGATATGGGAGCGACTTTGGTAGAACTTGGCGACTGAATTATGCCGGCATTGGATTCAATAGTGGCCGATTGTTCGCATAATCGTGAATGAATTCGACGTTATACTCGCATTATGTATGGGATTAGGCCTTGCGGCAGCCTCTGGATTCCGTGTTTTCTTACCACCTTTCCTGCTTTCTATTGCAGTTAGAGCCGACGCCGTTGACGTTGATTTGACAAATTCATCATTGGAATACTTCGACTCTAATGTTGCTGTAATTCTCCTAGGAGTTGCTACAATAGCCGAACTTGCAGCATACTATGTTCCATGGGTTGACAACCTGTTGGATTCAATCGCGAGTCCGGCCGCTGTGGTAGCAGGCACAGGAATGACTGCAGTTGTTCTTGAGGGCAATACAGATCCAGTAATCCAGTGGTCTCTAGCAATAATCGCTGGCGGTGGAGTAACCGCAGTGGTTCAAGGTGCAACAGTAGTAACCAGAGGAGTATCAACTGCCATAACAGCCGGAATAGGTAATCCAGTTGTTTCAACGGGTGAAAATATTGCAAGTCTGATACTCTCAATACTAGCAATTGTATTGGCTCCTTTAGCGGCAGTCGTGGTTTTGATTCTACTCGCAATGATTCTCAATAGAATGCTGAAGAAATCTAAACCTTCTACCGCCTAAATTCAATTTAGCGGATGGAGAACTTCCTGTCCACCCATATGTCGAACTAGAACGTCAGGAACTCGCACTGTTCCATCTTCGTTCTGATATTGTTCCATAATCGCAACCAACGCCCTGCTGGTGGCAACCGCGGTCGAATTCAGAGTATGTACTGCGGAATTTCCTTCTGCAGTCCGATATCTCATCCGTAGGCGATTAGCTTGGTAATCGGTACAATTTGAGCATGAAACAACTTCCTTGTAGGCATTAGCGCCAGGCAACCAAGCCTCTAGGTCGTATTTCTTTGAGGCAACAGTTCCCATGTCGCCTGTACAGATATTTACTACTCTGTAATGCAAACCTAGGCTATCCCACAACTCAACGGCATTGGTAAGTAACTCCTCATGGTGTCCCCAGGAATCATCTGGATTACAAATGACAATTTGTTCAATTTTGGTAAATTGGTGTACTCTCCAAATTCCTCGATCAGACAACCCATGTGCTCCTACTTCGCGTCGGAAGCAAGAAGATACTCCAACCAACTTAATCGGTAATTCTGATGGTTCGATAATTTCGTCCATTCTCATCGCAGTGAGCGGATGCTCGCTAGTTGCGATGAGATAGTATTTGTCAGGTTCAATACCATACATAACAGTCTCAAAGTCACCTAAGTCAGTGACACCTTCGTAGGCCTCGCGATTCATCATTAGCGGTGGTTGCACCAAAGTATAACCACGGTCCATTAAGAAATTAGCAGAGTAACTTTGTAGAGCCATTTCTAATCGAGCAAGATCACCCTGAAGGAAGTAGAAGCGAGAACCAGTTACCTTTGCTCCTCTAGCAAGGTCAACCCAATTATTCATCTCGATTAGGTCGTTATGATTGCGTGCTTCGAATCCTAACTCAGTCTTGTCACCGTGTAAACTGTGTAGTGTGTTTTTCTGGTCATCTTCTCCAACCGGTACAGAATCGTGTAAGATATTTGGAACTCGCATTCTAATTGCATCTCTCTCAGCTAAGCATGAATCGACTTTTTGGCTCAGAGCATCAATCTCTTGTCCGAGACTGGCAACCTCAGCTAAAATTGCATCTGCAGCGGAGGAATCACCCGATTTCTTTGCTTCCGCAATACCTCTGGCAGCCTCATTTCGTTTCTTTCTGAGTTGATCGGCATCATACCTCGCCTGCCGCCATTCTTCATCGAGACGGATCACCTCATCGATGTTGTCATGGGGCATCTCTCTCTTGTCATGGTCGGCCCTCAGCACATCCGCGTGCTCTCGGAACATGCTCATGTCCAGCATAACAACCGAACCTTAGGGTTCAACACTTAGCCTTCAATGAATCGGGGAATCTCACTCTTTCAAGCACGATGCACTAGAGGAAGGTGATCGCCTGAAACAATTCCGCAGGCCCGACAGCATAGATTCCACTGATGATGTATCCCAATATCGCTCCGCCGTTTAACAGTGGCAGTCCTGGTTGTGGATTTCCTTGGGCGACGAAGGTCATCAGCAGCACATATCCGAGTATACCTCCGATTAGTGTGCCAATTGCTACAACGATTTGTGCCATGTAGAAAGTACCGTATGGATTCCAAATTTCTGGTCCCCAATCAGGTAGGAAAGAAATTGCTGAGATGACTAACATACCTGGAAAGATAACATCCCCTAGGCCCATGAATAAGGCATCTCGACTCTTCTTTTTTGGTTTCATTCTTTCCTGTCTATCGACTATCTCCGCTTCCATGACATCAGGAGGTGGAAGTGGTGAATCTTGCATTATGTCTCCTTCTTGTTCTAGGAAGGAATACCCCTTTTCCTTTGGAGCCACGAGTAAAACAGGCAGTTTGAGTCCAATCATCGTATCTGCAAGTTCAAGCATATGCTTGCTTTTGTGAACAGCCCAATAATCGTAAATCGCGGCTAAAACCATGAAAATTATGACAAGTGTTGGAACGAATGAAATTCCAATCATCACGATTACTCCCGAACCGACCATTACTCCAACAGAATTCACTACCCACCATTCAGGATAGCGATACAATGTGACCTCGGCTACAACGGTAATGGCAAGTGCAGATAGCCCGACAGTAGCGGGTGTAGCGAATCCAAGAATGTAGAGAATGAGCAAGGTAAATGGTTGGATGGCATAGAATAGGCTCAGTCCAAGGGCGAGCATAACTATTCCCTTGATTAGGTAATCTAATCCCTTTCGGGCTAACCAAATAATCCCCACTGTGAAAATTCCGATCATCAATAGTTCAAACAAAATAAACCCAGATTTTGTTGTCCCTTCCTCGCCGAATGCTCGAGCTTCAGGAATATCATATAATGGTTGGATGAATATACCGATTCCTATGGTCACAATAAACATCCCAGCCATGCCAACCATGGATTCCCATTGCTCCATCATCATCTCGATGACACTTTCACTTCGGTCGGACACAGTCTCCCCCAAGTTCAAGGTCCATATCACCTTGACCCGTATCCGCGCCCTACAGGGGCGCGGCGGATGTGTAGCAATGGATGACCGAGAATGGCTCATGGATAGGCGATTTGCCGGCATGAATCTCGGTTTGCAAAGAATTGAGTTGTTACTGCAGAAGATGGATAATCCACAAATGGGTTTCCCATCGATTCACGTCGCTGGAACGAATGGAAAGGGGACGCTGTGTGCCTTTCTTTCAAGCGCTGCAGCAAATAGCGGTTTGAAGGTCGGTCTGTTTACTACCCCACATCTTGTTGTCATTGAAGAAAGGGTTCGTATCGACGGAGAGGTAATCGATTCGCGTACTTTTGATGAGCATCTTTCTGCGGTTCGTGCTGCTGCTGTAGAAGTTGGAAAAGAATTAGGCGAAGAACCAACCTTCTACGAATGTACATTTGCAATCGCCATGCTAGCCTTTTCTCACGCCGGTATAGATCGTGCAATAATCGAAACCGGATTAGGCGGAGAGGGTGATGCGACATGTTTGGTGGATGCAGACCTATGCGTCATAACGACCATCGGACTTGACCACACCGAAATTCTCGGAAATACACGTGAGCAAATCGCACGCGCCAAGGCCGGAATCCATCGTGAGGGTGTACCGATGGTGGTATACCATCCCGGAGAGGAATCCGTTCTGGAGACTATTGCCGAGGTAGCTGGAGACGACTTATATGTCCATGAGGGGATAGAAATTGATGACTACTGGCAAGATTGGTTCATTTTTGCAGGATATATCGCTACAACCTTTGGATGGGAATTACCTTCTGAGAACATCAATTGGCCTGGGCGTTCACCAAATTGGCCACCAAAGGATTTGTTCAAGTCTAATATTAGGATCAGTGCCGCCCACAACGCCGATGGTTTACAATCCGAAATAATGTCAATTGAAGAACCCACAATTCTTCTAATCGGAGTTACTCAAAAGGCCAATTTGGAAGAGGCCTTAGTCGATGTAACAAGCGAACTTTGGCATATGCCAACATTCCGTCACATCATCGTTACAGAACCAACAACTGGAAGAAATCCAGCGGTTGATGCAGAGGAGTTAGCAAATCTGATTTTTTCAAATAGATTAGACGAGCCGAAAATCGAAAGAGATCCAACAAAGGCTCTTGAAATCGCAGAAATCATGTCAAGGCAAGCGGCTTGTGGCATTTCCGTTATGGGTAGTGTATATCTTGTCGGAGACTTGCTAAAGTTTGCTGTAGAACGAAGCGGCGGCGACCTTTGGGAGCACCTTCGCGTACATTGAGAATCAAAAGGGATGACCCACTTCGGAGGCCAAGTATGACATCCAAGGCAGAGGACAAGGTCGAAATTGTTGTCCAGGTTGAGTCCAAGGACACTAGTTCCAAAGTCATCCTCATTATGCTGATTATTGTCCTTGTTGGATTGGTAATTGCAGTAATGATGGGAGGTGGACCTGATGCTCTTCTATCAAGTGATGATGATAGAGGCGTTGGAAATTGCGGAGATGGTATAGACAATGACAAAGGAGGTCAAGCAGACCGCGATGACCCTGATTGCTATGCAAATCCAGAAGTTTGGGAGGGCTATGACCCTAGTCGTACAGAGGCAAACCGAGATAACGACCCTCCCGGTGGGCGACCCTGAGGTGAAAAGATGAGTTTGAAATGGGATGCACGATTTCTTGACCTTGCAAAACATATCTCAGACTGGTCGAAGGATCCTTCTACCAAGGTCGGCTGTGTTGTGGTTGGAGAAGATAGAGAAGTTCGTTCAACCGGATTCAATGGATTTCCTAGAGGAATCGAAGATACCGCTGCTAGGCTGAACGACCGTAGTCAGAAGTATCCAATGATTTGTCACGCCGAAGAAAATGCAATCATGCACGCGGCTCGAATCGGTATTTCACTCAAGGATTGTACTGCCTATGTTACTTGGCCACCTTGCTCACGATGCGCTCGTTCTTTGATTCAAGCCGGCGTTCGTGAAGTAGTGTATCCTGAAGATTGTGAGATTCCCGAGCGCTGGGAGGAAGATTTCGCAATCGCAAACAGTATGTTCACCGAATCCGGAGTAAAGTACCGCTCTGCCTGATTTATTCAGAAAGCATAACCCAGAGTTCCTCTAGGTCCGAATGTAAGTCATCAAGGCTTCCATCATTGACTAGTACGAGATCGGCTAGGGCCGCAGTCGCATTGAGGGCTTGACCCGATTCATCTTTCGCAACAGCTTCTTTCTCTTCATTAGCGAAGAAGGTCTCTCTGTCGACAATATCTCCTGTTCTTGCACGGACCTGTGCTCTTTGCCAGCGCGCGTCCATTCCTGCACGAACTTCAATCAGAATGAAATCATCACGCTCCTGCAAGGCCTCGACTTCACCAGGTGTTCTTATCGAATCGATTACTGCGTTCTTTCCATCTAATCTCTCAATTAACATTTCAGCGAGAATACCGGGTCCGCCGCTTCTGCGTAATTCATTCCCCCCATTGATTAAATTCTCTCTAGATTCTTCGATCCCATTCTGTTTTAGATGAGCACGAATGGAATCTGAGCATGATTCACTTGCCAACCCTTTGGATACGAGAAAGTCGACTACGGTTGATTTACCTGAGGCATAGCGTCCAGTCAGTCCTATTAGCACATGACTCCGAAAGGTTGGCATTCAATATCGCTTTCTAACTCCAATAGCGCCTAGTCTTAGCATATTGCAGTTCTGCATTATGTATGGCGCGGAGTAATGCGACTCGGTTTCCACGAGATAGACCTCTCAACAATCTAGTTGCGGTTTCCTCACCAACACCCCTCCCCATCAAGGCTAGAACAGCATCGTGTCCATGGGTTTGAATTAGTTCGGCATTCTTCTGCATCCTTGCACGTTCTTTCGGGTCATCGCTAGTTACCCAGCCGATTAGCATAGATTCCATGCGCTCAGGAGAGCAAGCTCGCATAGTACCGCCACATTTCTCACAAGGCTCGATGCGCTGCTGCATGCGACCAACTCTGCTTCGTGACTTTTCTTTGCAATTGAGACAGATTAAAACAGCTCGTTCAGCCAGCAGCCGAGTCTCCAATCTCTCTCGAAGTTGTGCATCTGACCACGCAGGTAGCAACAAGTCTCTCTCAGATTTTGCCGATAGTCCAAGTGGTCCACTAGGGGTGTGGAAAATCTCCAATTCTCCTCGTTGAATATCTCGAATTAGATCCATTGTTCCTTCAATATCCATTCTTTCATGGAATAATTTTGATAGGGCTTCCTCAACAACTGGAGTGCCTCGATATCTCTGCATTAGACCTTGCATATTGACTCGACGTGGGTCAGCTGCCTTCTGCAAAACCCCCATTTTCCTAGCCACTTGTACCATCCTCCATCTAAGTGCTCTGCCATTTGGAATTGTCATCCTAAGAACGGCTTCAAGAGCATCTGGGGAGGTTGTAGTCAACCATTCAATAACATGAGCAGCGGTAGTTCCTGGGACTTGGAAAGCTATTCTATATGGGTCGATTAGAGTAGTTCCCATCTTACCTTCTCGCATCGATCCCATCGCTTGAATGAAGTGAGCCAAAGTCTCGTTTATTTTACTCCCTCGACAGGTATTCAAGACAACAGCATTGCCTCTACTTTCGATAGTTAAGGTGGTATCAGTAGGCAAGTATTCCGTCGCATCTATGTGTTCCGCAACCGCATTCAATAAGTCTGCTCTGGCGACCTCTGATAGAGGGTAGTTTTCGAAATCGAAGTCCCCTTTTCTTGCATTCATTACTCCAATTGCAGTTGCGGCACTTCTCCTCAATCTACCCACTTCCAGAGCCACTTCGATCGGTACTGGGGGTAATTCTCCCGCCCATACCGGCGCCTCTCCTGTATCCTTTACGGGAGCAACCAACAATTCGCTTTGCTCAGGGTCAGCATCGACAATCATCCAAGTACGACCAGCCATAACGAATCTTCTTGGCCTACCAGCATCATCTTCGCCTACATCATTCAGTGAAAGCACAAAGGCTTCATCGACAGAACCCAAAATCCGTCTGGTTACAGCATCACGGACCTTGTAGGCAATTTCGTCAGGAATCATGGAGATATGTTCGGTACGATTTCTACCTAATTTTCCGGCGGGTGAAAACCATCCAAGACTAAGAGACTCCGGCAAGTATTGAACCATTGCTCGTCGCCAACGCGACTTCTGAGCATCTTCATATTCCTCATCCCAAGGAGGCCTTTCCTCCGGTACTAAATCTGCAGGCCTTGCACCGACGTTTGCTTTCTTAGCCAAACCTTTCCATAGTTTTGGATGCCAAATTATTGGGTCAGATTGCCTTGGCTTTTCGATTAATCTAATTAGCCACCTATCGTCTAAAACTCGTAGTACTGCTAGTGTATCTTCTTCAGTCCATTGTGGAAAAATAGTCGAATTTTTTAGTAATTCAGTAGCCTGTGATAAAGAAACAACACCTCTTTCCGCAGCCATTTGAAGAAATTGATTCGCAGCGACAATGGCCGGATCGTACCTCCATTCAACTCCCTCTAATTCACCAGCCATTGCACGTCTTGCAATTACTGCACATTCTGCGATATCGTCAATTTCCCAAGCCAAGACATCTCCTCTTCCAGTTCCTCCTAGGTGATGCTCAGCTCGACCGACACGTTGCAACATTCTGTCAACCGCCCTCGGACTGTTCAATTGGTGGACTCTTCGGATACTACCGATATCAATACCCAATTCAAGGCTTGAAGTGCAAATTAATCCATGTAATTCACCGGCCCGAAGAGCTTCTTCCATCTCCCGCCGAGTTTCCGCTGCGAGGCTTCCATGGTGGACACCAACTTGGATTTCAGGAACAATCGAAGCCAGTCTTTGAGCAACCGTTTCCGCGGTAGATCTTGAGTTCACGAAAACTAGAGAAGGTGAGTCTTCAATGAGTGTTTGAGCAAGATGCCGTAATGCGGCAATAGATTTTGGGGAAATCGCCCATTCACCTGCTAATAGGTCATCTTCGGCAGTAGGAGTTTCTCGATGTACGGTTACCTTGGTGGTTCTCGGTGCCGGACCAAAAATCGGTTTTGCCCCGTGCGACATCCAATTCGCAACCTCGTCTGGATTGCCAACAGTGGCTGAAAGGCCTACTCTTTGGAATCTTCCGCTACTTCCCTCCAAGGCAGAAATTCTCTCAAGTCCGATTAGAAGTTGTGCTCCCCTCTCACTTGCGGCCAAATCGTGAACTTCGTCCAGAATAACAGCCTTTACTCCAGCTAAGTGCTTTCTCAAACGACTTCCCAGCAACATTATCTGAGCAGTCTCAGGAGTTGTGACTAGCAAATTTGGAGGATTCTTAGATTGCTTAGTTCTCTCTTTTTGGCTGGTATCACCGTGGCGTAGTCCTACACTTATTCCAAGTGGTTCGAGTAAGTTGACCAATCGCCTATCTATATCTCGGTTTAATGCTCTAAGGGGTGTAATATAGAGTATCGAGAGAGAACTCCATTCTTCTTTTAGGGCTCTCGAAGCAATTGGAAGAATCGCCGCTTCTGTTTTTCCGCTACCCGTTGGCGCGACTAAAATTCGATTCTCTCCCTCAACTAAATCTACGGCTGCAGCCTCTTGCACAGGAGTCAATTTCCAACCTCGCTGCTCAACTAATTCCCGCACTTGCGGGTGAAGGAGTTGAAGAGCCGGGGTGGGCATTAGGTCGAAGGCAAAGACCGACCAACATGAATAGATTGGTTCTAGGTTGGTGTTTGTTTTTCATAATACAAATCAAGGGCGAAGAGGAATTTCATCTGTCCAGTGTTCCATTTTATTCAGAGTTATTGTAACATTCGTCAGTTCTCCTTGTTCCCAGTAATCAACTGCAATGAAAGTTGGCCTATTTCCAACCTCCTCCCAACATAACAAAGCCCTATTCAACAGAGTTTCGTAATCGTTCACCTGTGCTGCTTTATTTGCATCAGCAAGACCGAAAGTACTCAGCCAGTTATTCATATGCCAAACAGGTTGGGCTGAATCTCCTCTCCCTAGATTGCAAGACATCTCCTCCTGTTCAGATTCGCCATAAGGTGTATCCCAGGTATGTTTCCAAGCCGGTAATAATTTCGAAAAATTTTCTTCGTATTCAAGCTCAATATAGATTACAACATCGATTTTTGCTAAAGCCATGTCACCGATTGATGGCCATGGAGTGCCTAATTCATGGATGAATGCTCTATCTAAAATTCCCGTTTCATTGAAAAGATATTCTAAATGTTCACCGGGAACTCTGTGATTTTGAATTAACAGACTGACAATATCTCCGGTGCTGTTGTTGTGTAGAGATCCTAGATTCCTCAACCAAGAGAATGCGTCTACACTTCCAAACAAGCATGGAGGTGCATTTGCGACACCTATGGCATGACAAAACACAAGATCTTCCTTATCATTTTGTAATTCAGAAGGATGATATGGGTCTAGCATAAATGCTCTTATGCCGTCATTCCATTGACTTTCTAGACCAGTTAAATGATTTATTCCCGCAATAATTCCATCTTCAGGTGTGGAAAATGAATTGTGCGATTCTGCAAATGTGAAATCATCATAGGTCCTAAGACAATATTCACTTCTTCCATGGCAGGTGATCTTGCTTTCCGCATCACGCGGATCAAAGCCTCTCTCTTCCTCCCAATCGTTGGGTAAACCATCTCCATCAATATCCAAATCTAGAGTATCACATATGCCATCGTTATCGATATCTGAAGGTATGGAAGTGTTTTTTTGAGGGTCACTATTGCAATTTATCTCTAGTGTGTTATTGAATCCGTCTCCATCAATATCTTGGTCCTCTTCGTCAGAAACCCCATCATTATCCATATCAGGAGGGGATGGTGATGTGCAGCCAGAAATAAACAAGACTAGAGCGATTAATGCAGCATTGACTGTACGATTCATGAAGGCACGGCAGATTGATTTAAACATGAATCCATTGGAACGTTACGCGACAAGGGACATAATCCATGAGCGGAACCCAGTGGGCGATGGCAGGGCCGCTCAAGCTTCTGACGAACACCTTCCAGCGATGGTGGATGGGTCAGAAAGACAACCATTTCCGAATAGTTTCGTCTTTGACAATACTATCCCTTGCCGCAACAATCTGGGGTATTCTATTCTTGTTTGTCTTAGGTGGTACGACAGACGACTCAAAGGAAATGTGGGTTCCTTGGAGTTGGCTTGGTTTAATCGTTGGAGGAGCTCTAGCATTCTGGATGGTACCGGAATTTATGGTTTATCTTGGTCACAAGGCTGCCCTTGACGAAATACTTCTCCTCGATTCACGGCCAGAGGTTCTCAGGCGGCGTAAGGAGGCGGAGGAGGCCGCAGATATGCTTGGCCCAGGCTACCAATCCCATCTTGTGAGACTTTACAATGAATTGGGGATTAAAGTCGGTTCCAGATTTAGACACATTAAACCTGCAGGAGCAAGGTCAATAGAATCCATGACGGAGATATCCGAAAATTCCGTAGAAAGAGTATCTGAGCCTTGGGATGAAATTTCTTTAGAATCTAATTCAAACGATTCTTCCACATATTCTAACACTTGGTGGAATACCACAAACTCTCGATTGTCAACATTGCTTCCTGGGGCCAAGATTTTGCGGGATAGAGATGCAAATCGTACAATTCTAGGTTTCACATCAATTAGTGCCGCCCTCTTGCTTTACAACATGATTTTTGGCCTCGCTAAACAGGGAAGTGGCCCTAGGGAATTCACCGTAGATCTAACCCTATGGCTTGCTGGAGACTCTTCGATTCACCCAACTGCTCCCCATTTTGATGGAGTTAGTCTCCTCCTCGCCACCGCCTCTTTGACCATGGTGTTTTTGACTAGACCTGCTAATCTGGAAGACTCGTCTGATACTGAAAGTAGCAAGGCTTCGGCTGACATTGAGGAGGAGTGATTGTGGATATCGAAGTCCTCAAGCGAGAGACAAGTCTTGCAATAGGATTGGTCATACTTCTATTGGGTTCGATGACGATTGCAACCGGAACTTATCCACCTATGGTCGTGGTCGAATCTGGTTCAATGATGCATGACCCTGAGCAAGGTTCGGTTGGAGCCATAGACCCCGGAGATTTAGTCCTAGTAATGTCCCCCGACCGTCATCAAATAATCACCTTTGCAGAGGCTACAGAAATTGGCGGTAAACACGAGGGTTACGAAACTCATGGAATGCCCGGTGACGTAATTATATTCAGGAAGAATGGAGGAAGTGATACTCCCGTAATCCATCGTGCTCTAATCAAAGCCGTAGAGAATCCAAACGGTGGATGGGATGTACCAGGAACTGATATTGTGGCTGCTGAATCGATTACTGTGGAATTGAATTACGATTGCTACCACGGTAACTCGAATCTTACAATAAGTAATTGGATACCTCAGCATGAGGGATACATTACTACAGGCGATAATCGATGGAGCAACGGCTGCCAATACGATCAGCAATCACTAACTGATGAAAATGGTGAGTTGGTTACCGCAATCAAGGATGAGTGGATTATTGGTGTCGCTTCATTGGAAATCCCTTGGGTAGGTGCTGTGAAACTCTATGCTAGTGGCACAGACGGTCAAGTCACTTCTAATTCTTGGAGTAATCTTGCTGTTATGGTGGCTATAGTAATATCAGCTCCAGTCATCATTGAGATGATTACAGACCGATTAAATGGCAAGAAAGAAAGTCAATCCGATGAAGAAGAATAGCCCATTCTATCAACTTACCAATCGAGGCAAAATGATTGGAATAATTACAATGAATAAAACGAGTAGACTACTCATCGAACTCAATCTGTTTGCCGCATTCTCAATTCGGATTGGGTCTCCACCGCGCATGATGAACCGCATAGTTGAGTGAGCGGCATCCCTGAAGATGTGACCTCCATCGAATGGAATCATCGGAATTAGATTGGCGAATCCCAATAGGAAGTTTATCCAAGCTAACCAGAAAAGGAAATCAAAAGTAGCCAACATACCTTCCGTTCCGATGTTTGAAGCGATTATTCCATCTCCTGCAATCAACATCGCTCGCTCTTCTAAAGGCATTGTATGCCCATCATTTTGAATCGGGACACCTAACAAAATCAACGGTGCTACTAGCAGTACCAATCCTTTCTGAAGCCCGCTTAAATCATCATCAGCCAGGAACCCCCAACCGTCTACAGCTGCTGTGTTTGAGCGAAGATTACTAACTCCGAGAAATGCATCGCCTTGTTCAATTTCTAGTGTCTCCATCAATACTCTAGTTTCTTCCATATCACAACCAGTGGTTTGTTGACATTGGTCCATATGATACTGCCAACGATCTGTAAAGGTGATTTCGATAACCCTAGTTTCGGCGTCATTATCTTGAGAAGAAATCACAGTAAAATTAGCAACCTCCCCTGAAGAATAATCCTTCATTACCTCAGTGAAATCATCGCGATCAGTCACTACAAAATCGTCTATATGAGTAATGGTCTCATAAGCCATTAGTCCAGCATCTTGCGCTCCTGTCTCTCCAATAATACCAGTTGCGTGAACTCCAGGATTTTTTGCAACAAATCCATTCGCGGTTGCAGATAAGAGTACTAAGACTACAAATGTAGCAATCAGGTTGATTGAAGGTCCAGCGGCGAACAATCGCATTCTCTCTCTTCTCGGTGCGCGAGACATTTCCTCATATTCCGGTTCAGCAAACGCCCCAACCGGAAGTAAACCGGCCAGAAGAAGTCCGAAAGATCGAACTTGCATACCGTGCGCTCTGGCTTGTATTCCGTGACTATATTCGTGAATTACTAGAGCAAAAATCAGAGCAATAATTGGCCACCAGAATGGAACAAAACTAGTCACTCCAGGAATAAGAAGAAGGTCAGATGCAGGTAAGACTTCTTGTTGTGCAGGAGCCGCGGCGGTTGCCAACGCCGCAGTAATTATCAATAGGATTACACCAAACATTACGATAAAGCATAACCAAATAGAAAATTCTCCATACGCTCTCCAAAATTTACGCGGTTTAGCCAGCTGTTCAAGGGCAATCTTACCTCTACCTGTTCTTACCATTAGTATGATTCCTAAAACTCTGGTTGCATTCCATTTGTCTAGTGTTCCATTTTGTTCAAAATAAACCAAAGCAAAGTACCAGCCGGCAATCAATACGAGAGCCCATATTGGAGCCCAACCTCTAACTCCGGCCCAAGCCAGCAATCCCACAAAGAGAATCTGATTCAGGCTCAGGCCTCTTTCCATGAGTGTCCGCCTTTATTCCCCCCACTTGAATTCTCGTCCATGAATCCGTAACTGACTTGACCTGATGGTGCCTCGGCTAAATATGGCTGAGAAGGGCGATATGTCTGAACGAAAGCAATCTAGAGAATTAGATAGCCTACGTCGTGACACAGCCGCAATTGCTAGATTACTCAGGCAGGCTAGATTGGATGAAATCCATCAAGATCTCAAACAGGCCAAGGCGAAACTCGATTACGCTGAATCGAGATTATCAGGTAATCCAACAGAGAGTGAATAATCACTTCAAAGGCTGGCATCAGATAATCTACTGGTATCATGAATTCGCCGGTTTATTTCAGCAAAATTGGTAGTTTTTTCAATAGCCCTTGCTCCATCAGAACGACTGATTAGTTCTAAAAATCTGTTCAACGGCATTCCATCGTGCCAATTTAGGTATGGAGAACCATTTCTAGTAAGTGGCACATTCGGAATACTTCTAGATAGGACTCGAAGTTTTCCTTTTAGCCCATCTACTGGAACTTTCATCACTCTCCAACTATCTCCTCTTACCCCCTTAAGTCGAAAGGCATACAGCGGCTGGAGGCCGCATTTCTCACCAGTACTTTTCAGAGCATCGTACTGATCTTTCGTGCGACCAGAAAGGTATATTTTGTCAGTTTTTGAGGATTTGACTTCAATTGGCATACACATATCTCCTCGAAGGGCGAGAATATCCCCAGTACCTTCAGAACCACTACCTGGTGCTCTCACAACTAAGAATGGGCGTTGACAGACTTGCATAGCCCGTGCTCGCTCAACTTCTGTACACGAGCGGGTTATTGCAACTACACCCTTACGCTCGCCTGCGAGCACCGAGCGTAATTCCCGCTCGTAGACCCCAGTCATGTGCATAGCGCATTGTCAGGGTTCTTGACGACATCGCTTGAGACAGCCTCGTAGTGGTACGTTTCGAGGTTTCCAAGTCATGTCGGTGTATATTCTGTAAATGTAAGCAAATTATAGCAGTCGGTGACCTAAGTATGGCAACGATTGAAGGCGGAGCGCAATTGTGTCCTATCGTGCCAGAGGTTGCAGTGCGTACTGATGATTTCCGTTTGGCCTACAGATTACTCGGCCGTTTGCGCGATTCTGGTATCGAACATACGCAACTCGACCCAGAAAAACCAGTACCAAGCCGTGTTGATTTCTGGATAGCATCTCATGATGAAGTGGGGCAAACCAATGATGTAAGAGGAATAGGTTGTGCCGTAGAAGAAATTGATTCAGTGATTTCTTCGATTGTGAATAGAATTNCAGTAGGCGAAAAGGTCCAACGCATATGTTTCGGTATCGATCCAGGCCCACGACCAGGCCTCTCTTGGATTGCTGATGGTCGACCTGCAGGATCTATGCAAATGGAATCTGTAGATACCACAGTCGACTATGTGGAGGCAATTCTGAATGATTTCATGCCACCTGAATCTGTAGTTAGAATCGGCAATGGTTCGCCAACTATATCTTCCAGAATTGCCAATGTTTGTTTGGCGAGGGGTCTAGCAGTCCAATTCGTTGACGAGACTTCGACTTCTATAGGGTCGCGTTATGACCATGTTTCAGCCGCCCGCAGAATTTGTTCAAAGGAAGGAATCCCCGTTACAGAGCGCCTACAGGTAATCCCTACGGAAGGGGAGGTTCGCGAAATTCAACGTCGGAGTCGTAGTATCTCGGAAGGTAGATTGACAATTCCTTCAAAGCTTGCCCGAGCCGTTGCTGTTGGGAGGCAGACTCTAAGTGAAGCCGTAGAACTTCACATACGGTCACTTGACCGCTGAGAACTAAGAATCAAGCATATTTTCCTTTTCTATATGCACGAGTCTGATCAACACCAGGGAATCTATCCTCCGATTCTCGATACACGGTTTTCATATTATTGAGGAAGTTATTGTCATTGGTAACGATTAGCACTTGGTCGACACCAGGGTCTTCACCTTCATCCATCCATGCAAGTACTATTTCCATAGTCATTCTAGCTCCTTCTCGATTTGGGTATGCGAAGATATCCATACTAATCGGGGGCATAACTAGTGTTTTCCGTTTCTTCACATTTTCAATCTGCTCAAACATCGATGCGTATGATTGCTTCAACAAATCCCGTCTAAAATTATCCTGGTTTGGACGTCGGCAATCCGGTCCAACAACATGAACTAAATTGTCGAATGGTAGATTAAATCCAGGGGTAGTAACCGCTTCCCCCACTCCGCAAGGTTGCAAATTTTCCTTACGCTTTTCTACTGCAATTCCATGACAGAACTCGCGGAGTTCATTTCCAGCTTTTTGGTGTATTTTTTCATCTAAGCCTTCTCTTCCCGCAAGACGATTATTGGCGGTTGTAACTAGAAGATCTCCTTCCACTCGTAGAATGTTACCATAAAGAACTCGAACATCACCATATTGGCATTGTCGTACAATCACAGTCTCCGCCATACAAGTGTGAGATGAGGCCGTCCGCTTTCACCTCTTCGTCGGACAATTCCCTAATTTCGCCATCGACAAAGGGTTCATTCCCACAAAGCCCCTCCAGCAAAATACAATGTCCGTCGGGTATGTACTAATCAATGTCGAACCAGGTGCTGAATACGAGGTTTACAATTCAGCCTCAGAATTACCCTTTGTCGTCGATGCGAATCTATTATTTGGGGACCATGATTTAATTCTCAAAATTGAGGCTGAAAACATGGGTGTAATCGCTCGATTAGTAGTCGATAACATACGTTCAATTGATGGTGTTCTCAACACAAAGACCCTTGCTTGCGCCGAATTATGAGCAATTTTTTGGGTTCAGAAAACCCCTTGGTTTTTCCCAAAAGGTACCTACAGCGGCGCAGTAATGCGATTATTCGCCTCAAACTTCATAATCTCCCCGAGTCCCCCGCTTTGCGGAGGTGGATAATAAAATGTCTAAGAAATACTTCGTGTTGATGGAAGGCGGAATGGATACTGCTCAGGTGTTTGTAAGCAAGCAACCACGCGGCGCCGCTCTAAAAGCAGCTACACGTGGTCACACCGATATTCAGCTGCGCGAGCGCGGTACGAATAAGGTGCACATGTTCACAGGTTCGACCGCAATGGTCCCTAAGCCTGCGAATGGGCCAGCATGGCTTCCTGACAAGATCAAGAAGGCCAACGTGAAGAAAAACGGCATCAAGCACCTCTGAGTAACTCAGAGTGCGCCGTTTTTCGATTATACGCGCTTGAATTATGTAAACCCGTCCGTGATACCCTAGCGGATGCGCGGACGGGTGATTTCAATTATGTCTTCAGTCCCAACTTTCGGGCAATCATTGCTAAGGGGTCATAATATTCCGTGACTACCCTCTCTTTCAGAGGAATGATTGCATTATCTGTAATATTGATTCCAGCTGGACATACCTCAGTACAACACTTGGTGATATTACAATATCCTAGTCCAAAGTCTTCCTTGATTTCTGGTATGCGACTTTCAGTATCCAAAGGATGCATTTCTAGACCCGCCAATCTAACGAAGAATCTAGGGCCTGCAAATTCGTCAAACTTTTGATGTTCACGAAGAACGTGACAAGTGTTTACGCATAACATACACTCTATACATGCTCTGAATTCCTGTATGCGATCAGCTTCTTCTTGTTTGAATTCCCAATCAAGTTCTTCTGGCCCGTTAACTGGAACCATTTTCTTATTCATTTCATATGCCCAAGACAAATCAGTGACGAGATCTTTTGTGATTGGGAAAGCCTGCATAGGCTTGACAGTTACAGGCTCTCCTTCTGGAGTCTCTTCCATTATGTCCTCCATTCGTGTCATGCACATCAATCGAGGCATTCCGTTAACTTCAGCGCTACAAGATCCGCACTTACCGGCTTTGCAGTTCCATCTACAGGATAGGTCAGGAGCATGCTCTGCCTGAATCCGGTGTATGACGTCTAGTACAACCATTCCTTCATCCATTTCGACAGTGTAGTCAACCATCTTCCCTAGAGCCTCGCCATGGGCATCTCCAACCCCGCGAAATACTCTGAAGGTAACTTCTTCTGACATACTCACGCCCCCTCCTCGTGTAGGTCTTCTGCATCAAGTAGTGCTTTGAATTCTTCATCTATCGGTGGATAAGTTGTGTGTTCTATGTTCATTGAACCATCTTCGGAGAGGGAAATGACACTATTCACCTTCCCCCAATGGCTATGATCAGGTACAGGAAAATCATCTCGAGTGTGCCCTCCTCGAGATTCTTCCCGCTCTAGTGCGGCTAAAGCGCACATACGAGATACATCAATCATAGCACCCAATTCTAGAGCTTGATGCCAGCCCGGATTGTATATTCTTGACCCTCCAGGGCTAGTAATCCCTGCACGGGCCTCAAGTTCATCAAGATCTTTGAGAGCCTCTTGCAACAATTTACCGGTTCTAATAATTCCGACTTTTTCTTGCATCATCTCACGTAGATCTTCTACAACGGCAGCTGGATTTTCACCTTCTTCACGTGCGAACGGCGCTAGAGTTTCAGAAATCACATCAGCGATTTCATCTTCTGGTATTTCTGTGAATCCATTCATTGCAGCGGCTCTAGAAGCCGCGCTCTCACCGGCAATTTTACCGAATACGATAAGGTCGCTTAGGGAATTACCACCAAGTCGATTTGCACCATGCAGACCGGTTGCTGCTTCTCCAGCAGCAAATAATCCAGAAATAGTTGATTCTTGGGATTCGGGGTCGACTTTGACTCCTCCCATGACATAGTGAGCGGTTGGCCCGACTTCCATCTTGGTGGTGGTAATATCAACAGCAGCCAGTTCCTTGAATTGATGATACATCCCTGGAAGTTTCTTCTTGATATCTTCGGGAGTTCTCCATGAGATGTCTAAGTAAGCACCACCGTGTTCACTCGCTCTACCTTCATCGCGCTCTGAGTTGATTGCCTTAGCAACAACATCTCTAGTCAATAATTCAGGAGGTCTTCTCTTTGTTGCCAACTTCCCCGAAATAACTTCGTCAACCCATTCAAGAGCCTCTTTTTCGGTATCTGCAAACTCGTCTGCATACATTTCAGGAATGTAATCGAACATGAACCTCTTTCCTTCTGAATTCGTCAGCATTCCACCTTCTCCACGCACACCCTCAGTGACAAGAATTCCTTTGACGCTCGGCGGCCAAATCATACCGGTTGGGTGGAATTGAACAAATTCCATATCTCCAATTTCCGCTCCCGCCCAATAGGCTAGAGCATGACCTTCTCCTGTATATTCCCAAGAACCGGAGCAAACCGCCCAACAGCGAGTAATTCCGCCGGTTGCAAGAATAATTGATTTCGCTTTGAAAAGATGTAGAGAGCCATCGTTTCTATCATAAGCGAAGCAGCCAGTAACCTCTCCGTCTTTGGTGAATAATCTTCGAACTGTGTATTCCATGAAAACGTCCATTCCCATGTGAACACCCTTTTCTTGTAGGGTTCGAATTAATTCTAGTCCCGTGGCATCACCAATGTGTGCTAATCTAGGATAAGTGTGGCCACCGAAGTTTCTCTGGCTTGTCAAGCCCTTCGGAGTTCTATCGAATACAGCCCCCCAAGTCTCAAGCTCACGAATCCTATCGGGCGCTTGCTGAGCATGAATTACAGCCATCCGCCAATCATTGAGATATTTCCCTCCCTTCATGGTGTCACGAAAGTGGACCTTCCAATTGTCTCTAGGGTCTTTGTTTGCAAGAGCGGCTGCAGCACCGCCCTCTGCCATCACGGTGTGGGCTTTTCCTAGCATAGACTTGCAAACTAGAGCAACGCTTGCACCTTCTTGACTAGCGGCGATTGCTGCCCTTAAGCCAGCGCCTCCTGCACCTATGACAACAACATCGTGCTCGTGGATTGTGTAGGCCTCATCGGAGATATCGTAGCGCATTCACAAACCTCCCCAGATAATCATATCACTCCATCCGAAGAATGGATCGGTACATGCGTAAATATAGAAGTCAGCAAACATGACCCAGAATAGAGAATATAGTGCCCATTCTTTGTGTTGCTCGTTGAGTTTAGTAGATAATTTCCAGAGTTTGTATTTCATTCGATTCATTGGTGTGGACGACCAATCTTGCGAAGCACCCCCAACAACATGTCTGAATGCATGGCATCCGAAAGTATAGCCGGTGAGCATGATTACATTGACTAAGAGAATTAGGCTACCAACTGTAACACCATAGGCATGAGTATCCCCCTCATGGAAATTTAATGACAGCCAAACATCAAATGAAAGAAGTGGAAGATAGGCCAACATGACATACATGAAATAACGATGTAGATTTTGTACAACTAAAATTCCAGTTTCTCCTGAATACTCATCCCAGGGTTTTGACACCGCACAACCAGTTGGTTGAGCCATGAAAGCACGATAGTAGGCCTTTCTGTAGTAATAGCAAGTCGCACGGAACCCAGCTGGGAAAATTAGGATGAACATTGCGGGACTTAACCACTGGAGTTGTTGAGGAACCCAGGAATGTTCTCCTGGTACTATTAGAGGCGAATAAAGAGGGCTAAGTACGTGAGATCCTGTGTCTTCAATTGCCATAGTGCCGGCGCCATGCCCGACTCCTGCGGAAAGTCCGAAATCTGAGAAAATCCAAAAGTCGGCTTCCATGAATCCTCGCCATGTTGCATAGAGTATCATAAAACCAAGATAAGCAGCCATTGCAGTGGGTCCTTTCCACCATTTATCGACTCTATCTGTTGCTCCAAATCCCTTCTTCATCGGGAGTGGGAAAGTGATGCCCTGACTCATGCACGCACCTGACAATCTAAACGCGCAGTTCGACAGCAATAAGTAATTGCATTCCACCACGTCAGGAGTCTCTCGCGATTGTTCAAAATCCGTAGGTTCAATACCACCCCCCCTTCTGGCTAATTGAGGGGATTTAGCAGATGATTGACGATTTAACCAGTTCGATTTGCCTCAATTGTGGATATATGCCTGGCGCATTCTTACCGGGGCTAAAATGTCCAGAATGTGGAGAATTAATTTTTCCTTAAATTATTCTAATTTCAACGTACTCTGATTACCATGGGTATTTCCATACCCACAGGATTCCATCGTTGATGATTACTTGGATTCCAAGCATAGAGGCTCCAATCAATGGCAGAATTGAGCTTCCGGATGCATCGCTGTGCCAAGCACTCCAGCCAAATAAAATCAGCAACAAGTTTCCAGTCACGACGAGCCACAGACAACTAATCACCAACCACTGTGACCAAACTGCATCCATCCGTATGTGAAGGGACGTCAATTCAAGCCAGAACATGGAAGGTATCAGCACTAGTAAGAAGGCGACCAATAATCTCTGATATCCACCATCAGAAACTTCTCCACTCCAAGGCCATCCTACACCTTCAACAACAGAAGACTCCCATCCAAAGAGAAGTTGATGGAAGACGATGAGGAATCCAATAGCGGAGATGAACATACAGGTGACATTCAGGGTTCTCCAAGATTCAGGTATACCACCCCAAAGTGCCATTGGGTCATCTGCGCGGCGTACTCCTATGACGTAAGATGCAAGTACCATCGGCCCTAGAACAAATACAACAGTACGAACAAATTCTCTAGAAATTTCCATTTAGATAACCCCTAATCAAGCAAGTGCGCCGTAATCTGCGTCCGCTTCTTCCATCTCTATTTCATCAACATCCATCTGAGCAAGTTGTAACTTTCCAGATAACTCATCATTTACCGCATGCCAGTAGGAGTAGGCTTCGATTACCCAAATTCCGGATTCACGTGTTCCGTTTCCACTACCCTTGACTCCTCCAAATGGTAGGTGAGCCTCAGCTCCAGTTGTCGAGTTGTTAATTCCAGTCATGCCTGCCTTAATCCCAGTCTTGTAGCGATAGGCTTCGAGTCTATCATTGGTGTAAATTGCAGAGGACAATCCATAGGGCGAAGCATTTGCCAAGTGCAATGCATGATCGAAATCACGGGCCTTGACAATAGTTACTAGTGGTCCGAAAATCTCTTCATGGAAACACTCCATATCCTCAGTAACATCCACATAGACATGAGGCCACATGTAGATACCTTCGCCAGCATCACCATGGAAACTATCTGGCTTGTTGTCATTTGTAATTCGACCTTCTCCCCAAATTTTGTTAGCACCGCTATTTTCACACATATCGACACCTTGCATGAAATCAACTGCATATCTTTCGGATAGCATTGGACCATACAGTACTCCCTCATGACGCATCGAATCACCAATCGAAGTGGATTTCACCTTCTCCATAAATCGTTCAACAAACTCATCATAGATGTCTTCGTGAATAATCAAATTTCCTAGGCTAGTACAACGCTGTCCTGCAGTTCCGAATCCCGCCCAGTAGGCACCCTCAACAGCATTTTCCATATTTGCGGAAGGCATTATTACGAGGGGGTTCTTTCCTCCTAGTTCTAAGGAAGCACTAACAAGATTACGGCCGCAAGTTTCTCCAATCATCTTACCGACTGCGGTACTACCCGTGAATGAGATTTTGTCTAGCATCCCTAAATCGGCTGAATCAACCAGTGCTTGACCTGCTCCACTACCATTTCCATGTACCAGATTAATTACACCATCCGGTAATCCTGCTTCGTGCATCACACGCGCTAGGGCGAAAGAAAGTAGAGGTGAATCTTGAGGGGACTTCCAAACGCAGGTATTGCCGCACATAATTGCTGGAATCATCTTCCAGAACGGGACTGCTGAGGGGAAGTTGCAAGAATTGATTATTCCACAAACCCCCAATGGTCTACGGTAGGTGAACAATTCTTTGTTCGGTAACTCTGAGTTGACTGTCTGACCATATAGTCTGCGACCTTCTGATTGGAAGAAGAGACATGTGTCAATAGCCTCCTGAATTTCACCACCACATTCTTTCAATGTCTTACCAATTTCACGAGCCTGCAGACGAACAAGATCGTCTTTGTGCTCCATCAATAACCTACCCATATTACCAATTATTTGACCGCGAGTTGGAGCAGGTGTACCGGCCCAATCAGGAAATGCCGCACGAGCTGCTCTTAGAGCATCGTGTACATCTTCTTTGGTTGAGAGAGGAAACTCTCCTAGACAATCATCTAACCATGCCGGATTAGCGCTTTCGTAAGTTCCCCCATCACTAGCAAGAGTTAGCTTACCGTTGATTATGTTGTAACCTCTGATCTTCGGAGATCCATTCGGGTTATTCGCTTCCATGTATTCGAATCCAGTCTCGAGAACGTGGGTCATGCTTCGCGCGAATCGAGAAGTAGCAATGAAACCACCGCATCGCTATTCGTGATTCCGATAACTGAATTACCAGATTTGACAATTGGTAATTGGGGGGTTTAACTACCTCCGATGTCGACACGATGTTACGAGGAGGGTGAATATGGCAGAGGAATCCGACAAAGAATTGAAACTCAGAGTAGCCAAAGCAATCCCTAGCGACGTCGGTCATGGCAGAGCAAGAGTGCCTTTTGACAACGAATTGAACCTCAAACCCGGAGATATAATCGAGATTGAGGGTGAACGTTCTACCGCCGCAATAGTTTGGAGGTGTCGGCCCGAAGATGCGAACCTTGGTGTAATTCGAATTGACGGAATTATCCGCAAAAATGCTAGTGTTTCTCTAGGTGATCGAGTCACAGTAAGGAAAGTCGAAGCTCAGCCATGTACAAGACTCATACTAAGTCCAGTTATGGCCAAGCAACAAAAGGTTCGATTTGGGCCTGGAATCGAGGGATTTGCCCGTCGAGGATTGAACAAAAGACCCGTAGTATCTGGTGATCGAATATTCATTCCAGGAATGACTCTATTTGCTGAAGCATTGCCCTTCCAGATAGTCCAAACAAGTCCAAAGGGTATTGTCCAGGTGTTGCCTGATACTGAGATTATCATCAAAGAAGAGGCAGTCGATGAGGGTGAAGACGCCGAAGTCTCAAGTATCACATACGAGGATATTGGAGGCATAGGAGATCAATTGCAAAAAGTTCGTGAGATGATTGAGCTTCCATTGAAACACCCCGTTCTATTCCGCAGATTAGGAATCGACCCACCTAGAGGAGTTCTATTGCATGGGCCTCCTGGAACCGGTAAGACTCTGATTGCGAAAGCCGTAGCCTCTGAAACACAGGCTCACTTTACATCGATAAACGGGCCCGAAATAATCTCGAAATATTATGGAGAGAGTGAAAAGCAACTGCGTGAAATCTTTGATGAAGCTACCGCAAATGCTCCGGCAATCATTTTTATCGACGAATTGGATTCAATCGCTCCAAAGCGTGAAGACGTCTCTGGTGAAGTTGAGCGCAGAGTTGTCGCACAACTCCTCACTCTTCTTGATGGAATGCAAGGCCGAGATAATGTAGTTGTAATAGGTGCAACAAATCGACGAGATGCAATAGACCCTGCTTTGAGGCGACCAGGTCGATTTGATAGAGAATTGGAAATAGGTGTTCCCGACAAGAATGGTCGAGAGGAAATCATCAACATTCACACTAGAGGTATGCCAATCAGTGACGACTTCGATATGGATTGGTTACTGGATAATTCCTACGGATTCGTCGGCGCAGATATCTCTGCCTTAGTTAGAGAAGCCGCGATGAAGGCCCTGCGCCGATATTTGCCAGAAATAGACCTCGATGAGGAGCAAATTCCAGCCGAAGTTTTAGAAAAGATGGAAGTCAAAATGATTGATTTCCGTGAGGCTATAAAGGAAATTGAACCAAGTGCTCTTCGTGAAATCTACGTAGAGGTACCCGAGGTATCTTGGGAACAAGTAGGTGGTCTGGAAGAAGTAAAGGAGCGCTTGAAAGAAAGCATCGAATGGCCACTTAATCAGCCAGAGATGTTCGATCATTTCGGAATCAATCCTCCTCGTGGTATCGTATTATTCGGAGCACCTGGAACTGGAAAAACATTGATTGCGAAGGCAATTGCTCACGAAGCAAAGGCCAACTTCATATCAATCAAAGGTCCTGAAATGGTCTCCAAATGGGTTGGGGAATCAGAAAGAGCGGTACGTGAGGTCTTCAAGAAAGCTAAACAATCTAGCCCTTCGATTATTTTCCTAGATGAGTTTGAGAGTATTGCAGGAGTTCGTCGCACAATGTCCGGTGAAGGCTCAGATGTGATGAATAGAGTAGTCAATCAATTATTATCCAGCATGGATGGTGTAGAGACGATGGAGGGTGTAATCGTAGTTGCTGCGACAAACCGACCAGAGATGATTGACCCCGCTCTGCTCCGAAGTGGTCGCTTCGAGAGAGTTCTACACATTCCACCACCTGATACAGATTCTCGTAAGGAAATTCTACGAATTCATACCAAGGATATGCCGTTGGGTAAATTCTCTCTTGATGATTTAGCGGGTCAGCTTGATAATTACACTGGGGCCGATATAGAATCGATTTGTCGAGAGGCTGCTCTAATCTCTATGCGAGCCGGAAAGAAATCAGTCTCGAAGAAGGCCTTTGAGGAAGCAATTGCTAGAGTCAGGCCTACAATCACCGATGAGATGATGGAGTACTACGGTCGCATGGAAGGTATGCTAACCAGCGGTCTTGAATCGGTACGTCGCCGGCCTGACACACTTTCTGGTATTGAAGCGGTTTGAGGTGAAGAAATGCCGTCAACTTTCGGCCGAGAAATTCTTGGACGAAATGTTGTCGATCAAGCTTCTGACAAACTCGGAATTTTAGCAGATTTTAGAATCGATATGTCTAGCGGAAGAATCACTGCTATACTGGTTACTCTTGAGAATGATTTGGATCCAGCAATGCTACCTTGGCCAACCGTAGAAGGCCTACTGTCGGTTCCAGTTGAAGAGATTGCAGAGGTCGGTGTGAACATCCAACTTGCCCGTTGAGTCGATGCACGCTCCGTTCAGCGATGAATAACGGTCTTAAGTCGTAGTTGAGGCTCGTCAGACGTTCCGTAGGAACGGTGGCTTGCAGCATGGCGAATTCTCGCGTTTGGATGAGGAGACTAACGTCGAGACAAACTCGACGTCTTGCAATCACCACAGCATTCTGGTTGATGCTAGGAATTCTTCTATTTTCAATTCTACAAACCTACATTATAACCGGTGAAAAACAGCAGTCTGCATATGGCAGTGACTGGAATGATTTGAACGGTTTTAGAGACGAGGTGTCAAATCTCGGAATTGAAACTACGGCATTAATTTCAAGCCCACTTTTACTTACAGAAATCGATAACCCAGAACAGGCGATTTTCGTTATCTCTGGAGTGGAGAGAGATACTATTTCTCTACCCAAATTTACTGGAGACGAGACCATAGTCGATTTCCGAGAAGCAGATGGATACACTAGTTCAGAGATTTCTGCAATTAGGGATTTTGTTGACACTGGTGGAACACTTCTGTTGATGGATGATTTTGGTTACTCTGCAAGTCTTGCCGATGAATATGGTTTGACTTATTCGGGTCATCATCTCTACGATGGGGAAGCATGGGCTCGAGAATTAGACTTCAATTTCGTTTGGGTAAACGAAACCTCAGCATTCAACTTCACTTCTACTTCTGGTTCAGTCGCAATGGCAATGCATCCATGTTTGCGTGATGTTGATTTCGATGGGATAATCGATTTACTTGATGATGAGCCATATGATCCGAATGTCGGGGGCGTTATTACCGAACAAAATGTTGGTCTTTGTGCCCATAGATGGAACCAAGAAACTGGTGAATGGGACTTTACGGAAAACTACAACCTATTGACAAACTCTCCATCAGCCTTTGAGAAGGAGGGAGCCTTCAATCCCGCTGAGAATCGCTATGCCATTAGTGCTAGCACCCTTGATTCATATCTAGATACAAATGACGATGGCAACCTAACTGTCGGCTTTGAGGCGGCAGGAATAGCAGGTGATGAACAAGGTCCGTTTGCTATATATGTCAGATATTGTGTTGATAGAATGTGTCTAGATTCTGATTCCGGGAGAGTTCACTTTGTCAGCGACGGTTCGGTTCTAATCAATTCCCTATACAATGCAGGACCTGCTAGTCCCTACGCTGATTCTGTCCCACTAAATGATAATCGCAAGTGGGCCCTGGATATTATCGCTGAAGCTCTACTTCTCGGAAATACAAGCACAAATGCCGGTGAAGAAGCCATCATCATTTTCGATGAGTCAAGACACCAGCAGGAAACTCCAATGGGCGATACCTACAATCTACTATACTACATTCTAGTCTACTTTACCAATGATTGGATGGCTATGCTAATTCTATTCCTAACCCTCTTCATCGTACTAGAGGCGGTCCTCATTCGTAAGGATGATCCAGATGACTGGCGTCACGTATTCCGTATTATCTACTATGGATTCGGTGATGCTCGAAGGTACGAATATTATCAAAGGCCCCAGAAAATTAGGCAGGTATTATTGACTCGGGTTCGCAATCTCAACACGATGTCTCGAGAGGAATTCGATGCATTACCCGCGGCCGAGTTGCAGCGTATAGTCGATGATCCAGTGTTAGTCCAATTCATCTTTGAAGATAGACGATACAAGCCAGACGAGTTGGTTGGAATAATCAAACGAATCAGCGCTTGGGGTCAAACTACAGAGGAGAGTGATGCCTAATGTGGACACGTAAGGCCGCAATTATGCTGACAAGTGGCATTTCTTTGATATTGATTGGAATGATGATATCTCATTTCCAATTGATGATAATTGGTCTAACATTCATCGCCTTCTTGGTGATAAACGGCTGGGTAACCGGTCACTCAGACCTTGAGATTACTCGAAATATTTCTGCACAAAACGTCTACAAGGGTGACGATATCTTAGTCGAAGTCACGGTAACCAATAATTCCTATCGCCGTACTCAATTACTTGAGGTATTCGATAATGTCCCTCACGAGATGAAGATGAGGAGAGGAATCAATCAAATGAGAATGAATCTCGGCCCTGGACAATCTGCTACAATGCGATATACAGTTCGATGCCCACTCCGTGGTCATTACACCGTTGGGCCGGTATCTGTTCGTCATCGTAACGCATTCAACCTCTTCGTTAATGAGTCGAAAGTCGACGACCGAACCGATATTACCGTATTTCCTCAAGTTCGAGAAGTTGAGGAAGCCTTACTCCGCTCCAATGTACCCAAAATGTACACAGGTGCAACTACTCTGAAGACTCCTGGTCAAGGAATGGAATTCTATTCTCTACGAGAGTACCTGCCGGGAGACGCCTTCCGAATGATTAACTGGAAAGCATTTGCCAGAACCGGCGAATTAATGGTCAATGAAAAGACACGCGACGCTGTTACCGATGTCTTCATCATTCTAGACATAAGAGACGTTGCAAGAATAGGAACTGTCCTCAAGAATCCATTGGAGATGGGTACAGTGGCAGCGGCTTCGATTGCAAATTATTTTATTCGTCGTCGCGATTCTGTATCTATTGTCACCTATGGTGACAGGATGAATTACCTACCACCAGAAACTGGTGACAAGCAGTACTACAAAACTCTCAGCATGCTTGCGGGTGTAACCTCCAAAGGTAGTATGCCATTACAGGCTGTGACCAATGCGATGAGTTCTCGAATCAGTAGAGGTTCTCCAGTGTTCATCATCAGTAGTTTAGAGGGAGACGGTACAACTCTTCCAGCAATTCGAAACCTTGCAGGTAAGGGTCACGAGGTTATCGTTCTGTCACCATCAAGTATCGATCTTGAGAGGCTTGTAAGTCGAATACCAAGAATGTCCTATGAAGTGCTAAAGTTAGAGAGACAGAATAGATTGACAGCAATTTCTGGATATGGTGCGAAGGTCATCGATTGGATGCCAGATATCGAATTATCACAGGCTCTGCTACAGGTAAAGACGGTTTAAGGAGGTTAAGATATGGCAATGGAAACTGTACCACCAAGTCAGACATTACATCTTCCTCGCTTACGACGCCGCTGGCAAATCCTATTCCTTCAGGTAATTGCTACAGTAGCGCTATTGGCGTTATTATTCAGAATGACAGAAGTATACGGCCCCTGTGATGAAGGATTCCTAGAAGACGGCAACAACTGGTGTCCCTCTTACGAACATACTAGAGGCTTAATGTGGGTCAATGAACAACCTTCTTTCCAAGATAATGCACTTTCAGGAAATGATGGTTTGATTCTGCCAAGAGAATTAGTTGGAATTGATTCAACTGGATTCGCTAGTCAAGTTGCTCCACTTACTATTTGCTTTCTTCTGGCAGGATTATGGATGTTCTATCAAACTAGAGGTGAGAGGGTAAAGCTGTGGACTCGCAGAGGATGTACCGGTGCGGTTGTTCTATGGGCCCTTGTACCATTCATTCTAGATTGGTTTGATGAGATTGGAGTTATCGGTTTTCATCTTCCCTTACAACACATAGGATCTCTGTTCCAACCGTTACAATTAGCAATTGAGTTATTCTTTGTTGGAATCGTCTTTGCTCCTATATTGGCCGGACTAATAGGTATCTGGAGCCTATCTCGAAGGGCGCTTACTTGGGCTGTGGGTTTCTTCTTGATGATTATAGGGGTACACGCATTACTGACCTTCCAAGGAATAACAGATTCAGTGGCGGGAATCGGCCTTAAGCCGCTACCAGCACAGATTGGAGAAGCAACACTGTATGGCGGTCTAATTTCTCCATTAGCACTTGACTTACTGGGTATTGCTATTCTGATACTACTATTCCATGAGGCTGGAAACGCCGTAATTGGTCATCTAGAGTATGCGGTTATGTTGCCAGATGCTAGTAAATCAGATCCAGAATATGTGCGTCAATTCAACAATGTCGTGAACAGTCATGTTTTGCATACAATTTCGATAATTGGCGGGGTTGCACTTACAACCGCACTCGCACTAGAGTTCGATGCCCTAATGCTCGATATAGTAGCTGTAATGGAAGGTGGACAGTGGAGCGGACAAGTCTCTGAATCACTAGAGTTGCAATTGACATACGGGAAGGTTATCTCGGCTGGACTATTCCTTTTAGCGGTGGCTGGAATGAGATACGTGGTACCTTGGCAGAGAGTTAGTGGACTAATTGAAGCAGGAATTGCTAGCCTACGGGGTACAAGATCTGAATCCTAAATGTGTCATCTAATTCCCTGTAATTTCTCAATGATTAGAACTACTTGACTCGCAATGAAGAGGGAGGTTAATCCGAGGAGGGTGACCGCAACCGGATTAGCCCACCATCCCAGATGAGATTCCATCGCAGAGATTACCTCTTCACTTATTTGCCAAGCTGCGACTATACAGGCTAAGAGGACGAATCTATCCATCCAAGGCGAGGTCTTCTTTCCGGCTGTAGTAGCCCTGTCAGGTAGGTTGCCAACCTCACTCATGGTGATGTTGTGAAAAATATCGCAAATATATCCACCGATTGGCCTTATTCCAATTCCACATACCACTATCAGTGGGGTTCAAGCCACAGAGGTCAGCCCGAAGACCATGGCCGCTGGTATTGACGTAGAGACTTGCAGTCGCTGTGATAAGCCTGCAATATTGCATCAAGAATACAGTGGACAGCACTTCTGTGCCTATCACCTTGGACAATCGATTAGGAAGCGAGTATCGAAAGACTTGCGTAGCCAATTGGTACTTCCAAAGAACGCCAATCATGAGGATGGTCGACCATACACAATCTTAGCTTGCGTTTCCGGAGGTAAAGATTCAGCAGTTCTTTTGGATATGCTGGTAGATATTATTGGAAAGCGACGTGATGTGAAAATCATAGCCGGTTGTGTTGACGAGGGAATAGATGGATATAGATCTCCATCATTGGAATGTGCGAGGGATTTAGCAGAATCATTGTCTATCGAATTTGTTACCTTGTCTTACGAGGAAATGGGTTATCAAAGAATGGATGAGGTTGTAGAAAGAATGCCGATTATGGCTGAAAATCATGATGAGGCAAAGGGAATGATGCCTTGCTCATATTGTGGTGTTTTCCGTAGACAAAGCCTCAACGCCCTTGCTGAAAAGATTCAAGCCGATGTTATGGCACTAGGGCACAACCTCGATGATATGGCTCAATCAATACTGATGAATTTGCAAAAAGGTGAGATTGAACGAAGTGTTAGACTTGCCCCACACACAGACATACCAATCGAAGGATTGGCACCACGGATAGTTCCTCTTCGTTGGGTGCCTGAACAGGAAATTCATGCCTATGCCTTCGCCAAGGGCCTTCCTATTCATCACGGAGACTGCCCTCATGCACCAGGAGCAATGAGGCAGCAAAGCCGTGCAATTGTTGCCTCTTTAGAGGCCCAAAGTCCGGGTGCTAGACACGGATTACTACACGCTTTGGAACAGATTAGAGTATTGCACCGAGAGGCGAGAGGAGACCATCAGTCGGATGTTACAAATTGTCAACAATGTGGGGAAATAACGAGCCGTCAAATTTGTCAGTCCTGTACAATGAAGAAATGGTTAGCAGAATCATCTTTGTGAAAAATCAATTGTGAAATCGATGAGGACTTGATACGTGTTCTATTCCAAAAGTGGAACTCAGCATACCCCTTTCAGTAGAATGTGAGTCTGATAACGCTTGTTTTATCGAATTAACAGGGGCGCAGGGAATCCCATCCAGTAAAGATTCTAATTCACTTGATGTAAATTGTTTTACAGATTTTGAAATCATCGTATCGACCAATTTTCTATCTTCAACGCGTTGTGAATTTTTCGACCAATCCGAATCTACTGGAATTTCTAATCGGAGAGCTCTGACCAATTTTCCCCATTGTTCATCTGAGCCAACGGCAATAACAAATTCACTATCCAAAGTTGTGTATGATCTATAGGGCACTAGATTTGGATGAGAGGTTCCCATGGGTGTAGGATTTTTTCCTGAAATTATTGTGTTCTGAGCTTGATTCACTAACAAATCGAGAGCGCAATCCCACAGGGATAGAGTAAGTTTTGCGCCGATTCCTTCTTTCTCTCTCCTGTAAAGGGCTGCAATAATTGCAGAACTAGCGTGTAATCCGGTTGCAACATCGATTACTGCTACTCCAACTTTTGCTATAGTTCCATTTTCGTCACCGGTAATCGACATCAAACCACTACGCGCCTGCATAACGATATCATAACCTCCTTCTCGAGATCTTGGGCCCTCATTTCCATAAGCACTGATACTGCAAACAATTTTCCTATCAGGCCAAGGGTCAAACCATTCTTCGGCTTTTCCCGGTCGGAAATTTTCGATAATAATGTCTGAATCAGAAATTAATTTTCTAACATCTTGCAAATCGCTTTCTATCTTGAGATTTTTTCTTATAATCGATTTTCCTAAATTCACAGAAGTCCAATACGCTGCAACTTGTTCATCTTCAATCTCAGTAAATGGAGGACCCCATCCTCTAGTATCATCCCCCCATGGCGCTTCAACTCTCAGTACAGTTGCTCCTAAATCAGAAAGTAACTTTGCGGTATATGGTCCTGCTAAAACTCTAGATAAATCGAGTACCTGTACGCCTTCTAAAGGTCTGAACATAAATCTCGCTTGATGGGAAAGTGCATCAATGGTTGTGTGCTAAGGGCTTACAAAGAGGTTAATTCTCAGTAGAATCTGACTTCCACTTCCATCTCTTCACTAACTGATTTGTGAACAGGACAAGCCAGCCCTCGCTTGATTAACCAAGCCCTATCTTCGCTATGCAATTCTGTAGGTAAAGAAATTTCAACCTCCAATTTTGATACCTTCCGTGGACCTGAAGTCATGTGTTTCTCTACCGAGCCACTCATTTCACTAACGTCCAAATCTCTAGAATCTGCTGCTATAGCAATAATCGTCATCATACAATTCAACATAGACGTCGCCAAGAGGTCAGTCGGAGAAAATGACTCACCTTTTCCCATATTATCAACAGGAGCATCAGTAGCTAGCTTTTGACCAGAAGGAATATGAGTCGCTGTACACCTTAGTTTACCGTCGTAAATAGCTTCTATCCTAACCATCAACAACTACCTCAAATGATAGATTCAGCTAGTTGGTCAATTGTCTGTGAACGCCCACAATATGAGCATCTAATCTCGAGAGGGTTTTTCGACACAACTCGTAGTTTGTGAGGAAGTGGCTCCCTTGGATCTTGTGTAATACAATTCCAAAATGTACATCTGGCGATATTTACTAACTCTTCACCTAGTTCGATTTGTCTTTTCTCGGCAACGCTATAATTCCGAATAATAGCAACTGAGGCATTTGGAGCAATTAGTGCAAGACGATCTAACTCTTCCTGAGTCAATTCTCTGTCTTCAATTTTCAATACGTCTTTACGCCCAATCTTTCCACTTGGAACATTCATAACTAGACTAATTGGATTGGATCGCCCAACGCTCACTCTAAGCATCTGCATTACTCTTAGTGACTTTCCAGCAGGAATATGATCAACAACCGTTCCATTACAAATTGCGGTTACACGCCTCATCTCACTCATTCGCCGACCTCCTTTGGTACTTCGACTCCGAGACTTCTACAAAGCAAGGCCATTCTGGTTGGAACCCCATTGAAGGCTTGTTGGAAATATCTAGCGTGTTTTGTTGAGTCGACGCTTGGGTCTATTTCGTCCACTCTAGGAAGTGGGTGCATGACAATCATTCCACTCTTGGCTCCAGCCAAGTCATCCGCAGTCATCTTGTAGATCCCTGCAACCTTGGCATACTCATCTTCATCAGGGAACCTCTCCTTTTGGATTCGAGTCATGTAGATGACATCGGCGTCTGCAATTGCTCCAGAAAGATTCTCACTCTCGATAACTTCAGTATCATGAGATTGCAGATCGCCAACGATTTCAGTGGGCATCCGCAGACTATCGGGAGAGACTAGAGTTAACTTGGCTCCGAATCGAACTAGTGCATGTGACAAGGAGTGAGTAGTTCTTCCATATCGTAAGTCGCCGACTAGTACCACATTCAACCCATCAAGAGTTCCGTGGGCTTGTCGAATTGTGAATAAGTCAAGCATAGTCTGTGTTGGATGATTCCCGGCCCCATCCCCAGCGTTGAGAATTGGAATTCCAATTGCATCTGCGCTGTACTGTGCCGCGCCTTGACGAGGATGGCGAATTACTGCTATGTCTGAGTAACCATCAACCATTTGCATAGTATCGTACAGTGTTTCTCCCTTGGCAACACTAGAACCGACTGAACTAAGGTTTACCACCTCTCCTCCAAGTCTCTTCATCGCTGATTCGAAAGACATCCTAGTTCGAGTTGAATTCTCAAAGAATAAGTTGCCGAGAACCTTCCCTTGCAACAAAGGAGCGTAAACATCTCCATTTGCAACCGGCAACAACCTTTCAGCCGTATCGAGTATCTCCAAGATCTCATCATTGCTAAGATCGTCCATAGTAATCAGGTCGCTCATACTGTGTCCTCCGACGAATCCCAACGCCGACATTTGATAGCCCTTACCCTTGGTAATATTGATTCAAACCGCCCTCCGTCGTCTTGAAGTCGGATGCTTGCGCCGAGTGATTGATGATAATCTCCCGTACGCCAGTGCGAGTGTCTTTCTGCGGAGGTGGAACCGACCTTGATTGGTTTGCTAATTCCGAGCAAAACGGTGGACGTGTCACCTCTTTAGCGTTAAATCGTCACATCCATGTGACCGTAAACGCTCGATTTGACGATAAGGTCCGAGTATCTTATTCAAAGATGGAATTAGTGGATAATTTTGAGGATATTGAACACGAATTAGTCCGTGAAGCCATGAGAATTACCGGAGTCACCTCAGGAGTAGAAATTACCACTATTGCCGACATACCATCACGTGGAACAGGTTTGGGCTCGTCATCTACCGTAACCGTAGGTCTTCTAAACGCTTTACACAATTATGCAGGAAGGCAAGTTTCTGCAGAACAATTAGCAGAAGAAGCTTGCAATATTGAGATCGATATGCTAGGTCAGCCAATTGGAAGGCAAGACCAATACGCAGCCGCTCATGGTGGTGTCAATTCGATATCATTCACTTCAGAGGGCGTCGAGGTATCGTCCCTCGACCTATCAAGTGAGATTATTTCTCGATTGGAGTCGGAATTTACCCTGGTCTTCACTGGATTAACTCGTAGCGCAAGTTCGGTCTTATCGGAATCTCCCGAAGACGAATTTGATCGCCTACAACGACTGAGGTCAATTCGCATGCAGGCAGATGAAGCGAGAATAATGCTCGAAGGCGGTAAATTGTCTGAACTGGGTGAATTGTTAGAGTCGGCTTGGCAGGCTAAGAGAGGAATTACTTCAGGGGTTTCTAGCCAAGAAATAGATGATTTACATGACAGGCTCATGCAACTCGGTGCATCTGGGGCAAAATTGTTGGGTGCTGGAGGAGGAGGTTTCTT
Organism: Candidatus Thalassarchaeum sp.; assembly: GCA_022451235.1. Lineage (GTDB taxonomy): Archaea > Thermoplasmatota > Poseidoniia > Poseidoniales > Thalassarchaeaceae > MGIIb-O1. Next base: position 70,734 of record JAKUOA010000007.1, on the reverse strand, counting down.
CCTAGTCCACGGCGATGCAGATTTACGAACCAAAATAGAGAAAGAATTTCGCGGGAATAATCAAATTATTCCTCTTGGAGTTGATTTTGAGGGCTCAACCATTATTCACAATGGAGGTGAGTGAATGTCTAGAGATTCAGTTGCTATTTTTATGACTTTAATCATAATAACTTCTGCAACTCCATTAAGCAATGCAGACACACATGGAATCCCTCATGATACTGATCCATACAACGGCTATGCGGAACTGATAATCCATGATGAGTTACTTCCAAATTCAAATATCACCGCAACATGGACTCTAAACATTTCAATTTCTGAATTTCTTGGTTCGAGTGAATTAGCTCACCCTGGAATTGGAATACGTCAACAAATAGATCAGTATCTCGGTAATAATGATGGAAATCTCAACCAATCTGAAGTAGATGTTTTCTCTGCATATTTACTCAATCGACCTTGGAATAATTCGGAATTAGCAGGCTGTTGTATTCTAGACCACGAGGCATTTGAGGCCAGTAATGTAACAATCATCCCTAGACCCCCAGCACCCGGTCCAATAGATAATCTCAATGGGACTTGGGGTTGGACAGAAATCGTCGATTTGGTAGGCCAAACAGATGGACGTACAAACCGTCTTATCGACGTGCCAAGAGTTGGAGGCTTGATTGAGGAAGTCCCTCTGACTATCTCTTTACCATCGCCCTATGAATACAGATATTCTGCCATGCAGGATGTAATCGATGGTGTACCAAATCAATTCACAATTAATCGAAGTGCAGTCCCAGTTGCTAGCGACATCAGGATAAGTGTTGGAACAAACATGCCTCCAAACATAGTTGCAAATCGTTTGGGTAGTAGTACACAAATCGCACTAGATAGATCTACAACCTACGAGGTAAATTGCGTTGATAGTCATCTAGATGATACTCATATAACTTGGACATTCAGCAATAATGACTCAGTCGTCCTAACTAGTGACCAACCTTTCGTATCAATTACTCCATCAGAGTATAATTACAGTCATGGAGACGTACTAAGCGCAGTGGTACAATGCGCAGATCATTTCGGTTCAACTAGTCAGTGGTTCGAAAATATCGTAATCGATGGAGTATCTCCAACTTGGGAAGCCTCATTTACTGCTCAATCAACAAATAATGGAGAGGTTACAATCGATACTAGTGATGGTATCATTGAAATCGGTAGTGAGGATATTCTGGAAATTAACATCTCAGCCTTAGACGATTCAGGGTTGGATACGACAATTGAGATTACCAGTAATCGAACCAATGAATGGAGACACGTAGATTGGAATCAGATGTTTGCACAAAGTCGCTTCCCTCAAGGTGACAATGTGAACAATATGAATCTAGATATTGAAGACCGTCATCAGTCAAAACCTGCGACAACTTACACTCTTCATCTGATGGTGGTAGACGATGCTGGTAACTCCGTGCATAACGATTGGATAATTTTAGTCCTTGACGGTGCAGGTCCGACAATTCTCCCAGATATCTACTCAAATGATGTTATGATTTCAGCTGAACAACCCGCTAGAGCGGATGAAACAATTACAGTTAATCTGACTAATTCTTATGATGACTTGGATTCAATTTATGATACCAGATGGACTTTCATATTGAATCAAGAAGCGTATTTTGAAAACCAATCATTTTCAGAGATTAAAACCTTTGAAATCAATCCACTGGAAGCCGGTAGCCACTGGTTCATTTTGATGTCATGGGATTCTAAAGATAACATGAATGTGCTCTCATTTTCAATTGCAGTGCAACCAGCTCCCGGAGTTAATATTAGTATTTGGAACGTAAGTTACGATGGCACCCCGACAGTTGGTGAAAATCTGGAATTGTATGTAGTAGTACAGAATATTGGAGGGGACCCTGCAATCGGTAGACTGTGTAGTGGAGAGCTTTGTTCAGATTACATCAACATACCATGGGCAACCTCAACTGGCCCTGGTGTAGTTGGAGTTTCATTAGTAATTCCACTTGATAGAGCCGGAGAATTACCTCTTCGCTTCGAGTGGGAAGGTAGTGAAATACAGAAGGATAATTCACTCATTATTGATACTAATATTATGATCAATCCCGACTCAGGCCCACTTCAAGTAATTCTAGGTGTTTTCCTAGTTCTTGCAGGGTTAGCTATTGGAGCTCGTATGTTGTGGGGCCCCGGGCGTTTTGAGGACTAAATCAGCCTCTTAGTAGGATTACTCCCTAGGTCCAAACAACCGCTCGACTCTTGACCTATACACCTTGGTGAGGAGGTATGGTTCTACCACCCGACCATGCAGATCGGGTTATCGCCCAGCATCGTTCGAGGGTGGAAAAGGTAGCAATGATGGGAACCTTGCTACTGATTACCTCTGCTGGTTGGTGGCTATTTCCAGCAATGGACGGGAGCGTAGAACTACTCCCTCGAATGGGTCCAGTAATCGCCATGTTCGTTGCGGCTCTAATGCTGATGGATCTAATCGACCATGGGCCGGTTGAACGCTCTAGAATTGCTATTGCTAGTGGTCTTGCATGGCCTATGGTAATCGCTATGGCAATCGATTCATTTGGAGATGGAGATAGGACACTTGCATCTGCTATTTTGATTCTAGTGGCAATAAGTCTTCTACTACATTGGCGAAACGCCCTAGGTGGCTCTCTTTCTACAAGGAGATTACGAGCATTCTCTGGTCTTGCGGGAATCGCTATAGGGATTGCAATAGTAATTTCTCTAGGCCTTGAATTATTGATTGCGGTAGTTTTTGCATTAGCTTGTGTTGGAATGGTAACTCCAGACTTAATGGCTAAAGACGACGTCCATAAAGAAAGGAAAAAATTCGCTAACGAATTAGACGAGGCTGAAGCAAGAATGCTTGAGTTACGCTCAAAGAATTCTGGTTTAGAACAAGCCTCCTCTCTGATTCAACAAGCTCGTGAAGCAGGTTGGAAAGATCCAGCACGCGGAATGGTGCTAATCGAGGAAGCCGACAGAGAAGCCAAGCGAATCATGGAAATGGCAGTAGATATCGATGCGATTCGCAGCGATTCGCTTTCAGCGGTCGAAAAGGCAGAAGAAATTGCCCCTGTAGTCCAAGGTCCGCGCCGAGCATTCACAATGGGAGATAGAGAGGCAGGACATGGCTCACTTCGAGAGGCTGAGAGCCTCTATCGCCTAGCAAAAACAAAGGCGGGGGCCATAGAAGAAAATTGGCAATTAGCAGCAGAATCGATAGCTACCGCTGAGAAGGCCATAGCGGCTAAGTCAGGTTCTGCTTCCGACTCGATTAGAGGTATCCTAACAGCAGCAAAGGAAGCAATGGATGCAGAGGAGCCAGCCGAGGCACTGCATATCGCAAGTTCGATACCTGCTCATATCGAGAGCCTTGAGGCTTCCAGCGGTGAGGCAGAGGTCGCAATTGCAGATGCTGAAGCAGCACTTAAATCGGCTGAGGGTGAATTAGCCTTAGCCAATGTAGAACGTCTCACAGAAGCCAAGGAGGCATTGGCTAAGGGTGACGTACCTCTAGCCAAGGGTCTAGCAGATAGTCTAGCCCGCGAGGTCCGAGAAACATCGGATGCGATGCAAGAAGTTCAGCGAGCATTACGACAGAAGAAGCAGATTTCAGCTAGATTCCCAAGTGGTCAAGCGAATCAATTTTGGCAATCAAGGCTTGAGGAAGTCGAAGCCGCAGCCTCATCTGGCGCATGGACTAATGCCTCACAATCTCTAACTTCGTTAACTAACGATTTAGCAACCTACGAGTCAGAGGCGGGCGAAGCCAAGGAATTGTTGGACTTTGTTCAATCTGAATGGTCTGAACTCCGCCGCCGTCTAGATTCGAGTTCTATTGCTCCAACCGATGAATCACGTAGAGCAACAGAAGCGACCGTGAATAAGGCGATACAGGCTTTAGATTCCGGACAAATCCAAGATTGTTTGACTGCTCTAGGAAAAGCAGACGAGTTACTTGAGGGTCTACGTAGAAGAGTAGTCTGAGACTATTCTGAGGCAGGAACTAGACCCAATGCCCTCTCTCGATTTGTAATTTCAGTGAATAAGTCGGACACGAATTGATCCAAAGGAACACCGTTACACTGGTCGCCATTACGCGCCCGAATCGAGACGGTTTGATTCGCCGCCTCATCCTCACCAAGAATCAACATGTAAGCAGGTCGCATTTTCCTATGCATTCGGATTTTCTTACCGATGGTCGCATCAGAATCATCAACTTTGACACGAACTCCGGCAGACTCCAAAGCTGTTTTTACTTCTGCCGCATATTCAATTTGTTTCTCTGAAATGGTGATTACCTGAACCTGAACTGGCGATAGCCAAGTCGGGAAGTTGCCAATCCAATGCTCGGTTAGGAATGCAACAAATCTCTCGTGAGTCGATAGAGGTGCCCGATGAATCACGAAGACCTCGCCATTTTCCTCCCCATTCTCATCTTTGTAACTCAACTCGAAGCGGTCCTTCGCAGCGAAATCCAACTGAATCGTCGACATCGACTCCTCCCGTCCGAGCGCGGTCGTAAATTGAATATCGATTTTCGGTCCATAGAAAGCCGCCTCACCGACCTCCTCGACGAAAGGTACACCCATATCGACGAGAATAGACCGCAAGTGTTCCTGAGTCGACTCCCAGATTTTGGCGTCGCCGATATACTTCTCAGTATTCTCAGGGTCCCACAAAGATAGGCGTAAGTGGAAGTTCTCAAACCCGAAGGTTCGGTAGTAATCGTTGACCATTTGCACATTCGCACGCACCTCATCCCCTACCTGGTCTAGCGTACAGTAGATGTGAGCATCATTCATCGAAAGCATTCGAACTCGAAGTAGACCCGCAAGTGTTCCTGAGAGTTCGTTTCGATAGACTGTTCCATACTCAGCAATTCTCAAAGGCAATTCTCGATAACTTCGCTTTTTGCTGGAGAAAACCAAATGATGCATTGGACAGTTCATTGCCTTCAGATAGTATGTTCCGTCATCCATTTCCATTGGTGGATACATTCCATCTGCATAGTGAGGAAGGTGGCCACTAGATTCGAACAATTCTTGCTTTGCTAAAACTGGAGTGGTAACTCTTTGGTACCCATATGATTCCTCTGTTTCTACAGCATATCGTTCGATTTCGCTTTTGAGAATCTCCCCATGAGGTAGCCATACGGGCAGTCCTTTTCCAATCATCTCGTTAATCATGTAAAGTTCCATTTCTTTGCCAATTTTCTTGTGGTCTCGTTTTTCTGCTTCCTGAATTTGCCTTTGACGTTCTTTCAGGCCTTCTTTGCTCGCATAACACATTCCATAGATTCTAACCAATGATTCTCGCTTGCTATCAGCCCGCCAGTAAGCAGTACTGGTACTAGTCAGTTTGAACCAACGCAGATGAGAAGTCGAAGGGACGTGAGGGCCACGACATAAGTCTACGAAATCACCTTGCCGATAGGCAGACGATCCAACATCATGGCCAATTTTATCGTCCATAATTTCCAGTTTGAACTTGTTTTCTGAGAACATATCTCTTAGGGTCTGATTATCATATTCTTCACGAATCATAGCATGATTTGCTCTGATATGTTGATTCATTTTCTTCTCTATCGCCTTAAGTTCCTCATCGCCGATAGGATCCATGTGGAAATCATAGTAGAAGCCATGATCGATTGGTGGCCCGATAGTCGGTTTAGCATCTGGGAACATTTCTACAACAGCTTGTGCCAAAAGATGAGCACAGGAATGGCGCAGAATGTATAGCCCAGCCTCGCTCTCCCCGTTGATTGGCTCGAGACTGCAATTAGAATCTAAAATGTGAGAAAAGTCGCGCTCGCTGCCGTCTACTAATGCCGCGACTGCTCCAGAGCGCTTGCCATGAACGTTGAGAATAACCTCTCCTACGGTAATTCCAGAGGCGTACTCGTGGGTTCCGCTATCTCCCAAATCTACCGCAATCATACTCATGGCGTGTCTCTCCGTCGGCTACGCCGACGAATCGCCGCTATGAAGGGCTTGGCCTGAAAATAGGTCATTCGATGACGAATTGGGTCCCTGCGACTCCCGCCACCATCTCCGGTAAATCGGCTAATGACCCAATGACTGCTCGCTGTCCAGTCCGTCTCACGAAGTCGCAGGCGGCCTCGACTTTCGGCCCCATTGAACCCTCCTCGAATTCATATTTCTCAATCTCATCCGGATTAGTCGTAGATATTTTCTCAGCATCATCAGTTCCCCAATTAAGATACACTCCATCGGCGTCGGTAGCCATGATTAGCAAATCAGCCTCCAACTCGAATGCAAGTAGAGAACTCGCTCTATCTTTGTCAATGACGACCTCTACTCCCTCTAGATTTCCTTCGCTATTGAAAATCGTAGGGATACCGCCTCCACCCGCACAGATGACAATCGTTCCTTTTTCCAATAACCAATGTATGGGTCTCATTTCGAAAATTCTGTGTGGTTCGGGAGAAGGCACAACTCTTCGCCAATATTCTCCATCTGGCTTCATTGTCCATCCCTTCTCAGTCTCGAGAAGTTTAGCATCTTCATGGTTGTAGATAGGTCCGATTGGTTTTGTTGGATTTTCGAAGGCTGGGTCTTCTGGATCAACTTCAACCATTGTAAGGATTGTAGCAAATGGTACTTCGATTGGAAGCAGGTTTCCGAGCTCTTGCTCAATCATGTAACCAATCATCCCCTCAGTCTGTGCACCAAGCACATCGAGAGGGTACGCCTCAACTTCTTCGTAGGCGGCAGATTGTAGTGCAAGAAGTCCAACTTGTGGTCCATTTCCATGGCTGATTACCAATTGATTTCCTTCTGTAATCGGCGCGAGAGCTTTCGCGGCAATTCGAACATTCTCTCTTTGATTTTCAGCCGTCATTGGTTGCCCTCGCCTAAGTAGAGCATTACCACCTAGTGCCACAACGATGCGCATTTCGCTAATTGGTAAGACTGTGGAGATATTAACGCGTGCCTGCTGCGCGAGGTATGACCCGCATTGGGCTACTTGTCAACCCTGATGCAGGGCTTGGAGGCCGATTGGGTCTGAAGGGCTCAGATGGACAAGCAGAATATGCCCGTTCACAGGGTGCAGAGGATAGAGCAGGGCCTAGAGTCAGGGATACTCTAGCACATTTTACAAGGTTAAGAAAAGACACCTCAGATTTGCAGTGGGTAACAAGCGAAGGTCGAATGGGTTCGGAATGGATTGGCTCAGAAATTGGAATTATATCCACTATCCATCAGTCTTCTGGATTAACTTCCGCTGAAGATACTGCAGGGTTAGTTCAGACCTTGCTTGACGCTGAAATCGATTTACTGGTCTATGGTGGAGGAGATGGAACCACTCGAGATATAGTAGCCGCCTTAGAAAAAGCAGGTCGCGGTAACTTACCTCTGATTGGAGTTCCTTGTGGAGTAAAGATGCATTCTGGCTGTTTTGCTGCCTCACCAAAGGCTGCAGCCGAAGTACTCTCAGCTTGGCTAGATGGAGAGTTATTGGTTGCAAATACCGAAGTCCTAGATCTCGATGAGGAAATCTACCGTGAGGGACGTTGGGTTGTAAGAATGTACGCCGAAGCGATGACTCCAGCAAGCCCTCGATGGATGCAAGGAACCAAGCAACGTGTGGAAGCTTCTGGTGAAGAAGAAATTGTTGAAGGTTTAGCAGACCATATTCGCGAAATTCTCATGGTCGACAACCACCTAATAATCTGGGGTTCAGGTGGAACACTTCGAACAATAGGAGAAATGGTGGGAATGAATCCTACCGTTCTTGGCATAGACGCGAGTATTGGTAGTAAGCAAATTGGAACAGATTTGAATGAATCAGATTTACTCAAATTGCTTTCTGAACACGAAGGTGAGGTTACCATTTTACTTTCTCCAATGGGCGGACAAGGCTTCCTAATTGGTAGAGGGAATTTACAACTCTCTCCCGAGGTTTTGAGAACTGCAGGAATTGATTCCGTTCTTGGAATATGCACTCCGGCCAAGCTGCTAACAGTGCGTAGACTAAGAATAGAAACTGGCGATTCAGACCTGGATGCGGAATTCGCTGGAAAGCGCTACATGAAAGTATTACAGGGATATCGTACGACTAGAGTTCTACCTGTATCAGTTGATTGAATCATAGGGTATCCTATGACTCGATGATATGTTGGTACTCACGTTGGAGTGTAAGTCACTCTCTTCGGAACTCAATACCAATTGCTCTCGCTATTTCTCGTGCCATTTCTTTGGAACCGTCGAATGTTTCCACCATGCTCGTGATGTCCAATTTCCATTCACCCTCTTCATCGGAGTGTCCGTGGATTTCGCATTCGTAATGCGTTGTGGTGGTGCTGTTCCCATCCGAGTCGGTGTGGTCTTCCGTCCATTTGTGGTATCTCAGGTAGAGTGATTCCGACAGGCGCCTCTCCTTGACTCTCCAACTGCGCCCCCGAAACGTGCTATCAAAAATCAATAGGTCGGTGCTGTGCTGTACACGCAGACGATAGACGGAGAATTTTTTGAAAAGCCAGCCAAGCGCGATCAGGGGAACCAAAAGGAATGACATTGGAAATAACAAACTTGCCAATTGCTGCGCTTCCAGCTCCAGCTCTCCAGTTAACAAATTCGTAAGATTAACAACCGAATCTACTATTGGAGGTAGAAAAGCAACACAGAAGCTGGAGGCGAATAATACGGCAATGGTCCCGGACACTGCTCCCCAGGCATCCGATATGAATTCCCGATCTTGGCCAAAAGGGATAGGTTCAGGCTTGTCTCCCACGTCTGAGTCTTGGACTATTCGGAACTCAATGCCAATTGCTTCCGCTATCTCTCTCGCCTTTTTTTCGTAGGGTGGGTTGTATGGATTCTCGGGTTCCGCCAATTCGCTAACCACACCACAGATATCAAGCTCCCACTCCACCCCCTCGCTCGAGCGGCCGTGGACCATTGCATCGCTCCAATCATCGCCATCTCTATCGGTCTCGAGGTAAACTGCTTCTGAGAGGCGCCTCTTCTCGGAGAGTAAACTAAGCCCCCTAAGCGGAGGGAGCCCGAGCCCGAGAATCGTAGCCTGGAAGACCAGTTGATCCCTGCTGTGATACACGCGCAGACGTTCTTTGATTATGCCGGCCAACCATATTAAGAGGCAGACCAATCCAGCTAATGAGAAGGGGATTCCAAAACATACAAATCCGAATATTCCCCCGTCTTCGTGATATGGATTGATTATCGAGAAGAGCATTACGTACACCCCAATTCCTCCGAATAAAACCGCTGGTAATGCTGTAAAAAAGGACAAAGCGATGAAGCCTATTACCGAGATGGGTTCTGTTGCGAAATCCTTGTCAAGTTTCGAAGGAACGGCTTTGTCGTCGTCTCCCAGGCCTGATTCCTGACCCTTCCACCAAGTCTGATCCATAGACCATTTTTTCTCATGGTCTGTTTTTCCAAAACCCTCTGGAACGCCCCATGTTTTGATGTAAAAATCAATAGGAATAGTACCATTTCCCCTATCTACGGCATAGTTTTCATCGTAAATCTCCTCTACGACTGGTGCAGGTCCATCATACGTCAAATACCAATCTTCAGGGACATCTGGACCACTCTCAGTCCCATCTGGCCCAATCCAGTTATTTTTGGAAATTGACTCATGGTCCCCGTCACTATTCCTAGGGCACATGTGATACGGTGGATGGGGCCTTGTTTATTTATTCTCATACAACACAGATTGAATGACAATTGTATAACCAAGGGGCAGGTGAAACTCCTACTTGATGCGTGCATCATCTTCCCTACCCTTTGATTCGCCTTTTTTTTTGAATTTCCGGAAAAAGTTTCATTTTTGAATGAGCGAACGAAGTAACATGCTCGAAACTTCTGTTGAAGGCTTCTCGTTCGAAAATCAATCTGGAAATCCTCCAGATAATTCGCAATCTCCATTCGAAATTCTCTTTGGAATAATTTGTCTAGTTCTACTGATTCCTGCAATATTCGTTGCTTTTGGGGAATTTAGGTACATTATCGATTATTTCGAATACGGCGGCGACATGAGTGATGTACTAAGTTGGATTTTGTATTCTACAACAATCATTTCGATATTGTTAATCTCAGGATTGCACTTTACCGGACTGATCAAATCAACTTCTTGGAAACTAGTTTGTGGAGGATTTATTATCGCAATTTCAATCATGAATCTGTTCTCTAGATTTTCTGACTTCGGAAAGGAAAGAATGGAATGGGGTATCGATGAATTTTGGTTAGATTTTCTTTATTGGCCAAGTACACATGAAAGATTAGAATTAGCTTTTCTTGGAATCATCATAGGTGTTTATGTCATGAAAAAATAGTTAGAATGATGAGCCAAAAATCCAATCAATAGTTTCCAAAATAAGGGAAGGAATATCCGAAAAAACCAGAATAATACCGCTAGCAAACAACAAGATAATTCCTATTTTTTTGATGAACTGATTTTCTTTGTCTTTATCCCAATCCTTCGGCTTTAGAGAAACATACAGAGCAGCCAATAACATGAAGCTCAGTATATCGAGTAAAAACCACTCCAATGCTCCCATGTAGATTCATCGAGAGAATGGTATGTTTTGGATTAATTGCTTCCGTGGAATAAGTATTAGGTACCAAGAATGATTAATCTCGAATTACTTTGGTAATGGACCACAATCCCAACGCTGCAGCCGCAAACCAGGCAACTTCGAGAATGAAGAATGCCCACTCATCAATCAGATATGCCCTTACTGCGAGGAGCCCAGATCCTAGCGCCATGAGAACTAGATATGGCCATTCTTTGCTGTTCAAAATATCTCTAGTTTCCAAGAAAAAAGCGCTTAGAATCAGTATCATTCCAGCATAGGCTACAATTTCGTTGTGAGCTAGGTCAACGATTTGTTCCCACATCTAATCGCCCGTTTAAGAAATCATATTTCTTGTCCAACAGCAGCCTTAAGCAGACCCAAGAAAGGCGGACTTGGTCGATTCGGTCTGGACTTGAATTCGGGGTGATATTGAGTTCCTACGTAATACGGATGATTTTCTAATTCCATAATTTCACAGCGCTGTCCGGTCTCATCTTTACCAACATAAACCAAACCTTCGGCTTCTATTCTCTCTATCAAATCAGGATTGACTTCGTAGCGATGTCGATGTCTTTCATCGACATGATCAGCACCCCCGTACAAACGCCTCATTTTGCAATCATCGACTAGGAATGGAGTAGGTTTTGTTCCAAGTCTCATTGTCCCACCCATGTGGGTCTTGGAAATTTCGGGCATGAATACCACTGCAGGATTAGGTGTATTCTCATCAAACTCAGTTGAGTTTGCATTTTCTAGACCCAAGACATTGCGACAGAACTCGATTGTTGCAATTTGCAGGCCTAGACAAACCCCTAGGTAAGGCACGTTGTTTACTCGAGCATAATTTGCTGCGGCGATTTTCCCTTCTACTCCTCGATTACCAAATCCACCTGGAACTAGAATCCCATCCGCCGCGCGAAGTAATTCCCAGGCTTCATCGTGCTTTTCAGTGACATTGTGTGGGTCTAGATCGGTAGACTCAATCCAGTCAATTACCAATTTTCTATCAACAGCAAATGCACTATGCTGTAAGGCCTTGATAACAGAGAGGTAAGAATCAGAAAGACCAGTATATTTGCCTACCATTGCGATGTGTACCTGCTCTTCCAATCGGTCGACTTTGTCTGCCATGTGTTTCCAATCATCAAGCATTGGCAAAGAATCAGGAACCTCAAATCCAAGGTGGTTTGAGACCTTATTCAAAACCGATTGTTCGTAAAGTGAAATTGGAATTTGATAGAGATTCGAAACATCGTGTGCCGAAACAACTGCGTCTGTTCCAACGTGACAGAATGCCGCCAACTTTGCTCTAGTTTCTTCTTCTAGTGGTTTCTCTGAACGACAAACAAGTATATCTGGAATTATCCCTAGTCCTCGTAATTCTTTCACAGTGTGTTGAGTCGGTTTAGTCTTCTGCTCGCCAACAGGTCCCATCACCGGAACAAGGCTGACATGAACGAAGCAAACATTCTCTTGACCTACTCTAAATTGGAATTGTCTCAGCGCTTCAACGAATGGAGCACTTTCGATATCTCCAACGGTTCCTCCCAATTCAATGACACAAGCATCTGGAGTTTCTCCCGAGCCATCTGCACTGACGTGTGCAACACGCTCAATCCAGTCTTGGATTTCATTGGTTATGTGAGGTACAACCTGCACAGTCTTTCCAAGATAATCACCTCTGCGTTCCTTCTCAATTACATTTGCATAGACCTTACCTGTAGTGATATTATTCTCACGAGTTAGAGCAACATCGAGGAATCTTTCGTAGTTCCCAAGGTCAAGGTCTACTTCTCCACCATCATCGAGTACGAAGACTTCTCCGTGTTCGAATGGCGACATGGTTCCAGCATCGCTATTCAGATAGGGGTCAATCTTTACCGAAGTGAGCCTCAGTCCAGCGGATTTCAGTAAAACTCCTATGCTCGAAGCTGTGATTCCTTTACCCAGTCCAGATAGGACCCCGCCCGTGACTACGACATACTTCATGCAATCAACGGGGTTTGAAGCCGACATGTCTCGCATATCAACATTGGCTCGTAGATTGCAAAATTTCACGCTCTAACGCTCGTCTCGCAAGTCTAAGAGTCGTCTTACCTCCGAAGGGTCATGGCCGATGCGACAGACTCACGGATTTTGGTCACCGGAGCACTCGGCCAAATTGGAACTGAACTGGTCGAAGCACTACGCACTCGCTACGGCGCAGATACAGTCGTCGCTAGCGACGTTCGAGATATCCCTGATCATCCGTGTGTTGTTGGAGGACCCTACAGAAATCTTAGTGTAATTGATGCTGATGCCTTCGATGAGGTAGTGGTTGAGGAATCGATTGGAACAGTATATCACTTGGCTGCGATTCTAAGTGCAACCGGAGAGAAAAATCCCGAGTTGTGTGAAAGAATCAATGTTGGTGGCACAATTACGGTTTTGGAAGCTGCTCGTAAACACGGGTTGAGAGTTTATGCTCCATCATCAATTGCTGTTTTTGGCCCCGATGCTCCAAAGCACGCTCCTCAGGTTGGCCCACTTAATCCTACAACCATGTATGGTAAAACCAAGGTAACCGGAGAGCGTTTGGCAATGAATTACTGGAAGCAATATGGAGTTGATGTCCGAGGAATCAGATATCCGGGTTTAATTTCATACAAGGCTCCTGCAGGTGGAGGTACTACGGATTATGCAGTAGATATCTTTCATGCCGCACTTGAAAGCGGGCACTACGATTGCTTTGTTCGTGCAGACACTCGCCTTCCAATGATGTACATGGAAGATGCAATACGCGCAACCATCGCTCTGATGGATGCCCCAGTCGAATCAATTGGCGATTCACGCGGAGGCTACAACCTCTCAGGTTGCTCATTTACGGCCGCTGAAATCGCAGATGCGGTTGCAGCTAGAGTGCCCGGATTCACTTGTGATTTCAAGCCCGACGTAAGGCAGGAGTATGCTGACTCTTGGCCTGATTCGGTTGACGACTCTGCTGCCCAGCAAGATTGGGGATGGAATGCTGAGTATGATTTGGAAGCACTTTGTGATGCAATGATTTCCGGGCTTCAATCCTCATCAATCTGATTCGACCAATCAGGAGTACTTGGCTCAACATTTGCCCATAGGACATCATCGATCCTCAAGACGGTAATTGCCGCTTCAGTTGCGCCTGTCAAGGCTTGTCGAGCAACGAAAAGAGGGTCATGAATTCCTAATTCTCCCATATCTGCCTTCTCTCCACTCATCGCATCAAGTCCGTACCATGAGCCATTTTCTACTTGTGCCGCTGATAGAGCCAATATCTCATCGATTGGATCTAGTCCTGCATTCTCTGCTAGGACACGGGGGATTACTTCTAGAGCGTCTGCAAAGCCCTCAATTGCCAATTGCTCTCTCCCTTTCTGAGTTGTAGCATAGGAACGTAGGTGACGTGCTAAATGAGTTTGAGTCCCTCCTCCGCCGGGAAGTATCTTCGACTCACGAACCAATCTGAATGCTACACCAAGAGCATCGTCGAATGTTCTGCTAACCTCTTCGCGCATTGTAGATGTGGTTCCACGTAGAAGAGCAGTCATAGCACGACCTTCACCATCGATTCGTACATGCCAGGCATCGTCTATCTTTTCCGCTGCACGCTTGGTGTAAGTTCCTACATCCCCAGCAGACATCCTATTCGCGTCTCGAACCATCTTCGCTCCAGTAAGAATCGATAATCGTTCCAAGTCTTCTCTTTCAAACCTACGATAGGCGGTTATTCCAGCAGCTTTCAACAAGGGGACAGCCTCGTCGGCTATCCCGTCTCGGACGCAAAGTAGGTCAATTCCCAGTGAAGAAAGGCAGGTTACCTGTTCGGCTAATTTTGCTCTCTTCCTCTCTTGGAAACCCGAAAGCACACCAGTGTTTCGAATCTCAATTTGAGCATCCAACTCTAATTCTCGATTTTCAAATCCTCCATCGATAATGGCGATTTTACCTCCATCAGAATGACTGTCTGTGGTAAAATCAAGTCGTTGTTTCTTTAGCATTAAGCCGTGAATGATTTCAGATTCTGCAGCGCCACCACCAGTCATTTGTAGGCGCTTAACACGGATCCTCTCAAGGTCATCACCACCCTCTTCATTTTCTAATGCACGAGCAGCTTCAAGCGCTAAAACAGTCATTTTCTTAGCCAAGACAGTATCGATCTTGCCAGCCATAGTTGTCGCTGTTGTTGCAATCAGATCATCATCTGAGGCCACTCTAGAAATTTCTTCTAATTGAGAAAGCGACTCTTCCACCGCAATACGATATCCATTCATTATTATTGTCGGATGAACTCCTATTCTGGATAGTTCCAGCGCATTACGCAATAGTTCTGCCGTTAGGAGGACGGAAGTTGTAGTCCCATCCCTAGCAATTCTATCTTGAGCTGAACTAGTAGCGATGAGAAGATTAGCAGTAGGATGCTCAACCTTTGCAGTCTCAAGAACAGTAACTCCATCATTGGTGACGACAATCTCGCCATTCTCATCAACTAGCATCTTATCCGAGCCTCTAGGGCCTAAAGTCGACCTAACAGCGCCTGCAAGTGCTATGGCGGCATTGGTGTTGTTTACCAACGCAGAGCGCCCCTCTATACGGTCGGTATCCTCCAAGGCAACATCCTGCTCCGACTCGACCATGTGGATAGCGAATCAAAGGACCGTTTTCAATGCGATGTTGCCGATATAGGAACTCGCTCACGCCCCGCGCGTGCATCCCGTACCCTCGTGCGCGAGTGCCCTAGTCACCGTTTGATTCAAATATGGCAGAATACTCGGACTATACAACCTCAAGTTGAGTAGTGGTATCATGAGCACACCGGAAAGAGACGAATTCGAGGAGAGAATGCTCGAACAGATGGCCAAAATGTTCGCTGACATGGGCATGCCAATCGATGTCGAATTGCTTCAAAATATGATGCGACAGGTCCGAGATCAATTTGAGGAGATGGGCCTTGATCCAGATCGTATGGCTTCGACTGAGATAAAAATGGGAACCGATGTAGATCCTGAAGAGTTCCGAAAGCAGATGGAATCCATGCTAAACGGCCCAGGTGGAATGGGCGAGATGTTCCGAAATATGGGAATCAAAGTTCAATTTGAAGGTAATACACCTGCCGAAGTACCTGAAATTGAGGTCGAGGAAGAAGTAACCGAAGAACCGGATAATGATCTGCCATTGGAAGATGTATTCATTCATGAAGATAGAATGTGCATAACAGTAGATATCTCCAGATTCACCGATCTACAACAAGAAGAGATTGAGCTTAACCTTACCAGTGGCGGTGAGATACTACAGCTGATGAAGACTACACAAATGCGCCCTTTGAAGCGCTATACCCTTCCTCATTCGGCAGACAATATTGTCGAATGGGACCTAAACAATGGAATTCTTGATGTTAAATTCGACATCAATTCGGAGGCCACAACAGCTGACGAAAGTGAGTGAATTCTCAATGGAGTGAATGAAATGAGTAAAGCAGTAATTGGAATAGACCTTGGAACGACGAATAGTTGCGTTGCTACTCTAGAAGGTGGTAAGGCTACAGTAATACCTAATTCAGAAGGAAGTAGAACTACTCCCTCGGTGGTAGCCTTCACTAAAGATGGAGACCGCCTTGTTGGAATTACCGCAAAGAGACAAGCGGTAACTAACCCAGAACGTACAATCATGTCTGTGAAGAGGGAAATGGGTACTGATTGGAAGCAAAAAATTGGCGACGATGAGTTTACTCCCCAAGAAATCTCAGCATACGTGCTACAGAAGCTGAAGGCCGATGCTGAGGCATACCTCGGACAAGATGTAACACAGGCTGTTATTACCTGTCCAGCATACTTTAGCGATGCACAAAGAAAGGCAACTCGAGACGCAGGTAGAATCGCTGGTTTAGAAGTACTACGTATAATCAACGAGCCTACTGCAGCTGCATTGGCTTATGGTGTCGACAAGGACGACGATCAGACGATTTTGGTATACGACCTCGGTGGTGGTACCTTCGATGTCTCAATTCTAGAAATTTACCTAGTAGACGATCAACCCCAAATCGAAGTAAAGGCAACTAGTGGAGACAATCGATTGGGTGGCGACGATTTCGACGATGTCGTAATTGAATGGATTCTATCCGAATTCAAGAAGAATACGGGAATTGATCTGTCAGGTGATATGCAAGCCATGAGTCGTCTACGAGAGGCTGCTGAGAAGGCAAAGATTGAGTTATCTGGAACCGGAACAACTCAGATTAATCTGCCGTTTATCACCATGCGCGACGGACAGCCAGAACATCTTGATCTATCGCTATCTAGATCAAAATTCGAGGAATTAATCGTCGATCTAATCGAGCGAACAATGGCCCCTACCCGTCAAGCAATGAAGGACGCAGGAGTATCTAAGGGAGAGGTCGACAAGGTCATCTTAGTTGGAGGCTCAACACGTGTTCCTGCAGTACAGACGGCGATTGAACACGAAGTTGGAAAAGCTCCATTCAAAGGTATCAACCCCGATGAGGCGGTTGCTGTTGGAGCCGCTCTTCAGGCTGGAATTATCGTTGGTGATGAAGGAGTAACCGATGTGCTACTTCTCGATGTTACTCCACTAACTCTTGGAATCGAGACCTTAGGTGGCGTGACTACGATGATGATCGAGCGCAACACCACGATTCCAAGTCGTCGTTCGGAGGTATTCTCTACCGCCTCGGATAACCAACCAGCTGTTGAGGTTCATGTATTACAAGGCGAGCGTGAATTCTCTAAAGACAATACAACGCTGGGAAGATTTCATCTCATGGGAATCCCACCTGCTCCACGTGGAATTCCACAGATTGAAGTTACCTTCGATATAGACGCAAACGGAATCGTGAATGTATCGGCAAAGGATCTCGGAACAGGAACTGAACAATCGATTAAGATAGAAAGTCAAACTTCTCTTTCAGAAGATGAGATTCAATCAAAGATATCCGAAGCCGAGGAGTTTGCAGAGGAAGACAAGCGCCGTAAGGCTAGAGTAGATCTACGAAACCAAGCTGATAGTATCGTTTACCAGACTCGAAAGATGATGGAAGATTCAGGTGAGAAGTTGTCTGATGATGACAAGGCTCCAGTAAACGAGAAGTTGGATGAACTTGAAGGCCTCATTATGAACGAAGGTCAACCTATTGATTTTGAGGAACTTGATGAGGCTGCAATACAAGCAAAGATGGCTGAATTGGAAGAAGTCATGCACGGTGTCTCAACCAAACTCTACGAGGCTGCTGCTGCGGAAATGGCCGAGCAACAGGCCGCAAATGAAGCGGCAGCGGATAGCGATGATGTCGTCGAAGCAGATTTCGAAGTAGTCGATAGCGACGATGGCGACGAGTGATTCATCCCTGCGTAATCAAGCGATGCAAGGTTCGTACGTGAACACCCGTTCCACCGTGTGCCACACATGCGTTGGTATCTACATTCCAAGCAGTTCCAGCGATGTCTAGATGAGCCCATGGAATTGCTGATTTATGCCCATTATCATCCTCTCGCTCTTGGATGAATTGCTTTAGGAAGGCAGCAGCTGTATTTGCTCCACCATAGCGGCCCTTTCCACCATTCCTGACATCTGCAAACTTGGAATTTGTCATTTCCTTTTCAAAAGCAGGCAGTAATGGCATTGGCCAAGCCAATTCGTCTACTGAATTACCAGCTTGATGAATACTTTCTCTCAACTTATCATCATTGGACCAAAGTCCAGATGCCTCTTGGCCTAATGCAACAACACAAGCCCCTGTCAAAGTGGCAAGATCGACGATGTATGAGGGGTCTAGCTCTGCTGCTTTCCACAATCCATCAGATAGCACATTTCGACCCTCTGCATCAGTGCTGAAAATTTCAATCGTCTTTCCGGAGTAAGTGTCGATTACATCTCCTGGTCTGTAGGCTTCTGCGCTTGGCATATTTTCAGCCATGCAGGTTATTCCATTTACCCGCCCTTTGTACCCAGTAGCCCAAAGTGCTTGGAATAGTCCGAAAACGGTTGCTGAGCCGTGCATATCGTACTTCATGTCCCACATGCCTTGACTAGGTTTTATCGAAATTCCACCTGTGTCAAAAGTGATTCCTTTTCCGACTATACAAGGTACTTGCTCGCCAGTCTGTACGTTTGGATTTAATCGGAAGAAAACCATACAGGGTTTGCGAATGCTACCTTTTCCGACAGCGATAACACCATGCATACCTTCTTTCTGTAGTCGTGCATAATCCCATACTTCAACCTCGACATTATCCTTGCCTTCAGCCCATTCGAGAGCTCGGCGACCAAATTCCTCAGGATACAGTCGGTTTGCTGGCTCATTTGCTAGGTCACGACTTAGGTGAACACCTGTCGTCACAAGGCTCGCATTCTCGATAGACTCACTCAGAGCTTCGAGATGGCGTTCGTGTGCTTGACATTCTAATGTCCAACCATCGTGATTCTTTTCTTCGTCCTTTTTCTGATATTTATCAAACTCATAATCTCGTAGCATCATTCCTTCAGCGAAAGCGGTCATGTTTTCTGTGGACCATCCCGATGTAAAGCGGATCACGACTTCAGTACCAAGGTCCTTAGATAGACCTGCAAGGCACTTCGCAGCAGTATCTCGGGCAACTTTGTGAGTGAGGTTTTCTTTCTTACCGACACCGATGAAAATTACAGTGCAACCCTTGGTCCAAACATTCAGCGATTCTCCTGCCTTACCTGAAATTGCATCACTCGCTGCTGCGGCCTTGACAGCAATACTCGGTCCGCGGCCAAGGCCAACCGTAGTATTGTTCGGAGCCTTGTCTAGACCCTTGAATACGGGAATAATCATGATATCTCCAGTCCGGTCAAAATTAGCGCAACTTGCCTTCATAGATTATGCGAAAAAGTTCCAATATACAAAGAATATCTAAAGAAATTCTTAATTTCAAGACATTCTTTCAAAGTATTTTCTAATTTTCTAATTAAAATCGATATTTTTTCTTCTTCCTGCAAAAGCCGCCATGAGTATTGAAAATAGATGAATAAACATTGAAGGCGCGGGTAAGAATCCTTCTTTTTCCTCAGAAATTTCTACTATAGAATCGTCAATATGTTCTTCCACCCATTGAGAAGCATCGATTACTCTTTTTTGGTAATGTATACTCCAGGTGCCATCTTCGATAAGGGTTAGATTCCCACTATCTAAGGTGACCTTGGTTTGATTCGTGGCATTTACTCCAAATAGGGCTGAATGCCAAAGTAATTCTCCACTTGAATCAGAATAATGTAAGGTGGCATTCGATGTACTCGCTCTTCCAAGATTTACCACATGAGTATCGATTTGATTACCATTTATTTCGATGCTTTCCACGATCAGTCGAGCACGCCAATACCAGACATTCTTGATTAGATATTTCATAACATCCAGTTCCTCGTCGAGTCTTTGGGATAATGGCTCTATGGTTCCAAGGAGAAATTGCTCATCGTCGGTCTCAAATGTGAAGGTTGGATAACCCATCACTCCATATCCGTAATCACGACTGGTTCCACAATTGGGGTATAGTCCCTGGTTAGCGTTACGAATAGGTATGTCTGAAATATTGGAATTCACTTCATCCTTGATGTAATGGAACATCTCCCAGTCTGACGGCTGTTCAGGCCACTTACCCCATGGATAAAGCATGATCCAAACACCTGTATGCATGGTGATGTACAGGTCAGCATGTGGCACAACTTCGTTCATATAAATCGAATTTGCAAGAGTTTCAGATTCACTGAAGGCACTACTTCCAGGTTGGGTAGTCGGGCAGGTATTCCAGTAGTGATCGTAATTTCTGTTTAAATCAACTTGGTTGATATTCCATCTTGTGTCGTGGTCATTACCATCTGCGTTTAGCATAATCAGAATATGTAATTCAGTGGTCGATAATACATCAATCGCGTCTTGTTCTCCATCTGCCCAACCCTCGATGTAATACTCAGCAACTAGGAAAGCAAGTTCGGTCCCAAGATGTTCATTTCCATGATGCCCTCCATCGATGTAAACAACGTCTTTTTCGCTTCCATCTGGTTTGGTTTCTTGACTCCAATCCGAAATTTGCAACATCCAAATTTCTCTTCCCAGTTCAGTCTTCCCTATGCTGAACATCTCGACGATTTCAGGATAGTCATCCGCCCATTCGTTTAGGTCTAAGGTTAGAGTTGCATAGGAATGATACCAATGCTCTTGGATAATATCTGGTTGCCCAATCTGCGCGGTAGCTACAGGCGAAGTAGAGACAGCGAGCATTGATGCTACTACCAATGCCGTTAGCCAGCGGCGCATACGCCGCTGTAGAGGTTCTTACCTACAATCATTCGTACGATTTGTGTACAAAAGTCGAATCAATCTCGATTAGCGATGTGCGCGGCAAGAATCTTCGTTGCGATTAATGCAGCGTTAAACTGCGTTAAACGATCATCACCGGGGGCGATTTCATTGACATCGGCCCCGATAATCTCAGCCTCGCTGGAAAATATCTCTTGGATGATTTCCACCGCACCCCAATGAGTCAAACCGCCGGGAACTGGGGTGCCTGTATCGGGGACCAATGAACCATCTAGTCCATCGATATCAAAAGTCAACCAAACAGGACCGCTTAACTGGCTAATCCGATGAATTAGATTGTTCCAAGCCGTATTTCCAGCAGATGGGCTGAAGAGTTCTTGAGCATAAAAGGTCTCAACTCGATTTTCAGTTTCCACGAACTTTGCTTCATCAAGTGAATATGCACGTATTCCAATTTGCAAAAGGCCGCCGATTCCGTAATCCAAAGATCGTCTTGCAGCGGTACCATGACTGAATCTCTCACCATTCAGCGAATCTCGCAAATCGGCATGAGCATCGACCTGAACTATGGTTAGTTTCGACAAATCACCAGTGATAGAGGGGTGATTTCGTAAAGCTTCCACAACCGGTGGTAGAAGCCCATGCTCTCCACCCAAAATAACCGGAAATTGCTCTGCATTAAACCATGGAAAAAGATAGTCACGAATAGAATCTAATTGTTCTCTTAGAGTCCCTGCCTCAGAACTCCAAGCCGAAGCGGTGTGAAATGCAAGCCCACAAGGTAATTCTTCTTCGAGCAAAGGGTCGTATAATTCGACCTGAGAACTAGCCTCAATTGCAGCTGAGGGTCCATGTTCAGTCCCTTCTCCCCAACTTGTTGTCATCTCGAATGGAATAGGAAGAATTACCACATCCCAAGGCCCTTTCTCAGACTCTGAAAGCCCGAGGAAGGTAGGGTTAGCCTCCTCGTTCATGGGTTGTGCCGAGTCATTATTCGATTAACCACTTCGGGTCGAAGCCATAGGATTCGTGGACTCGATGTGCGATTGTTGATAAAGAACGGGCTTCCATATTCTACCACAGGAGGGGGATGCGATGGGTATGACGCTAGCAGAGTTAACTCAGGCTATCCGTCGTAAAGTTGACTCAGATATGGAGGTAATCGTTGCCGAATCGATTGCTGAACACGCATTAGGTTTCTTCGGGTTCTCAAATCGTATTATTGATAACGCCCTAGAACCCACTGATCGTAACCTCTTCTACCAATTGCAAGACTATGAATTGCTTACAACGGAATCCGAGGAAACCACTCTTTGGGACGGTCGGGAGTGGAGAATTCACTATTGGAAATTCAAAGCAGATGCTAGGGAATTTGCAAGAAGAGCGATGACAGAGGCTGAAAACAAGGAAGATGAGGACCCCTACGCAGGGATTTACGATGATGTGCCAACCTCTCTTTGGAAAGAGAGGATGACCGACGAAGACGAAGAAGACGACTGGGAAGAGCCCCTTTTCTAATTCGATTAGTCCAATCGTGACGGGCAAATGTACAAACAATATCACTGAAGGGTATGAGCGTGCACAACCGATTCCAGAGTGCCTTGTTGCTGACACTATTGCTCCTTGCACCGTTGGCTGGCATTGCGGTAGCCGACGAAGCCGAGCCCGCTCCATCCTGTGAAATCCTAGTAGATTGGGACTATGATTGGGCAATGGATGAAAACGGAACATGGCAAGAAATAGTGATTCATCGTTACAAAACCACCTTTGAGCCAGCTTTCCAAAATGGAACTTCACCAAGTGGTGTAACCATTGATGTTCAACATATCAGAAATGGGCAAATAATCGCTACTGAGGCTGATTCAAACTACGTGGTAGCGGGTGGAGAAATCGATGTTGTGTTACCTGATGAGCCGGAGTTCCTAGATGAGGTAATAATCGAAGTCAGTTCTACCGAAACTACCTGTTCCCGATCAATGGATATGACAATTTGGAACCAACCCTCTGCTGACCATGAAATCACCCGTGAAACCACCTGGGAGTTACAGAATGACGCAGATGGAGGTTCAAGCCTATATTTCGAAGGACGGGGTTGGCAAAAGCGAACTGGTGAAAGTTTGAGTTCTAGTGAATTAGGAAACGGCTCTTTAGTACTCGATTTAGACACGGGAACTGACCAGATGTATCTAACTCTTGATTTACACAATGTGTGGATGAATGAAACATATGATGGGACTGATATTACACGTCAAATATTTGAGATGCGTGGCTCAGGTAGTCTAGAATTCGTAAGTGATTCAGAGGACTCACTAATCGATGTAGAGGCCAATGTATACCAAGCATACATACTCAGAGATTGGGAAGATGGAATACTGACCGAACGACTAACTTTGGAAGCGACCGGAGCTATTTCTTACAACGGAGGTTCAAACAATAGCACTCAAGGCGGCTATGGGGAATTGTCAGTTTTCTATATCGAAACGTGGGATGAAGGTGGCATTCGTCGTTTATCAGATACTCAAATTGAGGCAAATCTAAGCATTCGCCTCCAAACCCAGGACGAAGCATTCTCCATCGAATTGGATGAATTTCGAACTAGAGAAAAATGGCTTGATGGAGTCCGTGAAGAACAATCGTTGAAAATCAAAGGTTCTGGAGACTTTGGCTTCCTTATTGAAGATAGTCAATTTCAAGTTCAAGTTAATGGAACCGTTCCAGACATTCACTACGAGGTAGTTGGTGGCGAGGTTGTTCAAGATCGGATAGTTGTCGACGGCCAATATTCAGGTGATGCTAGTGGTTCATTCGGTTATGTTCGCCAGATAGACAAATCCCTAATTCAAGAGAATGCTACTGGAGAAGAATTTGAAGTTGATGTGATTGAAAATGAAGTATGGTTCAATATTTCCGGTACTCCAATCGGTCCGATAGGACAAGAAATCGAGGCTGAACACAATCTGACCTACGAATACACGGTTCCACAGACAGATTGGGCAAATCGAACGATTCGCTACCTATATGTCGAGGATAATGGTACTACAAGTAATGAATACCCAGAAAATTCACCGATAATTCTGGAGCCACAGAGACCTCAATATGATGGCGATATGAATATCACGGGTTTCAGAGAAACCGGTATTGTACCTGACAAGTATGTAATAGGCGATAATTTCCCAACTTCTCGTGACGGAAATGGACAGACGATAGAGATCATAGGCATTAGAATGGGTATTGCCGATGGCCATGAAGTAGAGTTGGCTGAATGGCAAGATACTGAATCCCTAGACAATTTCACTGCCTATGGAACGGTAATCAATGAGGGATTACTCGCTGGTATGATTCACGAAGTGTATCGAATAATCGATATTGGTTTACCAATAGGTGACAATAATGGTAGCGAGTCTGAAGTGGTCAGAGTCGTCGAATATCAGACGCTTGAGAGGGTACTGTATCCATCAGTAATAACTGCCGCAGAAAATACACCTCCTGCCTTGCAAAGTCTGAGATTTAGAGAAGGTGTCCTCTTCACCGAAGGTGGTATGGCTCACCTTGAGGCAGTGATTGAGGACTTCGACACCGACGTGGTTGGCGTGATGGTAGACCTAAGTGAATTTGGCCTAGGAACAATCACTCTTTCAGACTCAGGTCTAAACGGCGATGAGGTAATTCAAGATTCGGTTTGGACAGCGAGGATAAATCACGACGGTTTGGAGTTTGGAAATTTATCTGTTTCAATTAAGATGGATGATATCTGGACAGACGTCCAAACAACCGCCTATGTTGAAATTTCAAATGCTGCTCCTCGAGTCACATCGCGTGTTTATTCGCCTGATTTTGCATATCGAGGAGAATTTATTTCTGCAAGTCTCAAGGTGGAAGATGGGCATGGGGTAGAATCAGTAGTAATCGATTTACTAAGCGCTGGAGGAGACTTGACTCCACTAACTTTAGACTCCAATACTAATCGATGGGTAGGCCAATTTACCCTACCGGAATCGCTAGCACCAGGATTACGGACGATTCCAATTCAGGTAGAAGATAACCAAGGTGCAAGTGCACTCATCGATGGTGGCGCGGTAGTTCAGGTGCTAAACGAAGCACCAGAAATTATCAACGTCTCGTTCTTTGATGAAGGAGAATGGGTCCCAATAATTGAGATTCCAAAATCGGGTGACAAAACATACACGATTGAAGTATCAATTGCAGATCCAGATGGAGTATCCTCCGCTCAAGCGAAAATTGGTCGTCTTGCACCAATTGGGAAATCTGAAACATGGCTATTGTTGGCTGATGATGGCCAGAATAGCGACAGAGTCGCAGGAGATGGTATATTTTCGATGCAAATCGACGTCCGCTCTAGTTTATCTGAAGGAGAGATGAATTTCCTAGTTCGTGCATCAGATATATTCCAATCAATTACACCAGTAGAGTCTCAAACATATACCATAGAATTGGTTGATGAGAAATCTTCCACAGGAGGAGGTGCAAATTGGATTTCAGAAAACTCAACAACTCTCGTTCTTATTGGATTACTAATGCTACTCGCCTTAGGTGCTACCGCAATCGTTGTGACAATGCGAAATGCTGATTTTGAGTAAGAAACACGACGTGCGAACCTCCTTATTTCACCATATACTCTCCAGTGATGTGAATAGAACCTCGGCGGTAATCCTATCTGCCATCGCTTTGAGCGCATTAGCCTCTCCAATAATCGCAGCATCATCTGAAGAAGATTCCTCGGCTATCACGCCTCGTTCGATTACTGT
This sequence comes from Candidatus Thalassarchaeum sp., assembly GCA_022451235.1. GTDB lineage: Archaea > Thermoplasmatota > Poseidoniia > Poseidoniales > Thalassarchaeaceae > MGIIb-O1. Next base: position 45,074 of record JAKUOA010000007.1, on the reverse strand, counting down.
TGACTTAGATTACACTCCAATGGATGGAGATTATGTCAAACTAGATGCCCAACAACTTTCTGTATATTTCAAAGAAAACATAGAGAACGATCCATTTTGGGACCGCGTGGTCATTCATTCCGTAAGAAGCGATATGGGTTATTGGACTCAAGCTGATGAGTCGTGCTCAATAGGAACCTTCAGCGGCCAATGTAATGTCAGAGATGCCCGTCAAGGAATGCATTTTACAGCCTACAATGATGTCTATGGTATCTCTATCGATAGCGATTGGACCTACGACGAAACAACTTACTCGGCAATTGGAGATGATTGGTATGAAAGTGAATCTGTTTACTTCGAAGATTATTACATTGATTACGGAACATTGGCTGATGATGAAGCAGGAAGATATTGGGAAAATTTCACAATCGAAGTTTCTGAAAGTAGCACACCCTCTTCAATGACTGTTGGTACAATATTCACAATTAGTTCCGAAAATTGGGAAGATTGGTCTTGGGTAGATCTCAATGACAATGGAAGTCGAGTTGAGGATTCTGGCTCAGAATATTGGATGGAAGATACTTCGTTTGAAGGTATGCAAGAATTATCCATAGAGTTTCAAGGATACAATGAGGCAGATTCTTCAGGTTCATCCCCAACGACACTTTCTGTTTTGCAAGTTGAGGTTAGAAACGTCTCTGATGGTGGAGAACTTGTCGATTTGCTATTATTTACTGAGTGGGGTGTTACGGCAGGATTCTATTATGATGCTGAAAACGCTACAGATTTGGTTCCAATGACAATGTGGAATAACCAAGCGGGAGGATTCCCTGATGCTGATGGAGACGGCTGTCCCGATGAAGAGGATGCATTCCCTGATGATGCTTCTGAGTGCAGCGATTTCGATTCTGATGGAATAGGTGATAACGCCGATTCAGATGATGATAATGACGGCTGGGATGATGTGGAAGAATTATCATGTGGCACGGACCAATTCGATTCTATCTCATATCCTTCAGACGTAGATTCCGATGGATTATGCAATGGTTTAGACCTAGATGACGATAATGACGGTTACGACGATTCCATCGATGATTTTCCAGAAGATCCAACTGAGTGGAGTGATAACGATAATGATGAGATTGGAGATAATGCAGACTTGGATGATGACAATGATGGATTTTCTGATATTAATGAGCAAGATTGTGGTTCTGACCCAATGAGCGTATTCTCCCAACCACTGGATACAGATACTGATGGAGAATGTGATGTATTGGACTCAGATGATGATAATGATGGTTGGGAAGATGATCGTGATAGTTTCCCGAAGGACCCTACGGAGTGGTTAGATACTGATTCGGATAGTATTGGCAATAACGCCGACACAGATGATGATAATGACGGCTGGATCGATACAAAGGAGGTTGAATGTGGGACCGGTCCTTTGGATGCACTAAGTTATCCACAAGATTTCGATGGTGACTCACTTTGTGATGCCATAGATACTGATGACGATGGAGACAAATGGTCAGATAGTGTGGACGTATTTCCTCTCGATCCTTCAGAATGGTTTGATACAGATGGAGATGGAATAGGAAATAATGCAGATACCGATGACGACGGAGATGGCTGGTCGGATGTTGCTGAGGAAACCTGTGATGGTGACAAGGATGATTCTTCGATTGAACCAACTGATTCTGATGGTGACGGCCTTTGTGATGGTATGGATCCAGATAGGGATGGAGACGGTACTATCAACGATGAGGACGCTTTCCCTGACGACCCTAATGAGAATCTAGATTCAGACGGTGACGGTGTTGGAAACAACGCCGATTTGGATGATGATGGAGATGGTTTGTCAGACCTCGATGAAGTTGCAGCCGGTACTGATCCCTTGAAGAGTGATACTGATTCAGATGGTTGGGATGATGGATTTGATGCCTTCCCATTGAATACCGCTGAGTGGAAGGATACAGATGGCGATGGCGTAGGTGATAACTCAGATGTGTACCCCAATTTTTCTCTTTGGCAGACTACCGGTGATATGATATTGAGCATGTTAGTTGTAGCGTTATTCATCGGATTAATTGCTGGTGGAGCAATTTTTGTTTCTGTATCCCGAAAGAAACCAGAGGCTCAACAATTTGCGCAGGATTATTCACACCAAGTAAGCCCACCAAGTCCAATTGCAATGTATACTGATGAAGAGCTGAGACAAGCCGGTTGGAGCGACCAACAAATAGCCGAACAACGTGGTAAGTGAAGCGGCATATCTTGGTACGAGTGCCGGGATTTGAACCCGGGTTCAGGCGTTGGCAACGCCCGGTGATAACCACTACACTACACTCGTGCAAAGTTGTCGAATCAAGACTCACTTTTCTAAGCGTCGGTGGTCTAAGCAGGAAGCCTCTGTAGGTTCTCAATGATTGTATCTCGTGTACTTCGATAGACATCGATAGGTAATCCAACTGGATCCTCAAGCCCCCAATCCTCTGCGATGGGAAGCATTGGGCATTCAACTCCACAGCCCATGCTGATTATCATATCCCAGCCTTCAGTTTCTATGCCATCAACAGATTTTGGTTTGAGACCAGAGGTGCTAACTCCCATTTCCTCCAATACTGTTAGTGAATTTGCAGCCACACTCATCCCTGGATGTGTTCCTGCCGACGCTGCTTCATGACCAAAATGTCGAGCCAATGCTTCTGCCATTTGGCTTCGACAGGTATTCCCCACACAGACAAACAGTAGTCGCATATATCCTCTGTAATAGCCAACCTACTTGAAGGAAACACCAATAGATTACAGCCCAAAGGGCTGATTTTTCCCTTGAGTTTGTTTTATTTTCATCACGCAGGCTTGAAGTAGGCCTCACCTCGCCCTAGAATCAATGTCAGATTCGCCAATCTCTCACCATCCCGGCGGAGGTCTTCCAATGACTGATTCACAAGGCTCATCAGAGGAAGCACCTGCCTCACCAGAACAGAAGGCGCAAATGGAGCAAGCTTACGCTCAGATGCGCCGGAAGATGCGAATGACTCAGTTAGACGAGGAGATCAAACACAAGGTAATGGTCCTATCTGGTAAGGGCGGAGTGGGCAAATCGACAGTGTCGGTTGGGCTGGCTCTTTCTTTAGCCCGACAAGGCAAAAAGGTCGGTCTAATGGATATCGACATCACCGGCCCTAATGTTCCGAAGATGCTTGGTATTGATGATGCTGAATTACATGTAGAAGATGGCCAAATTTTCCCAGCAATTGGACCTCATGGCCTGAAAGTAATTTCCATGGCCTTCCTAATCGAAGATCCAGATAAGCCGGTTATTTGGCGCGGACCAATCAAACTTGGAGCTATTCAACAATTCATTGGAGATGTTGCATGGGGAGAATTAGACGCCCTAATCATCGACTTCCCACCAGGTACCAGTGATGAACCACTTACAGTATCACAGAGCCTTCCAGGTATTGATGGAGTAGTAATCGTCACAACACCTCAAGACGTTGCTTTACTGGATTCTCGAAAGTCGATTAATTTCGCCAAAACAATTTCGTTGCCATGTTTAGGAGTTGTGGAAAATATGAGTGGTTACACAATCCATGGCAAGGCTGAGCCTAACTCAGAAATCAGCGTTATGGGGCCTACTGGAACCGCTATTGAAACCACCACTGATGAAAATGGAGATTGGTCGGTTACCCTAGACGTTTTCAAGTCGGGCGGAGGAGAGGCAGCAGCAGTCGAACTCGAAGTTCCATTCCTTGGTGCTCTACCATTTGATCCAGGTATAGTCAGAGGAGGCGACGATGGGGTACATCGCATTATTGCCGAACCAGATGGTTCTACTGCCGCCGCCTTCGATGAGGTGGTTGAGAATGTCTTGGTCGAATTAGAGGGAAGTAGTGGCCCAACCGTCCGAATCTCTTAGATTCGGACGAATTTGGGTTGTTTCTACTCTCCTTTTCCTTAGGGGTGGATTCTTGATACATTGGTTGCCTCGATGATTTAGGGGAGTGTAGACCGGCATGGCGGGTGGCTCTGGAATCTACATTTCTTGGTTGATGGGTGCTATTCTGCTATCCGTCGCCCTAATGCCCCTGATGAAGCCACCTTGGGCCAAAATAAGAATCCAAGGCTTTGTCGATATGTTTCGACGTTACTGGGCTCACATGTTTGTGGTATTCTCGGTCTATCTTTGGAAGGATCTTCTCGACCAACTTGATCGTATTTTGATGGCCAATACTCAACTCGATATGACGCCATATGTTTACGCTATCGAGGGCGATATCGTACTGTGGATTCAGGATGCTTTCCAAAACGAACTGCTGTCAATTGGTCTCACTCATTTCTATGTCATGGGGTTCATGACAGCAACCTTTGCATCATTCGTTTACCCGATTTATTTCGATGATCGTCATATGGCTGACAGAGTCTCATTATCGATGTTTTGGGTCTATGTTTTGGCCATCCCGTTCTACTTATTTTTCAACGTTAGAGTAACCGGAGATCATATTCCAGCAATGGAAACAATTGCCTACGATTTGACTCCAGAAATACACAATTGGTTCACTAGAATCGACCCTTTCACTAATGGTATGCCTAGTCTGCATATTGGCCTGCCATTTGCGGTATGGTTGACGTATCTGAAGTGGGATGAAGATGGTCGCTGGGCAAAATTTAGAACCGCTCTTATGGTATTCATCCTACTAACAGGATTTACTATTCTTTATCTTGGAATCCATTGGGTGGTTGACATAATTGGCGGCATTCTAGTCGCAACCATCGCCGTCAGCCTAACTGAAAGAACTCATGAGTCCGTCTGGCGATTCGCAGACGAACGTCTCTTTACGCGGCGGTTAGCCAGATTCATGAAAGATCCAAGATCTTGGTTTGGGGATGTAAAACAATCTGTAAAGAGACAAATTGACCCCTACAGAGAGCCATCGAAAACCCAAACTGGGGCGGTGATTGTTGCAATCCTTCTTGGAACAGGAGTGGTCCTCCTTTGGGATGCAACTCACCAAGATTTCCCTGTTGATGGGGTTACTCCAACTTACACCGCGGGTTCAGGAGATTGGTTAGTTACTGTACAAGAAAATGATAACGGAACAGTGGACTTTATCTCTTGGAACTCTGATTCTAGGAAGTCAGAAACAATCTCTACAATAATTCTTGGAGAAGAAGGGTGGACTTCTGTTCCAAGAGTTTCGGCTTCAGAAAAGGGAGTAGTTATCTTTGATAATCAAAAGTTAGAATTTTGGTCATTTAATTATGAATATAGGACATTCAATCTGGATTGGTTGAGAGAAGAAAATAATCCTAATTCCGATCCAATCCTCGATGTTCTATTAGCTGAAAATGCCGAACAAGAGGCTGTTGTTGCAGTAGTTTATTCCGATGAGTTAGTCTATCGAGATAGAGAAGGCGTGATTACAGAATATCCTTCACTAGAAGGACCATTCAGTATTGCCGCCTCATCAGGTTCCCAAATCGCTATTGCAAACTCTACTGAGAGTGGTCCAGTTTTGGAAATCATTTCTCTTGCTACTCAGTTTACTGCCAGTATCGTTATTGAAGATACGACTGATGAGGATATTGATGAATTTCTTGAGGATTTATTTGAAGAACGCGTAGATTATTCGAATTCCACAATAGTAGATATTGTAATGGAAGATGACTATATCGTCGCCGTTGTCGATGTCGGTCCTGTTAATCGAACAATTCTAATTAATCTGAGGACAGGGACACAAATATTGCTTTCAGATCCAGTTTGGCCTTCTTCCTCACCAAGTATCTCAGAAGGAAATGTTGCATTCCTTCAAATTCCTAGATTTGATCCAACTGCTGAAGACGATGATTTACTAACTGCTAGGGATGTATTCCTTCACGATATAGATGAGAATAGAACATTGCAGTTGACAATTGATGATGAGGTCGACCAATCTAATCCCCAAGTCCTGAAATCTAATGTTGCGTGGATAGAAAGTCAGGAAGACGGAGATTTGGAAATACGAATGTATGCATTGGAAGAAACCTTTGAGCCCTATTCCTCTGTGGTATTACAATCCTCGATTGTACTTCTCATTCCAATGATGATATTATATGCCTTCCAATCGGCAAACGAATCATCCAGATTTAATTTGCGTCGAGAAAATTGAATCACTCTGCAAGCCTGAACATTTCGTCCAGACTTCTCTGAGCACGCCGTATAATTTTCTCATCAAGTTCGATGATTTGTTCTGGATAAGGATCTCGAAGTGCCTGAAGTATGTCCTCCAATTGAGTCATTTTCATGTAACGACACATAACACAAGTTCCGATTAGATTCAGATCATTTTCAGATTCTGCTCTAACTCGATCAGCAGTACCACATTCAGTAATTAGCATAATATCTGATTTTCCTTCTGAACCCAGCCTCAAAGCCTCTTCTCGCAGGACTTCACTACTACCAACAATGTCGCTTTCTGCAATCACGTCCGCATCACATTCTGGATGGCTGAGGACCTGTAATTCGATACCCTGCTCAGCGGTCCTTTCTCTCCATGAGCGTATTTTCTCACCTGTGAATGTGGCGTGAACATAACATTCACCATCGTAATTGATGACCTCCTTACGCCCAGCTAGATATTCAGCCAAATGTTTACCCATTAATTGGTCGGGGACGAAGATTAATTTGTCACCGGGGAGTTTCTCACAAATTCTGAGATAATTACTACTGGTTACACAAACATCAACCTCTGCTTTAACCTCGGCGCTTGTATTGATGTAACAGGCCACTGGAACTCCTGGATAACGTGACTTTAGCTCACGGACATCCTCTGCAGTTATGCTATCAGAAAGCGTACATCCGGCTTCCGGAGATGGGTGTAGAACTGTCTTGTGAGGGCTGACTATTTTCGCGGTCTCGGCCATAAATCGTACACTAGAGAATAGAATAGTTTGCTGAGGTGCATCTCTGGCTGCCTTCGATAATGAGTAACTATCCGATACCGAGTCGGCCACCCCATATACGATATCTGGAGTTTGGTAAGAGTGGGCGATAAGAAAAACATCGTTCTTTTTCTTTAATTGATTAATTTCGAGGGTTAGAGGTGCAATTGTTCTACAAGTCTCGAGATCCCATAGAGTGCCTTGATTGATGACCTTTTGTAGCCGCATAGCCTCAGTTTCAATTTCTTCGTCTGAATATGATTTTGGGGTCACTAAACCCTGCGGTAACGGGGCCGATGGCATCTGCATTGTCATCTAATCTCGCTACTTCGTGCTGTGCAACCGCTTTCAAGGCATCTCATCTCGGAGGGACATGACTGAAGAGGCGATTCCGATGTGGATAGAGGATTCAGTTCTTCATATTGGAGCAGAAGCAACTGCAATATCTGGTTCATGGATGGGTAGGGAAGCAGTACTGAAAAAGCGCGAACCAAGAGCCTATCGTCACCCTTCTTTAGATAGGAAATTAACCCGACAAAGATTGGCTGCAGAGGCTAGGGTTATTGCACGATTACAAGATTTAGACTTCCCTTCTCCTTTACTACTTGATGTGGATGCAGAAGGAGGATGGATATTGATTTCAAGAATCGATGGAGTGCCTTTGTATGATGCATTACAGAATGGGGATGCAGGGCTAAAAGAAATCCATAAGTTTGGAGAATTAATTAGAAAATTGCATGAAAATGATATTGCTCATGGGGACTTAACCACACATAACGTGATAATCGATGAACACGGAAATTTGACCCTTATTGACTTTGGTCTTGCTAGAATCGCTCCAGAAATCGAACAACTCGGCCTAGACTTACAGGTCCTAAATGAGTGTCTAACAGCCAGCCATTACAATTTCGAATCAGCAGTTGAAACAATGGTTGATGGTTATTTATCCGCGGACTCAGGAAACTCATCGGCGATTTCGAACTTGTCCGCAAAGGAAGTAGTTGAGCGATTCAATGCGATTCGTGGCCGAGTCAGATACCATGCTTGAGTTGAGTTCATGAGGATCCTCTTTGCAACCGGTAATGAAAACAAAATTGTAGAAGCCCAGGAGGTACTAGAGTCTCTTGGACACACTGTAGAGGGCTTGGTAATAGATGGACAAAGGCCTAATTTCGACGAGCCAAAGGAACTTGGATTAGAGGGCGTAGCAGAATCGAAAATCAGACAAGCACTCGATTTAATTAAAGGAAGTGAATTAGATGGGAGTGCAATTCTTGTCGAAGATTCAGGCATATTCCTAGATGCATTTCCTGAATGGCCGGGTGCCCAATCTTCAGATGTAGAGAAAGAAATAGGTCTTGAGGGAATAATTGATCGAGTTAAGGAATCCGGAAATAGCGGTGCAGAATATAGAGCGGTAGCTATTCTCTCAAATGGCAATCAAGTATGGAAATCACAGGGAATATGTCGGGGTAAAATATCTGACTACCCACGAGGTAGTTATGGCTTCGGATATGACCCTATTTTCATCCCCGAAGAAGGTGGTGGAGGGACCTTTGGAGAATTGGGTAAGGAGATTAAAAATCAGATTTCTCACAGGAAAAAAGTCATGCAAGGGCTCTCAAATCTTCTCAAATCCCCGTCAAGGTGAATAGAGACTAGCCGCTGTGGTAGCCGAGGAACAGACATGGTTTCGTACACCCGACTCTTGCTTCTAGTCCTTCTAGGACTAGGAACGCCTCTATTCCTACTCTTCCAAGGTTCGATGAATCTTGGTCAACAAATCGCAGCGGGAACAGTGCTATTGGCCTTCCTTTCTCTCTTCGTATTTTCAGGCAGAAAGCCACTCCCATCAACTCTGAAATCTCCTGTTGTAGAAATCGAAGAAGAAGAAGAAGAACAAGAATCTGCACCAGCACCTGAAGTGGTTGAAGCGGAAGAGCAAGAAATTCGCCGCAGTCGACGCCGAATTGCAGACCCGGTTGAGGAATCCCCAGGGCTCCCACTTCCTCCAATTGCTATGCCAAGTCCGGATGCACCAATGCCCGCACCGAATATGCCAATGCCACCACCAATGCCTTCTCCACAAGCCCCTACCGTTGCTGGAGATGGAGAGAACGTTGCTCAACGTCTAGTGGTCTCTCGAGATGCCCAATCTCAAATGGAAACTGAGATCGAGGGTTATGTTGAGCAACAACGCGAGAAGAGGGCGGTTATTCGTGGAAAGATCGACCGTCGTCGTCGTATGGCATTAGCTGAGAGAAAGGCGGCTAAAGTCAGAATGTGGACAGAGTTAGAGGATGGAGAAGATCTCGGTGCTTTACTGAATCAAGTAGATCATGGGTTAACTGTAATTGATGAAGACGAAAGCCCCGATGACTCGTCTCCATTAGGTGTATCATATGTTAGAATTGACGAGTCCAGAATACTCAAAATCAGAGTTCCATTGAAGATTCCAGAGAAGGCAGTAAGTAAACCAGCCGAGGAATTACCCAAACTTGACGATATGCCTCCTCCACCTACTGGTTTACCACCAATGCCTCCACCACCTGGAATGCCTCCACCTTCACCTCCTGAGTGAGCGTATCTTCAAGCGGCGATGGCTCTTCGGTCAACCATGAGCGAAGACGTGCTACTGGTCGAGAATATTCCAGTCGAGGGTTCAAGTCCAGCAGGTGGGGTGATTTCTGTTTGGACATTAAATCGTCCAGAGAAACTCAATGCCCTGAACAAAGCATCGCATACTGCTCTCAAGCAAGCCTGTGCCGAAGCGGAGGCAGACGACAACGTCCGAGTAGTGGTAATTCGTGGCGCTCCTCCCCCTCCAGCCTCTGATGGTAAGCGTCAGAAACCAGCCGCTTTTGCTGCTGGGGCTGATATTTCCGAGTTTTCAGGAAAGAACTCTGATGATGTCAGGCCATTCTTTGAGGATAATGCATGGGAGAGGGTTTGGAATTTATCAAAACCAACTATCGCAATGGTCGATGGCTTCGCTCTTGGTGGCGGAACAGAATTAGCCCTTTCCTGTGATTTACGAATCGCTAGCACGCGGGCAAAGTTTGGAACTCCTGAAATCAATCTTGGACTTATTCCAGGAGGAGGTGGAACTCAGCGTCTTTCAGACATATTGGGATACGGCAAAGCAATGGAGATGGTAATGACCGGGGAAATGGTAGGCTCGGAAGAGGCTCTAAGACTAGGACTAGCCAATGACGTAGTAGAGCCTGAACAGCTTGAATCTCGTACAATGGAAATGGCAGAAAATATAGCCAAAAAGTCGCCATACACTATCAAGGTAGCAAAACGAGCAGTTCGCTCTGCCCTCGATCTTGGAATGTCTGAGGGAATATTAGCCGAGAGGTCTGAATTCGTTGCACTCTTCGACACTGAAGACAAGGAAATTGGAGTCCAAGCATTCCTTGAGCGCGAAAATGCTGAATGGAAAGGTTCCTAATGGAAAAACAGTAATTCATAATCTCTGATGAATAGTACGGTCTATGTCGATAGTAGACTATCTATTTGCTCCGAGATTAGATCGTTTTGGTTCAAAGACACCTAGTGAGGCATCTAGAATATTTTTCCTAATTGTAATTCTATCTGTTTCTTATTGGTCATGGCAGGTTTCAAACGGCATAGTCTCCATTTGGTTCATGATTGTATTATTCATTTCAACTCCAATCCTTTCAATTGGATGGTGGTTACTTTCCTTGATTTCAAAAAATCGCCCAGAGAAGGACTTATTCTCCAAATGACTACTGTATTTCCAACGAAATTTCATCTATTGGGTCATTTGATTTCGTAACATCAATCACCAACCATCCACTATTTTTTGCCAATCTAACCATTTCCTTCTGAATATCTCTAATTCTATCGAAATGGTCTAGGTAATGCCGAACCGGTCTACCATTGTGTTTGCATCTACCTGCAATCATTCGCACATGCTCCTCAGCATCCTCAACAGCCAAAACGACTCCACAAGCAGCTCCTCCTGCGGCTCTCCATTCATCGATTATGGCAAAATTCGGTACGAAATGTACTCCTTCCATCAATAGGTTTCCTCCTCTTTTAATTTCACGACTAACTATCGCTTGTATTGCACTATTGAGGGGAGAAACGGTATCTTTCCAATCCTCGATAGTATTCGAGTCTCCCTGCTGAAATGAAGATCTATGCAAAGCCGGTACCTCTTCTGGAGGGATTTGAGTTCTCAAAGTCTCTCGAATAGTATCCGTTGCTACAACTTTGTCGAATTCTAGAGAGGCGGCAATCCTAGCGGTAAGCGTTGACTTACCGACACCACTTGCACCGGCTATGACCAGCAACTTGCCGACCATTTGTACACCCCTAACGCTGGATAGCCTTCACTTCAAGGAATTCTTCTAATCCTTGAATTCCGAGTTCACGACCGTTACCAGATAGCTTGTAACCGCCAAATGGAGCACTGATATTGAATGCTCCACCATTGATACTCACCTGTCCAGTTCTCATTTTTCTGGCAAACTGCAGAGCTCTATCCTCATCGCCAGACCAGACACCTCCAGACAAACCATATTCTGAATCGTTAGCTAAGACAATTGCTTCTTCCTCTGAATCGTAAGTCGTTATTGAGAGTACAGGACCAAAAATTTCCTCACGGAAAATGGTCATTTCCGAAGATACGTCAGCAAACACGGTTGGCTTTACGTAATATCCTGAATCAAGCCCTTCTGGCATTCCTTCACCTCCAGAAACTAGTGTTGCTCCCTCCGCAATTCCTGAGGATATGTAGCCGGCGACTGATTCTTGTTGTCGTGCTGAAACCATCGGACCACATCGTATCGATTCATCCATCGGATCTCCCACTGAATAGCGAGCCATTGTTGCAGCGATTATCTCAACCACTTCATCACGTGCAGTTGCCGGAATGATTAGCCGGCTTAGGCTGGAACATTCTTGTCCAGAATTGTTGAAGCATGCGTAAACGGCCATTTTGGCGGCCTTTGCTATGTCGGCATCATCTAGGATTACATTTGCACTCTTTCCACCTAATTCCAGAGTTACTCGCTTAACAGTCGGAGCGGCTGCTTGTGAGACACTAACACCGGCGCCGGTTGAACCAGTGAAACTTACCATGTCTACCTCTGGGTGGGAAGATAGAGTCTCTCCGATTTCTCTTCCATGACCTGAGACGAGATTGAAGACACCATCAGGAAGACCGATTTCATCGATGATATCTGCAAGAATAAATGCGTTCAGTGGAGCCTCTTTTGACGGCTTGAGAACCATTGTACAGCCTGCAGCTAGTGCTGGTGCAACCTTGCCTATGATTTGGTGGAGAGGGAAATTCCAAGGAGTAATCATGCCCACCACTCCAATTGGTTCTTTGACAATTAACGAGTTACGAACTTCTTCTTCCCAATCAAAAGAATCCAACATTTTCGAATAAGATCGTGATACAACTCTTGGAGTTCCAACCATAGCCATTCTACTGTAATTGATTGGTGTTCCAACCTCTGCGGTAATTAATTCGGCGATTTCTTCCCCTCGTTCAGCGATCGCGGCTGAAATCGCATTCAGGTAGCCTTGCCGCTCCTCTATACTCGATTGCGACCAAGATGGAAATGCAGCACGTGCTGAGGCTACGGCCTTTTCTACATCAGCAGCACTTCCAACAGGCACCGAACCAATGCATTGCTCCGTTGCAGGATTGACTATCTCAATACTACCTTCTCCACTTGCAGCAACCCACTTTCCGTCGATGTAGATGTTCTCACGCGCGTGCATGTAGTGGGGCGGTACGGCGCGACTTATCACATTCATGCAGTTCAAAAGTAGAGGCGGTACCGCCCAGTCATGGGAATTACAGTGGAACGTCATGATGGCGGAGTAGCCGTTGTGACTCTTTCAGAAGAGGCAGCTAGGAATGCATTCTCCCGTGCTTCTATCCATGAAATGTCTAATGTATTGGGCAGTTTACTGGATGATTCTACCTGTAAGGCAATTGTTCTGACTGGAACGGCTCGATTTTTCTGCACAGGCGCAGATATTGATGAGTTCGCAGATTCAATTGACGATGGATCAATTGGAAATCTCGTTGACGAATTAACCAGTGTATTACACCCTCTTGAATTACGTTTACGCCGTAGTCCAACTGTATTTATTGCAGCAATTAATGGGTCAGCAGCTGGAGGCGGATTAGGTCTCGCACTTTGTGCTGATTATCGTCTATGTATTCCAGAAGCAAGACTTGCAGCAGCCTTCTTCTCATTAGGAATTTCACCAGATGGAGGTTCGACCTGGCTTCTTCCACGCTTGGTTGGATACCAACGGGCTCGCCGTTTTTTCTTCGATAACGAAGTTTGGACAGGCGAGCAGGCACTTGAATATGGAGCGGTAGATGAATTGGTAAACTCAGAAAAACTTCTGGACAGAAGCATTGAGATTGCAACAAAATGGGGTTCTTGGGCAGAGACAAGCAAACAAGGCACCAAGCAATTACTAGATGCCTCCTCGACAACTTTCATGGAGACTCAACTTGAATTCGAAAAGGCCTTGATTACGGCAGCTTCATTGACTCCAGATTTTGCAGAAGGGGTATCCGCTTTCTTAGAGAAGCGAGTACCCAGATTCGGCATAAAGTCAGAGGAAGAATGAGTTTGAAGATTAAAAAAAGGGCATTGAAATGAATTATACTTCAATGAAAAAACGGAAATCAGTTTCTTATTCTAAGGACTTAGAATTTCCAATTGACAAAGTTTGGAGTGTTATTTCGGCACCTCAGAACTTAGAAAATTGTCATCCTTTTTGTAAAACCAATTCAACTATTGAATGGCATGACCAACATCATGATGTTCTGCAGTACTTGAACGGCAGAAAATTTTACCGAGAATTCTTGATTTGGACACCGATGAAAGGTTATGAGTTAATTATCGGGGAAAAAAATGGACCAAAATCCTACGTTATTTGGGAATTATTTGAAATTGAAAGGAATAGGACAAAACTCAAAATCACGGTTTTCCCGTATTTACTTGCAAAAACCTCTAAGTTTTTACCAATTTTTCCTTTTTGGATAAAACCAAGATTGAGTCGTTACCTATACTCCGTAATATCTGGATTTGAGTATTATCTTCAGAATGGAAAGCCGGTACCTAGGAATTATTTTGGCCAACACCCGTGGTTTTCTTGATCCAATTTATTGTCAATTACGAAGTTTAACTACTCCTACAATGATTGTGATAATACAGCATAATGCGGCAATATTGGCTAGAGTCATCGCCACCGAGCCAATTACAATTCCATAAACCAACCATAGGATAAGTGACGTTGAGACCAGAGTAAAGGTTGGTAGCGAAATCCCATCGTGTTTCTTTTCAGACCATACTCTTTGGATTTGAGGCACCCATGCAATTACACCTAGAAATCCTGCAAATATTCCGATTACTTCTACCCAGAATGGAATCAGATCATCCACTCCTCATCAATCAAAATGGGAGATCCTCTCGATCGGATTTTTCTCCTTCAGTCCAATCATAAATTCCTCTTCCAGTCTTCTTGCCAAGACTTCCCTCTGAAACAAGAGAGTCAAGTAATCGATGAGGACGATATGAATCATCATCAAATGCATCAGCCAGACTATTGAGGATATCTCGTCTTACATCCAAACCGACTAGGTCGGAGAGCTCCAAAGGACCCATAGGGTGTCTGTAACCTAGCCGCATAGCAGTGTCAATGTCACTAGCAGATGCTACTCCATCAGCGAGCATCCTAATTGCTTCATTTCCGAGAACAACTCCCAATCTACTGGTTGCAAATCCTGGTACGTCATTGACAAGAATAGTTTCTTTTCCCATTGCAGAACCAATTGATTGCGCTGCTGCAATGGTGTCATCCGAGCAAGAATCATGACGAACAATTTCGAGTAGTTTCATTATTGGAACCGGATTAAAGAAATGCATTCCGATTACTCTTTCTGGACAATTAGTTGACTCTGCAATAGCAGAAATTGGTAGTCCTGATGTGTTGGTTGCAAGAAGGGCATGAGACGGTGCCATCTCCTCTAATTGACCGAAGATTTGCTGTTTCAATTGCATATTTTCGGGAACTGCTTCAATAACCAAATCAACGCCGTCAACCGACTCTTTCAAATCAGTAGATTGAGTAATGTTAGCCGACCATTTGGCTTTCTGTTCCTCAGTAGTTTTTCCGCGAGCGATTCCTTTCTCCCAGAAAGTATCAATGGTATTCATTCCCTTTTCCAGTCCTTCAGGAAATGCGTCATAGAGTCTAGTTTGCCAACCTGTTTGGGCGCAAACCTGGGCGATTCCTGCGCCCATCGTACCGGCGCCGATTACGGCGACGGTACGAACATCCATCCAATCACTCCCTACCGTAGGCTGCAAGGGCAGCTTGGAATAGCCGTTGTCGAGGGACATCATGCTCTAAGAAGCAGGTGAATGGTGCTACGTCCTTTAGCAATTCAATCGCAGAGACGTAAGCGCCGTAGATGAATGGGTCAGCTACTTCAGTCGCAGGAATATCAATGCCTAACTTTGCTAAGCCTTTGCGCGTATCTTCATTCCAAATTGCGTAGGTATGATGGGTGAAGTGTAGGTATGCTGAGAGTCTACGGATATCTGATCTAGCACCTTCTGTGAAGGAGTCGATAAGTAGAGTATCAGGGTATCGAATAGCGTACATTGCTAGTTTGACTTCTCTAGTGGTTTCCTCTCTCCATTCCCGCTTGCCTACACCCATCCAGTCATCTACCATATCGAGCATGTCGTTGGTATATGGTCTGTGAATGCGATAGAGTAATTCTTCGTATCTCTCTGGGTTTTGTTCCGAAGAGTGGTGGTGCTCATGGAATAGTTCAGTAAGCCTGTCAAAGAATGGCTTGCAGCGTTCCTTGTCAAAGGCGAGTAGTGCTAGATGTTGCATCTTCAGTCGCCCTTCCACTCGCGGTATTGAATCCATTCTTGTTGCATGTATTCATTCATCAGACGGTCTTCGTCTTCATCGGTCGGTAGTACATCTATTAGGTAAGCATCCCAATCAGCATCGCTGCCTTCGAATTCTTCGCCTTCGAGAGTGTATTTCTTTCCTGCATATTTTCCAATTCCACGGTTGAATTTATCTGATGGAATTGTCAACTCAGGCTCGCCATCTTTTCGAGCCTTTGAGATACGTCGCATCTCATCTCTCAATTCTTGGAAGTATATTTCTCGGCTTGCCTCGTTGAGATGAGCTCGATCGGCATCGTCTTCTGATTCTCTTTCGTCGTATCGTCCCTTTATTCCGTATACATAGGCCCACTGAGCGCTGCTCGAATCGTCAGTTCCAAACAGGTCCAAACCTGTACTGACCCACTTGTTGATGTATTTCTGTAAGAGTGCACATGGAATTACTCCTTGCTTGACAATCCTTCGTAGTCCATTGGCTCCGGTTCCAAGGTGGAATGATTCCTCCTTGAGCATAGGTCCCATAGATGCGGCCAATGGTTGGAAGGAAGAGGTGCTGAGCATCTTCAGTTGGAACTTTCCATCGCGGTCGATAAAGTGAGTAAAGCAGAAGAAATCAAGCCAATGGTCGATAGGTGCATTGAATGAACCGAGGATTCTGGTTCCTTCCTGGGCATTTCTCTCAAGCAACTTTGCAGCCTCTCTGACGCCATGTTCTCCAAAGTAAGTACAGAGGAGATATGCCATTTGCCAACCATGCCTCTGCTCTTCGCACATGATTCTCAGAGCAGACTTTTTGTCATACTCAGTTGGTGCTGTATCTAGCAGGTGGTTTTGTTGTTCCACACTAGCAAACTCGGTATCTCCCTGAACACTCACCATAGAGATGATTGCATCTCTGATGTTTTGCTGAGGGATTTGCATTCTTCTTTGCCACTTTGGCATACCTTCAAAATCTCCGAATTCGATGCTGCTTCCTGCGGTGTCCCAATCGAATTTGATATCGAATCTGTAATCCCCCAACCACGATGGGTCGAAGCCAATTCGAGTCTGCCATTCTTGGAAATCGCTAATCCAGGCTTCAAAATTTGGAGAGTAGTCCTGAACAATCTCTGTCTCGCTCATGTCTAAGGCCAAAGGCAACCTGTATATCAATGACTGCTTCTAAGACGTAGTCTTAGATTACTGAAAGACAAGTTCACTTTCCTTCGAAGCGAGGAGTTCGGCGGTCAACGTAAGCCGCTATTCCTTCCTTCGCATCATCACTGTTGAAGAGGGCTGCTTGTAACTCTCTCTCGAGCGCGAGGTGGTATTCGAAAGGCATCTCAGGTCCAGATTGAACCGAGCGCTTGATGTTTCCAACCGCTAAGGTGGCCTTGTATGGCAGAGTGAACTGTCCTGCGTAGTCTAGGACATCTTGGCGGAATTCGTCAAGAGAACCATCCCAAACATCGTTGATGAGATCCATTTCCTTAGCCTTCTCAAATGCCATTAATTCTCCACTGACCATGTATTCAAGAGCTCTTGATTTACCTATAATTCGTGATAGTCTAGCCGTACCTCCAGTACCTGCTAAAACACCGAGATTGATTTCAGGAAGTCCACACTTTCCACTATCCTTTCTTGCTATTCTAATGTCGCAAGCCATTGCAATCTCTAATCCTCCACCTACTGCGTGCCCATTGATAGCACAAATTACCAACTTTGGAGTCTGTTCAAGCCGGCTTAGAGTTTCATTTGCATGAAGGCAAAAATTGTACTTGAATCCAGGAGTAACCGAGTTTAGCATCTGAATTGATGCTCCGGCCGAGAAGAACTTGTGTCCATTACCGGTGATTAGAATCACGCTAACATCATCATTGAATCGAGCCTTTACGACGGCGGTGTCGATATCTCTCATCATTTCATGAGTGTAGGTGTTCGGTCCTACTTCGTCTCCTTCTAGGGGAGCACCAGCGGAGTTCGACGCAAGTTCGATGATTGCGATACCGTTGTCAGTTACTCCGTAGTTCACTAGGCGGTTGGGCATTGGCTCTAGGTCTGGCCATGACGTCATAACTTGGCGACCGTAGGTCGAGATATGAATCAAACGGCTGAATGGCAGTGGTAAAAATTCACCCTCAATCATCAGATTCGCTGAATGAAATGGCGCCCCCGCCTCTTTGAATTTGCTTCCATTGTTGTCCGATTTCTTCAGCCCGAACTGTAGGTTCCCAAACATCTCTAGAGAGAGATTTTCTGAACGGCATCCTTGATACTGTTCTGCCATCATCCATCCTTTTTCTCCTTAACATCCCTAGGCGAACAACAGGCCAAAGCGCTTTTCTAAAAATCCCCGGTTGGTAAACCCACTTCATGAATTCTAGGCCATCTCCCTTCCGGGCTTGATGCCGCATCCAGTAATTTGCAACCATCTTGAATCCTCGATCGCCTAAACGATTCATCAAGAACCGATTTATTGCGCTCACCTTAATCAATGGTACTAGGTGATTACGGACCTTTTTCTCATAGTCACTTTGACCCATTATGGAGTGTGCAGCGTATACTCCACTAGTGATGGCGTAGCGCATACCGAAGCCCCACATGAAGTCCTGTAAACCACCGGCTTCACCAACGTAATGGCGACCATCGTGAATGTACCGATCGGGAATAGAAAAGTCACCTTTACCTCCCACTCTCTTGATTGGTTTCCTGTTCAGTTCGTAATGCTCCTCGTACCAAGCGATGGTTTCGTTCAGATACCTACCAGACTTCTTTTGTTGTCTCCAAAGACAGGTGCAAATTAATCCAATTCCATCGATGATAATCAGGTAAGAATATGCCCCGGGTGCTAACTTGTCGTTAAGTTGGAATGCGACGATATTTTCATGATCTGTATGGAAAATTTCTCCAAATGCAACTGCGCTTGAATCCTTAGGCCCGGCCGCTATAATTTGACACTCGTTTGGTTCTTTTCTTGTACCATAGTGGATAGTTGCCCCTGCATCAAGTGCCATTCTCTTGAATCCTTGATCAATACAATGTTCATCAGTTCCTCTTTCTACTACTCTGAACGCAACTCCGTCTGTAATCGGATTGGTTATTTCATCATCTGGATGAATTAGATCCACAATACTAAATGCATCAGATTTGAACTCGTCAGGATTTAACCCCCATTGACGCATTTCCTCAAAAAAATCGACATCACTTGTCCAATTCTCAATACCCTGAAAATCTCCATCAAATCTAGCACCAGAGTCCTTACGAACCTCATGTACGTGGACATCGTAACCATTGCGTGCAAGTATAGTAGCAGCCGAGAGTCCCGAAAGGCCCGCTCCTAGAATGTCCACGCGTCCAGACACAATTTACCCACTCAGATGTCGTGTTTTGAATGGTTCCTCGCTAAGTCGAGGCATTGAAGCACTATGAGTGCATGGCGATGTATGGCCCGGGTAGTGGTGCGAGTGGAAGAGGATGCACTCAATCCTGAAGCACTTCGCAATCAAATTGACACCGAAGGTTGTGGAAGCGTAGTTACATTTGTTGGATTAACTAGAGGGCTAGAAGACGGAGTAGAAGTTGAAAAATTAGAATTCGACGCATGGGAAGAGATGCTCCCCTCCGTTCTCCAACGACTTGGACTGGAGGCTGTGGAAAAATTCTCGGTTCATTCAGTGGTGATGGCTCATCGGACCGGAGCTGTACACCCACAGGAGCCGATAGTTTGCATTCACGTCGGTAGTCCTCATCGTACAGAAGGATTCGAAGCTTGTTCATGGCTGATTTCAGAGTTGAAATCACAAGCCCCTCTTTGGAAAAAAGAGGTCCGTGCCGACGGTGAAATTTGGAAGTCCGGACTCGGCTAGTTTCTTTACATCGAGTTCATCTTTTCGAAGGGGATTACTGAATAAGTAGTAGACCCTCGGCATTTCTGAGGTATGAAGAATGGAGGATTCATTCACTGGAATCGTCGATGTAGGGTCAAAACCAATTATCGCTCGGGAAGCTGTTGCTACAGGTGTCCTTAGACTATCATCTGAAAGCTTGGATATTGTGAAAAATGGTCGCTCTGTAAAAGGAGATGTTCGAGAAGCATCTACAGTTGCGGTAATTCAAGCTGTTAAAGAAACACCACGTGTTCTCCCTCATTGTCACCCTATACCAATTGAAGGATGCACAGTCGATTGGTCCGTTGATGATGAATTTCTGAGGTGTACTGTTTCAGTACGGACACACTGGACAACCGGTGTTGAAATGGAGGCTTTATGCGGAGTTAATGCTGGCCTGTTGTGTGCTTGGGACATGCTAAAATCTGTGGAAAAAGATGCTGATGGTCAATATCCAGCCGCTCAAATAGACGAAGTAAGGGTTCTTAGAAAGAGCAAGGGCGACCCGCATGATTGAAGGCTGAACACTATTCGAGGTCTTCATGGCGACCATCGATTTAGAGAGTCATTTTCTTGCCGCGACCGAAGCCGCTGCTGTTGCAGCGGCCGCATGGCGAGGTAAGGGAGACGGTAAAGCCGCTGATGGCGCAGCAGTAGAAGCCATGAGAGCAATCTTTGATCAGGTTCCATTCGATGGTAGGGTTGCTATCGGAGAAGGAGAGCGAGATGATGCTCCCATGCTATGGATTGGAGAGCCACTAGGGTCTATGCAAGGCAACCCAGATGCTCCCTCGATAGATATTGCAGTTGATCCACTCGAATGCACAAATCACGTGGCACTTGACTTACCAAATGCAATGGCAGTACTTGCCGCAGCACCACGGGGAACTCTACTTCATGCGCCAGATTGTTACATGAACAAAATCGCTGGATCCGCTGAGTTAGAGGGTGTAATCAGTCTCGATGCTTCGACCGCCTACAATGTTGAGGCCGCTGCTGAAGCCTTGGGGAAGAAGGAGTCTGAACTCAATATCGTTGTAATGGATAGGCCTAGACATGAGAAACTAATTTCAGAATTAAATCAGTATAATGTGAATGTTGTATTGATTGGGGATGGAGATGTTTCAGCGGCGCTAAACGCCGCCGACCCCCAATCGGAAATTGATATGCTAATGGGAATTGGGGCTGCCCCTGAGGGAGTAATTACAGCCACTGCGTTGAGAGGTTTAGACGCTCCATTCGAGGGGCGACTCGTGTTCAAGAATGAAGGACATAGGGAGCGCGCTGAAGCGATGATTGATGGCGATATAGAGAGACTTTGGAGGAGAAATGAACTCTGCGCTAGCGAAGATGCAGTATTCATTGGAACTGGAGTTTGTCCAGGTAGAACCTTCGGAGTTGAAGAATTGTCAGATGGTCGATTTTCAGTTCAATCAGAGGTCATCGATGTAGCAAGTGGCGTTCACAAGTTCGTCGATAACATTCGCTCAACATGAAGTAAATTCCATACTTTACCATCAAAGGATTCTTTGCCTAATCCCACCACGTCCGGTCGAGGTTCGACAATGGACACCGAACTACTTGAGAAAACAGCGAGAGAACTTGTAGCGCCCGGGAGAGGGATTCTGGCCGCGGATGAGAGCAACGGAACAATGTCAAATAGACTTGAGGCAGTCGGGGTTGAACCATCTCCCGAAACTCGTCGTGCTTACCGAGCAAACATCTTTGCCACACCTGAATACGAATCTGCCATTAGTGGTGTGATACTCTTTGATGAGACCATCCGTCAAAAAATGGATGACGGTACGCCAATACCTGAATATCTCGCAAGTCGTGGAATTCACCCTGGGATCAAAGTAGATACAGGTGCCAAGGAATTGGCTAATCATTCTGGTGAGAAAGTCACGGAAGGATTGGATGGACTACGTGAAAGGTGCGCGGAGTACTTCGCTTTGGGTGCTAGATTTGCAAAATGGCGAGCAGTAATTCGAATTGGAGATGGTATGCCCAGCGAAGCAAATATTTCCACAAATGCACATGCTCTAGCTAGATACGCCGCAATTTGTCAGGAACAGGGCTTGGTTCCAATAATTGAGCCAGAAGTGTTGATGGATGGTACTCACGACTCACAAACATGTTTCGAAATCACCGCAAGAATACTCGATGCCACCTTTTCAGAGTGTAAAGTCCAGGGCGTCCACATCCCTGGGGCTTTACTCAAGCCAAACATGGTCTTACCAGGGAAATCCTGTCAAGATCAAGGAACTAGAGAGAATGCAGCACAAATGACGGTGGATTGCCTTACCGCACATGTTCCACACGAGCTTCCTGGTATTGTATTCCTATCCGGCGGTCAGTCAGATGAGGATGCAACAGCACATCTCAATCTGATGAATGGTATGGCCGCCGAACATCCTTGGCAATTATCTTATTCTTACGGTAGGGCCTTACTAGCGCACGCTTTACAGACTTGGGCAAGCGGTTCAAATGAAGAGAGTCAAAATGCGTTTGCTCATAGAGCGGCAATGAACAGTCTAGCTCGTAGCGGCGATTGGTCCATAGAATTAGAAGCCTGATTGTCAAGTCTTAACTTCAATTCTCGCCTTCTAGAACTCCGGGCTTCAATGTCCAAACACAGATTTCGTAACGACCGGAGAGTGCGCCGCCACGCTTTGTTGTGGCAATCTTGAGTATATCTCTGTCCTTTGATAGAACGTTTCCAAGTTGTTGAGGTGTTGTTCCATGCCTCATGGTGGAGTTAACGTGTTCGAGTATTTCTGTGGTATTTGCCTCTCCTCTATCGTTTAGGAATTTCTTTATTTTCTGACGTAGTCTTGTTGTTCGCATTTTTCATCTCTCCTTTTTTTGCCCGGCCTCATTTCTCTCATGATGTTCAACCCAGCTATTGGATGCCCATTCAGACACAGGCGATTCAGTTCTTCTCATGCCGCTCTTTCGAACAGTACCTATTCGGGTTATGTGATCATCCGATTCTAGGATTCTTGTTATGTCCGAGTGACTGTTCGCAGAATCCATCTGATTAGCTAGCCAAGCAGAAATCTCGATTGTATTTCGCGGACGCTCCGAGAGGTATTTTCGAATGAGTTTACGCAGGTTAAGCGAATCCATTCCTGTCTATTCCTCCAAGTCAAACCGACCGCATATCGAGTCCGTTACCGACAGGACGGCTGGCGTTGATATAACAGTTCTGCACCTTACAGGCTCCCTTCGTTACAAATAGTTGCACAGAAATGGCTAGATTACACAATCAAAGTCGGTGTAAAAATAAAACTGTTACTTTTTCCATAAGAAATATGTAATGAAATGTAACTAAAAAGGATAATTTAAGTAGGTGACTCGAACTAATTGAATTAGGAGGGGGTCATTAGTGTCGGATGAACCACAAATCGTCGATTCGTCTTCCGGTCTCCCTGTTCTCAAGAGAATTCGTAGTGCACACCGTCGTAGATTGCTAGATCGATTAACCGACGGTGGAACAACAGTCAGTATTCTCGCACGCGATACAGGATTGAGAATTCCCCACGCTTCTGCCGAACTAAGAAGGATGAGAAACGACGGACTGGTCGCAAGTGACCAAGTAGCTGGTGCACGTGGTGCACGTCTACATCTTACGCAATCTGGTTGGGAGGCAATACGTTCAGACGAATTGGCGAGGGCAATTCAGGTACTACCATTACCTTCAACTTCCCACAATTATTGCTTACTTGCTAGAGATGGGGGAAATATTCTATTGGGAATTCTTGCCCCTATAGAATCTCCACTTGTTCTAATCCCAGATCGACCTTTGAGGAGCTCTGTTGGCGAAGGCCCCTCCACAGGAAGCGAAGGGGTCTCGTGGACTTGGGCCGTCTTGAGAGAGAGATCTCCGAGATGGTTTGATCTAACCAACATGGAAATGCTACTAGAACCCCCCTCAAGTCATAATCCAGAAACCATTTCGTCCTATGTTGGAGAAAATCATACCCTTGGAATAGTTAGAGCACGATTAGTAGATCCAGACAGACCAGTAGCACTGGCCCCTGGGATTTGGTTTGAATCTCCATCACGTCGTCCGGATCCTCCTCTACCAGAAGCTAGTCACCACAGAGGAGCATGGGTTCTCGGCAATTGCCATAACCAATCTCCGGATATTCGCCCAAAAGACCCGGTATCTGCAGTTATGGAAGAAAGGTTACCTAGGAGCATGCTACTACGAACTGCTAGAGCCAACGCAATGGTAATTGCGGATTTAGGGGGATTAGATTCTGGCGGCCAGAATTATCCTATTTCTTGTTTGGATTCATGGATAAATCGAGCACATCCCCGATTGACCCCTTCTGAAAGACGTCGTAGGCTGAATAGTCTGAGAGAACGCTTGACCTCTACTCGAAGAGTAAGGACTGATGAATCAACTTGGCGACGCTTTAGGAAGGATTGGAAGGAAGCAACTTTCTCCACACAAGAAAGCGGATTGAGATTTTTTGATACCCGTGGCTTATCAACTACGGCAGCAACATCGTTAATCGAATGGGCAGTATCCGAGCAAGAACGACCCCCGTTAGTTCTAGAGATTCCCGATACAATCCCTGATGACGTCCTTAGCGCTGTTATTTCTCATCCCAAATTGAGATTAACACTTTCATCTCAACCTCGCAAATCGCTAGAAATTTTTGATGAACTTATTGTAGACCCACTAAGGCCTCTACCTTGGCTAAGGCTCCGCACTCTTGGTGGTAGGGATTTGCCTGTGCGATTGGTAGACCCCGTGCCTACAGCTCCTGAAGTAACTGAGGATCAGGAGGTAGCACCTTCCCCATGGGTCATCTTAGGTTTAGAAGATGAAAAATCCTCAAGCAAGATAGAGGATTCATCAATGATAGGTTCAGCAATTGCTCAATTCCCTGAAGGAAATGAGGACTGGTCGAACATGATGGAGGCGAGTTATCCAATAGCCGCTTGGATTGCATCTCCTCCAAAGACACGATGGCACCGTTGGCAGAGATTACGGTCTAGACTTGATTCTGAATGGATTGCCCTACTGGATTTGGAATATTTACCACTTGAGAGACTTGCAGAAGTAGCTGATGAAGCGCCTCCAAGAGTATTGGAGATTTTTGCTGATAAACTTCGCTTACTTCTTCACAATGATTCCGAAATAGCACTTCGCACACGCCCAGCTACCGATCCAACAAATGCGTCTCCAGGTGCATCTTGGGTAGCAGCCCAGCTTCTCAGTAATGCAGCATGGTTGCCCGAAGATATGCAGGAGGATCTTATCCGCTGGGCATTAGAGGCTTGGCTTGTACATCCACCAAGTAATTCTTTAGCCGCCCTTCAATCAGTTGATTGGATTTACACAAGCCAGCAGGTCGATGTGACTAGTTATGGTCCTGTTTTGCAAGGGATTTTGAGAAGGGCAAATGAATTCCCAATCGACCACGATCTCAAGATTTGGTCTTTATTGGTAGAAAGAATTCGCGATTCTAAACAACTGCAGATAGAAGACTTGGAGGTCATAATTGCCAATTTACCATTAGACTGGTGGGCTTTATTGGCTCCTGAGTTATTGACTAATCTTCTATCTGAGGAATCTTCTTTGGATTGGTTGTTTGATAATCCAATATCTTGGAGTGCTGCAATCCTAAGGCCAAAAGGCGAACCTAGTAGTGCGCCAGGGCTAAGTGATAGGTATCACCCTGGATGTAGCCCTGAAATTCGTAACTCGCTCGCTAGAAGACTTAGGTCAAGGAGTGAAAGAGGAACCTTACCAGAAACTGCGGCTCCACTTCTAGACCTGCTGGAATCGCTTGATACAGTTCTAGAGGGCGGATCACCAAGTACCGGAAGAACTCACCCAATGGTTGGTTGGTTAGCCCAACCAATCGAGAAATGGCCACCGATTAGTAATGAGGTAGCAATGCAAGGTGATTCCCATATTTCTGAGAGAATCATATTACGAACTTCCGGTTATCATGAGGGGTTATCCGGTGCACAAAGTCAATTGTGATTAAAGTTGGTAAAATACAGAAAATTTGTAAAATTACCCTCATTTTCTATTCGAATTTCTATGCGAGGGGTTCATCAAGGGACCCCTTGACCCAGCGTTGCCCGACCGGCAACACCGTGCCGACGAAAGCCCCACGCCGGAGTTAGTAGGATGAATCACGGTACCACGGAACGGGATTTGCCGTATGTCGAAGACCGACGTGACCCACTGCTGGGGAATGATCGTCGGTGCAAAACATGCGGTCGGATTGTGATGGGTCCCCGGATGACCGAGAACGGAAGAGACCGGAATGACTTACGGGACAACCCCACAGTCCAACAGACGTCCCGGGGTGGGTCAGGTGCCCGAGCATCGCTATGAAAGTCACCGTTACGCCCCGGGGCACACACTTTTTCCAAAGGTCTCAAGACTTGATACACCCGGTGGTTAACGATGCATTCACTAGGACTGGTTGGCGGCACCTTCGACCGCTTCCATGCAGGGCATAGGGCACTGATTGAGCATGGTCTATCAAATTGTCAAAGACTTGAGGTATGGTTAACCAGCGACCAAATAGCTCAGGCAAAAGACCCTCGAATAGAATCATGGTCTGAAAGATCACTAAAATTTGTCGAATCTATTGGTGAAAATTCCTCTCGAATATCTATTCATTTACTGGAAGACGAAGATGGACCTGCACCTTGGCACGAAAATGCTTCAGCAATATTGTGTACACCAGAAACAGTATTGGGTTGCCAGAGAATTAATCAAGCGCGCGAGAGTAATGGCTTAGTTCATCTTGAAATCCTCAAGGTCGAGCATGTAATCGGTCACGCAGGCAAACCAATTTCTAGCTCTAGAATTCGCCAAGGTGAGATAGACAAAGAAGGCCAATCCTATCTTCCGGAGAATGTGGGAGAAGCCGATCTTATCTTAACAAAAGAGGTCGAAGTGAATCTCAAAGATCCATTCGGTCAATTGTTTGAGGGCCCAGAGGATGATACGAGTGTAGCAATGCGCGCCGTTTTAGAAGAAATATTTGGTAGTCACGGCCCAATTATCGCAGTTGGAGATGTCACGGTAAAAGCCTTACAAGATTTCGGAAGTCCAGCGGACATCGCTTTAATCGATGGTAAGACTAAGCGGCAGGAATGGGAAGAAGCTTCTACAATCGACACATCTCTTTACGATGAAAGACTCACTTGTAAGAATCCAGCCGGTCAATTAAATGCCGATTTATTCCATGCTTGTGCAGGTGCATTAGAGGCTTGGAGCAATGAAAGCAAGACGACTTTAATCCATGTAGACGGTGAAGAAGACCTTGCACCTTTGCTTCTCCATCCAATGGCCCCATTAGGCGCTGTGGTACTCTATGGACAGCCAAATCGAGGAGTCGTACTTCGGTGGACTGGCTCTGATTCCAAATCGCGCTGTCGAGAACTTCTAGCAGCAATGGATAGAGCTTGAGAAGAATCTCAAGATTCGGCCTTATCTAACATATTTAGGCCAAAACCAAACATGAACGGAATTACACTGACAGCGAATACCCCAGGGTCCACCCATGTATTGTATTGTGTTGACCATGCAAGATAGAAGATGATTGCAAAGGCAATCATCCAATCTGCAACAGTTTTCCTGATTCCGTTTTCACCGGAAAATAAGCCAGACATACAGTTTGGAAGACTTTTAATCGCTGAAACAGTACCACCTTCGACGGCCTTATTCATCCCTAAATGACCCATAGCGACCAAGATAATTCCTAGAATCCCGAAGGCAATATCATCGACCACAACTGAGATACCATCGTGGTCGGTATATACATCACCAAGAGACCCGTTGCTGAGGAATCCAAGCCATAGAGCCTTGAATCCTGGAGAATATGCACCAACTGTAATGTTGACAATCGTGAGTAATAGAACCCATCCTCCTAGTAGTAGCATAACTGTAGAAGCTGTTCTACTTGGGCGAGTGAGCGCCGAGTACCAGTCGTTGTCAGAGAGTGACATCGAGTGCGGCGACCCAAGAACTCGGTTTAACCGTTGAGGCCCTAAAGGGCCTCTAAATTTCTAGCAGAATAGGCCAAGAAAACCATCGAAAGGTGAATTTTCTCACAGATGACTCTGTAATCTATAGCGGCAACGAGCGGCTTCAGCGATTAGTGGGTCTGCATCACTCATCGTGGTTATTGCATCGACAGTCTTTGGGACTGCAGAGTTGACCTGCTTACTGCGCCCACCTCTTCCCTTGCTTACATTACGAGCCATAATCATGCCAAGTGTATCTAATTCATTTAGCAAAGTAGAGATTCTCCTTGGAGTCAATGGCTCGACGTTAACATTCAGGCAAGCATCAGAGTATGTTCTGTACACTTCGCCAGTCGAGATGTTTCGCAGTCCATTATCCTCGTTTATTCTGATTGCGAACAGGACTAACTTCTGATGAAGTGGAAGAGTCTGCAATACAGGTGTGACTTGGTCGTGCTCCAATTGTGATTGTGCGAGTCGTACGTGTCTTGGATCTACCTTTGTCTGAGAGCGTTGTTCAGCCTTTTGAACTGAAATTCGTAAAAGGTCCAAAGCCCGACGTGCGTCACCATGTTCTTGTGCAGCCAAGGCAGCACAAAGTTGCACAACCCCCTGTTCTAGAACATCTTCTCGCAGTCCAGTCTTAGCTCTCTCAGTAAGAATATCGGTAATTTCCGATGCTCCGTATGGATGAAAAATTAGATCCTCTTGCCCGAGTCGACCAGATACTCTTGGGTCGAGTAGTTGTGTGAAGTGCAAATCATTACTAATTCCAATAATACAACACCTAGAGCGTTTGAGAATTGTGTTTAGGTTAGTTAAATTATACAGCAGATTATCCCCCGCGCGTTCAACTAGATTGTCAATTTCATCGAGTACAATGATGTGAACACCTCCAGCACGGTCCATCCTTTCGATTAGTTGTTCTAGGACTCTGTCGGTAGGCCAGCCAGTAAATGGAATTGGCACATCACCCCGTTCAGACAATTTTGTTGCCAAAGTCTGTACAACTCTGTAGCGGGTATCTACTTGCCTACAGTTGATTTCGTAGGTTCTCACAGGTTGTCCCATTTCCCTCCCCTTTTGTCTGAGTTGACCTAAGACAAATCGAGTTACCACCGTCTTTCCAGATCCAGGAACTCCATAGAGAAGCATGTTGGACGGAATATGGCCGTTGAGAGCATCTACTAAATTTCTCACAAGCGCTTCGACCTCGCGGTCTCGGTGAGGTAGTGTGGTAGGTTCGAAAGCGTGGTCGAAGGTTTTTCTGTCGAGAAATAGGGAATCTTGCCCCAAAATCTTCTCGAAAATATTTCCTTCCATTTCTTAACACACAACCGCTTGTCTTTCCAAGTTCACTAACTCGTCCTGTGTCAGGAGTCATCGGAAGCAAACGCGGATTCTTCACGAGGACGTTGGTGGTAATGAAAGTTGTCGGACCTATGGTGAAGAAATAGCCAATTATGTTAGTTACCAAAATACCAATATTTCTTTCTTTCAATCAATAGATTTTCATTAAAATAACATTTCAGTAGGCCTTTAATTGAATTAATTGGCTAAATCAGTTTACTTTTTTCACCGATTAAAACGGCGTGGTTGTGAGTTACATTGAGTGAAATTGAAATTATCTCCTCGAGATTGGTAAATTACTGAACAATATTCGTTGTATTTCCAGAATATTTTATTCTGTTTTTTCCTTCTTCATATTTATAGAAGATATTTTTTGACTATTATTTTCTAACATGAAAATGTCCGCCATTTTCTTCAATGACCAATTCATCTCCATCCTCAAGTTGAATGACCCTCTCATTCAATTTTGGAGTAGGAAAACCACCTTTTTGTTTGACTGCATTAGAGTAATTATGGGTGACTAGGATTGTTGCATGCGGCTGCCGTTCGGCAAGCGAGTTAACTTGTCGAGGATTGTGATGATTAGGACTGTCGACAAAATCCGGAACTCCCATTTCGATTAGAATTGCATTGGCTTCCGTCGCCCGATTGTCAATCTCCTTGCAAGGACCTGAGTCGCCACAATGTAGTAGTTTGAATCCACTCTTATGAGTTAGCATGTAGCCATGCGGATCGGTTTCAGGAGTGTGAACCACTTGGAATCTCTCGTAACTCCAATCCGAATTTTCTATTTCTCCTGATTCTTTTTCCAGCCAATTGATGTCCTCTTTCAGAACTTCGTTCAAGCTTCCAGGAAACCCAACATGACTGAGGTTGGAGAGAATCTCTTTACCGCCTGGTCTGAGATAGACATTCAAAGGATTCTCAGTATTGGAAACTACTTTTCTTTCAAGGATTAAGAATGGAAATCCAAACATATGGTCTGCATGCCAATGTGTAAACAATAGGTGTTCAATCTCGTCGCTAGAAACTCCTGTACGTCGCAATTGTGGTAGTAGGGTTGGTGGTGCATCAACCAATATTTTTCCATCGATTAAAACCAGTGCATGCATTCTTCCATGGGGCGAAAATGCATTCCCGGTGCCTAGGAACTGCACGCGAGGCATGACTCTCCATGTGGCGTCTATGACTTGAGCCATTCGGGTCTCAACGCCCGCTACGCGGGCGAACCTTTGCCCCTTGTTTTGATAAACGGACTTTACCTCGGCGGGTTGCTGGTGAGTGCTATGTCCGATTGGAGTGCTAAGAATCCGTACAGCTCTAAGTTAACGGAAAATTACGTCCTCAATGGAGAAGGTTCGAGAAAAGAAACTCGCCATGTAGTATTCGATTTGGGTGATTCTGGTCTAGAATATAAGGCTGGAGATGCACTGGGTGTAATCCCTCGTTGTCCACCTGAGTTGGTTGACCAATTAATTTCAACAGCCAATTTTATCGGAGATGAGTTGGTTGAAACTCATCTTGGCGAGGCTACCCTCAAGGAAGCCCTTACCGACCATTTGGAGATTCACAGAATTTCAAAGAAATGGATTCAAAATCTTGGCACTAGAATGGCTGATGATGGACCTGTGGAGATTAGAATTGCTCGTAGACATCGGGTTTCAACTGATGATGGATCTCTGCTCATAGATTGGTCAGGCTCAGGAGAAGACGAAGATATTCCAGAAGGATACGAAGAAATCGGCGCCGCATGTGATCCTGCTGAGGCACTTTGGAAAAGCCTAACCGGCGATGCAGATGCAATGGAGGACTATATCTGGTCTCGCGATTACATCGATGCGATGGGAGATTTTGGACACATTGGATTTACTGCGCAACAATTTGTCGATGGAATGGACCGATTGAAGCCACGTCTATACTCTATTGCCAGTAGTCCGGAGCATGAGCCTGGAACCGTTCACTTGACCGTTGGTATCGTGCGATACTCTCACCACGGTCGAGATCGCACCGGCCTTTGTACAGGATTCCTCTCTGATCGCTGTGAAACCAACGATACCGAGATTGGTGTGTTCATGTCTCCAACCCGTTCATTCATTTTACCGGAAGATGGTAACACCGATTGCATAATGGTAGGCCCAGGAACCGGAATTGCTCCTTTCCGTGCCTATCTTCAACAGCGCGATATCAATAGTGACAAGGGTCGTAATTGGCTATTCTTTGGCGACTGGACCGAAGAAGGAGAATACTACTACCGAGATGAAATGGAAGACTGGAAGGAGCGAGGAGTTATCGATCGCCATGACTTAGCATGGAGTCGCGCTGGAGATGAGAAGGTATACGTTCAACATCTAATGGCAAAGCACGGCGAAGAGATCTGGAATTGGATTGATGGCGGAGCCTACTTTTACGTTTGTGGGGATAAGAATTACATGGCTAAAGACGTACATTCAACCTTAATCGACATATGTGCAGAACATGGTGGTATGTCCCCTGATGAGGCCAAAGAATTCGTAGAAGTCGGAATGATGAAAACAGACAAGAGATATCTGCGAGACGTCTATTGATTGAGAGAATTCTTCTCTTCACGACCGCCTACGGCGGTCGCCGAACCCTACATAGGATTCAACCTGCAGCGAGGTTTGATGTTCCGCAGGGTGCTGATTGCGAATCGAGGCGAGATAGCCTTGCGAATTTTGCGTTCTTTGAGGACTCTAGGAATCGAGGCGGTAATGATTCACGGTCGCGAAGATCGGCTGACAACACCCGTTCGCCTCGCTGATGAGGCGATTCACATTGCCAGAGATGACCCTCTAGCTTCCTACCTTGACATTGAGGCAATTGTGACTGCCGCCAAAGAGGTTGGAGCCGACGCAGTACATCCTGGATATGGATTTCTTGCAGAAAATCCAATTTTCGCTGAAAGGTTAGCCGAGGAGGGTATTACATTCATCGGTCCAAGTCCAGAGGTGTTGAGAGTCCTCGGTGACAAAATCACTGCTAGAGAAACCATGTCCAAGGCGGGCTTACCAATTGCCAAGGGATCTCCTGGGCCAGTTTCTGACCCCAAGGAAGCTGCGACAATTGCCGATGATATTGGCTTCCCTGTAATCATCAAGGCGGCCGCTGGTGGTGGTGGAATCGGTATGCAAGTGGTAGATTCCGTTGATGAATTCGAATCGGCTCTGAACCTATGTCAAGGCCGAGCACTTTCTGCCTTCGGTGATGACAGAGTATTCTTAGAGAAATTCATCGAAGGCGCTCAACACGTTGAATTTCAAGTTCTTGGAGATGGTGAAAATGCAATCCATTTTGGTGAGAGGTTCTGTTCAATCCAACGCCGACATCAAAAAATCTTGGAAGAAGGCCCTTGGCTTTCTGACGAGGTTAGAGCCGATATAGGTGCACGAGTCGTAGCCGGTGCCAAGGCAGTGGGTTACAAGGGACTAGCAACTTTCGAATTTCTAAGAGATTCTCATGGGGAGTTCTACTTTCTCGAAGTTAACCCTCGAGTTCAGGTCGAGCATACTGTTACGGAAATGATTACCGGATACGACTTAGTTTCTCTTGGAATTAGAGTCGCCTCGGGAGAGTGCCTACCTCTCTCACAGGATGATATTGAGATATCAGGTCATGCAATCCAAGCACGACTTAATGCTGAAGATCCCAGAACTTTGGAACCATCTCCCGGTCGACTTTGGGAATGCCATTGGCCTGCAGGACCTGGTGTCCGTGTAGATACCCACGCTCATACAGGATACGATATGCCTCCATCATTCGACTCCCTGCTCGCTAAACTAATCGTTTGGGGAAGAGATAGACAAGAGGCGATTAGAAGGCTCGACGCCGCTCTTGAAGAGACCCTGATTTTGGGGGTGGATACTCTAATTCCATTACATAGGGCAATTCTTTCAGAAGATGACTTCCGAAATAGAGATGTAACAATCAGGTATCTTGAGGAACATCCTGACCTGCTGAATTGAGATGGTAATATGGACATGGTAATCGTCGGGTCAATTGGATATGATGACATCCAAACTCCAGCTGAAAGTGGGTCCGACCTGCTTGGAGGTGCGGCAGTTTATTCCGGGCTTGCAGCCTCTTTTCATCTTCGAACCAAGGATGAACAGCCAACTAAGGTTGGTCTAGTTGGTGTAGTCGGAGATGATTTTGCTGTCTACGATCAAATGATTTTGGAGAAAGCCGGATTGAATTTAGCCGGAGTTGTACGTGCTGAGGGAGACACATTCCGATGGTCAGGTAAGTACGAAGGCGCCATGGAATCCGTGGAGACATTAGCAACCGAAGTAAATGTTTTAGATGATTTCAAACCAAATTTACCAGAGGTTTGGGAAAACCCAGAAGTTCTCTTTTGTGCTAGTACCCACCCTGCTACTCAAGTTGCAGTTTTGGACCAATGTCCTGGGGCGCAATTGACCGTATTAGACACCTTCATGTTGTGGATAGAGACCGAATTTCAGACATTAAGTGAAGCCATGCGCAAGGTCGACGTAGTGGTAATCAATGAACAGGAAGTCTGCGCTATTGCCGAGGATGAGATTCTAACACGCGCTATGAAATCAATAATCTCTGGTGAGGCTCTGTATGGTGGTTCAGCGGCTGGCCCTGGTCCTCGTTGTTTAATCGCAAAGCGCGGAAGTGGGGGAGTCATTGCAATGCTTCCAGCGGGCACACTGTCACTACCTGCATATCCAACCGATGAAATTGTTGACCCCACAGGTTGTGGTGATTCATTCGCCGGCTCATTAATTGCATACCTTGTGGGTAGACAGGGTGTGTTGAGTGATATTGAAGCGATTAGAAATGCGCTGGTTCATGCTACCGTAACCTCTTCATTCACTTTGGGTGGATTAGGTACTTCTGGTATTACCTCAATTGACCGTGGCGTATACCACGCACGTGTAGACAGATATCGAAGAATTACTGGAATAAAGTGAGACTTCACTTCAATTGACGAATACCGGGTAATCGATTATCTCCTTTCTGTGTGGTTGGACGAAGTTGAGAAAATCGTAATTGTTCACTCGCTGATTTACTGGTTGTTTCTTTCTCCTCTCCAGATGCTACCCTAGCCACCACCTCGTCTAGTGCGTCTCTGGCTGATGAGGGACTGTTTGTTGAGGTAATTTCTCTAGCCCTTGAGGCTACATCAGCTTGGTGGTCTTGATCAGAGCGTAACCTGAGAAGTTGACTAGACCTAAATCTCGCATCTCCACCATGAGTATCACCATCTTCATCGCCATAAACATCGGCATATTGTCTCCTAGGCTGAGCCGGAGAAATTAACGAAGTAAGCCAATTTTGTTTTCTTGGTTTACCTGCTGAACTGCGAACCCGACCACTTGTCATACTATTGGCGAGCTTCGATACTGCGGGAAATTCATCTTCGAAGTTTTCTGGATCGGTAACCGGAGCGGATAATGCTCGACTCCGGTTCTCAGTTTGCCAAGCGGAACGCGCCTTTGCGGTCTTTACTAATCCCGGCTTACATTCTTCACGAACAGCATTTTCTGTTGGGCTTGGGAGACCCCATGTCGGAGAATAATTTGTTTGTGGTTGACCGTGACGAGATCGTGCTGAGCGAATCATCTGTGAACTTGACAGTGGCCTATCAGGATTCGTCGTCTCTGGAGGAGAATATGAGCTCGGTGTGATGATACCTGATGTTGTGGGTTGAGGAGTTGTAGGTGCATCATCGAATAATGAGAAGTCCATACTAGGTTCAGGCTCAACATAATTTGTTGGGATTGCATTACTTGAAGGCGTATCTACTCCAAATAGCCCCCCTTCTCCAAACATATCGAATGAACCCATAGCATCAGAGAAAGCCTCGTCAAGTCTATCCTCCTGCGAAGGGTCCTTTTCCTGATACCATTCAGGTGATTCTTCACGACCCCAAGCTCTCTCGTAAGCAGAGCGAGAATCTGTGGTTTTAGCAGGATAATTCGAGACTGTAGAAGGAGTTGGTTCCAAAGCATCTAGGGAAGCAAAAATACCACCTTCTTGTGTAACAGGTTGTGTAAGCTCAGTTTGAGCCGCTACAGAAGTCATCGGGATTGAGGTATTTGTTTCTGGTGATACATATCTCGAAGAAATTGGTTCAGCCTGGAAAATTGTAGCCTCTGAATTTTCTATGGTGTCAGGTGCATTGAGAAGGGCCTTTGGCTGGTCCTGAGTAAGCAATCTTTCTCTCTCTTCTTCCAGTTCTTGTAGACCCGCTTTTGCCTCTTCGATTGTAAATCCGTGCATAACACGGTCGACCATCATACACAATCGAAGTAATTCCGACTGAGTACCCGAAACTAGATATTTGTCTCCAGCATTAGTCTCAA
This sequence comes from Candidatus Thalassarchaeum sp., assembly GCA_022451235.1. GTDB lineage: Archaea > Thermoplasmatota > Poseidoniia > Poseidoniales > Thalassarchaeaceae > MGIIb-O1. The sequence goes on along the minus strand of JAKUOA010000007.1, from coordinate 9,656 downwards.
TCGATAATACAGGATTCTTCAATCTAAGATAGCTAAACACCGAAAGGGCACCTGTTGTGGCTACTGCCCATCCAATTGGAGGAGTGATTACAGTAGCGCCTACCCAAACTCCAACAGCTCCGATAGTTAGGAAACTATTCGGCAATTTTGCTAGGTTGATATTTCTTAGAGTTGAGATATTGGAGAGATTGATTCTAATCCCATATCCAGAGTAGTCCTCGAAGGTCAGCTGCCGCTCTGTGAGGATCCCGCAAAATCTCCCACTTATGCCGACTAGATTGAGGTTGTCGAATAGTTCCGAATCTCCTTCATCCAGTCGGGCATTACGCCCGGCTGAGTACATCCCACTTGGCCGAGCGACTCATTGAGGCTATAACTGCTCGGGAAGTAGAGCAGTCTCAGGAGCAACTTGCGCGCGCGTGAGAAGAACGCCGAAAGCTCCGATGCAATATCTTACAATAAATGAAATTAGGCTTGTTCTATAGTTTCCACACTACCGATAATTCTCATCGGCATAGCGTCGAGTTGTGTGATCAATATCTGGGGGGAGCCTACGGCTCTAATCCAAAGCGGATTCTCCCATTCGACAGAAATTAAGTCACCCTCGACTCGCTTTATTCTACCAACGACAAATTGTAAATCAACTGCTGCATGGATTACATCTTCATTTGTTAATTTCCTCTTTTGGAATGGCGCAGTTTTGATTTTTATCTTCGAATTATCATGGCGAATAAGCGCCTGCGATTCAGGATGAATAATCATACACCCCCGGTGTAATGATTCCTCTCTTAAGTTCCTCAATGCGACTCCGACACGATCGCCTGCAATAGCCGAATCAACATCGTCATCCATTACTTGTAGAGACCTAACGACACCAGTTTCTTTTGCTGGTAAAATTATTACCTCGTCATGCTTGTTTACAGTTCCTGATTGAACATAACCAATTGCAACTAAGCCAACACCCTTGACATTGAAATGTTGGTCAATAGGAATTACCATATTCGTGGAGATATTTTTCGAACCTAGCGTATCCATGTGTTGATACAGTTCCTCTCTCAAATCATGTGAATCAGGAACTGATTCATACAATTTCCAAGTCTTAAGACCAGCCTGTGAGAGAATCATATTGACTTGCTCTGAATCCACCCATTGACCCTCGGCAGGGTTGATGATTGCAATCCCTCTTTCTATTCCAGCCGCGCCAAAAGATACCAAAATCTCCCCCAGTGCTGCATCGACATTTGTGATTTCGACAATACCGACCTCGGCAACATTGAGAACAGAAAGAAGAGGTCTAAGTCTCTCTGGATGCCTCAGTGGCCGAAGCAAAGATAGAACGCAGGTTTCACCCTCTCGCTGTTCTTTGTAAACATACGATTCAATATCTCGAACATCGTTAGACTTCGCTAATGTTCTAGCAAGTTCTTCACTACCGACAAAGGCGACATTCAGCACCGGCATGGATTGCGCGGGCGGGGTTATAGTCATCAATTCGACGGGTAGAAATGGTTGGCAATGAGTTCATATTAGGCACAATGTATGGATAATCATGGAAGAACAACCACCACAAGCAGTTATCCTGAATCAAGGAACTAATTCTAATCGAGATATAGGGAACGGAAGCGCTTCCCATCTCTGTGGCTCATTGTTAAATCTTATTTTCCCTTATTTGTGTTGGGTTGTACCCCTGATATTGTATTCTACAAATAATAGTGAAGATACTATCTTGAAACATCATTTAACCCAATCTCTTAATGCCTCAATCACATTTTCATTAGCTCTTATTATTCATACTGCACTAATGCTCGTTTGTCTTGGATTCATTACTGCACTCGTTCATTGGATAATGTATCTCGTTTGGTCGGTTAATGCAAATAATGCTCTAAAGGCAAGACAGATGTACAATTATCCCTTCACAATCAATTTTGTGAGTCCGTAGAATTAGCGCATAGCATCTCTTGCTCGCTGTGCTTGAGCCCAGAGATTTTTCTCTTCGTCACTGGTTGCAGTGAATTGCGGGACCTCGACCGGTCGCATTGAGCCATCGATTGCGACCATGAAAAAGAATCCAGAACAAATCTCCTCAGGGTCCCAATTAGAACGTGTCATTCTGCATGATCTCACCAAGACTCCAACGGTCCTACGACTGGTCCAGACAACCCGTGCTATTGTTCTAATTACATCGCCCTGGTAAGCCGGTCGCTTGAATTTCAATGCGTCAACCGAGACGGTCACAAATTCATTGTGAGCGAATTGGCTAGCCGCCATTCCAGCGGCAGTATCCATAATTGACATCAAGCGACCGCCAAATAGCGTATCTAAGGCATTTGTATCTCCTGGAAATACTTCATTCAGTAGCACGACGGGTTCGGAGGAGCGCGGTTCAGCCATCTCTCTCAGATACTGCCGCACACTCACCCTCCTTCAATCCAACCACCGCAGGATAGGCCTTGAAAGCGGTTATTTGACCGTTCAAGTCAAGCCATGCAGACGATTCGGGATATTATGAGCGAAGGTCAATTGGTTTGGGAACCGGTGATTTTCGATGACCCGGATGGTGGCAGAATTCTGCTATGGCCACACTTACCTTGCGTTCGAATGCCAACCATACTCCGAACTAGAGAACATTGGGATGGAATTGCTTTGCTGGCATCCGAGGAGGAAATTAGTGGATGGCCTCAGGAGGAAAAGGAGGATCAAGAAAGTCCTGGAATACATGTCGCTGCAGCTATGGCTTCTGGCACAGTACTCGGTCGCCTTTTGGATGACTTAACAGTCTACGATGTTGATGGCCCAACAATTCCGGATCCTGAACCTATGAGATTATTACATCACGCAAATAACGCTCGTGGAGGTTTACCGGTATACGCGTTAGAACCTTCAATGGAGGATGAAGAATGGGTCGATTGGATGACTCGTGCTGCCGATGAACAGGTATCTATGACTTCACTTATTTCTAGTGTTACAATTGGTAGGCGTTGGAAAAAATTACGAAGCTCAAACGCAAGTCGTGTTGAGGCTGCAAAGGGAGTAGATGCTGAATTAGGAGCAGCCGCTGCCTCCAGCGCAACATGGTGGCAAGAGGAAAACAGAGGCCTTACTGCCGGATTAATGTCTGAACGGTCATCTCGAATTGTCTCTAGAATTAGAGGCGCTCTTGCAGACCTTAGAGAGGGTAGAGTTGATGACTCGAACACAACAGGACCATCTCTGATGATTCCAGTCCATCAACCACGGCTGCCCTCACTATTGAGGGCCTTCGATGGCTATCCGGATTCCGAAATCATACAACCGATGCAAAATCAGGAGGTCTAATTTTGGACGAAGATGCTAGGATTAGAGTCAATGTTGAGACTCAAACATTCCGCTTCATCCCAGGCAACCCCATCAGCCATGATGACGCAGTTAGACTTGCTAAGGGAATCAAGTCTGGACCGTGGGTTGTGATTAGCCACAAGGAACCTAGGGCGACCTTCGTTGTCGAAGAATCTGGTAGTGTTTTAGTTCATGGAATTGCTAGATTAGAAGTTGCTCGTTTGGTCATGCAAGAACTCCTACTAAGCCTTGGAATGTCAGAAGAAGGATTGCACTCAGAAGCAGGAGATATGCTTGTTAGTTTCTCATTCGGTCGAGCCGTTCTACTAGACTTGGCAGAGGCCCGATTTGCAGATGTGGAAAAAGATCAGCGAGTCGGTTGTATTCGTATAGATGCAAATAGACACAACTGCAATCTTCTGGTATTCAATAACGGTCACGGAGTTGTAACCGGGCAATCCTCCAAACGAGTCGCCGAGATGGCAGTTCGCCATTGGGCCGCTCAGTTAGACGAGGAAGGCGCATTGGCATGAGCTTCATTGTCGACGGGCACTGGGTAGGCCCTGTCGTCGACCAACATATACATCTAGATCGCTCAAATCGATATCTTTCAGCTATAGATGAATTTGTTCGGGTTGGCGGAACTGGAATAATGTTGGTTCACAAACCAGGATTTAGTGGGGGGTTACCACTAGACAAAGAAGGCTATCGTAGAGCATATTCTGAAACAATTTCGATGGCAGATGAGGTTAGAGAAAAATTTGCAATTACTGTCGGAGTTGTACTCGGCCCTCACCCAGTTGCTTGGGAACGCCAAATATCTGATTTAGGAATAGGTCGGGCTAGTGAATTACATCTTGAATCGGTTGACCTCGCTCTAGAGTTAATTGAGCAAGGAAAGGCACACTGCTTAGGCGAAGTCGGAAGACCACATTACGAAGTTAGCCAGGAAACATGGTCGAAAGCAAATGAAAACCTATCACAAATTATGGCCGAAGCCGCAATTTCGAAGGTACCAATTCAACTACACGTTGAGGATGCTGGCTCACAAACCTACTCTGAAATTTCTCAAATGGCAACTCAGGTAGGTTTGCCTCTTTCCCAGACCATCAGGCATTATGCTCCACCAAATGTCTCTTCCGATTTCACCCATGGTCTAGCCTGCACTGTTAGCGTTGGCCGAGGAAGTGTGGAGGGATTATTGTCCACTTATGCAAATGCCTCAGCATCATGGGGCATGGAAACCGATTTCCTAGACGATCCTCGGCGACCTGGTGCAGTTCTTGGACCCAAAACAATCCCCAAAAGAACAGATGAATTATGTTCTGCTCTCCTTGCCGAAAACAATCCAAATGATGTTGAAGATTTGCTCTTTAAAGTGCATTCTGAATGGCCTAGCAAATTATACGGTTTAGAATTTTAATTGCCTCTGTCAAAAGGAGACTTCAGTTCCGGAGTAAATGTCAACATACCCCCCAAAACAAAAAAAACCAGGGACCCAAAGAATAGTTGTAAATCACCCCAAGGCAGGCTGTTACCTAGTAATTCAAAGACCATCTTCCAAAGTGGTACATTGATTGGTAAAAAGATGAATAACATCGCAATACCGAGTCTCTGCCTTAGAAGCATAAGAAGGCGAATCATCCTTCCTTTTTCAAATTCAGCGGTCTCTGTGGCTTAGTTGACACACCGAATCGGTCAAAGACTAGTCCTCTTTCGCCGGATTGCGCGTTCGTGGTGTAGGGGTAGCACAAGAGGTTTCCAACCTCTTAGCCCGGGTTCAAATCCCGGCGAGCGCACCAAATCATTCAACATAGTCGTGCAGACCATAGGTCTGCACGTTTGTGAAGCATTCATAGGTCGAGGACATGGGGGTTTAGTCAATGACGCAGGCTATGGCGGCTGGTATCGCCCGAGATTCCTCAGACACAGAGGATGAGACGCAAATAGTCGGACGCCAAATCTGGAGAATAGTTCCCTATGTGACTCGCTATTGGCAAAGAGCAGTGGGCGGAGTAATGGCTAACATTGGCGCTAGAGCATTTGATTTGATTCCATTCATCGCAATCGGAATGGCTGCCGATTATTACAATCCAAATAATTCCCAGTTCACAAATTCGATCGTCGAAAAAGTAGTCACCTCAAATTCTATTCCTGAGATTGGTCCAATCGGTTCGGTAGAACTGGGTTTTGGATTTTTAATTTTCATTTGCTTTGCAGCCTTGTCGGTTTTCCAAGGTTTAAGCAACCAATTATGGCAGTCTGTCGCATACAATGCTCAACATGACATTAGAATGGATGCGACCAAGTCATTGATGGAAATGGAAGCATCCTATTTCGAGACTAGACAAACTGGAAATTTGATGTCGGTACTTTCAGCAGATGTTGCTCAATTAGAGGATGTAATTTCGGATGCAAGTACCAGTATAATTCGAATTGTTACGACATTTATTACCGCCTTTGTGATTTTGTTTTGGATGTCCCCAACCCTTTCCATAATCCTCTTCGCACCATTAATTTTGATTGTACCAATGGTAATTTGGTTCTCTACAAGAGTTCAGAGGAAGTATCGTAAACAGCGTGAAAGTACAGGGGGGATTGTTGCTATCCTAGAGAATGTTCTTTCAGGTATCACTGTGGTTCAAGCGTATAACGCAACAGCCTTCGAAAGAGAAAGGATAGATGGTCAGAGTGGCGATTATAGAGACCAAGCAATCCAAGCTGCATTTATCAGAAATCGCTTCATTCCAGGAATTTATGTTGTTGCAGGAATTTCATTCGGACTTTTAGTTTCAGCCGGAGGCTGGGTAATGAGTTCCGGAGAAATCAGCGTTGGACAATTCGTCACCTTCCTATTGATATCCACAAGGATGACAATGCCGATGTTTATTCTAGGAATGTTGCTTAATCAATTACAGAAAGGTGAGGCCGCTTCACGCAGAGTATTTGCAATCATAGATCTTGAACCCTCAATATCAGATTCAGAGGATGCTAAGGACTTGGATGAACCAATCATTACAGTTTCATTCGATTCCGTAACTTTTGCATATCCAAGTACATCTGTAAATGTGTTAAACGATGTTTCTTTCAGAGTCGAGTCAGGAGGCTTCCTAGGAATCATGGGGCACACAGGAGCAGGAAAGTCAACAATTTTGAAATTAGTTGAAAAATTCTACCAACCACAAACTGGTCAAGTTAGAATCAATGGCCAAGACATATCAGAATTTACAATACATTCAGTTCGCTCACGAATTGGATTTGTCAGTCAAGATCCATTCCTATTTTTTGGAACAGTCAGAGATAACGTAGCCTACGCTCGCGAAGCTAGTGATGATGATGTAAAGATGGCACTTGAAACGGCTGGTGCTTGGGAATTTGTTGCTGAAATGGAGGATGGAATGAACACCATGGTGGGTGACAGAGGGGTCAGACTTTCCGGTGGTCAGCGTGCTAGAATTAGCCTCGCCCGATCTCTCCTAATGAATCCGGATGTTCTGATTTTAGATGAGGCGAGTGCGGCTCTAGACGCAGAGACGGAGAAGAGAATTCAGCAATCGCTATTCGGTGGAGGGAATGGCTCCAATGGGAAAAAGAGAATCACCATTGGTGTTGCTCACCGATTGGCAACAATTCGAAACGCTGATGAGATTATTTCCATGGTTGATGGGGCGATTGTTGAACGAGGTACTCATCAGGAATTACTTGGCAATGAAAGCGTATATGCCTCACAGTGGGCGATCCAAACTGGCCAAATTGAATCAGAGGATTGAGTATGTCTATCGAATGGGCCCCCGTTGTCCCGGGGAGAACCGAGATTGGAAGTGATAATCGCTCAATCTTATTTGGGGGGATTGGACCAAAACATATGGTTGAGATAAGGTATGGATATTCAATCGCTAAGCATCCAGTACCAATTCTAGAAGCTGAAAAATTACTCGAATCAAAAGAAGTAGGTTTGGCCAGTGAGTCAGAATGGAAATTGGCCTTAGATCAAGGATTAATATTTGGAGATCAAGAACTCGAGAAACTTTCAGATTGTTGTAAAGGACATTACTGGGGGAAAGCACTGGATGGGAGGTCTCATTCAGAGGATGATTGGACTTTCCTTATTGCAAAACAATGGTCTTCAGGCAAACCAACTACTAGACTATTAGCAAAAGGTTCAGAGCCAACAAAATTTGTTCGGCTAGTTAAGGTAGAAGATATTACTGAATATACCACCAATCCGCAGAGATTACCTCCTAATAGAGACACTTCAAGCATACTAAAGGAGGAAATTCTAATCGCTCTATTCGTCGGAATCATCCCTTCATTTGTTTGGGCTTACTTCAACGCAAGTGAAGGATATATCAAAACAGGCTGGCCTGGATTAGTTTTTGGTGGATTAATCTTGGGCTTATTCTCAATGATTTTCTGGCGCCCGAAAACCACTTCCTATCGACTTGGTAGAAATTGTGGGATAGTCAAACCAAACCGTGGTAAGTTACTGTGATATTATCAAATTGTATCTACAGAATTCTTCTTCATCATCGGATTCAACCCTACGGACTAACACACCACTTTCCGGAGTGTATCTTTCAGTCAGAGCACCTTCGATAATTCCGTCATCGAGTGACCATAGTGGAAGACTATCAGAATCTGATGTGTTGTTCGAAAGTTCTACTTTAATATGGAATTCAGGGTCTAAATCGTAACTGAGTTTTCCGAGTCCTGCATATTCCCACCAGTCCATCATCTCATTCAGGAATTCGATATTCCCGTCTATATCCTTCAGACTAAATGCTAATTCTTGACCAATCCGATTACCTACTTGTCGAAGCAGAGAGGTTAGATCGATTCCGAATGCACTGAGGCTCTGGACCCCTCCAGTTTCTAGAGCCCTTCGTGCCTCATTAACCTCTAATCCAGAAGCCATAAATGCATCAGGATTGAATGGTGTATCGGTTTCTGGAAGATTATCTTTAATTTGCAAGACTTCACGAATTCTCTCAAGGAAAGACATACTATCGAGAGTGAGTTTCAGAGGGTCGACAATCTTCTCTTCGGTGAATCTCTTTGATGCAGTCTCGAAAGGAATCGCCTCTTCCCAAATTGCATCGATTAAATTCAATTGAGATTCTGCGAAGGTTTCAGACTCGACAAATAATGCAGCATCCTCTTTTCCTCTCCCGACAGGATTTTCTTCCATTGTTAGGTACTGTATAACCTCTGATGAATCTACCACTGCTCCCTGAGCGTCAAGATCATCTGAGTGCTTTACCTCAATTAGATCGTGTAATTCTGCATAGAATCTTGTTGTTCGTCTGTCCAATTGAGCGAGAACACGGATTACTATCCCTCTTTCTGCAGCCGAATTAACTTCTGCAAGTGCAGGATTTCTACACAGTTGTAATATTCCAAATTTTCCTAGGACTAAAGTAAGACTTTCATCGGCATCCTCAGCCATTTTTTCTACTCTCTTGAGTATGTGTACTCTTTCTTTGAGTACTGCAAATTTAGGCTCATCCAAAACTTTCCCTTGCTCAAATGAAGAGGTCTCTTTCCCTGAAATTAAATTATCATAACTTTCTTCCATTCGGCTGAGTTGTTCCTTATTGATTTCAATCAAATGAGATACTACTTCGTTTATGGAAGGACTGGAAAATCTCATTGGTCGATCAGCTGTTGAGGTAACGATTCCAACTCTCTGTAATCTTTCCAACGAGTTGTATGCGTCTAGTCTTGTTGTGCCTATTTTTTTAGCAATCTCACTAGCCTTCATGTTTGGTGTACTAGACAATACCATGACAGTATTCACTTCTCTCTCGGAGAGGCCTGCATCCATCAGTAGACGTTCCCAACTCATCAAATCAACTCGTTACGCTACTTAGAGAGCGAAGAATCTTAGCTACGTGTTGTCGAGGTCGGAATAACCAATCGTAAACAAAGTGAATTTTGTTGTCTGGACCAATAACGAATGATGATTTGGAAGGGAATCTTCCAAGATGAATCGGAACTCCGTAACTCTCAGCAATCTTTCTATCAGGGTCTGAAAGTAGAATGAATGGAAGCGCCAATTCCTCTTTGAATTCCTTGTGTTCGTCAACAGTATTTTGACTGATACCTATGATTTCTGCGGGAGGTTCTAGAGAATTGAATATGTTGTATTGCTCTTTGAATGATAGACAACCTCTCTTGCAGGTTGGCGAACCATCCTTGGCGTAAAAGAACAGAACTTTCCAACGACCATCTAAATCGCTGAGATTGAACTCATCTCCCTCACTCGTCAAGCCAGAGAACTCTGGTGCGATTGTTCCCACTAGTGACTGCATAATTTGTTCCCCCTTGAAATCTGATTTAAT
>JAKUOA010000006.1 GCA_022451235.1 Candidatus Thalassarchaeum sp. | reverse complement strand
TCCGTTCCAACCGATAATGAATACACTGTTTCGGAGGACTCAATCTATCTTCATTACACCTCAAATAACACTCTAATGGGCACTCAGCACCAAAACTTACCCGACTCAGGAGGAAAACCAATCGTGGTAGATGCTTCCTCGGATATTACAGGAGTTCCAATTGATGTATCCGCTCATGACGTGATCTATGCAGGAGCGCAGAAGAACCTCGGCCCCTCGGGAGTTACTCTGGTAATTCTATCTCCTTGGGCCTTGCAAAGAGCACAGGAAAATTCCGATGCTGGAATACTTCCAACAATGTTAGATTATACAATTCATACTTCCAAAGGCTCACTATTCAATACTCCTAACACCTTTGGAATATTTGTTCTCGATTGTGTTTTCAAATGGCTTGAAGAGAATGGAGGATTAGCAGGTTCAATTGAAAGAAATAGAGCCAAGTCATCTCTTCTATACGAAGAGTTGGATAATTCCGAAATGTGGATTCCGCACGCAGAAAAATCTTCTAGGTCGGTCATGAATGTGACTTGGAGATGCGCTAACGAAGACTTAGAGAGTGTATTCCTAGAGGAAGCAGAAGCCGCCGGATTAGGTGGTCTGAAGGGACACAGATCGGTAGGTGGAATCCGAGCTAGCCTCTACAACGGCTGCCCAATAGAGTCGGTAGAGGCATTAGTCGAGTTTATGCGCGGATTCAGAGAGCGACATTCCTGAGGAATATACTTGGATGCTCAAGCGGTTATCGAAAGCCTCGATTATACCTTGTTGAATCACGAAGCTACGGAAGAAGAATTAGAGGGATTTGTGGCGCGCGCAAATTCCTCAGAAGTTGGAGCAGTATGTGTTTTTTCGGAACATGCAGAATTCGTCAAAGAACGATTGAATCCAAGCATCAAATTGGCGGTGGTAGCCGCGGGGTTCCCAATAGGTAGTTCTGATATCAATGAAATTAGTCATGCAATATCGAGTGCAGTAGAAGCTGGAGTCGATGAGATAGACGTCGTACTTGAACCAAGAAAAGAAGAAAATTTCCCAAATGAAATTGAACTTGAGTTGCTCAAGGAAATGAGAAGCGCAGCAGGCGAATGCGTACTCAAGGTAATTCTTGAAACTCCACTATTACAGGAACGAGAAATGCGAGCAGTTGCTAGAATGGCTCTTGCAGCAGGGGTGGATTTCATCAAAACCTGCACCGGTAAACGTGGAGGCTGCAGTGATGATGCAGCGGCAATTTTCGCTTACGAAGTGATGCGGCATGAGCGAGCCTTTGGAGAAAAGCTAGGGGTGAAACTCTCCGGAGGAATTGGAAACATGGATGATGTGAATAGGCTAACTAGTATTGTCAATCAACAAGACCCGAGCATAATCAAAGATGGATCTAGAAGATTCAGAATAGGTGCATCCTCACTTTTGGATTCAATTGAAGGAAAATCCTAGACACGGCGAAATCAAAAGCAAAATGGCCTTGTGAAGATCATGCAAGCCGGTTTGGACTTCGGTGTTCTGAAGGAATCAGACACCTGGAAGGCCTTTGGAATTGGCGTGGTTTTATTCTGCATTATCGGGTTCGCTTCTCTCTCATTGTTTGGATTAACCTCCTCCATTTACGGTACCTCTGATGAGATTTCGGAAGTCCCTGATTGGGTTGCCCCATCTATGAACAGAGAAGGGATAGACGACCTCTACACCGCTGAGGATGGAACAATCCAATTGAGTAGCCTGCGCGGTCATGTGGTAATCCTAGATTTCATGGCAATAGATTGTGCCAATTGCCACTATGTTCAGGAACATATCGATGACAATCTTGCAGAATGGGAAGGTCTTGATGGAGAATACCCTGTAATTGCAGTATCGATTGCAACTTGGTATCAGTATGAATCGTTTGAACAAATTAACGCAACATTTGGTGACCCCGAATCCAACCGACACATGCCATGGCCAATCGTAAATGGAGGCGATGATGTTGTACTTCTGGAGGATGGAGAAAGAGGAGATATTACCGAATATTATTCTGCCCAATCTATTCCTCTTGCTTTGGTTATCGACCACGAAGGGTTTGTTGTCGCAAAAGAAAACACAGGGACTCCACTCGATGGCTGGAAGAGTTTTGACAGTGCTATAGAGGCAGCCAATCTTGGAGAGGCAGAGGACCTCCGAATTGGAATAAAGAAAGCAGACAGATCTGTTTCAGGAGTTTTCATTATCGGATTATTCCTCGGTGTTTTGGTCTACTTCTCTCCTTGTGCTTTCCCTGTCTTGCCTTCATTCATCACATATTATCTCAGTCTAGGTATGAGAGAGGATGAATTACGGCAGGAAGGAAAATTGACTGGAAGGATGCCAAATTCGTTTGAAGTCGGTGGGTATGCAGCCTTAGGTCAGTTAACCTTCTTCACAATTGTTGGAATAATCATCTTTGGACTAAGTGAGGTCATACCACTATCTGGAGTTCTCCACCAAGTGGCAATTGCAATAGCTTGGTTACTTCTAATCCTTGGAGGTCTGATGTTGTTAGGTTGGACCAGTCATTTACTGGCAGGAGTCCAGCGAATTTTGGATAAATACCAAACAAGGGAAACTGATGAAATTTTCACTCCTCGAAGAAATATGTATCTTTGGGGAATTGGTTATTCGGCCGCATCAGTCGATTGTACTGCTGCGGCTGTGTTCCCATTTGTAGCATGGTTAACAGTAGTAGGAGAAGGGGCGTTCATAGCCGGACTTGGCGGTTTGATTCTCTCTGTTACAATGCTAATGGTAATGGTGACGGGACTAGTAGGAATGGGGCGACAAGCCATGATTGGCTTCCTTAGAAAGTCCACAGGGATAGTCAAAGCTACTGGAGCATGGATGATGATGTTTGCTGGCATCGGATTATTGGTTTACCTAACTCAACCAGAACTTGTAGCTAACTTGCTGTAGTTTTCATTGTCGCTCAATTGAATCATATGCAATCATATTGAGAAGGATTTCTCCAAAGTCCCTAGAATAAGCACAAATCCTGCGGATTGATTCTGAAATTCGGTCTTCAAATAGAAGTCGAGAAGCTTGTCTTCGACCAGACCAAAGTCTCTCTTCATGTTCTGTTAGGGCAATTTGAGCCGCCTTCAAGGATTCCCTAGCCTCCTCTATTTGGTAGGGGTCGTGGACTCTCAAATTGATCATTAGAGACTTCAGTGCCTCCATACAAACTGGTAGTAATGAAAGGGGATATTCATCTTGTTTCAAGCGAGGCCGTGGTGTGGTTTCCAAAGTTAAACGAGCCATTTCATGGGCATGGTCCATCATCCTCTCCAATGATCTTGCTAGGTTAGCGTGTTCGACACCTTCCTTCCTACTCAGACCTAGCGACCTAGCGACATGTTGTGAGTCCAACATCGAACCAACTTGTCTCTCAATTAGGTAATGTAGGCCATCAGCCTCTCTCTCGCGCTCTTCAAAATCACTAATCAAATCATCATCTGACCCAATTAACACATCGTATATGTCGCGAATCATTGAGGAAAATAACAGGTACATGCGGTTCAAACTAGCATGTAATGGCAACTCTCCTGCATTCAGCAAACTGATTAAATGCACATTACTATCCGTTTCTTGACCTATTTCAAAACCCCTAGTAGAGCGTAAGAATCTGCGTATATCATTTCGAGAATTCCTTGTTAGTGGGCTTTCGCTTTGAACTGATATTTCCTGAACACCAGATAAGTAAGCGCCCATTAGATGATCGTAAAGTGCCGCTATTGGAATTTGATCTAGATTTAACTTGACAACTGTCTTGAGATCGTCAATAACATCTAGGGGTGTGAGAGAAAGTTCTCCCGTTGGTCGCCAATCAACACGGATTCCATCTCTAGCATTTAGGTTGTTAGACAAAATCCAAGGTTTTGGCAAACTCATAGTGTAAGTTGACCCGCCTGTAAGTTGTAATTTACGGACGTCTTGCTCACCAGGCCCAATTGGCATAAATTTGCGAATCTAATTATTACTATATAGATTACGTAACTTCTCTATCAAGTACCCTTAGCCGTGCGGGTCGTGTCAATGGAACCGATAATGTGGCTCGTCCTGATTCTTGCAACTGCCGTTTGTGCCTACATGGCTTGGAACATTGGAGCGAATGATGTAGCGAATGCGATGGGGACTTCTGTTGGTTCCAGAGCATTAACTCTGAAGCAAGCGGTAATTATTGCTGCAGTCTTCGAATTCATGGGTGCATTCTTTGCCGGAGATGCCGTTACTGACACTGTAAGGAAAGGAATCCTCTACTTTGATACAGAGGCGGATTACTTCAATGCGGCTTTCACTAATGATCTGATGTACGGGTTCATTGCTGCTATGATGGCGGCAGCGGTTTGGATTACAATCGCAACTAGATTTGGACTGCCTGTATCTACTACACACTCAATAATTGGAGGAATTGTAGGAATCGGATTAGTCCTCGAAGTACAATATGATGCATCTCTTATCAATTGGGAAAAGTTGACTGAAGTTGTTCTGTCTTGGGTGGCAAGTCCGTTAATGGGTGGTTTGCTTGCTTTCTTCACATTCTTCATTGTCCGTGCTACGATTTTAGAAGCTCCAAATCCTATTGAAAGAAGTAGGTGGATGGCCCCACTTATGGCACTTCCAACCTTTTTTGTACTTGGTATTGCTTTACAATTCAAGGCTCTAAAGGGCCTAATTGCTAGACTCGAAAGAGAAGGTATAATCGCGGATAAGTATGATTGGCTACCGGTCAAAGAAAATGGTGTTTGGAACCCAATGGCGGAAAATGCATGGATTCCATTCAACGCGATTATAGTTGCATTAGTCATCGGAATTATTGGTTCATTAATTCTATACTGGGTCCTCAGGAATTATGAATTCCAAGGAGAAGGATTCCACGGTGTTGAGAGGATATTTGTTTGGTTACAAGTCATTACTGCCGCCTACGTAGCATTCGCGCACGGAGCAAATGATCGATCCAATGCTATCGGACCCATGGCTACTGTTTTCGAATTGTTAACCTCAACTCCTGGAGAACTCGCTGGGAAGGTAGACGTTCCACTTTGGCTAGTATTGCTTGGTTCTGCTGGTATAGCAATAGGTGTAGTGACATGGGGTTGGAGAGTTATGGAAACTATTGGTCACAAAATTACTGATATTACCCCAACCCGAGGATTCGCAGCTGAGTTTGGTGCGGCTACTACAATTCTAGTATTCTCAATGCCATTCCTTGCGGTCCCAGTATCCACAACCCACACATTAGTCGGAGCAGTGGTTGGAGTTGGCCTAGCAGGTGGAGCCAAAAATGTAGATTTCAGAGTTTTTGGTAAGATTTTCGCCTCATGGGTGGCAAGCCTTCCTGCTGCTGGATTCGGAGCAGTTACCCTGTATGTCGCTATGGGAAGTACTGCAATCAATCTAATCGTCGTATTACCAATAGCATTTGCCACGGTAGCATATGTCCTCTGGGTCACTAGAGATGACGAGATAGTAATCGAGGATGCGTTGGCTGATGTAGGAGGAGATGGAACAAAACAACCTACTGTATTCGAGTTGTTCCACAAGCATGCTGAAGCAGTAGAAGTGACTGTTGACCACATGCTGACTGCTGTAGATAAGGCGACAAAGGGCGAAGATGCATCTGCAGAAATTCAGGCAACAATAGATGCTGAGTTGGCTGCAGACGACATAAAGAACGCTCTAAGAGAAAAGGTCAGTGCCAGAGAATGGAAATTACTGATTGATTCTGACGAGTTCCTATTCATGCTTGGTAGACAAGATAGAATTGCAGACTATGCCCAGAATGTTGCTGAGCAACTCTCTTTCAGACCTCTCTACGATAATGATGAAGCAAGGCAAATGGTCATGGAAATGGCACAGGCAGTTCAGAAGACGGTTGCAGTCTATGAGGACACTGTGCTCCACCTACGTGACCTTACACTATCTGGCTACACTAAAACAGGCCGAGAAGAACTGCTGAAGTATGTCCAGGAGGTTAACCTTGCAGAACATGAGGCTGATCTCGTGGAAAGCAACGCCGCAGGATTTGTGTTCAGAACTGGTGAAGAAGATGCTCTAGCAGCAGTTCACATGTATCGTGTATTGCAGAGACTGGATGATGTAGCCAATGCCTGTGAGGAAGCGGCTAACGCATTCCTACCGATTGTATACCAATGAAATTAGTTGGGAATTAATCCCAACCGGCTTCTTTGGCTATATCGCTAGGCGAATGCCTTTCTGCTATACTTAGAGCATATTCAATCAGCTTCCAAAATAGAGCTGCAGTCAACAGACCTGTGATTAAGTCGAAAAGGAAATGTTGCTTTGTTGTTAATATGCTAATGCTAAGAAGAGTGAATTCTACCCATAATAGTACTAGAAATGGTTTTGCGAATGGTTTGTCAATATACTCTCTCTTAACCCACACCGTCATCATTCGTGCAAGAAGATATGAATGCACAATGTGTAAACTAGGCCAAGCGTTCCAAGGTTTGTCAGAGGTATGAATAAAATCGAATAATATAGCTTCTAATGCATTCATTGAGTCCCTGTCTATTGCACCTCTCAAGTCGATTTCAGTGGGGAGAAATAGGAAAAAGAAAGTGCAGAACAGAGTGGCTAGTATCATTCCCTGCATAGCTAGAATCATCTCAACCCGGCCTCGATCATTTTTCGGGCACAAAATTAGTGTGACTGGATAGAATAAATACAGAGCCGCATAGGGTATAATTGTCCAGTATACTACTGGTATTTCGGTTTCTATAGAAAGCATTGGTGTCCAGAATGTATAGTCTCGAATACTTGCTATATTGTTAGAGCCAAAATAGGGCACTGCAATACAAATTAGACCAATAATTAGTACCTCAATTGGGAACCAATGACCCCCCATATTCAATCTACGAGACCATGCGCCTGACCAGAAGCGATTCCATGGCATAAGTAATGCATGGACTCTGGATGGATGGGGACCTTCTGCAAGAGGGTGTTGGGAATTCACGATTGTCGAGGTTAGCATTGTTTTTTCAATAGAACTGAGAAAAAAAGTAGAACCCTCGAGAGTGTTATCCTAACTTGAAAGAGCAAGAATTACATTTTTTCCATTCTATTTTTACATCGGCTCCGCATTTAGGACAAAGGCCAGGAATGAATACCTTGACCGGGATCTGGCAGGTATTATCGGCTGGTAGGTTGTCAGGAGTTCCCACGTTTACTGCTCATCAGGCAGTGCGTATGAACCCAACACTGTTACAAGACCAGAACCGACTAATGCAGAAACGAAAACCCACAGGTTGGTCAGACCGCCATCTGCAGCAGGTAATGCACCAATTGTTGGATGAAGTAAGTACATGAAAAATTCAGAATCGGTCGGTGGTTCGATAAGCCCGTAGACGAAAACAGAAATTATTCCTGCAAAACACCCGAATAGGGCCCCTCTAGAAGAAACACCATCCCATAGAGTAAGTAAGATTGGGATTACTGTTGCTGCAGCCAATATATCAGCAAAAAGGAATATCCCAAAGACACTGTAAGCATCTCCGAAATTAAGACCGAGGATTGTTGGACCTGTAGCAAGATAAATCGCAATCGGAATCATTGCAATAGTAGCAATACGAGATGTTGCAATATCCATTGAGCCATCGGAAAGATCTCTTGAGAATGAGGCGACTATAGCATTTTGCAGGGTATCTATGCTTGAGCAGGCAAGTGCCACTGCGAGAACGATGAATGCGGCTACAAAAATTACTCCTGCATCTTCAATGAGATAGAAGAAGGCAGCAGAAGGTTCGCTCACTGCTCCCTGTCCGGCGACTACAGTTCCGAGGAAACCCATCACAAATACTAGTGGAAGAACAAGTCCTGCTGCTAGCCAAGCGCCCTTCTTCAAGGCCTCATCGGACTCAGATGCCCATGCCCGCTGCCAGTTCCCCTGGGAGAACATCTCTGCAGCAGTAACTGCTAGGACTATTGCCAAACCTGATTCGAAGGATGCTCTATCTGTGTGAGATATTGAGCCTACACTCCAATCGTCTTCATTATTGTAGGCCTTAGCATCTGCAATCAGACTACTGATGTCGCCTCCGAATAGAAATAGCAGCAATGCAACCACTAGGAACATAATTGTCCACGCCTGAATACGATCAGTTGCTAGAGACGCCGGAAGACCCCCTCTAGAGATATATGCTGCAGTAACGATTCCGACCATAATCATTGGAACAAGTTTGTTTGTATCCGACAAAGTCTCCATCGCATTGCCAATTGCAGTGAACTCGGCAAACAGGAAGGTGAACATGTAGAGTAGTGAAATTATCCCCACATAGACTTGCATCGGTCTTCCTAAACGCATGCGGGCGAAGTCAGCGAGAGTCACTCCCGAGGGAAGTCTATCACGAATCATTGGTCCTACATATGCCAATAACAAGAATGGTGTTGCAGCTGAGATAGCGTATCCTGTTACAGTCCAAAATCCACCATAGTAACCGACCTCAGAAGGTCCGAACAGAATCCATATTCCCATTCCGGAGGCAAATAGGCTCAGTCCAATTCTGAGCCAATCCTGTGAACCTCGAGCAGAGAGGTAATCGTCTGCTTCGATTTCCTTAGCGTTCGATGCTTGGTATCCGATATAACCGAAAACACCTAGCGTTGCAATCATCAATCCGTATGCAATGTTTGTATCCATTTTCTATTCCTCCGCTGGCATTACCCAGATCAGGTCAAAGGGTCGTCGCCCGAAAGCGACCTCTCAGCACTAAGCTCCCCTAATTCGCCCTCTAGAAGGAAGATAATCAAACTTCGGATTATTCATCAGCACCCATGAAAGGATAGGTCCAATCTTGTGGTATATCCAAAGTACGCTTTACGGAACGAGGTGAAACCCATCGAAGTAGATTGAGAGGACCTCCTGCTTTGTCGTTCGTTCCACTGGCTCGTGCTCCACCGAATGGTTGCTGAGCAACTACTGCTCCGGTTGGCTTATCGTTAATGTAGAAATTACCTGCTGTGAATCTTAGAGCGTTGTATGCCTTCTGTATATTCTCTTCTGAGCTTGAGAAAATACTTCCGGTTAACGCGTATGGAGACCCTTCATCGCATATTGTTAGAACTTGGTCAAAGTCAGAATCATCGTAGACATAAACGGTTAGCACTGGGCCGAATATTTCCTCGACCATGCTCTCACTAGTTGGGTTACTAGTTTCGATAATTGTAGGCTCGATGAACCAACCAGTAGAGTCATCGTAACCTCCACCACAGATTACTGTGCAGGTGTCTCGTGATTTTGCTCGATCGATATATCCTGAAATTTTGTCAAAGGCACGCTGATCGATTACAGCAGTCATGAAATTTGTGAAATCGCTAGCATCGCCCATCTTAATTTTAGAAATCTCAGAAACAAGATCGTCGCGGATTGCATCCCAAACAGAACTTGGAACATAAGCACGGCTGGCGGCAGAACACTTCTGTCCTTGATACTCAAAGGCGCCGCGCAATAATGCAACCAGGAGACCTTGGCGGTCACAGTCTGGATGAGCAACGACGAAGTCCTTACCGCCTGTTTCACCAACAATGCGAGGGTAGGAGCGCAGGTTAGGAAGTGCTAATCCAATTTCTTGCCATAATCCTTGGAATACTGCAGTTGAACCTGTGAAGTGCAATCCGGCAAAGTCTGGATTGGCTAAAGCGACCTCAGTAATTTCTGCACCTGAACCGGGAAGGAAATTGATTACGCCAGGGGGTAGTCCTGCTTCCATCATCAATTGCATCAAGACATAATTGGAATGATACGAATTACGACTTGGTTTCCAAAGACCTGTGCAACCAACGATTGCAGGAGCACTAGGTAGATTTGCAGCGATACTAGTGAAGTTGAATGGGGTAATGGAAAGAACAAATCCTTCCAAAGGTCGGATCTCTGTAGAATTTTGAACTCCTTCAGGAGAAACTAGTGGTTGGAAATCATCGTGGAAACCTCTAGCATAATGGCAATTGAATCTCCAGAAATCAATTAACTCACATGCTGAGTCTATCTCGGCTTGGAATGCAGTCTTAGATTGGTTTAGCATTGTTGCGGCATTGACACGCATTCTCCAATCGCCTGCTAATAGGTCAGCGCAGCGCTCGAATATCGCACACCTTCCTTCTAGACCTAAGTCAATCCATGCTTGCTGAGCATTTACCGCCGCTTCGCAGGCTGCTTCCATTTCGGTCCTACCCGCGAGGTGAACATTTGCCAATACATGACCATGATTGTGAGGTATTACTTGTGTGGTGGTTGTCCCAGTGAAAACTTCCTCCCCATTGATTATACACGGGATTTCAATTACCTCACCCATCTGGCGATCCATCTCTGCTTGTAGATCGGCTCTCTCTTGACTCCCCGGTGCAAACCCTAGGATTGGCTCATTGTTTGGTTGAGGCATGTGACCAGCCTCTACAAATTCTACCTAACATTGTTGCGATAGAATATTCTGAGTCATTCATCGCTTAGGACCATTCGTCCATATCGTCCTTCTTAGCCTTCTTCCACTCTCTGTAACAGGACTTGCAGACAGAAATTCTCCTTGATTGACCCTCAATACCATCCTCGCCCCAGACATCCGCTGCGCGATCGAAAGCCAAGCGGCGGCCTCCAATCTTCTTGTCGGCGAAGTTGTCGCAGCCGGCTACGTTACACCGGACTTGGCCCTCAAATTCCTCTTTCTTGTCCTTACCAGTTCGACCGGCAGCAGCATCCGCTGCAGCACGCTTCTTCCGAGCCTTGGACTTGAATCCCATGAATTAGGCCGAGATTACCCACGATTAGAAGGTTGCCTCGTCCCATTCAATATCGAAGGGACCTCCTACCTTTGCAATGGACGCTCGCCTGTCTGGGCCAACACCAACTGAGACAACAGGGATCCCACTTAGCACCTCAATTCTGTCCACGATATTTTTCACTTCGCCTGGCATAGCATCGTAGCCGGTGCCATCTTTCCGGCTGCGTTCGGCCATGTCAATCCAATCTTCATCGGCCAAGGCAGGGAAACCGGGGTGAGTCTCGTAAACTGCAATGCAACGCTCGACTTCTGAAGCACGTGTTGGGAAGTGGCTAATCGGATTTCCATCCAATTCGTATCCAATACAAATTTTAATTTCATCCAAACCTCCAAGAACATCCAACTTAGTTACTACAAGACCGGAGTATCCACTTATTCGATGCGCCTCCTTGAGAGCTATTATGTCGAGCCAACCAGTTCTACGAGGACGGCCGGTAGTCGTACCAAATTCATGCCCGACTTGAGCCATATGTTGCCCCGGCCCTTCTTCGAGCGAAAGTTCACTAGGGAAAGGTCCGTTTCCAACACGTGTGCAATATGCTTTGGTAATACCAAAACATTCTGTGATATGACCTGGATGAATTCCTGCACCATGAGTGGCATTTGCTCTGCCCACTACGCTAGATGTGACGAATGGGTAAGTCCCCTGGTCAATATCCAATAAAGCCCCTTGGGCACCTTCTAGAAGAACAGTTTCTCCATTTCTGAGCGCTAAATCAACCATCAAACCTGTAGGTTTGATTGCACTGCCAAATCTATCCAAAATCCATTGCAATTGGGAGCTTAATTCACTCGATTGGATTTCTTTATCATATCCTACAGTCTGTAATTGCTTATTCATTCTGAGGACTGTATCATCAATTATACTTGAGTCGGAAAGAACTTCCTCAATATCTGTGAATCGAATACCGACTCTCTCTATTCGATCTCGATAAGCAGGACCGATTCCTCTACCTGTTGTACCAACTACCTTGTCTGCACTATCGTAATACTTGTGGAAAGGAAGTATCACACTTGCTCTTTCACTGATGAATAGTCTCTCGCCTTCTGGTTTTTCTCCTGTCAAATCCTCCCAACGTGAGAGTTCCTCGTCTAGTACCCAAGGATCGATTACCATGCCATCTCCTAGAACTAGATTGCAGTTTCTGGAAGTCACTCCAGAAGGTATCTGGTGGAGCTTTAATGTGGTTTCTCCAACGACAATTGTGTGACCAGCATTGTTGCCTCCTTGGAAGCGAACAGCCCATGTGGATTGGGGTGCGAGTTGGTCTATGGCCTTGCCTTTACCTTCATCGCCCCATTGGGCTCCGAGCACAACCGTCGCAGGCACCGTAATGGTGTGCTTAACCGAGGGTGTATGAAACCATTGGTCAGCCAATGACTGTGAATCAAGACGATTAGCAGTTGGGAATGGATTATGAAGGAGAGTTAGGTCGGCGCGCCTGTATGGCTCAGCGGTTTCCAGAGGCAGAGGGACGTCTGCTCCACAAGTGGATTTGCATGAAGTGCTCTGCCACCCATAGGGGTGTCAAGAAGCCCAGAGTATGCCGAAAGTGCGGATACACGGGACTTCGAAAGAAGGCTGTAGAGCGCCGAAGTGCATGAAGTGGCTCTTTTTTCAAGCCTCAATGGTTTTCAATATCGTTCGCCAGGGCTTACTATGCTCGGTTCGGCTTTGGAAGGATTCGCACTCAGCATTGGCTTAATTTTGGCCCTAGGACCACAGAATGTCTTCGTAATGAGACAGGGTCTAATGCGTTCTCATGTATTTGCTGTATGCTTGGCTTGTTCGGTTTTTGATGCTCTGCTAATCACCGCAGGTGTGTTGGGTATGGGAAGCATATTGTCAGGAATAGAAGGTGCAGAATTTACTATCGCAGTGGGTGCCTCGATATTCCTAGTAAGTTATGGATTATTAAGAATAAAATCAGCAATGAATCCTTTAGGAATGAATACTGAAGGCGAGGGAGAAAATGAACTCGCCCCCACAATCGCTGCTGCGGCTGCTTTCACCTTTCTGAATCCTCATGTTTACGTCGATACATTGTTGCTGATTGGAGGGACGTCTAGTCGTTATGTTGGAGATGAAAGACTAGCTTTCGGAATCGGCGCAGCCACAGCTTCATTCGTCTTTTTCTTCTCCTTGGGTTATGGAGCCAGAAGTCTATCAGAGGTTCTCAATAAGCCTGAAGTTTGGAGGTATATCGATTTGTCAATCGCTACAATAATGTTTATCATTGCAGCAGGAATATTACAACCGCATCTAATTTAGGATTTCTTCAAGCGCTGAAATTAGAGAATTAACCTGTTCAATTGAATTATCGATATGAGGAGATACTCTCAGAAATCCTGACCTGCTTGTGACTAAAATCGAATATTCGTCTTGGAGTCTTTTTGCGACTACCTCACTGCTAATTCCATCTGGCAAACGTAGGCTTACGATAGCACTCCTTTCCTCAGCAGACATGGGAGAAACCACTCCAAGACCTAGGTGATTTGCACCATTTACAACAGCCTCTGCGAGAATCAAGTCATGCTTCCAGACTTCCTCGATCCCGATTTCACAAATTTCTTCTACCGCAGCAGCCAATCCTAATGCCGCTCCGAAGTGAATCGTTGTGTACTCGAATTTACTAGCATCTTCTGGGATATCCATCCTATCTGCTCGTAAATCCCAAATATCTGCATGACTCCGAAAGCCAACCAATCCAGGTTTCAAATTTGAGCGAATTGAAGGAGAAATATATCCTACTGCAGCCCCGTAAGTCCCTCGAAGCCACTTGTATCCTGAGGATACTATTACGTCCGCACCACAAGATGTAGCATCGATTGGGAACATACCCATCGACTGGGTAGCATCGATTACCAATATTGCACCAACAGAATGTGCAGCTTTTGCGAATTTTTCAATATCATATCTCTGCCCATTTGAAAACTCAATATGAGATAAGGTAACCACCGACGTACTTTCATCGATTAATTCTAGAATGTTTTTTGGATTCGTATAAAGGTTTGAATCGTGTTCTGCCAGACGGATTTCCGCCCCACTTGCTTCAGCAACTCTTGACCAAGGATAAACAGTTGAGGGGAAGGAGGATCTTGTAGAGACTACATTACTTCCCTCTTCTGGCCAAACAGCCCAAGCAATGGAACAAAGTAACTCTGTTGCGCTAGAGCCAACGCAAACATCTTCAACCCCACACGAAAGTAATCTAGAGGTGGCTTGGCGAAGGGGTAGCATGCCATTTTTCTCGGCTTCGCCATCAAACTCAGCTGCTCCACCTCTAGCAAGAGCATCGGACCAAGCCAAAGATGCATTATGCGCCGCGGGAGATGTTGTAGCAACATTCGCAAACGAAAGGTTAGTCCAATCTGACAAGATATCCCCAATAACGAAGCCTGCCTATTGCACTTCAAGGCTTAGGAGCCCCGAACCTCATTCAATAGAGCCTCTAAAGCGGTTTGAATTTGCAGACAAAGTGGACCATAATGAATTGGTAAATTGGCGTCATTGAAAATTTCGTCTAGAATACTAGCAGTCATCCCTAAGCGAATATCCATTTCCTTATCTTTGTTGAGAAGCCATTTCTCAGCAGCATCTCGGGCAGAGTTGCGAATATTACGAGGGACTTGAGTGTCCTCTAACTGACCTAGAACTTGAGCAATTTGCTGAACGCGATTCTCTATGTCCGACATTCGATGCCTCCAACGACAAGCCCACCCGCGACCCATCTTTAAGCGCATCCCCGTAAATGGAGATTGATGATTCAAGAATCGGAACACCAAGTGGCCCATGGCATATCGGTGTTAGCAGTTCCACATCCTTCTCCATCAGATGCCAAAGAGATGATTCCAACCGCTGTTCCAGGTTCGATTAATTCTCTAATCCCCCATGCCATTCCAGATTCAAGATTGCTTTTACCTGTATTCTGGATTTTTTGATGCACGCGAAAAGAAAGTAAGGCCGTTGTAATCGCTTCACCAACTCCAGTAGCGGCGACTCCGAGGCCATCCTCTACCCAGAAGCCACAACCCGGTAATGGTACGTCGCCAACCCTACCTGCAGGCCTGTGGGATGTTCCACCTGTACTTGTTGCGGCGGCAATTAATCCTGATGAATCTCTAGCAATTGCACCCACTGTATCTGTTTCTAATTCCGGCATAGAGCCGCCTAATTCACCTACATCTCCTTTGTTGCCTTTGGGGGGCCTTCCGACTACAGGCGAATTAAGGTGGCCATGCTTGTCTGCCCATGCTCGAGCACCTGCTCCAGCGAGACCATTGATTTCCTCATCTAGAAGATCAACACAAATACGAATGGGATTTGGAGTATTTTCCATTACTGCAACAAAACCCATCCTCCCATCTGAGACCTGTAAAGATGCATCGGTTAGTACTGAACCGTCATTTCTCATCACACTACCAGTTCCTGCATTGAATACTGGATCGTCTTCAAGCACAACGCATGCCTCTACAGCGGCTTGAATTGCATCTCCACCCGATTCAAAGACACGGCATGCTGCTTCTATTGCTGGTTGAAGGTTCGGTAATCTCTCTGGCCCCGCTCCTGCTCCACCATGGACTACTATTGCTGGCGTCGGCATCCAATCCCCTACCTAACGGCGTGAAGACGGAACTTGAATTAGGCGTTCCGAGGAACAAGTCGTAAATTGCAAGATTATGCTGATGGTTGGGTATCAGGACCACTGGAGATTGTATCAATTACATTGGCCAGCCTTTCTACTAGACTGACCTTCTCCTCTGCTCCAACCAAGGCGTGTTGTAATACTTCATCAAGTGAATCAACTGGTAGTACTTCCACCATGGACTCATACTTTTCATCGATTAGAACATCTTGTAAGTTGCTTCGAGGAATAATGACTCTCTCTATTCCAGATTTCACTGCTGCCTCTATCTTCGCCGATACTCCACCAATAGGCAACACCTCGCCGCGAACAGATAGTGAGCCAGTCATCGCTAGATTTTGGTCGATTGGAACTCCCTCAAAGGCACTGATAATTGCGGTTGCCATGGTAATCGAAGCACTGTCTCCATCCACATTATGTGTTCCTGGGAATTGCACGTGCAAGTCGTAGTCCTGAATGTCCTTACCGGTCAACTTCTTGACAACTGCACTGATATTGGTTACCGATTCCTTAGCCAAGTCAGATAGACCACCAGTGGCAATGACTTGGCCCGAGCGGCCCTGAGCGGGCGTGACCATTGCCTCGACGGGAAGTACCACACCGGAGTAATCGGAAAGACCTGTATCGGCACCGAGAACCGCTAAGCCATTGACTCGGCCGATTCGCTCACCTCTGTTGACTAGCATTGCGTATTCCGATTGCCGCTCGAGATATCGGTCAGCCACCTGTTGTTCCAGTGGTTTTGCAATCGCTCTTGCGCGTACAACATGTTCTGACAGCACTATTGAGGCCTTTTCCTCAGCCGCAAGATCACCAGCAATCCTTACCAAACCGCCCAATTCACGTAGTCTAAGGGAAAGTTTTCCACGGCGGCCACTTCGACGCTGGGCTTCTTTCAGAACCAATCCAATAGCTCCTTTGTCAAAGTGTGGAATTGATTTACCACTATCTTTCTTCATCTCATTTTTAACTTCTTGAGCGATGAAGCGGACTAGTCTTCGACGATTTCTTTCAGTATCTGGCATATCGGTATTGACGTAAACTTCGTAACCATATCCACGAATTCTACTTCTCAATGCTGGGTGCATGTTCTGAATACTGTCTAGATTCCCTGCTGCAACTAGTATGAAGTCAGTAGGCACAGGTTCTGACTTAGTGAGAGCACCACTACTTCGCTCAGAGCGTCCAGATATTGACAATGCTTTTTCCTGCATTGCAACCAACAGGGCTTGTTGTTCTTCCATCCTCAGCATGCGAATCTCATCAATGTAGAGTACACCCTTGTTTGCCCGATGAACTGCACCGGGCTCTACTCTTTCGTGAGCCGGAGTGGCTAGATCTGCTCCGGATTGGAATGGATCGTGTCGGACATCGCCTAGCAAAGCACCGGCGAGAGTTCCAGTAGCATCGATAAATGGCACCTCTTCATTACGGTCGTGCTTGACTAGTAATTTTGGAATATTACCCTCATCACCCGAATTTAGACGAGTCCTTAGGAAGAAGTATCCAAAAACAAGTAGGAAAGAACCGAAGATGAATGTTAAGATCTCACCAGAGGATAATGTGGCGAGTAACAAAGCTGCACCGACGACTAAGGCAATGAATAGTAACGTTCGATTGGTCCTCTCTCTCTGTTGTTTTAGGTGTGAACGACGTTCGGAAATAATGCTGGAACCTCGGCCCGCAGGAACTGTTCTGATTCTAGGTTCGTTCTCGTCCTCGTGATTTCGGTAAACGAGAATATCCTCAAGTTGTTCCTTTGGTAAAAATTCGGTCATTGAGCGAGCCAACATGGATTTTCCAGTTCCCGGCTCTCCTACCATGATGATGTGTCGGCGCTGTTCGGCAGCCTTGCGAACGATTATCGAAGCGGCCTCCTGACCGATTACCTGATCAACCAGTTTTTCAGGGATTGGAACTTCTTCTGTTGAAACTATGTCAAGTTGCTCAGCCCATTCCTCCACAGGAGTCTTGCAGACAGGATCCTTGTCTGCGGATACACCGAATGCAGCACCATCTTCCCACGAATCTAGTGGGTCAACAGGCACCTCTTCCTCACTCATCGCACATCCCCTCGGGGTTTCCCCTGTCCTGAGCACCTTCTTGAAGGTGCGTTATCGATTGTTCGGCAGAACTACTGCAATTCTCGACGCTTGAGGTACTCAGCACCGTAGTAATTCCATTGTTCCATTGTCCAACCCGGAGGTAGTCCTTCGGGGGGCAATGGTGGCCCCATTCCAGGAGGTGGTGGTGGAACTACTAATGGACTCGGTTCAGGCTCTTCATACTCCGAATAATCGTACTCGTCCTGATTATCGTATACTTCAACATTCACGCCATCTCTGCGTCCTCTCTGTAATACGATAGCGAGAACCAAGACTAGAGCGATTGAGAGCATAATTCCCATCGCTATCAATCCAGCAGTCATGACTGAGATTACAGGCTTGTCTTGATTATCGCTATCCTCTGGTTCATCGGGTGTTATTTCAACGGGCTCTGTAGCGTAGGCCTTGTATTGATCTGTAGTTGAGCGATCGAATCCTTCTGAGTCTACAGCATCTAGCGAAAGTGTGACGTAATCCGCTATCTTGAGACCTTCTCCATCATTTGCAAGGACGATAAATGGTCCCATATTGTGAGAGGTGCCAAAGTCATTACAAATTCCAGTAATACTATTACAAACACTCCAAATTACTTTAATTTCTGATAGTTCAAGATTCCCGACATTTTCGATAGTTACGCTAGGATTCAAACCATATCCTGTCGAAGAAATATTGACACTGAGGTCTCCGAATCCCGATGAATCTACCCAAAGAAGGGGGAGATCATCAACCACACTAACGGTGATTATGGCGGCACTAGAGGCTCCATGACGGTCTTCTGCAGTAACCG
Organism: Candidatus Thalassarchaeum sp.; assembly: GCA_022451235.1. GTDB lineage: Archaea > Thermoplasmatota > Poseidoniia > Poseidoniales > Thalassarchaeaceae > MGIIb-O1. The sequence goes on along the minus strand of JAKUOA010000006.1, from coordinate 136,788 downwards.
TCACCATCTCCTCGCCAGCATCTTCCCAACTCATAGTGGCAAGTCCAGAAATTGGATTGAATTGTACCGCCCCTGGAACAAATGTAGTCACTGTAATCCAAATATCCTCTTCAGAATCATCAACATCGGATATCAAATCTATGACGTTGAAAGTTAATCTGTCACCGGTCTGAAGGATTGGATTGGAATATTCTCCTAAATCAATAATAGGAGCGTCATTAATGTTGTTTACATAGAAAATAATCACGGTATCTGATTCTTTGACTCCATCGGATGCTCTAACTGTGATTTCAGCCATACCGAAACTATCGTCATCAAGTGCAGCGACGTTTAGGGTCTGGTCGTAAATTTCGGCAGACAATAAGGATTCATCACTGATGCTGATAACAGATAGAGAAAGGGTATTTGTGGGCACGGAATTTCCATTATCATCAGTATCACTGACGTATTCGGTTAGCACTAAGCTAGTGGAGCCACCTTCATTGAATGATTGAGTTGGAATCCCACTCCAGCGAGGCTGGCCATTCTCGATGACGTTAAACATCAAAGTTCCAGAGTTGATATCTTCTCCATCTCCGACTGTGATAAATATCCCTTGAGAGATTGAGTTTCCTATACTGTCATAGGAAATTTGGTCAAATAGTACATTTATTTCTAGCGTTTCGGAGTCAAATGATACGAATTGGTGAGCATTAGAATCGATAATTAGTTCTCCATACGGAGTTTCTGCATCACTAATCAATCCCACTATCGATACGGCTTCTACAGTATCTACCTTGACGGTTGGAATTCCACCATAACCATCGTCTCCGGGACCTAAGATTCTAGGTAATGCATTCCTCAATTCAAATGCATTTTCAGTGATTTCCCAATCTGATTTTTGACCACCAGAATCCGTCCATTGCATGCGTATGTCGTATGAACCAGATTGAGAATTCATTGGTGGAGTAATAGTGTGAATATAGCGAGAATTACCACCACTCCCTACCATGTCGATTGCAGTTATCCAAGCATCTTCCCAAGTATCCGTGCCATGAACGCTATAGTGCAAATCTGCGGTCATAGTTGACATGTCATCGACCAAATCATTTGGTAGAGCTGAAGATTCAAACTGTATTGGTGTACCTCGCTCTACGCTCGATTCTGCAACTGCAACCGGACGATTGGGGACTGGAGGCATGTCGTGAAGAGCTATGCCATCTTGGTAGTCATTGGAAGGTACGCGATCACCAACAATTCCGGAGATGCGCGCTCTGAATGAGGATGTACCAGATGGTGTTAGTGTGATTTCACTAGTGTCGAACATAATTGAATATGACTGAGTTCCGCCGACTGCAAGTTGGTTGATTGAGATACCACCTAAATGAATCTCTTCGCCACCTGATAGATGATAGATATCGATACTACCTCCGTCACTATATGCCTCGGCTCCATTATTCGCGATATTCACATCAAGATCAAGTATATCGCCTGCAACAAAGCCGTTGTTAGCATTTGAATTTCGAGCCTCAAAGTCAACTATTCCAATATCGATTAAAGGACCCATGTCTAGGTCGATAGCAGCATAGACCTCATTGTAGGTTGAATAGTCACCATCCATTAAGGCGAATACTGGCCAGAAATTTTCCCACTGAGTATTTCCACCTCCAGAACGTACTGTATCTAGCGGTTTATCCCAAGTTAATGTCTCGACCTGATTCGGTGTCAAAGTCACCTCTGTGAAATCGTTATCGGCAGAAAGTAACCATTCTCGGAATACATGATGAGGTCTACTTCCATCGTCATATGCCTCAGCTCCTATTTTCTCGGTTACGGCTCCGTATACATAGACAGTAATGTCATTAGCACCAAGATAAGTTATGTCCAGAGTTGTAGTCACTATATCTCCGGTTGAATCTAGAGCAATTCCTAGTTCCATACTGAAATCACTAGCATCAGCATGCATACAACCTCCTGCGCTAAAGTCTGCGTCGTAGTAATTTGAACCAGCCGATCCCACCTTGTAGCAGGAGCCTGAGTTCTCGTCAGCGAAAGCGTAGGTTGGATAACCACTAGATGATGCCATAATGTGATTCTGTCTATTTACAGGCCCATCGGAAGGCCAACCTGTAGAGGCCCCCTCAAAGAATGAAATGTAGGTGAAATCTTCAGTATTGCTATTTTTCAAGTTAACAAGTGAAGGAGAGGCACTTCCCATACAGGGGCCGCACCAATGAGCTCCGACATACTCTCCAAAGACAGTATGGCCCGGGCTAACTGCAAATCTAGGCATTTCTTTTGCCTGCAATTCTTGCTTCTCTGCAGTATCCTGCTCTAACATGAAATATCCCATTGAAGACATTGTCAGAATGAGTAACATCATCGTCAGAGATGAGATTTTCTGCAAGGAGGTGACCGCTTCCATACACAAATGGTACAATCTTGGTCCTTTATACATAACTCAGTAATGTCTCAAGTCATAAACGACCCTTTAGGGGTCGTATAAACTGAATTTTGAGCGGAATGAATAATCGAAGGTATTGAATTTAATGACCGTTGCAAGGATTAGTGATGTCAGGCACTGAGGCGACAAATGAAGCCCCCAATTGGGTTGCTCTAAGAGAGGACGATGGGAGGGCATATCTCGTCAACAATATTCCTGGTGAAGTCAAAATTAAGGGGCTTGGAAGGTTTGATCCTTCAGCGCTTCTGGAGGGTTTTTCGTTAGGAGATAGAATCACTGTTGGCCAGAAATCTTTGACCATAGTGGAGGCCGCTCTACCTGAGGCTCGACGGAACATGAATAGAAGGGCGCAAACAATTGGAATCAAGGATTCTGGATTTCTGATTTCCTGGATGGGGATCGGTACCGGAAGCCGTGTACTGGAAGGAGGTCATGGATCTGCAGGTCTTGCAATGAATCTTGCAAATGTAATGAGTTCCGAGGGGTGTTTAATCTCTGTTGAAAACCGACCAGAACATGCAGAAGTAGGACGTGGGAATATGGAAAGAATGGCTGATTTTTCGGCTGAGTTTCCTTCTTGGAAGTTATTGGAAATGGATTTGCAAAATGCCGCTTCGGAAGTTTTTGCAATATGTGGTGAGCTAGACGCTGCAATAATCGATATCGCAGAACCTTGGACGGTTGTATCCGAAATTTCTCAAGCCCTCAGAATCGGAGGAAGGATTGCGTGCTATTGCCCTACCACTGCCCAGTTAGAAAAATCTTGGAATAAGGTCGAAGAAGACGGTCTTGTCGTAGAATTTGCCGGTGAAATAATCGAAAGACGATGGTCAAAAGCGGGTAGGGGCGGTGTGCGACCGGGGAATCAGCCAATGGGACACACTGCATTTTTGTTAATCGCCGCAAAAATAGCCACTATTGAAGAGGAATAATCGATATCTAAAGTGTCTTTAATTGACGATTTCCATCTCCGCCCGGGCCTATCCAATCTGCAGGTTTGTTTCCAAGAATTGCCTCAATAGATTTCATTTCATCATCGCTCATTGAAAGTGCAACTTCGATACAACCCAAATTATCTCGTAGTTGATCTTCTGTAGTAGCACCTAAGAGTATAGTCGAAACATTTGGATTTTTCAAACACCAAGCGAGAGCGAGTTGCGCTGGAGTGCAACCTTTGTTATGAGCAAAATCGACTAGATTAGTTACTATTTCAAACTCGCCACGAGCCCTTCTTTCCTCTAAATCCTGAAGCATCCAGTCGTATCCTTCCTGAGTAGGACGTGAATCTTTAGGTATTCCCTCGAGATATTTTCCAGTTAGAAAACCCGACCTAAGTGGGCTCCAAATTGTGGTTCCAATCGAATATGGAGGGTTGTAAAGAGGGAAGTATTCCTCTTCGAACCTCTGTCTGTGTAGCATATTATATTGAGGCTGTTCGAATTGTGGAGGTTCTAGACCTTCACTCTTTGCAATCCAATATGCTTCAGTAATTTGTTGCGCAGACCATTCGCTTGTACCCCAAGCTGTTGACCTACCGGAGCGAACAATGTCAGTCATGGCTCTAACAACTGTTGCAGTAGGTGTGAATGGATCAGGTCTGTGACAGAATACCATGTCGACATAATCTAATTGCAGCCTTTCCAAACAATTATCCATTCCTTCGCGACAGTGCTTGATAGAAAGTCCGGATTCGTTTACTCCGGAACCGCCCCAAAAAATCTTCGTAGTAATTACTAATTCAGAACGTCTCCAAAGTTCTGCGTCTTCTTCCTGTAATTCTTTCAGTGCTAAACCGAAGATTCTCTCTGCTTCACCGTTTGGATTGCCATAGGCCTCCGCATGGTCAAAACAATTGACTCCTGCTTCGCGAGCAACTCGCATCAATTTCTTTGCAGTCTTTACTCCAGCATCCCCTGTCAGCCTATCTTTGACTCCATAGGTCGCCCAGAAACCATAGGAAAGAACGGAAACCTGAATTCCAGTATTGCCCATCATCCGGTAGTACATCGAGTCGTTGTCCATGTCTGTGTGTGGGGTATCGACTACTCAAGCATTAGCACGAAGCAAAACAGACTTTCGATTCGATTCATAAATTAAAGACCAGACGCAAAGCCATGCGCGACAGTAGCGAGTGGCATTCCACCGCCTTCCGTACTCACACCATTGGACAGGTTGTGAGTAATGGAGCAGATATGATTGGAGAACAGGTCTCTGTTGCCGGATATGCAGAAACAGTTCGAGGCCGAGGTGCAATCGCTTTCCTAATGCTCCGTGATGGAACAGGGCACATCCAAGCATTTCTAAAAAAGGATAATATGGATGAAAATACGTTTACTGCGGTCCAATCGGCCTCGCGTGAATCAACAATACAAGTAACTGGAACCGTGGCACAAAAGCGACCTCCGAAGGTCCCAGAAGGAGAACCGACTCCTCCGCCTGAATACGAAATTAACGTAATCGAGGCTGACATACTATCATCTGCAGAAACACCGTTACCGGTAGGAATTACCGATGATGTCAATGTTGGATTGGATATTAGATTGGATAACAGACATCTAGATCTTCGTCGGGCACACGTAAATGCAATGTTCCAACTTAGAAGTCGTGTACTACAATATGGCCGCGACCATCTAATCGGCGAAGGATTCCAAGAAATCAATTCACCAAAAATCATCGCTAGTGCCAGCGAGGGAGGTACCAATTTATTCCCAATGATGTATTTCGACACACCTGCTTTCCTTAGCCAATCACCTCAGTTATACAAGCAATTGGCAGTTCTTGGTGGCTTGGAAAGAGTATTCGAAATAGGACCTGCCTTTCGTGCAGAAAAACACGACACATACCGCCACCTGAACGAATTCATTTCCTTCGATATCGAAGGCGCTTGGATGAATGATGAAGACGTAATGGGAGTTCAGGAGAGGATGATTCATCATATCTGGAGCCAGGTTGTCGCAAATGATCAACATCTCATCGATATTGTCAATGAATACAGAGTAAGTCAAGGTCAAGAACCGGTGACTGTGGAAATTCCCGAACTTCCATTCCCACGTATTCCATACTGCGACGCGATTGAAATTGTACAGAAAGGGGGTGGAGAAATTGAATGGGGTGATGATATCGAAAGTCACCACTGTGATATCATTGCTGCAGAATACCCAGGATTCCACTTCCTGCCACGATGGCCGATGTCGATGAAGCCATTCTACATCTTCCATAATGAGGATGAAAAAGGCTCTACTGGTGGCCAGTTGAGCCGTGGATTCGATCTCAATTATGGCCGTGATGAGATGACCTCTGGAGGACAGCGAGAGCATCGTGTCGATGTTTTGGAACAGAATCTAAGAAACATGGATTTGGACCCAGCAGACTTTACCTTCTATACCGATGGATTCCGTTATGGTGCACCACCTCATGCAGGATGGGGGCTAGGTGTAGCACGGCTGCTAATGATCCTCACTGGGGCTGGTAATGTCCGAGAAGTTGTCTTGTTCCCACGAGATCGTTCTAGAGTCACCCCCTAATCGAAACTGCCAATTTCCTATGTTAGCTAAACATCGGTTAATACGTTAAATCAGATTAGCGTAATTTGTGAAATCAGCCATTATGGCGAGTATTGCTTGCATATTATTGCTGAGCACTGTCATGGCTACAGGGAATCTTACCAATCAAAATCAGGGAGAAGTGGTGATTGTTAGCGTCGACAGTACAAACTTACGTTTTTCACCTGAAACAATTACTCTGCAAGAAGGAGATACTGTACGTTTCTTTTGGAGTGGGGAATTACTCGCCCACAACGCGGTGGAGAGGAATGGATTATTCGATTCAGGAGAAACCTCAAGAAATGTAGACTATAGCTACACATTCAAGATTGGTGAGAATGGAACCTACGAATATGTCTGTGAACCTCACGAAGAGCTTGGAATGATTGGAACGATAATTGTAGAGCCAATACCCGCCGATGAGCAAGATCCGGAAGAGGAGCCAGACGAGGGTGATGAGGAATTACAGGGACAATCTGGGGAGATTGGAGTCCCACATGTTGAATTGGTGGTGGTTATAGGTATTCTAATTTTGATTTATCAGGTGGTTAGAATCAGAAGTTTTGGCGGTATTAAACTCCAGAAAGAGAGTAACTCCGAGCAAGAAATGGATGCTGAAATTCTAGAATAAATGATGTGTTTATTGGGAAAATAAGCGACCGAAAATAACGGGTATCAATGACCACTTCGCAAGTATGGGGAGAGCACCATGGGGGTTAAGCCAAGTTTCGCATATTTGCTCCTAAAGGAGCACCCCTATGGAAGAGAAATGTTACGACAGATTCTCTCAGAAGGATTCATCCCGAGCATCGTAATTTCTGAGGATTCGGCGATTGGAGACGAAGAAAGAGAGAAGTTTCTCAAGAGAATAGAAGGTAATCCAATCGCTCCAACAATTGATTCTCAGTTGGCCGATTTATCCAACCAAGGAATTACAGTACCACACGTCGAAGTACCAATTCATAATTCAGAACATGTAATGCCACACCTTGCAGATTTACCACTCGATCTAATTGTTTTTGGAGGAACTAGAATCATTCGTGGAGAAATACTCGACCACCCTAAAGATGGAGTGGTAAATTCACACCCTGGACTACTTCCTGATTGTCGTGGCTCAGCGTCTCCGGCTTGGAGTGTTTATCACGACATTCCGATAGGTAGTTCTACACATTTTTGTGATAATGGGATAGACACTGGAGACTTGTTACTAAGGAGAGAAGTTCCAGTCAAGAGAGGTATGACATACGAGGACCTGTGCTACGAAACACTGGTTCTTGCTGGTGTATTGATGAAGGAAGCCCTGATGGGGTATGAAGAGGGGCGATGGGATGAGATGCGCCATCCACAAGGAGAAAGTGAACATCCAACCTTCAGGAACGCTCCAGAGGATGTGCTACAGGTTGTTTATGAGAAACTTGCAGAGCAAAAATATGCGCACTATGTTGAATAGGAGTTGAATAAATGAGTGATATGTTGAATGATGGATTTCCTTTTGCTGAAAACGCCTTGACTGGAAGAACTGCATTAGTTTGCGGGGCTAGCGCGGGTATAGGCCGTGCTACTGCTCAGATGCTAGCACGAGCGGGAGCACGAGTCATCGCCTGTGCCCGAAGTGCTGATGCGCTGGAAGAATTAGTAGCGGAACTGCATGGCTCAGGACATGAAATGCTTGTTCTCGATTTAGAAGATATTGAGGCCGTTAGGGAGGCTGTTTTGGGATTAGGCATGGTTGAAATTGTAATCAACAATGCAGGAGGGCCGCCCGGGGGACCTCTTCTATCAAACAAATTAGAGGAGTTTGAAGGGCCGTTTTCACGCCATTTACACGCATCTCATACAATCGCTCAGATTCTTTCTCCAAGAATGGCAGAATTGGGTTATGGCCGCTTTGTTAACATCATTTCAACTTCCGTCCGAGAACCGATTGACAATATCGGACTATCAAACACCCTCAGAGGCGCAATGGCCTCTTGGGCAAAGTCACTATCTAGTGAATTAGCCCCCTGTATCACCATCAACAACATACTTCCAGGGTTTACTGACACTGATCGACTTGGCTCTCTTGCAGGATCAATTTCGGAAAGAACTGGAAAGTCGGTCGAGGAAGTTCAAGAAACTTGGATGAATTCAGTTCCTATTCAACGCCTCATAGACCCGATGGAAACAGCAGCCGCTGTCACCTTCCTCTGCTTACCAAGTAGCGGAGGCATTCGCGGTGTTTCTTTGGCTGTCGATGGTGGCAGAATGCGCTCCATTTAGTGGGTTGATTTGCATGAACTTCGACATCTTCTTCTCGATTTCACAAACTCCGGACACTTCCGGGCATATACCAAGTGAAACGGAGATGTTTGCTAACTTTCTCGACCAGGCTGAGAAAGCCGATGAGTTAGGATTTGGCGTTGGTTGGGTTGCTCAGGCACATCTTTCAACCGAAGTTCAGAAGCAGAACTCCAAGCCTGTTGTCCCACATTATCCAGGTGAAGTTGGCCTCTGTACCGATTTTTTCCAAGTAGCAACGGCGATATTTGCTCGGACCAAAAAAATGGAAGTCGGTAGTGCAGTTATGTCGATTCTGGCTAGTGGAGGGCCAATTCCACAAGCAGAACGAGTAGGGTCATTTCTTGCATTACATGGAATGAATCCTGAAGAAAAGCGAAGATTGCATATCGGTTTTTCAGCCGGTCGCTTCGAATTCATGGCTCGGCCTTACGGAATCGTACCTCGAGATGCAGTTGAGGAGGCTGCTTGGCCGGCTCTAAGAGGTCAGATTTTCGCGGAGGCATCTGAGATTTTCCTCAGGCTATTGAATGGTGAAGTGATTTCTAGTGAAATGATTCGAAAGACTATCCTGACCAGAGATAATTTCCGCTCCGATGAAGATTGGCAGAATGTTCAGGATGCCGCCATGAAAATGCATAACCTATCACAGGCGCCTGAATCAATCACCATTCCATCAAGGTATGACTTCGAGGAAATCAAAACTATTCCACAGGAATGGCGTCGTGAATTACTCAACTTAGTGCTTGGAAGTCATGATGTAAATCTACAGATTGAGGTAAACAAGTGGGCGCCTGTTCAGGTGTTCAATCTCTCGATAACACCTCCTCATATCATCGAACAAACTCACAAAAGAATGGCAGAAAACTACCACTCTTCAGGTGGTGCATGGACTCGTGATATGATGCCTCGTACTATCATGGTCTTCGTTAATGACGAGGAGGGTTTGACTGACAATGAGCGAAGCGTGGCTGCAAAAGAAGAAGCTAGAGCCGCACTGACAACCTACTGGCATGCTCTCGAGGGTACTATCGATCCAGCAAAAGTAGAGCGTGCTACCGATAACGCAGTAATTGGAAATGTCAATGAAGTTGCAGAACAAATTAGAGAAAGATTCCACCCTGAAGACCGCCTAATGTGTTGGTTCGATTTCTTTAATCACGACTCACAAAGGGTTCAACGCAACATGGAGGCATTCATGACGAAAGTCGCCCCGGCCATAAATGGAGGGAGCGAATGAGCGCACGCAAAACCGAGCAGCCATCCAGCGTAGCACCAGGTCGACCCGGATCTGCGGTATTCCCAACGAATCCTCTCGGAGAACAACACGAAGGTATCGCAACCGGACGTGATGTAGAGTGGGAACCATTAGTTGATTTCAGGCGAATGGATGTCTCTGAAAACACCATTCATGGAGCAGTTGCTTGGGCACATGGTGACGAAATTATACACTCATTCGGTGGTAATGTTTTGGTTTACGGTCGTTCAATGATGAAGCCGTTAATGATGAAGCCTTTTACTGAGGTTTTGGATGATTTAGATTGGAAACAAAAAGCCATTTCATGTTCCTCACACAATGGAGACACAGAGCACGTCGCGGCCGCTCAGTCTTTACTTACAGAATCAGAGTGGGGCTTGATGCAATGTCCATTGGACGTACCATTGATTCAATTCGGGCGTCAGGTTAGAAGACCGAGAAGATGGTTCCACACCTGCTCTGGGGAACACGCTGCAATACTCAAAGGGATGAGGAAAAGAGGGATGAATAGAGCAGGATATACTTTGCCTAGTTCGCCATGGTTTCCGGAGTACCTTGATGTTTTACGTGAATATATGAATAAACCAGATTGGGAACCACTGCGAGTCGCGAAGGATGGTTGTGGTTTCCCTACAACATCAAATACAGTTGATGAATTAGCCGTGATGTTCGCGAATCTAGCAAAAAATAGGGATGAGGATTGGATTTGGGAGGCAATGAATAGGCACCCCGATTTAATTGGTGGATTCAACAGACTGGACTCAACTTGTATTAAGGCCGGAGAAGGAAAAATAATCGCAAAAGAAGGCGCTGATGGCTTACTCGGTTTATCTGTAGAACACCCTGATTGGCCTAATGGCCTTGGCATAGTAATCAAAGTCGCTCATGGTTGGAATTCTCAGGCAACCTGGTACGTCTCTCGTGCAGTCTTAGGAGTGTTAGGGATTCAACTTCGTAACCCATACCCTCTACACAGACAAAAAGCGTTCATCGTCCCTGGCATTGTTCCAGATCAGTATCGAGATGCTCTTGAAGAAGTAGTAACATGGGACGAATGGGACCCTGATAGAGATCGATTCTCACTAGACTGGAAAGAGTACTCTGAAGCTATGACTCGTTCAGACCCATTTGCAAATGAGGGAAGTCAGGAGAGTTAATTTTGGACCCTGAGAAGTGCTGTGAATCAGGTTGTACTCCTTGCGAACGAGACCCTGTTGGTAGTGAACCTCGAGATCTTTGCAACTACATTGATGGTGAATTTATCTGCCACTCAAGCGACGATTGGATGAACGTTCTGAAACCAGCAACTGGTGAACGATTTGGAAGAGTTCCACTTTCGACACAAGCGGATGTTGATCAAGCGGTTTCGGCGGCAAAAAAAGCTCAGCCAGCATGGGGTGGTCTTAGCCATACAGAAAGAGCCGATTGGTTGGATAAAATCGCCAATGCCTTAGAAGCAAAATACGAAGATATCGCCGCACTTGAGAGCAACGATACTGGTAAACCAATTTCCTTAGCACGCGCAGTAGATGCTTACCGTTCAGTGGCTAATTTCCGATTTTTTGCAGGATTAATCCGAGAAACTCACGGCGGCCAGAGAGAACGTTTTGAGATGGAGGATGCAACAAATATCGTTGTTCCAAAACCGGTAGGTGTTGGTGCATTGATTACTCCTTGGAATCTTCCATTATACCTTCTAAGTTGGAAGGTCGCTCCAGCCATCGGGATGGGTAATACAGTCGTCTGTAAGCCCAGTGAATTAACTCCGATGACTGCCGATTTACTAATGGAAACTATTCACGAAGTCGGCCTACCAAAAGGAGTAGTCAACCTAGTTCATGGAGATGGAATAGGTGCTGGTGGCCCGCTTACCTCTCATCCAGATGTCGACCTCGTCTCATTCACAGGAGGAACGGCTACAGGAGCCAAGGTTGCCGCCGCTGCCAGTCCATTGTTCAAGAAACTCAGTCTGGAATTGGGCGGCAAGAATGCAAGCATAGTATTCGACGACTGTGATATGGAAAAAACCGTCGAAGGAGTCACTAGAGCCGCATTCCTAAACCAAGGACAAGTGTGCCTATGCGGCTCAAGAATTCTTGTCCAATCTGGAATTTACGATGAATTTGTCGAGGCTTTTGTCAATTCAGTTGAATCAATGAAAATCGGTGATCCTTCAGACGAATCTACCCAATTAGGCGCATTGATTTCAGCAGACCATCTCGCGAAAGTTGAAAGTTACGTCGAATTGGCTAAGGAGGAGGGAGGAGATATACTCACAGGAGGATATCCCTGTCTTCCAAAAGAGTTTGAGCACGGCAATTGGCTGGCACCTACTGTCATTTCAGGCGTAGCAACAGATGCTCGATGTACAACTGAGGAAATCTTCGGACCTGTTGTAACCATACATCGATTTGAGAGTGAAGAAGAAGCGATTGCGATTGCAAATAACACCCGCTATGGTTTGGCGGGAAGCGTTTGGACTAGCGACTTAGAAAGGGGGCAAAGAGTTGCTGAGAATATTGACACTGGCATGGTTTGGGTCAATACTTGGCTACACCGAGATTTGAGAGTCCCATTCGGTGGAGTCAAGGATAGTGGAGTCGGAAGAGAAGGTGGACGTTGGAGTCTCGGCTTTTTCTCAGAACCAATGAACATCTGCCTCAAGCACGATTGAAAACATCAACTGTGAAATGTGAGTTCGCTCGCGTGACGCATCAGAATATGGCCTCTGTGGGAATTATTGGACTCGGTTCATACGTGCCTCCTCATGAAATGAGTAATGAGGATTGGGCGGAAATCGTTGAGACCAGCGATGAGTGGATAACCACCAAAACTGGAATGAAAAGGCGACGAATCGCAGACAAAGATACACACACTTCAGATCTAGCTGTAGAAGCATGCAAGAGGGCTCTGGATGATGCTGGATTAACCCCTGACGACATAGATTTGGTAATACTAGCAACCTCATCCCCTGATGTTCCACTTTCTTCGACTGCGGGAATTATTCAGGAAAAATTGGGTTGTTCTAATTGTGGGGCTTTCGACATCAATGCGGTTTGTGCAGGATGGGTTTACGCCCTAGATGTAGGTGCTCGATTTGCTGGAACTCCCGGCTACGACAAGGTTCTAGTGGTCGGCTCTGAAATTTATTCACGCATTCTAAATTGGCAAGACAGAACCACCTGCGTTCTATTTGGTGATGGAGCGGGGGCGGCTGTTCTAGGTGAGGTGGAAGACGGAAAGGGCATCTTGGGCTCTTGGCTAACCAGTGATGGTAGCGGCTCGGATGTAATCGAAATTCCAGCAGGTGGAGTTAGAGTTCCGATTCCAAGTGATAATTTTGAGGAAGGAATGCAATACTTCCACATGGATGGTAGAGCGGTCTGGAACTTCGCCATCGAGGCATTTCCACAAGCGGTACTTAGCGCACTGGAACGGGTTGGAAAAAGTCTGGATGAAGTCGACTTAGTAATCCCTCATCAGGCCAATATCAATATCATCAAAACAGGAATGGAAAAACTTGGCCTGCCGATGGAAAAGACATTCACAAATTTGCACAAGTACGGAAACACTGCCGGTGCAAGTGTACCAATCGCCATGCGTGAAGCGATGGATGAGGGTCTGATTGGCCCAGGATCTCTAGTGGTTACCGCTGCATTTGGTGGTGGTTTAGCATGGGGTGCTAATGTTATCCAATTCTGAGCCTATTGTGGGACTAAAACAGCGATGACTGAGGATACATAGACTTCCCCAAAGTTGTGACTATCCTCACTAGCCGTGGGGTCTGGGTTGTCACCAACAAGGAATAATCGACTATCTTCTATGGATTGAACTCTTTTTATTATCCTTAGATTAGGTCGGAATGGATGATCTAACAATACTATTTGCCCTACTGCTACTAAGTTTGGGTCAATTCTCTCAAACTTAGCAGTGCTACCCTGCTTGAGTGTAGGCCACATCGAGTCGCCGTTTACGACGACATTCAGGAAGCGCGAATCCATGGGTCTTCACGGCCCTTGGTACCCCAGAACATGTGGTGGATTGATTCAACCGCATCCATCAATTCCTGAGCATGCTGCTCTGAGACTTCGACTTTGCATGCCGAGCAGAGTTTTGCAGCCTGCCAGAATGTATCATGTAGGTCGGGTATTGTTTCAAGATGTTGAGGCTTGAAGTAGTCAGTCCAAAGTACCAATAATTCATCCTTGCACTTTTGTGCTTCTTCTTCCTTGATTGCAGCATAGCGGCTCATTGTGTTGATGTAGCTTGCAGTCCCACAGTCCGAGCCGTGGTTTTCAGCAAGAGTAACCATCTTCTTGGTCATTGATTGGACCGCCTCAGCGGCAACTCTTGCACTTGCAGGGTCGTAGACTCCACAAGGGCCGTCGCAGTGGGCACTGGCTTCGATAGTTTGGATAAATTCGTTGTCATTCTCTGTCATTTGACTCACCTTCGAATAACCGCATTAGGTGTCGCATTATCAATGCGACTAATCTAACACTTCATGCAATTAATCGGAGGCTCACTGTTCGTAAGGTTCCCAAGCACCCGTCAAGACGTTGTGCTTGAGTAAACTTCCATCTGGGTTTTGTACCCAAACATCTCCATTGGCATCTCGCCAAACTTTCTGACCGTGTTCGTTGACTTGAGCATCTGGAGGCGCTTCGATTTTCGGAGCAGGCGGTGGTGTGGTTGCTAGAAGACTGTCAAGGTCTAATTCCTCAATTTCTTCAGTAGGTTGTGAGGTATCATGGGATTCCGTGAGCGCCTCCTCCTGTACCTCAGCCTCATGAGTTAGATCCATTCCAACTTGTTCAGAAATTGATTCATCCATTGATTCTGACACTGTCTGTTCTGCTGCTTGTAAGTCGAACATTGTAGCTGATGGAGTTTCGTCTGGTTGAGGCTCAGGCTCACTTTCCTCTTGTATTTCCGTATTTTCGTCAAACATTCGGTCCTCAGCCGAGACTCTGACTTCTACTCCGGCGATTTCACGAATCTCGTGAGTACTATCATCGGCCTCGGCATTCTCCGAACGACCACCAATACCCATTCGTACACTAAATCCAATTACTCCAAGAATAATGAAACCGATTACCAGATGAACCGCTGCTTGCCCATAGGTTTGGTAAAACTTCACTGTAGGGAATTTGTCAGAATTATCACCCGTCCCATCACCATCAGTATCCTCCCATTCTGTTGGATCTTTGGGGAAAGCATCGACGCTGTCGTTGTAACCATCGCCATCATAATCAGCTACAAGCGGATTTAATCCTAGTTTAAGTTCTTCAACATCTGGAATACCATCGCCATCGTCATCGGTGTCTGCATTATCTCCTATTCCATCACCATCAGTGTCCAACCACTCTGTTGGATCCAAGGGGAGATGATCTTCTGCATCGGAAAATCCGTCATTATCGTCATCACTATCTTCTATAGTATCCTCGCAGCCATCTTGATCCCAATCGTTGGATTTTGTACTAATCCAATTCAGTAGACCATAGTCGCATTGATCTATGTGATCGATTATGCCATCATTGTCGTCGTCTTCATCAAGGAAATCAGGAGTTCTATCTCCCTCGTAATCTTGGCGACAGTCCTCAACATCATCAGATCCGTCAACCAAAGTAATTCGGCCTTCTGGACACGGCAACGGCTCAGTAGCGCCTTCGATGTCTATGTAGTAATCCTGAGGTGCTGCCGTCTGAGATATTGCTCCGGTGGTATTCACGAAGTAGCCCAAACTAGCTAATCTGCATTCGGTTTGTTTCCTTTGATTTTGGTAACTACCCTCCTCACAAGGTAATTGTGCGGAAGAGGCGGGATCCGGGACGTAGTTTCCTGGTTCCGAATCTGAGCAAGCGAACCCAGTAGTTGACCCTGAGTCGGAGTTGAATGTTCCTGCCTCACAGGGAATTTGAGCATTGGCGGATTGCGTATCTACGTAATGACCTGGGTCGGCCATCAAACAGCTCGACGAGCCACTATTTGGTTGATAGTAGCCGTAATCACAGGCTTGCTGTGAGCCTGAGCCTATGTTTTCTACAAAGTATCCGGGGTTCGCATCCATGCAATCATTTGAGGAGGTAGAACCAGTAGATGGGTTGTAAGTTCCCGCTAGACAGGCAGTTTGAGAAGAGGCAAAGTGCGAGTCGACATAGTATCCTGGTTCTGCAGAGTTGCATAGTGTTCCTCTTCTATCTCCCTGATAGGAACCCATGGAACAACCAATTTGGCCAGTAGACCCTTCGCTTGGAACATGATAGCCAAAGTCCGCATCAATACAACTAGACTGTCCTGGTGCCGGTTGATAGGTTCCTGCTGGACAAAGAAGTTGTTCGGCAGAGCCAGAATTTGCCACATAACTTCCAGCATCAGCGGCAATGCAATCTGCAGAATTTACTGAACTGGCGTTTGGATTGTAGGTTCCCGCGAAGCATGCTGTCTGCATTGAAGCCGCTTCCGTATCAACGTAGTGTCCAGGGTCGGCTGTATCACAGCCAGTTGAACCTTGAGAACCCTGCCAAGTTCCATAAGAACACGGTAATTGTGCATCGGCAGCTGAATTTGGTACGTAATATCCAGGAGACGCGGCATCGCAGGCAATTTGTCCTGGAGTAGAGGCAAAACTACCAGGGTTACATTCATCCTGAGCAATAGAACCTTCCAGAGCGACGAAATGGCCAGGGTCTGCAAGCATACAATCAGTTGCTTCATCCGCCTGAATATAGGGGTTGTAAGAACCCGCTGGACAAGGGATTTGGGCTATTGCAGCAAGAGTGTCTACGTAGTTTCCAGGTTCGGCTTGGAAACACTCTGCTTGGCCGGAAAATGGTTGATAGTTCCCCGGAAGACAGGGTTGTTGATTGATTGAACCGGATGAATTAGTATAATATCCAGCGGATGTTGTTAGGCAACTAGCCTGGCCACTAGCTGGTTGATATTCTCCCATTAAGCAAGGAGTTTGGGAACTCGAACCCACATCATCGACATAATGACCCGGGTCTGCATTTTGGCAGGACCATTGGCCGGAGAGTGGTTGATAGGTGCCAATAGAACATTGAGTTTGATTGGTTGCTCCTTGATTTGGGACAAAATGACCCGGGTCTGCGTTTATGCATTCTCTCTGGCCTGAGTTTGGTTGGTAGGTTCCTCCATTACATATTGTCTGATTGGCTTGACCGGCCACTGGAACATAATATCCTGGACTTGCTGCAAAACAGGTAGTCTGGGCTGAAGATGGTTGATAGGTTCCAATTATACATTGAGTCTGAGATGTCGCCCCTGTTCCATTGACATAATGGCCAGGCCCTGCCGCAGTCTGTGAAGTTGAGGCAGGATATGCCACGAAGTAACCCGAAGATGCAATGATACAACCTGTTTGTCCAGAATTCGGTTGGTAATATCCCGGAGAACAGGCTGTTTGAGATGATGCACCTGTTGCATAAACATAGTGACCAGGTGATGCCTGATTACAGGAGGTTGAACCGGTCTGCCCCTGCCAAGTTCCTGAAGAACACGATGTAGTCTCTATACCGTGTTCGGCATCGATATTTATCGTCGTAGAACCTACTTGTGTTGCAGACGTACTTGTTGACCTCAGGTTGATAACTAGATTATAGTCGTCTGAGTTATTGAATCCAGATGAATAGCTAATTCTGATGTAATACATTCCACTTGAATTATTTGCAGGGGCTGTAGATACTTGATCCGAGCCGTTGGTAGAAGATGAATCGATTACTTGGAAGGTAGAATTTAACAATTCAATATCATAATTCTGCCCAGCAGGAGAAGTTAGGTTTGCTGTGAACCATGTTGTTCTAGATAGATTAAGAGAAAATACGTCTACACTATCAGAACCTCCTGAAATCGAAGCGGAATAATTCGCACTCATCGCCGATAGTTCCACGGCTGTTGTGTTGCTTGAACCAGCGTCACCGCCTGCTGGATTAACGTAGGAACCGGCAGGAGCTGGAGAGCAAGATGATTGCCCGATTTGAGCATTTGAATAACCGACCGCACATTCTGTCTGTGACTGCGATGCCGAGGAATCTACATAATGACCGGCGGATGCATCAAGGCAGGAAGTTTGACCAGTGAATGGTTGGAATGTTCCTGGCTGACACTCGGTCTGAACCAAAGTGCTGCCCGATGCTGAATTACCGGCGGATGCATCAATACAGGTCAATCGACCATATTGACCATCGTCACAATCTGCCCATCTTGCTGGGTTGTTTGGATAATCATCTTCTGAATCAACAGTCCCGTCACCATCGTTATCGCCAGTCTGATGCGTATCGAAGATATTACGGACCCCATCTCCGTCAAAGTCCTGCTCTGTATATGCGATGTGAGCACCATCAGAAAATGTCAATTGGTAAGGGTTGAGAAGTGGGTCAGTTGTATTATCAAACTCGCCAGACTGAGCGCCCCAACAATGCAATGAGTCATCGGATAATAGGGCACAAGTAGAATCAGAACCCGTCGCTGCTGCGATTACCGTAAGTCCAGACGTTAGATTCACATGAACAGTTGAGTCTCCTTCACCTGGGAAAATATTCTCCGTAACACAATCGGAATTAACCGTCGAAGAACAGGTTCCGTCGCCCAACTGACCATGAGTATTGACCCCCCAACATTGCATAGAACCATTGTCGGTTACTGCACATGTATGAGAACCGATGCCATCGAGCATGATGGCGCCAACATTAGCACCTAGATCGATAAGATGGACATTTCCTGTAACAGCACCATTGTCGGAGAAAACTGTATACTTGTTACCCCAACAACCAACAGAGCCATTCTCAAAAATTACGCAAGAAGATAGGCCAGAAGTAACTAATGAAACCGCTCGTAAACCAGTAGAGTGGTTAACAGAGACAGGAATTAGAGAATCATTGGTTGTACCGTCACCGAGTTGCCCCCTAACGTTGTTGCCCCAGCACATGACCTCACCAAGGTGAGTTACGGCACATGTGTGATGCTCACCAGCTGATACAGCTACGGCATAAACACCGCTTCCTAGATCGATATTTACCGGCGAAATACGGTTTTCAGTGGAATTGTCACCAACCTGGCCAAAGTTATTGCGACCCCAACACCAAAGGCTGGCGTCTACTAAAATTGCACAGGTGTGATCTTTACCTTCATCGATTACCACTGGCTCATTGCTTAGAGTGACATAGCCTGAAGTTGAAACCGAGTTTCCGAGCCCGAGTTGACCATAGTCATTTGAACCGGAACAATACATTGAGTAATTGGATAGAATAGAACATCTTCCTGAAGTAGAGATTAGTGAATTTTCACTGTAAACAGGATTGCCTTGAGACCATTCAACAGATGTACCGTTCGCAAGTATAACCAGTGGACCATCTATACCCATATCCAAAACAGAATGAGAGAATACCGTTCCTTCTTCGCTACCTTGGATATTCAATGTTGGACCACTTGAGTGAGTGAAGGAAATTTCATTTTCTCCCCCTAGAATAGATTGCGATTCCTCACCACTAGATAAGTAACCTAGCATTGGAACTCCAAGGAACAAAACACATATTCCCAGAGCAACGATTCTCTTCATTTCCTCGTTCAACATGATTCTTGGCGTCCTTGCAGAGATTATCACTATTCCCTCTGCCTGAACGGGTTGCATCACGCCTTGAGCACCTTAAGAGCCAGTCCGTAGGACTGGACGCCTGCATCCTGAAGAGCCGTTTTTACGTTGGAGTAGGGATTTTCAGAAGATTTCCTAGATGCCTTCGCTCTATTGGAAACTATCCGCCATGCCGCCTTACTACCAATTCCTGGTATGGCCTCAAGTTGAGATTGGCTTGCTGAGTTAATCGATAAGTTCGTTTCAACACCACTTATACTTCGCATCCCATGACCGGTGACTATGATATTAGACTCGGTTTCGAGGGGAATCTGGTACGGGGTTCCTACTAATATCGGATAGGCTCCGATTTGTCTTCCAAATGTTATACCCGCACGGCCATAAATTGAGGATTCTCTGTAGCTTTCCTGTAATACCTGTTCAGGTCTTCTAATTCGATCATCATGTGACTCCCACCAAACTCCTTTGAGTTCTATTCCAATTGGAAACATCTCCTCTAGGAGTGGTTTGTCTATCTCCTCTCTCACACTACGTTTGAAGGACTGGAAGGCATCCTCCGGAATTTCTTGAAATCCTTGCCCTTCCACCTGTCTAATGTTTATCCTCCGCAACCATAGCCCTTCTGAACGTAGAGAATCTAGTAAGTCCCGATTAATTCGGTATGATTCGGTTGATTCCCCATTTAACCCTGCGATGAAATTTAGACCAGGGAGCAGTTTTGGCAAACCTCTCTCTCCCCTCTCTCTACCAAATTGATTGATATGTCGTATAGCAATTTTGAGTTGTCTGGAATCACAATTTAGCCAATTTTCTTTGTGGACTTTGGGGTCTGCAGATTCAAGTCCAAAGGAAACTACTGCACCATCCGAAAGAGTCGAAACTAGGGATTTTGTAATCTCCGTTGCTGGCTCCAAATTCTCAGAAACAATAGAAGGGTTTGCGTTGTCAACATGGAGAATCTGGAGCCTCTCATCTTGTCTTAAGTCGTGCAGAACTTTGGCAATCGGTTCTGGGTCTGGAATGGGATATTCTAGTTCCACCACTCCTTCTGCCTTGTAGGTGTAAATGTCTGTAGCGCCACCTATACGAACGTGACGAACGCCATTGTCTAGAGCGGTTGTTATTTCAGCAATAACATCCTCCTCTTCCCTCCATAACGGAACTCCTTTCTTTGGTTCTATACAAAACTTACAGCCTCGTTTGTAACGCACGCATCCCTGATACAATTCCACTTCGTAGGTTAACGGTCCCGAACGACCATCTTCAGTAAAAAGATCGGGATGATTTGTGACACATTTTCCGGCCGCACCTTTCTTTGCCCAATTGTCCCACTGCTCACTAGTTCTACGTTTGTGAGACCAATCACCAGTTCCGAGAAAGTAATCCAATGTAGCATCTGTATCCTGCACTGCACAGAATAAATTTGCCCGTAGTGGCATCCATCCATCATAGCGCCAATGGCGGATAGCCCAGCCACCTGCAAGAACTGGTAGTTCACTAGGGAAAATTGCAAGAAAATCATCCAATTCTCTGCGTGATATTGGAGTTCCTCTAACATACTTCCCCGGGACCACAGCTCCCGCGAGAACAACCGCTCCATCTAGTTCGGAAAGCTCTCGTTTGAGTTCTTGTCTTTGGGCAGAATTTGCAAGTTTCTGCTTGTGGAATAATCTCCACTCATCTATGGTCATGTAGGTGTATGGGATTGATTTAGATTCTAGAACGCCACAGATATATCGAATATGAAAACCAAGATAATTTGGGACGCCAAATGCAGCTGGTTCATCCTCATATCCATCGAGGACCAACCAACCTTCCATTCTACCCCTCAACCTGCCGGATTGCTATTCAGTCTTCACGACTTCGCTATAGATGGCTGATCGGGGCAGCAAATTTGGAATCAGCGGCGATTATGACGTTTGTTTCCTTTACCACGTCCACCTCGGCGGCCTCCGCTGTCATTGGATTCCTGGACACTGATTTTTCTACCTTGAATTTCACTTCCATCCAATTCCTTAATCGCCTTCTCTCCGGCTTTTCGGCTAGCGAACTTCACAAAGGCAAATCCGCGAGATTTACCTGTGTCTCTATCTTTGGCAATGCTACACTCTGTTATCTCTCCATGAGTCGAGAAATGATTTCTCAATTCGTCCTCGTTAGCATCAAACGATAATCGTGCTATGAAGAGTTTGATTCCGGCTACTTCGGAGGCTTCAGTGCGTGCTTTGGTTAACACCTCACGTTCCGCTGCGAGTTCTTCTTTGGTTGCCTTTCCTTCCTTGACCTTGTCCATGCATTCTTTGCAACGAATTGGTTTTCCGGGAGTTGGTACAAATGGGACTGTTGTTTCACATCCACACAGAGTACATTTGGTCTTGTGCTGGATTCGCTGTTTCCCGCCTCCATGACCTCCTTTTCCTGTTATCGCTGAACGCATCCTCATCGCAGCAGGAGATGCTTCGTGACTGATTCCACGGCGGTGATCGGCTACAGGTGACAGATAGGGTCTAGCCCCTTCGTGGCCAAGATTACTCTCGGCTTCTGCAGACCAACGCTCTCCGGCTCTATTCAGCTCCTGTATATCGTCACCAAGAATGTGTCCATGACCGAATCCATTGGATAGAACTCGATAACCCGAGTAATCACATCGATTACAATCGACATTGAAGTCCTGCTTGTCATCAGAAGTAGTCAACTCACTTCCGCATGCAGGGCAAATCGCCCACAGTACTCCCAATTCAGGGGAACCCCGAGTACTGGCCTTGAGATTTGGTTCAATTTGAGTAATTCTAGCACGTATCAAATCCCTACTTCTCATAGCATCGCCTGGTGAAGGAAGAAATCTATCAACGATTTCAGTCACGAAAATGTCGGCAAATAAATTCTCGGCAGAAAGGTCTCTATGTCCACCATCCTTTTCGATATGAAGGATACGAATCATGGCGACCTTAGGCATGAGTTTGGTAACTTCCGCAATAACGTCATCACCTATCTGCGGTGAATTTGTCTCTAGACTGTTAGCATCAACCGAGAGTATATCGCCGTCAGAAATAAGTGTCCCACTGACTAGAGCTATTGCGCCTGATTCAGTCTCCGAGAGGCCCGAACCAAGGCTAGCACCAGCCGGCACTTCGACCTGATTACCTGGCGTAACAAAGTCGCCAGTGGTAGAACTCATCGAGGCGGGCGACCAGCCAACCCCCTATGAACGGTCCGGCCGTGCGTAGCACGGCAAAATTGAGAACTTGAGATTATACTGGCGGTAACAAACGCCAGAATCCTGCTCTGGTCTTTCCTTGACGGCTGTAGTGATGTGAATAGGCAGCGGGCAACGCGAAATCTGTTTCCCAGTATCTCTCGACTTCCCATCCAGCCGACTCGAAGATTACCTCGACATGTTTTGCTTCAGCGCTATGCATCAGATGGGCAATAGCATTTGAGCGAATTATTGCATCAAGAAAGGGGCGGTCAGATTTCGCCTTTTGAGTCCCCCAAGGTGGATTGGAAATTATCAAATCTGCGCCACTTAAATCTAGTGAATCATCGACCCTTTTGCGGAATATTTCCACAGAATCTGATACACCCGCCTGCTCAATTGATTGGAATGCAACAGAGCAGGCTTGTTCATCTACCTCT
Source organism: Candidatus Thalassarchaeum sp. (assembly GCA_022451235.1). Lineage (GTDB taxonomy): Archaea > Thermoplasmatota > Poseidoniia > Poseidoniales > Thalassarchaeaceae > MGIIb-O1. Next base: position 114,022 of record JAKUOA010000006.1, on the reverse strand, counting down.
ACCAAAACCACCTGAGACACACCCATCAGTGCCGCGCCGATTCCTAAAATCCCGTTCCCTGCACCTAAATCAGCAATCGATGAATCCGTTGATAGATCGCCGAATGCAGCAATTTGTGCTAACCATGAGGCTGCAATATCACCCGAAGTAGTATATTGTTCCAATTCGATATCTCCACACGGATGTGGAGGTAAAGAGGAAAGGAGCATGGCAAGTTGGCGCTGACGCACAACGCGGGAAGGTAGTCGCTCTATTGGCGTGTGCGGTCAAATCTCTTGGGCAAGTATGGTGTTATTATCATGCAGAAGCCCGTCAGCGAGTAATTGTTCAACGAGTAAAACTGAATATCCTGCTGCACCACGAATTGTATTGTCAGCCATTGTAGAAAATCTAAGTCTTGAGCCGTTTATCCCTACCTCTCCAACGGCCACCGCCATCGCGGCTTTTAGGTCTAGACCTGGGTTTTTATGCTGTTCAAAGCCAACCCAGCGGTGGTTATCATCAAGTTCACCATCTACGAAAATAATTGGTCTTTTTGTCGCTGAAGGAAGGTTGAGTTCCTGGCTGCGTGAATATGATTCTCGCCATGCACGAACGACTTGGTGAGCACTAACCTTTTCTTGAAATTCGACTTCTATTCGCGCATAATGACCATAATCTCGCATAACTCTTTCACAGGAGGCTTCTATATCGAATTCACAAGACAATATCTTTGATAATTCAGTGATTATTGATTCGGCCTCTCCTGGTATTTCGCTGTTGATTTGGCGACCTTCTCTGCCTTCAGCTAGAAGGGTTCTACCTCCGCCAGAAAGAGCTTGCTGAGTGACTATTTTTACCGAAGTAATGTCAGCGATTTGCATTAATGGATAAAGGGTAATCGCAATCGGTGAAACCGTGCAATTGGAACAAGAAATTAGGCGGCCCTCAGAACCTTCAGATTGTTTCTTGAGTATACTCAAATCTTGGATATTGACTTCAGGGACGATTAGTGGAATATCTGTTTCTAGACGATGTACTTGAGCGTGAGAAACTACAAGGAATCCTGCCGCCGCTAAATCTCTCTCCACCCTTGCGGCCGGTTCGTCGGGAAGTGCTGAGAAAATAATCCTAACACCTAAACTGTGGAATTCTTCTATTAATGATGGAAGATTTTCTAATCCTCCAATTGTCAATTGAGAAGGTGGAGGCCTTTCCTCATCTAAACTCCAAAGGCATTCATCATGTGACTTTCCAGCAGTTTCCGGAGAGCCGATTATTGCTACTGGTTCGAGCCAAGGGTGAAACTGAAGGCGCTGGAAAAAGCGCTGAGCAACAAGTCCGGTAGCGCCGAGGATGGCGCATCTGACCCTACCATAGGCATCCATTGTTAGCACTCATCATTGCATCCCTCGTAAAGAGTACTGTTTGGAGTTCTTGTTACAATTGCAGCAGGTTTAGTTCTGAGAAGGTTAAATACCCTCGATTTTCTCTTTGTTTACTGAGTGAAATGGAAATCGTGTTCGTAGTCGTTGGGATTCTTGTTGGGACCGCTATTGGTTGGTTGATTGCTAAACAAGTCAAAGAAACTGGTTCAGAAGACATTCAGGCTGAATTAATCAAGACAAAGGCACTTCTTGAGGCGAAAGAAACCGCTTTCCAGGAGACTAAAGTGCAAATGATGGATTCATACAAAATAGCGGCTACTGAGGCTTTTAAGTCCGCTGTAAAAGATGCCGATGAACAAAAAGAATCTGCATTCAAAGAAGCTACTGAAGCACTATCAGGAAGTATGAGTGAATATATCGCGGCTATCGAAACTGCAAAGGAAAAGGACATTGAAAGAGCGGCTAGTCTTGGCGAAAAGGTCGACAATGTAGCAGTACTTGGTACAACCCTAGCAGAGGAAACTCGAGAGTTAGCATTGGCTCTTAGGGGGGATTCTCAAGCCCAAGGCGCTTGGGGAGAAGTTGTTGTAGAAAATCTTCTACAAAATATGGGATTTGTTAAAGATCGAGATTATGTCAAACATTTATCCGAAACAGATGCCGATGGGAAGAGGAAACAACCTGATTTCGTACTAAATTTACCAGGAAATCGGCATGTTATAATAGACTCAAAGGTGTCACTAACTGCATACACTGAATATGTTAATGCAGAAGATGAGACATCGACAAAAACCGCAATGAAAGCTCATTGCAATTCGATAAGAAACCATGCGAAAAAACTTGCATCGAAAAATTATGAACACATGGAGAGTATCAATACTCTTGATTTCGTTCTGATGGCAGTGCCTCTTGAGGGGGCCTTCATCGATGCAATGCGGGCAGATCCTCACCTCTACGAGGATATGGTAGGCGAACGCAAAGTGAAGATTGTTAGTGGGACATCACTAATGCTTACTCTAATGTTAATTCAAGAATTATGGAATCGCGAAAGGCAAACCAAGAACCAAAACGAGTTAGTAAATAGAGCGGGAGAACTTCATGACAAAGTAGTATTATTCTTGGAATCTTTTACCCAAGTCGGATTTGAGATTGACCAGGCTAGTGAGGCTTACAAGGTGGCTAGAGACCGTTTGTCTACTGGCCGAGGCAATGTAATCAGGCAAACTGAGATGCTGAAAGAATTGGGGGCAAAAACCAAGAAAGAACTCAGAGAAAAGAGCGGAATTCGTGCTCTAGCGGAAGAAGCGGAAGAGGAGGAGTGATGGCCTTCACCCTGCTCGCAAGATCATGATTGATTGGGATTCCCACGAGTTCCATCCAGTTGTGGATATGCCAGAAGATTACACTATACTTGACTTATCGGGGGGTACTTGGACCCCTCCAAAGACCGAATATAGTGTCGGGAAGTACGATGAATTACGACCCGGATTATATTCTACTGAACTCTTCTCAGGAGAGCGTTTTCTGCATATGGGAATAGATATTGGCGCACCGGTAGGGACTGCCTGTATGGCATTTACAAATGGAGAAATTTCTCATTTTGGATATAATCCAGCCGATGGAGATTATGGTCACGTTGTGATTACAAAACACATCCTAGATGGAACTGCAATATGGGCTCTTTACGGTCACCTTGATTCTGCTTCAATAGAAGGTAAGTCAGTTGGTCAAAAAGTGAATGCTGGTGATGTAATATGTTGGATGGGAGAACCTCATGAAAATGGTGGCTGGGAGCCTCACCTACATTTCCAATTGTCATTTCAAGAGCCAAAAACTCACGATATGCCAGGGGTTGTTGCGCCTAATGATAGAGAAAAGGCTTTGCGAATATATCCCGATCCCAGATTGGTTTTGGGATATCTCTACTAAATTGTAGACAGATAGGTTTTGAGACCTTTAATGGCGGTCATTTCAGAGGGATCAATACCATTAATCATAGCCAAAGCAATACTTACCCAATCGGTTATGTGTGCAGCGGTTAGGAGACTCTCAAGGAGGCTATCTCCTTCGCAATCAAGTAACCAAGAATCACCCGCTTCAAGATTTTCCATCATCCAACTAATTCGCGCGCGCACGCGAGGATGGGTATGTGGACTTGCAATGTATAGCAATGCTTGAGACGATGAATTCCTATCCCAAGCAACAATCTCATTGTGATTCATTTCTGGCAATTGGACGGGACGGGAAAATCTCTCAGAGTTCTCGTTTAATTGGTTAGTAAATCTAACACCAACCGATGCCATTTCACTAGCAGAAACAATCGCGATGTCTCGCTCAGACATTCCATTGGCCATTGCGGCTACTCTACCGTCGCCTCCGACTATATCCGCTAACTTAGAGCAAGAGCGTAATCGACCTAACATCTGATTAATTTCTTCCTCAGATGGCCGTGGTAGAACCCCTAGGGCCCAGCAAAGGGATAATTGACTCCCGAATAAATGACCGAATGCAGAGCGAGGCATTTGTCCAGAAGGAACTGAGATACATAGTGACTCATCACTTTGTGAGAGTAAATTCTCTAATTCTCCACCCGAACAGATACCAACTACAACTCCTCCTTCTTCCAATGCTTGTCTTACACCATCTAGAGTTTCCTCGGTATTTCCCGAATAGGAGGTCGCTAACACTAGCCAATCTGGCCCCCACCATGATGGTAAGCCGTAGTTATTCCAGACCACAAAGGGTAGGCCTCCTGAATCATCGGCTAGGGCTGATAGGAACATACCTCCGGCGCCAGAGCCACCCATCCCTAGACAGACAACTCCACTCCAATCCATATCTGCTTCGATTTGTATTTCTGTATTCATGGAAGCCTCTAGGTCATCGACAAAATTTCTGGTGAATCCAGCCATGTCTGATCTGTCATGTTTATCGAGAAGTGATTGAAAATCTATCTCAGACATATTCACTCCTCTCCCGTGTGCCCTGGTAGTGCCATCCATAAGTCGTCTATGAAGGCGATGCGTAAGTTTGTCGCCGAACCATCATCATCGTAAGGGAGAGCGACGGTAACCACACGATAATCAGTAGGATCCATTACCTCAGCACCGGAAGTATCACGATTCAATACATCGACTATGATTTGGTCCACAAAACTACTCACAACAGTAGCCTTTTCCATATCTCTCCAAGTCGCACCTATACGCTCATTTCGGTCTAAACGCCTTAGGGTTGGACCATCCTTCTGCCAAGCCGATACAAGCCATTTTTCTTTTTTGAGGCGAATGACATCACCAAGTCCATACGCTGGTTTACGATAAGACAAGGTTAGTCTAGTGACTTCTGAACCTTCTCTCATACCAACCAGCGTCGATGTTTCTTTTGTTGTTCCACCAAATCTTCGAACAAGTTTTCTGGCCCAAGTTCTTGCTAATGCCTTTGAACCAAGTTGTAAATCCCAACCGCCTGTTACAGGCCCTTCTTTAGTGATGAAAAACATCGGATCTGATTCCAATTCATTGAGCAATTCATCTAAAGTCCCTCTAAGGCTCTTGAGTTCCTCGTCAGACAATCTACGTCCAGCACTCCTAAGCTGCATAGTCGCCTCAAAATATGCTCCTGCTTTTCTAGTGCAGGTAGGGCAAACAGCATTACTAGTCTGCAATAGAACTTCATGCTGATTAGAGAATTTGTGACCTTCCAATTGCCCTTCGACGTTGACATGAAGACGAGCTGTTCTATCATCAATTGGCTGATAGACCATATCTACTGCAACGTCACTTGCTCCATCTGTAACACCGAGATTTTCTCTAAGCCTCAACTCCCCCAATTCATCGTCTTCAATGTTAACCCAGCGCTTCTCTACCTCATGCATTCCGCATTTTGCACAGCGGTGTTGCTGGATACGCTCGGGTACTTCAGAAAATACAGTTCTAGTCCTCAAACAATCCTCACAAAGACGCTCTGATGTAAGCGGAGGAGGTGAACCGCAGGCGATACAAAACGCTGCGCCATCCATACTGCTCCCCCGCCAAGCGGCAAGCCCGCCCCGTTTGAAGGGTTGGTGAGCGGGTCGAAGTCTAACTCGGCCCCCTTTGGGGCCGAAATTAGAACAAAATGAAATTATTCTTCCTCAGCAGTCTTTGGTTGTTCATCGGAAAGAAATTCTAATTCAGTCTCTAAAGTAGAAATTGATGTGAGCAAATCTCGACTAAACCAGATTACCAAACCAAGCATAATTGCGTAGGCTATGTAGGCTTCCGTAATACCACTCAAGATATCGCCTCCTGATCAAGCTCATTCTTTCTACTAGACACCTCCGCAGCAAGGCGATATCGTTTGTTTGAAAGTATTAGTAAACCCGTGAATAAAATGCACATTAGTCCAAAACTGATTAGCAGGAATGATCGTACCTCAGGACTCATTCCTAATGTTTCGCCTGACTCTACAATCAAAACTTCAGGATGAGTAGTGTCCCACCAAGTGGTTGCACCGGCAGTAATCGGGACTAAGGCGAAGCCGAACAAACCAACTGCTGATAGAGTATCTCGGTTTTGTTGTGTGTCGGGTTGAGATTGACGAGAATATACTAGAAACAAAGCAACCGCAGTGAGTAAGGCGAAGGAATTGAGTCTCATATCACCCCAATCCCAAGGCCGGCCCCATTCTGCAGATGCCCAAATTGGTCCGGAAGTAATTACTCCTAATCCAAAAATTACACCAAGATCGGACCCACTCTGAAAGTAAACCCAAGCGTCTTCACTACGCTTGAGGTACCACATCAATGAGCCATAAAATAGGATACTGAAAGATAAGAATGAACACCAAGCAAATGGGACGTGAAGATAGAGAATTCTGTAGGCTTCTGGAGCCCCCCAACAACCCCCTCCAGTACATGGTTTCAACCCGGGAGCGTACTCCAAACCAAGAATTGCAACAAATACGATACCTGCAAGTCCAAGATATGTCAGAGCATAACCGGAATCACGAAAATTCATTTTCTCACCATTCAATCCTCAGGGATGATGACTGCCATTGCCCACAATAAAACCACAGTCAGCCATGCTATAGCGATGTCTGCAATAGGTTCACCTAGCGCTAATTCAAAACTCATTCCATTGCTCATTATCGAAGTCAGAGCGCTAGTCATTTGCAGGAATGGCCAGATTAGAACTAGCTGCAATAAAATTCCCGCTACAGCACCGGCTCTAGTAAGATCGGACACCATCAGATGCAAAGCCGAAGCGGCCACACTTAGGTCAATGATTAGGAACGCGAATAACCACAGCCACAACATAACATCAGAATTCATTGCTTCCAATGCTGTATCGTCGGCAATAACAAACCATGAGATGTAAATTATTGGCAGTGGTAGAATCAATGAGACACCCATTATGGAAAACCAGCCTCTTGAGCTGGCACCGGTCATTGCCCTCCACCAATCTCCCGCTCTCTCTTCTGCGAGTCGTTTGATAATAGCTGGAGTAACAATAGCTGTGATGAAAGCAGGGGTTAGAATTAGAGCGGCTAACAAATCATAATTTTCACTGCTCCTAGCGATATCTGTAGACAGTGTAAATGCTAGCAATAAGGCGACCAAGGCAGGGACTCCGCGTCCAATTGTATCGATTGGGTTGCGTCTTTCAAGTCTCCAAGTCCAAGCAACTAATTCTCTATGGTATTCTGATGCGGAGGGATCTGGAAGATTTGTATGTTCTAGGTTTGATTCCTGTACCTTACTTGTCAATTCTGAGGTCTCGCTGATGGTGACAGTTCTGTCGCAAGCGGTTATGACTTCAGGGTCGTGAGTCGCAACTAGAACCCCATGGCCTCTCATTGCTAGTGCTCTTAACCACCCTAACAACTGTCCTCGAGATGATTGGTCGAGTCCCTCTGATGGTTCATCAAGAAGAACTACCGATGGCTCAGAATTCAGAGCAACTGGAACAATTGCGGACAGAACTGCAACTCTTCTGCGTAGACCACCAGAGAGTTTGCATATTCTATCATCTGCTCGGTGTCCAAGGCCCCATTCTGAGATTATTTCATTGAGTGCTTCTGAGTTATCTGCAAGTCCAGCAACTCTACAAGCACCACGAATTCTTTCGAGTACTGTTTCGTCACCAGACATCCCCTCAGTTTGCAAACAAAGGCCAAAACCGGAGATATCTCCACGCTGACCTTCCGAGTCTCTAACCGTAGTTTCAAATCCCCTGTCGTTTCTTTGAACACTTCCGCCAGTCATTGGATGTAATCCTGCAAGCGATTCTAACAAAGTGGACTTTCCTGAACCGTTTACTCCCAACAAACCAACGACCTCACCCTCAGAGAGTGAAAAGTCAACATCTCGAAGCACCTTTCGGGCGCCTCGATCAACAACCAACCCTCGGGCTGAGAGCAAAGTTCGCGCGCTCACGATAATCCCCCACTAGCAGCCTGCGTTTGAGTAGTTCCATCGAAGTCCCTATGCACATAGAGGCTCTGTCGAGGCCCGAGGGAGAGAGCTGGCTACCGCAGATTATGAGTTTGTTTGGTCCGACCTAACAGGGTCTGATTGGGCGGCATTGGTGTTGTTTCTAGTAATTGCAACAACACCATATATCGTAGCTTGGAAACAAGATACAAGCATAGCCCTAGCCACAGTTTTATCATTATTATTGGTAACTTTCTTTCAGATGATTATCGATATGGGGTTCCTCGATTTTACACCTATTGCCTTTCTTTCAATAATCCCAAAAATTGCAGATCATCCCGACCAGATTCATCGATTTATTACCTGTGCTTGGCTTCATGCAAATTGGATTCACGTTCTAGGTAATATATTGGTGATCGCTCTAGCAGGTGTTCCCCTTGAACAACGAATGGGTAAATTACGCTGGATATTGGTTTACTTCCTTGGTCTATTAGGAGGCAATATCGCATGGGTGCTAACCCATCCTGATTCGATAAGCCCCGCCATTGGTGCGAGTGGGGCGGCCTTCGGCATTCTTGGGGCTTACATGGCTTGCTGGCCGAATGATCGTATTGAATTCCCTCTGCTCTTCATCATTCGAGCTTGGCCTGTTTGGGGAATTGTAGCATTCAGACTAGGTATTGAAGTCTGGAATGTGTACCAAATCGAAGCAGAACAATCAGTAACAAATGTGGCGCATATGGCCCATCTTGGAGGATTTATGCTTGCTTGGATTTTAGCAAGACCAATCGCTAGAGGCGCACCGTCGAAATTAGATGATTCCAGCGATATTTCCATAGCGGGTTCTACGGCATCGAAGGCGGCAAGAGAAGCGGCCACTGCGAAGATGGGTAGTCTTGATTCGGACCCTTGGTCAGAAGCAGGGGATGGTTTGAAAGAGGAGGCTGCTAGAATACTCAAGAGGCTTAGAGAAGAAGGTGATGAACTTGAGACTCGAAGAGCCTGGTTAGAGGAGCTTGCAGAACAGGTACTCTGCCCTGTTTGTAGCGGAGAGGTTCATGCTGTAATATCAGGGCAGAATTGTACCCTAAAATGCGCTCACTCGAAAAATCATATCAACTGGCCATGATGGCCTCTTGATGGCTCTTGTACGGGTTCGGCTTATACCCCGAACTACGCTGGCTCTGCTTGCAGAGCCATGTCTGGAAGACGCCTAAACCTCACCCCGCTGGTGCTAGTTGCAATGATTCTAGTCATGGATATGGGAGTAGGGGTATCTGCATCCACAGCCATTCAAACCGAAGATTTGCCTAGCAAAGAAAGGCCGGGAAATTGGCCACCTGCATTAATGTGTGGAGAGGTCATATGCGACCCCATAGATAGATCTGTTAGAAGTCCTCCCTTTGATGCAGGATTCCCTGTAGAGGAAGAGGGGTGGTGGTTCAGCTATTGGTACGATTTGGATTCTGATGGTATGGATGATCGTTTGCAAAGAATCATCGCTGGTCAACGTGAATCAGTTTCCTCTACAGCAATAATTGGACTAGATGGTAGACCTACTGTTGCAATCGTTGTTGATTACGCTTGGCACCCAGGCCCTAGCGATACGGCTGCTCTAAGAGAAGTTCTCGAATCTCATGGTTGGGAGCAAGAGGGATCTTGGTTCTTCGAAATGGATATTCTAGACAGTATAGTTCTCGACCATGTGCCAGTTAGTGCTTTAATTGAGATTTGGCAACTTGATGGGGTTGTTATGGTCGAGGAACAGAATGTAATTGTTCCATCACTAGATACCGCTACTAGAGGTTCCAAGGTACGAGATTCAGAACGATATGACGAAACTATGCGAGACTTCGGTTACGATGGTTCGGGGATTGTAATTGCTATTCTCGATACAGGAGTCGATAATGAACACTTCTCCTTAGACGATTTTTCGGATGATAACGATGATAATGAGAATGATCCCGAAGATCTTCCAGACCCAAAGTGGATCGCCGGTTGTGATGCCACTTCGTTGAATCAAAATGAATGCAATAACGAAGGCACGCACGATCCTGATGATGGAGATGGACATGGGACTCATGTAGCAGGAATTGCACTTGGCACAGGAGATTCAAGACGAATAAATCAGGGTTATGCCCCAGGCGCATACCTAGTGGATGTCAAAGTCATGACTGATACAGGGGGCACCAATTCCGCTGCAACACTAAAGGGAATAAATTGGGTAGCTGCCAATGTAGATACCGACTGGGGTAATAATGACTCTAGCGAAGGAATCCAAGTCATGTCAATGTCTTTCGGTAGCCTCGGTGATCCAAATGGCGATGACCCCGGAGATAACGGGTCTGCTGCAGACGCCCGTGCGGTAAACCAAGCGGCTGAGGCAGGTATAGTTCCCGTCGCAGCGATTGGAAATGATGGAAGAAGAAGGGTCACTTCTGTAGGAGCCGCAGACCAAGCAATTACAGTTGGGTCAATTGATGATAAAGATACCATCGATAGAGGCGACGATTCGATTGCTTCATACTCTAATTCCGGCCCTAGAGAAGACGATGGGGACGACGACAGAGAAGAGGAACTCAAGCCAGACGTGGTAGCACCAGGAAGCGATATGAATTCTGCAGCGCATGCTGCTTCATCAAGCCAATTACCTGGTACACCAAAACCACTTGCTGAAGATAGCTATACGGAAATGAGTGGGACGAGTATGGCATGTCCCGCAGTAGCAGGTTTGGTAGCAGTGATTTTACAAATTAGCGAAGAGGAAGGACTAGATCTGAATCCTGCCGAAGTAAAGGAATTATTGAGAGAAAATTCCGAACCGAAGGGGGAGGCATCTGAACCAGATATTTCGGATACTTGGAATGAGAAATATGGATTTGGAATAATTGATGGGAATCTGATTTTATCCGCTCTGTTAGGAGATGGTGGAGGAAATAACGGAGGAGGGAACACAACAGAACCGCCACCTCCAGGAGAGGGTGATTGGTTAGTTTATGAAAGGCCGATTGAGGATTCTTGGCTAGTAGAAGGTGAGACCTATTCAGTCAGAGGGCATATCGACGAAGATGCGGAGACAAATGGAACGATAGAAGAAGTTCAGGTCAAAATCACCTACACCCACAAACCTGAGGGGTCGCCGACTCAGGAAGAAATTCTTGTCGATTGGCACACTGCTCAAGGCACAGTAAATTGGACTACTGATTTCTCTATTCCTGACTTTGAAGAGGATGAAATTAACGCCTTGGAAATCAAAATCTCGGTACAGGCTCGTAATGAATGGGATCAATGGAGCAATAAACAAAGACAAAATCACGATATTGGTCGAGTATCTCTAACTTTGGACAGCCCAAGTGGACAAAATTTCGTTGAAGGTAATGTCCAATTTGAAGGCGAATATGAAACCGTTAATGGTGGCACCCTGCAGTGGCGAATAGGTAAGGAAGATTGGGTTGATGAAAGAACCTACACTGGCTCAGGTGGCACAACGGATATGTTCAATTTCATTTGGGATTCTACCGAACATCCAGACGGTTCACATCGCATATCATTACGTTTCGTCAGTGGCACAAGTGTTCGCTCTGAGGAAGTCAGGGTCACTTTGGATATCGATAATCAACCACCTGCTCCTGACTTGATGTTCAGAAGTGGAATAACTGTATCAGAATGGGGTATACCTCTGTCAGAAACCTACGTTAACTCCTTCGTCGATGTTAGCGCTGAAATTCGTAATGATGGCGATGAATCAGCTACTAATGTCGTTGTTTTCCTACTTGAGGAAGGTACCAGAAAATATGAGTTGACCATACCCACAATCGACTCCGGCGATATTGTAGATGTGACACTTTACTGGAATCCTCTATCTGTAGGTCAACGTGAGCTTAGTATCGCCTTAGACCCAGGTGATGCAATACTCGAAATCGATGAGACAAATAATGACCAAAGTATTGAATTTGATGTGATTGATAGACCGGAAGGAGTCGATTTGGCTTTTTCAAACGGCGCATTTACCACCACTCCTACAATTCCAAGACCGGGAGAGCAGTTCAAAATTAATGCCCGTGTAGATAATTTAGGTTCATCAGCTGCTGAACAAATAGAGGCGCAACTCCACCTTTACACTGAAAGAGGATGGGAGTTAACCTCCTCAACTACAATCCCTAGAATAGAAGGTGGTTATGCTGAGACAGTTTCATTCGCCCAAACAAATGAAGAAAGTGGCGCTTTCAAATTCCGAATCAGCCTTAGCGGACCTGTTCTATCGGATATCGACTGGTCAAATAATCAAGCAGAATGGAGCATACTGATCGAAAAGAGCACAGTCTCAGGAGGAAGAGGATTAAACTTCCAAACTGGAGAAACACCCGTCGAAGTAATCGACTTAGATGGAGAAGGAATTGTCGTAACATCGAAAGATGGAGGGCTGGCGCTTTACAGACTCAACTCCAACAAAGGAATGACTGCCTGCTCAAATATGTTGGAAGAAAAATGGTCTGGTGATTTTGTCGCGGCCCCTACCTCAGATGGTATCGCACACATAGTTTGGAGTCGGCGCTTCCTAGATACTAGTGGTTATCTTAAGCAGACGGTTTCATACTCCACAATAGACTCTGCTTGTGAGATGCGACCAATCCAAGATTTGATGGATCCAATTCTATTATCCGATGGTAAATATTGGGGTATCGACATCGATGTTGATGGAACAAAATTATTAGTTGCTGGATATCATCGTGACTTGTTGACTGGCGGCAGTTTTCAGGATCTAACTAGTATATTCATCTTAGAAGCAGACGCTCCCACTTCTTCTAACGATTGGAGACTTACTCCAAATGCTATTTCTGATATCGATGTGATTGCGGGGTATACAGATCCAGTACAAATTGAGTATGGCGAGGAGGATGGTCATATCCTCTACCAATCAATGCGTAACGACACCACAGGAAATGACCGACTAGGTCTTTGGTATGCTCATGGAGATATCAAACAATCATCGTGGACTTACAAGAAGGCGGTCGGCGATTATGCCTCTTTGCCCCAGATGAAGGTGAACACAATAGACGAAGAAGATAGACTAGTTGTTGCTTGGAAAGAGGGAGAGGGAATAGATAGTGAACTAATCACTCGTATAGTTGATGATACCTTCAACATCATAGAAAATTCTTCTATGCAATTCTCTGCTAGAGGTCTGTCTCAAATTGTCTTCATAGAAACCTCTCGAGGAATTCAAGTAATGCATGATATGGTGGGCCCAGGTGGACCTCAAGTTCAGTACGGAATGATTAATTCAGAGACTCCTTGGATGGCAATATCGAATCGGATTTCTGATGGTTGGTTACATTCAGTAAGTCGCTCATCTGCGAGTGGTGAGGCTGTGATTATTCACACCTCAACCCAAGGTTGGGTCATAAGGGCAGTAATTGACGATAGTAAGCCAAACACAGGTCCAACGGACATTCTAGAAGAACTCCGATTCCAGCTTGGTTTAGACGAAGGAAGTTTCAATATTTTACTCGGCGGAGTGGCAATTGCGGTTTTGTTGCTCTGTACCATTGTTTTGGCGGTAATGTCAGGACGTGCAATACGTTGGATCGGTGGTCGGAGAAGAAAAAGCGTTCAAGGAGTTATTATGTTGGAAGATGATGTAGTGGATGTTATCGATGAGGATGATATTCCCGTTGAGGCAATAGACACTTCTTCCATTGTCGAAGTTGTAGATATCAATGTAGAGAACACATCACCAAGACGGGAAAGACGACAACGGCGAACAACACAACCAGAGATGGCTGAAATACCTACGACTATACCAGAAATGACACAGACTGCAACAAACGACGGGGTGGTCGCTAAGCCATTACCGCCGATGGGAGATGCAACGACTTTACCTGGACTCCCTCCCTTGAACAAGCCAGTGCTTTGTCCAGAATGTGGGAGTCAATTTGATGTCGCATTCGACCTAAAAATGACGCGTTGTCCTATCTGTGCATTTCGAATTAATCTATGAGGGTTAATCATGCGCAGATTGCATTTAGCATCTGCTTCTGAAAGACGCTTGACTTGGTTGAAAGAAAGATTTGCAAATTTCGAACTAAGCGCCGCTGCATTAATTTTCGAAGAACCGAAACCACGCTGGGGTGCGCCAGTAAATGAACAGGTTGAATTTACCTGTGCTGCCAAGGCGAAAGCGGCCGCTAGAGAAGGTGTTGTAAGCCAAATGGCGGGAAAAAAATTAGCCGAAGTTGTGATCGTTTCAGACACCATTGTTGCTGACCCTGATGACCCATTAATGCCGATGGGAAAACCTGAGGATGAACAACACGCCATGGCTATGCTCCTGAGACTTTCTGGAAACCGACATCGTGTATGGTCCTCAACCGCCCTAGTATATCCTCCAAATGGCGACGGTGAACATTCACTTCATGGTGGATGGAGCGCAGATATTTGGACGGATTCAGCAGTTGTTGAATTCGACGAATTGTCTCAAGAGAGACTCATTGAATTGGTAAGTAGCGAGTCGTGGAAAGGAAAGGCAGGGGCATATGATTTGGCAGGTGCTGCCTCTCTTGATACTCGATTAGTCGAAGGAGAGGAAGTAACAGTGCTCGGCTTTGCAGCAACTGCAATTTCTCAATTAGAATCAATATAGGATTTCATCGATTACGAGACCCCCACCAATCGGGGTCGGTCTCCGCTTTTTCTACCAATCTACTGAGAGCATCAAGGGTCTTTTCGTGAAAATGATGTTCGATACCCTCGGTATCGATATGCGCAGTTTCTTCATCTACTCCAAGAACGATTAGAAATCTGACTAAAAGGCTATGTCTTTCGCGTAAACTTGCCGCGGCTATTCTGCCTTCTCTTGTAAGGACGGCACCATGATAGCGTTTGTACTCAACCAGACCTTCTTCGTCTAGCCTTTGCAACATCTTAGTTACGGAAGGTCGAGCGACTGCCAATGATTCTGCAATTCGTGCAGGCTTTGCCCGACCTTCAACCAGTTCTAATTCATGTAAGACCTCAAGGTAATCTTCGACCCTAACAGAGTGACGTTTGGAGCGTCGCACTCCATCTGCCTGGTGAGCAGAACGAAGAGCTTCAAGTCTTTCAGCGTCCAAGTTCACACCTCAACAAAAGTTACTCCGCCGTGCTTTAACACAAACTCGCGTTGTAAATCATCAAACCATTCCAACATCTGAGCAGAAAAACTCACAGATAATACTTCATCATCGATCAATAAATCATCCTGGATTCCTTTCAGAGTTCCCGGTGCAGCCCCACAGGAGACGCAAGCACCATCCAAATCGATGACCAGTGATAATGCATCTGTTCCGGAATGCATTTTCTCAACACCAGATTTTGCCAGTATTAGTCCACCACCATGGCCATCGAGAGCAGCTCTAACCGGACCGAGTCTAGACATCAGGGCAGGTATTAGATCGGGGTGGTCACTTTGTACCAACTCTATTAGAGACAAAGAACGAAGTCGATCCAGCTCTGCTGGATCGTTAGCCTCTAAAACTCTCTTTTCCGCCTCCTTTTGCATAATCGCCTCAACTTGTAGACGATATGCCTCAGCTAGTTCATCCCCATCATCCATACCAAGCCGGAGATGCCACTCCTACTTCTGATTGACCATTATTTTGGCTTGATGCAACGACCGTCTATGACGGTCGGATTCAAAAGGGATGATTCCTACCAAGAATCGAGGCAAAACAATGGCATCTGACATACCTGTCCTCGAAATCAGAAATTTGCATGCTGGGATCGACGACACACCAATACTTCGCGGAATTGAACTCGAGATACCCGCGGGCGAAATTCATGCCATAATGGGTCGTAATGGAAGTGGAAAGACAACTACTGCGAATATTATCATGGGACATCCAGATTTCGAGGTCACAGATGGAGGTGTGCAACTAGATGGAGAGAATCTATTGGACATGGAGCCGTGGGAGAGAGCAAGGGCAGGAGTTTTCCTTTCTTTCCAATACCCACAAGCCGTTCCAGGCTTACAAGTCGGAAACTTCCTTCGAAAGTCAGTCGCCGCGATTAGAGGTGAAGATGAAGCCAAAGGTGCTGAATTTCGGAAAAAGCTGAAAGATTCTATGACTGAACTTGATATCGATCGTTCATTCTTGGGTAGGTATGTCAACGATGGATTCAGTGGCGGCGAGAAAAAGCGCTTTGAAATCTTACAACTAATGCTACTTCAACCAAAGTTGGCAATATTAGACGAGACTGATTCTGGATTGGATATAGATGGAATTAGAACTGTAGCAAAAGGAATTAATGCCGCAGTTCGAGGAACTGACTCTGGTGCTTTGATTATCACTCACTATTCTCGTATTCTCGAGCACGTCCAGCCAGACAGGGTGCATGTCTTAATCAAGGGCAGAATAGTCAAGTCAGGTGGTCCAGAACTGGCTCTTGAGCTGGAAGAAAGAGGATACGAGTGGTTGGAAGAAGCGGAAAAATCCGCCTAATAGAAAAAGGGATGGTTAGAAACATGGCAGCAAAGGAAGCACGTGAAGCAGTTGGCGAATACAAAGCCGGCTGGCATGACCCTGAAAATGCAACAATTCGATTCGATTTCGGACTATCCGAGCAAGTGGTTCGAGACATCTCTGCTCTCAAAAATGAGCCAGATTGGATGACTGAAATACGAGTCAAGGCATTTCACCACTTCGAAAATAGACCGATGCCCACTTGGGGCAATATGTCAATGTTGGAAGAAATCGATTTCGATTCAATATGTTACTATCTTCGTTCGTCTGATGCAACAGAAAAGGACTGGGAAGATGTACCAGAAAATATTCGTGACACGTTCGATAAACTAGGGATCCCAGAAGCAGAACAAAAGTGGCTATCAGGAGTAACTGCCCAATATGAATCAGAAGCAGTCTACCACTCGATTCGAGAAGACTTGGAGCAACAGGGAGTAATTTTCCTAGATATGGATTCTGGACTGAAAGAATATCCTGAGCTTGTCAAGAAATGGTTTTGTTCAGTAGTTCCATTTCAAGACAACAAATTCAGCGCCCTAAATACAGCAGTCTGGTCTGGTGGGTCATTCATTTACGTTCCAAAGGGAGTTCATGTTGAGATGCCAGTACAGGCCTACTTCCGAATTAATGCAAAGAACATGGGTCAATTTGAGAGAACCCTGATTATTGCCGATGAGGGAAGTAGTATCCATTATGTCGAAGGCTGTACTGCTCCAACCTACTCCACCGATTCTTTGCATTCTGCGGTGGTTGAATTAATTGCACTACCTGGAGCGCACATCCGATACAGTACTGTTCAGAATTGGAGTGCGAATGTCTACAATCTAGTAACAAAGCGCGGAATCGCTCATGAGAATGCGAAGATAGAATGGGTGGATGGTAACATTGGCAGTAAATTGACAATGAAGTATCCTGCTGTTATCCTCAAGGGTGAAGGAAGCCATGCCGAGGTAATTTCCGTTGCTTACTCCGGCAAAGGTCAGCACCAAGATGCTGGGGCAAAGATTCACCATCTTGCGAGTAACACAACCTCGAAGATTCTCTCTAAATCAATTTCAAAAGATGGTGGTCGAGGTTCCTACCGTGGGATGGTATCAGTATCTCCTAAGGCCGAGAATTGCAAATTGAATGTTGTCTGTGATGCTCTCATATTAGACGATGGATCTCGCTCCGATACCTACCCTACAATGGAGGTTGCAAACCCAAGCGCTCGTTGTGAACACGAAGCGAGTGTATCCAAGGTTAGTGATGAACAAGTATTCTATTTGATGAGTAGGGGGCACTCGGAGGAGGAAGCATTGGCGATGATTGTCAATGGGTTCTTTGAGCCGTTTACCCGTGAATTACCGATGGAATATGCCGTAGAACTCAACAAATTGATGGCCCTTGAAATGGAAGGAAGCATCGGTTGACTTGGGTGATGATATGGACGCTGCGAGCCTGTATAAGTCGTTAGACGAGCCTGACAGAGCAGACCATCTTTGGCGTTATACCCCTTGGAAAAGAGTCCACCCAAGTGGTGATTTAAATGAAATTCCAATTGCAGCCTCACCTAAACTCACGCTCAGCTGTTTGGATGATAGCGTAGCCCTAGTGGGAATCTCTGTTGAAGAAGGAGTTGTAGGGGCCGAGGTATTGCCTGAATCGGATGAGGTTACTGCCTCTTTCATCCGAGCCGCTGCAAAAGAATCGGTCTATACCTTAAGGGTCGAGAACAATTTCATTGCTAATTCTCCAATCATTCTAGACATCGACACAGGCGACTCAAATTGTGCCATCCACTTAACTTTGGATATTGGAAGAAATTGTGAATTCGAATTAATCACACAAATTAGTGGTGCGGCACCTTGGACAGGATTTCTTCGCACTGGTAGAATCGGCGACGGAAGCATCCTCAATGATGTCGTAATTGGACACACCGATTCTGGAATTCTACTAAGGGTCGACAGTATCGCTATTGGTCGAGATGCACAGGTGAAGGCAGGAACAGTCAGTTCAGGTAGTGAGAGAACGAAGGCTGATTTGAGATACAAGATGGGTGAAACCGGCGGACACTTGAACGTTCTTGGTTCAATTCTGTCTGCTAGCGATATGCACCTTGATCACCACATCGAGATTCACCACGATGCTCCAGAAACCTTCAGTCGTCTAGATTGGCATTCAGCGTGTGGAGGAAATTCTCGCACTGTGGGTACCGGAATGCTCCGGGTCGCAAAAGGTGCAAGAGGAGCGGATGCAGGGCAACTATTCCACAATCTGCTATTATCTGGCAAAGCAGAGGCTGATGCAATTCCTGAACTAGAGGTTAGCGAACACGATGTAGTTGGTTGTGGCCACGGCACAGCCAATGGTCCAGTAGATGAAGACCAGATGTTCTACCTAGAATCCAGAGGCTTCGATACTGAGGAGGCAAAGGATGCTCTAATCGCCGCCTTCCTTAATTCAACACTTGTTGAAATGGGCAGTGATGCTCTTCACAACTGGTTAGCCGAGCATCTACAAGATGAATTAGAGGACCTCAAATCTTGAGAAATCAATTTGGGCTGAGCGACCTTCACATCAATCATGGACTACGACCATTGCTCTGCAATTCTGTGCGAGTGTGGCTTTCGTGGAGCTGCGATTCCTATGCGACAACATATGGAATGTCCACGGTGTAGGAGAGTCGTTGAGGCCTGTTGTGAAGGAGTCCCTGATTACTCACAATAGTCATCCTGAACGATCTCTGTAACTCGATAAAAGAGCCGTCAGAAGTACGCCTGCAACAATGCCGAATGCAAGGCCTTGCTCTTCCAGAGTAGAACCTGCAAGATCCCGAAATGTAAATCCCATGACTGTGCACATTGGCACCACAAAAATTGCGAAACGGCGACCTCTCTGGGCATTTGTTGGAGCGACACCCATGGGCCTCAGGGTGATAGAACCGGCTTTTTCTAATACCTGCCAATCAACCGCTTCTGCCCCAATTCGCAATCTTTGCAATACCGCAGGACGTATGCCTGGGTCTGCAGATTTATCATGCAAAATTTCTCCTCTGCCGGTTACTATTCTAACTCTCTGTAGACGGTTACGAATTCCTAACAATTTCTCAGTTGCACCTGCGGCCATTGGTGCATCAAGCCCATGCATGTCGAAGGTTAGCACTCCTCGTTCACGACGAATTCGTTCCCCTACATCCCACGCTCCATCAGTTTCATCCGAGAGATGGGACATCTCTTCTCTTAGTACTGCGACTTCAGCGGCCCGCGCTTCTTCTCTAGCTTGGCCTTTTTCAGCATGATTTCGAACTCTAGCCAGAGCAAACATCAGAACAACAGTACCGACTCCTAAACCAAGTACGAAACCTGTTCTCAATGATGAGATTATTCCATCCTCATCCATCCCTGTAGCGAAGAAAGCCATCATAGAACCCATGACTGTAACCATCAAGCCAATGACGGCGGATATAACGAAGGCATCACGTACCCTGACCTCCACCATAATGGAGCGGATAAGTTCATCACGATAGAACTAATCGACGATATAATGGCCATTAACGAGGAAGGCCGATTGAAAAATGGGCGCAAAGATAGAAGGAGAGAATCCAAGGTTGGACGTAACTTCTCAGCAATCGCAGGAACCTATCTTATTCTGCTATTTTTGATACCATTAACTATGCCTGCAGATACAATTCCTGACCTCTCTGGTCGTGCTAATCGCCTCGATTATGCAACAATTGATGGAATATGGTCGTGGGGAAATGGTGACAATAGCGACTACGAACATGCTGGACACGATCAAGATGCAAACGGAGGCTCATTTGCATGGACCGATCTAAATCCAATTGCAGCAACTGTGTACGCAATTGGTGATTTGAATTGTCATCAGAAATATTATCGCTCATGGGAAATTAATGGCAATCAATTAGCCGTCTGTGTACGAGATATTGGAATATTATTCGGCTTCGTTGCTTGTTGTTTAATTTGGCAGCAAAGGGGCTTGAATAGATGGACAGTACGAGACACCTTCCTGTCAATGTTCTCCGATGAATCGATAGAGAAATTCTACTACGATGATCGCAGAATGATGTTGATGTTTGTTATTATCGGTTTAGGCCTCGGCCCGATGGCAATTGATGGGTTTACTCAGTTACTGACATCATACGAGTCGACGAATACAATGAGGATACTAACTGGTTTTCCAGCGGGCTTCATCGGAGGTTGGATATTCTCAGCAATGTTCTCTGCCAGACCTAATGAATTCGAAAATTCAGAGGAGGTTCGCCTTCCCGCAAATGCTACACTGCGCATGGTTTGATGGTCAATTCCCTTGCCACCAATTAACTAATCCGCTGGTTCCAGCGGGTGGTAAGGAGTCGGATTTTCCGTTTCCTAAAATCGCTAATCTCTCGATTGTATCTCGAACCGCATTGGGATATTCACCAGAACGTACGATTTGCCCCATTGCAAATCGTGGATGTGTGTCTGGATTTGTTACAATCCATTTTGCTAATGCCTTCCTCAGTGGCCAAAGAACTAAGGAAAGTATTCCGAAAGAATGTGATTCGTCCCTCAATTGGTTACGTGCCGCATCTCTTCCTAACAAAGACTTGTGTTGATTTACCCATTTGCTCTTATCTGCAAGGAAGCGCAAAACCTTGTGGGAGTGAGAATCAGAAACCGCCCTAACGGGGCCTTGGGCTTCACGCAGCTCATTGACATCTGCAGAGGGAAGCAAAGCCAAGGTTCCACAGATAGCAGATAGAGAATGAGCCAAAACAGACTTGGGTACGTCAACCCTCTCATCTTCTGATATCTCATCAAGAGCTCTATTATGCTCCTCTTGTGCTTCTCTTAACACACGCCACGGTGCTTTACCATCTAACCAATCGTTTAGATTCCTAGCCGGCTCTACACCCAATCCGTCTAGTACCGTTTGCCCTTTTGTGGATTTGATTAGGCGTTTGAGCATAAATCGTTCAATACCTTCTGTATCAACGTTAACGGGAGTTGGACGTGAGTGGAGGAACTTTCTCACATGTAGTGATAATTTACGTCGAAACTCCCTCTCAGTAGTTTCGTTTGATACCGGCCCAATTATGGCTCCCATGTCGAATGGAGTTGGCATCTCAATATCACCAGAAAGTAACGATTCATATCCTGCTCGAATAGCTTTTTGCAATTCTGTTGTCTCGAAGTATTCAGCTTTATCAGACATCATTCTAAGTGTCCCTGATTGTATCCTCTTCATCGCTATCACAGGGTCGCAATCGACCCATATGCAAAGATCAGGGATTAGTGCAGCAGAATTAATTTGAGCTACCCTCTCAACTCCTAGTGAACCAACAATACCCTGGTATACTAATGAAGAATGGACATTCCTTTCACTCACAACAATTCTACCTTCTTCGAGCCGTGGAAGTATCCAGCCGTGAGAATGGTCTACTCTATCTGCTGCAAAGAAGCCCGCTTCTTCCTCGGGAGTATGTGTATTCTGTCTAACGGAATCTATGGCGAGTCTACCCAATGGATGATCTCGACGAGGCTCTCCTGTTACCTCAACCGATGTGAAACAAAATTCCTTTGTCAGTACCTCAGCAACAACCTTGGTTGCTAGGCCTTTACCGGAGCCATCACCTCCTTCGATGGTGATTAGATACAAGTTAACCCTCCAGTAAACCAAACTGTTTTCGACTCAGATAACTGAGACCCATACCCATCAAAATGAATAGAGGACCTATGAACATCAATCCTTGACTCCAAAGGCCAAGATAAGATAGAAATTGAGTACGAAAGTGACTCTTGCCATTGTAAGCTTCAATCCCACCGAAAATACCTGCAATTCCTGCAAGCAGAGTTACTGCACCTATTATTGATGCAATTAGAACAGACTCACTAAGGAAACTCTCCCCGCGCATGTCAGTTTCCTGAAGCCCATTTCCTTCGGTCAGAGTGACAATGATTTGAGTATGATCTCCTGGAATCAATAGAATTCGTTGAGTGATATGTTCAGGATGTTCGACCACAATTATTGAAGATTTTCTTGGCACATCTAGGATAAAAAATCGGCCACCAGAATCTGTGATATCGCGGCCAATTTCGAGATTTTCATCATCATAGAGAATTACCGTAACATCTTCCATCCCCTCTGCTCCAGAAGAGTTGTTGATAAGAGCGGCAAAGACCGCTCCGTTGACATCTGCCTTCTGTCCTGAATCGTCGAGTTGACCGCTTAGCACATCTCCGATATCGGCACTAATGTGCAGGCTACCGGTCAGAACCCCAAGTATACTTCCAAAGATTATCAATACTGCGCCGGCAACTCTTGTGGCGGGATCGGTGGAGAGATCTTCAAGCCACCACTCAAAGCGAGTTCTCCTAGATTCATCATCGTCAGACATCCTCGCCACCCTCCTGCTCGTCCTTGCTGATAATCGGCGGCTTCTCAGTTTGCCGCTTTGATATTGACGTATATGTGAGCCAAATTAGTGCTAATAAAATCGTTGCGTACACTATCCCGATTTGGTTTTCTTCCTCACAATCTAGACAATCGACGGGAGGGACGCTGGAGGAGTTAATTTGGCAATTGGTTGACAGGTTTGAAAAGTCAATTTTTACCTCATAATAATTCGACCAGTTTTTGCCAGTAACCCAATAATTGCCGGTTTCTGGATCTTGGGCAATTCCATTCAATACCCCGGAAGATTCTGACTCAAATTCTTCTCGAATCGAACTAAAATCTACCTTCTGACAGACATAGCCATTTGAGATTTGAATCAAATAAATCGAGTCGTCAAACCACTTGTTCGCGAGTATGTGTTCGTTAGTATCGATACACTCCAATTCATTCCAACGCTCGCTTGGTCCCCCACCCACTAAAACCTCCAATGAATTGGTGAATGAAACTGTTGAATTATTGGAATATTTTAGGTGGCCTGAACCATCTGAAAACCATAATCCTGATTCATCAAAATTACAGACCCCCCAGCCCTCTCCCTGATAAGAAAAATTACCAATTTGCTGCAATGAATCAGTGTCGTAAATAAATGCTATATTTTCTTTCCATGTAAGTTGGATTATCGAATTATTCCAAATTGTTAATCCCTCAGCAAAATAATCATCAGAAAGGTTGTACTGAGTCTCAATTTGACCCGTTTCCATATTGACTATTCTAACGCTAGATTCACCGTATAGTCCAGTACTTTCATAGAATTTTCCAGAGTGGATTTCCAAGCCTTGAGTAAAGGCTGATTCATCATGGGGGACTTGACCGATTAATTCTGGTTCAATAACTACAACTTGCCATACTTCTGAAGTCTGAGAAACTACACTCGAAACGGGAGAAAATACTGATAAAAAAATACAGAATATGACTAGTACTGAGGTTCGGGTTCCATATTCCCCCCTATTACTGAAGGCACGGCCCTTTGGGCCGGGGGCGTCCGAACGATGCTCCATCGATGTTATAGCGGGTAGAAGAGGGGCTTGAACCTGTCTTATTGCTGAGGTGAGTGTGAGTGAGGACTTTCAGTAGTTCAAGTAAATCAACAACTACGTTGTTGTTAGTTTGGCTTATGCTAGCTTCGATAATGCTACCATTGGTTAGTGCAAGTGACGACTCGACTGACGAAGAAATTCAGGTTGTAGCAGGTGACTTGAGTGATTTCGACCCGGCAAACGATGGTCATGCCTACATTTACAATGACCCAGACAACCCCGTTTTCTCCGCATTTGGCTATCTCAAAAAGCAATGGATTGAGAACGACTATCCTAACTTGATTGAACCATTTTCACCAACTTACCAAAACATGCGATCGAGTAGCCGATCTTGCGAAAATGCATGGTCAGTTGATGACACTGACACATTCTCTACCTCAAGTGGTTCAGTGAGTGCAACAGTGAGGAAAATTTCAACAAATTCGGCTATATTCGTCGAGGATGATGTGGTGATTTCATCCACTACTCTAAATGACATCACCTCAACATGGGAATCGACCATCTACCCAACAGATACGACATACTTTGGTAATCCACCTGATGTAGACAACAATTGTCAAATTGAAATTTTAATTTTCCAAATCGATGGCGGAGGGGGTATTGGAGGATACTTTGACCCCAATATTGCAAGTCAGCGAGAAATCCTATTCATTGACTCTGGCGATATGAGCTGGAGAAATACGATACTTGCTCACGAATTAGAACACCTTCTACACAATGCCAGAGACCCATACGAATACATCTGGTTAGATGAGGGAGCCGCGGATATGGCGGCCTACCTTTGCTTTGGCGTTACTAGTACGTTGTCTGGTCATGCAAACGAATGGTCTCAGAATTCCAACATGAGTGTGAGGTGGTGGAATCAAAGAATCGCAGATTACGGTGGTGGCTTCATGTTTGTAATGTACCTAGCAGACAAGCTCGGTGGTGGCACCGCGATCTCTCGATTGGTTTCTGATACTGCAACAGGTGGAGCCGGGGTGGAAAACTTGGCTCGAAATCCAGAACCAGGTTCAACTGCAATAGGAACGACAATGTCTGATATTTTCGCAAATTTCACCGCTGCTGTGGCTCTAGATAGTGCGCAAGGCGCATTTGGATTTTCCAATATTGCAATGACTGCAGGATGCGTTACTGGATACATTTGCAAAGTCCAGATGAGTGGCTACCGCGATGAGTGGCAATCGACTTGGACTAGTCCCACACAGGAGCTTGAAGGTTGGGGAATGCGGGCCTACAAATTCTCAGGTGGAACAGGGGCGCCACTCAATCTGATGGTTCAACCAACTCAATTTGGCGTCGCTGGAACCGTTATGGCAAAAGATTCCGCTACTGGAACTTGGACAATGAATAGATTGAGAATTGACTCGGCTACGGGTGCAGGAACCGGTCTTGTACATGGATTTGGAAATACCACCGACGAAGTTTGGGTAATTGCTTGGTATGAATCTCAGGTAACTGATTGCGATTACAATTTTGCTAGTTGTGGAATAACTACTGGCTCTTATCCAACCACAGATATCGTTGTTCAAGCAGGCATAATTACCGACCCTGCTGAAGTTGACATAATCTCGGTCACTACGTTCGATCGTGACGAAGATAACTTAGACGATAGTGTGGAAATTGAGTTACAAGTTACATCCAATGCTTTCTTTGAAATTATCGAAGTCACCTTTGAGGCATTCGTGAACAACACGCTTACTGATTCCATTACTTTCTCAATGACTGCAGGGAACAGCATTCCTACTGAGGAAACCATTTGGTTTACCCCACCATATACTGGCGATTGGACATTTGGAGTTGACATTCGAGATATTAGTGGCGAAGTTACCGATACCGCATTTACGCTACCAATACAACTTGGAAACTTGAAACCGGTTGCAAGTGGGTCGACTTCAACCTCAATTACTCAGACTTGGTTACCAGTCAGCCTATTCGGCGGAGGATACGATGTATGGGGGTTCGGACTAATGAATGGTTCATACGGTCACAATGAGACACCAATAGCATACAATTGGAACTTGGGAGACAATGCTACATCAGGGCTAAAGAATCCTGTTCACATCTACGAGGAGCCTGGAAACTACACCGTAGCACTCACCGTTGAAGACATTGGAGGATTCTACTCTGAAATCCAATATTGGACGGTAAATGTTGCAGACACTACGGAGCCTATTCCCGAGATTAGAGTAGATGGAGTAACAATAACTGATGAAATAGTCTTATTGACAAACCAGAGGGTATTGTTCTCTGCAAGAAGTACCGTAGATAATGTCCCACATGAAGAAATAGACTTTACTTGGAATTGGGGTGATGGAAGCGATGAAGGTGGACTCGGTCTAGTAGAAGCTAGTCATGCATACGTCGATGGGAGTGCAGATGGGACTGTTTACACCTTGACCCTTACAATCAATGATGGAACATTCATTGTGGAACATCAGGTATACGTTAGAGTATTGAATAGGCTACCTCGGCAAATTTTCGATTACGAACTTCAAACTTACACCCTAACACCTCTGACATTACCAGATATATTTACTGATGATGACGGAATAATTGTTGAATATCGATGGGAGTTTGAATCCGGTGTTAATTTCTCAAGCCAAGGAATATCACTGACCTCCGACTTTTCAGGAACTACTTCAGTAAACCAAAATCCAACCGTTGGATGGAATACTCCAGGTCTCAAAACTGTCACTTTAGAGGTAACTGATGACGATGGCAATGTATCTTCTGCAAGCATAGTTGTTAGAGTGTTGAATCAGAGGCCTGTGGCAGTATTTGCTAGTCCTTCTGATGGCACTGTTGAAACCGAGTATTTGTTCGAGAGTTTATCCTTCGATCCTGATGGGGATACGTCATTGTTACAAACTCGATGGAACATCACTGGAATGGATGAAGAAATAGAAAACACATCTACAGTATATCATAGTTTCACAGAGCCTGGGTTGTATACTATTTCGTTGACTGTTATTGATGAAAGAGGCGCTGAATCTGCCACCAAATCATACCAGGTCAGAATCGCCAATCCTATTCCTGTCCCCATGGTTGAATTTTTACAACCAAGTATTAATGGAAGCGCACTTAATTCAATCCCTAGCTCAGATGAAGATGTTACTTGGTGGGTTCCATTTGCCGCCGACGGAGGTGCATTTATCGCTCCAAATTGCCCCCTGAAATTTGATGGTTCAGAAAGTTATGATTCTGACCCGAAATTTGTTGGAAGGGACTCCACAGATCCTGAGAACTCTGAATGGAATGGAATAACAAGATGGATTTGGGACTTTGGTGACGCAACTCCACAAGTCGAAGGACCCGTGGTTTGGCACTCTTGGGACCGCCCCGGAACCTACGTAGTAACTCTGACTGTTGTTGATGGATTCGAAGGAGGAGATACCAATACTACCTCCATTACAGTACACGTCTCAAGAGCACCGGAAATAGATCCAATAGACCCGATTGATTCAGATTATGTCAACGAAGGTGACTTAGTTATTCTGAACCATAGTGCTTATGACATTGATTTGATTGAGGGATTAGAAGCATGGCTAGATGTAAATGCTGATGAGGATAGTGATGGCGATGGAGTCTCTACAAATGATAAGGACACAAGTTTGACCAGTGAACTTAGTGTCTATTGGGACCTCAATGCATTGAACGATGTAGATCAAGATGGTGACCCTAGAAACGACTTCCTTTGGGGCAATATGACTTGGGGCGAAACCGGTGAAATTCGTCTTGTTTTACAGGTATGTGACGGAGTTGGTGTATGCACTTCAGAGGACTATATTATCAGTGTACTTTCTGCCGAAGAAGAAGATCGACAGAAGTCTTGGGATGAATTGACTTGGAAGGACTTCGTTCCAAACAAAGAGAGCGGTGGCCTCCTAGCACTCGTCGCCATGGTAATGCTGCTCGGCTGGCTAGTTATGAGGCAGAAAGATGAAGAGGAGATTGATGCCGAGGAAATGCTTGATACCTACGATGTTCAGGAAGTAGAAGCGGAAGGCGGGCTACCAGGTATGGATCAACACAATCCACCCCCACAACCGAAGTATCTGACGGTTGACGAGCGAAGGAACAAGGAGTCCGGATACGTCCGCCCAATTAGAACTCGGAGGCGCTGAGGGTGCATGAAATTCTGAAAAAGCTCTTTGCGAGTGGATTTAGTTTTGGACTAATTGTACCGATGTTGGCAATTTTATTGGCGACAACTAGTCCGGTTGTTGCCTCAGGAGAGGATTGCTCAGTACCTCTTGATGTTGGATTTGACTCCTCTGTAGCAGAAGTCGTTGAGGTTGATGAGAATCCATGGAATTGGTGGGGGCAGCAACCAAACCAAAATACCGACTTACTTCCTCTTACTGAAGATTTGTATGTTGAAATCGATTTGCAAAGAAATTATGCTCAAGCGGTTCGTTTGGAATTGGTTACCGGATATTCGTATACCTTCTGTGTTGAATTTAATTCCGACCCAGATAATCCACCTACCGATGATCCGAAAGGAGACGTATACCTGTTTGATTCCGCGAATTGGAGAAGGTACCAAGATGAATATGAAATGACATCCGAAGGTTGGGAGACTCCGGAGGAGGTAATAGATATGATTCCTGTTGAATGGCGAGATATGGTCGTGTTTCTTCCCTTCAGAGACGCTCATGCCTATGAAGAAAAACGGAGCACTAGTTTTTCCACAGCTCTAGATAACGACAACAAGGCATTCATTTCTTGGTTTGGAGATAATAGTGATGCAGAATATTTCCTCGCTCTGGATAATTGGAACAATAGCAGACCAAATGATGCATCTGTTGTTGATGGAGATATGATTGTTCAGGTTTGGGTTGAAGTAGAGGAACGATTAACTCTACCTAAATTTACAGCATACGTAATTGTGGGATTACTACCTCTAAGCTGTGTAATTGTACCCATACTAATGCACTCAAGATACCATGCTAGCGGTACCGAGGAGAGTCAAGAGAAGCAAGAATTGGTTCCATTGCTAGAGCAATGAATCATTCGTAGTGTAACATTTCCCAAGCAATTAGTAGGTCTGATGCGTTTATTCTACCTTGAGAAGAAAGATGTGAGCCAGTTTCCATTGTGGAATATACAAGTTCTTGGTTGAGTAATGGGCCGTGAATTCGAGTCCAATCGCCACCTATACCCATGCCCATAATCGCTATGTTATGTTCGGATTCTCTTAGCAACCACGCCGCCTCAAATAATTTCAAGCCTGAGTTCCTTCCACTGGTATTGTAACAGACTTTGAGTATATCTCCAGAGTCTGCCATATCTTCAATGTCGTTGATGATTTCTGATGCGCTATCAGGCTCTTCTGAGAAATGAGTTGAGGAAATTACCCTAGTATTGCCTTTAGCAATCTGCAAAAGTTCAGTGCGGATTTTGGAATCAATATCTGCCTCCAGGTCAACCCAACTTACTCCACTGTCGATTGCGGTTCTAAGAACAGAAATTCTCTCTTCTTCAGTACCCGGAAAAAAACCTCCCTGTCTCTCTGGTCGACAGGTTAGAACTACAGGTAAATCGATGCCACCCTTGAATGCCTCAAGAGCGGCCGATAAATCGATCGAATCGAATGCTTGAGGGATGTACTCAGGTGGGACATATGCAGGCTTTGTGTAGCGGTCCTTACTATCGGAATCATTTGTTTCTACAGGTTCAGGGACTTTCTCAACAACCCAAAGCATATCGAGGCGTACCTCACAAAGATCAGCTCCTACCGCAGTAGCACGTGCAGCATCTGCGAGTATCTCATCCACCGAGCAACCGGATAAAGTCACACAGATGGTGGGTCTTTGCATCGGCTCGGCGAACGGAGAGGTCTGTTTAACCATATTTGTGAGCCAATACCCCTCCTATGGAGGGGTGAAGATGGACATTTACTTACACTTTCCACGTATATCTGACTTACACTAGGGAGTATTGATTAACCCTCTACAGGAAGAGTTTTATTAGAATGCCTGAGGGTTCCTAAGGAACCCTCAGACGATTGGAGTCGAAAATATGGCTGAAGAGTATGGCGCAGATAGCATTCAGGTCCTTGAAGGCCTAGAAGCGGTACGAAAAAGACCTGGAATGTACCTAGGTGACCCCCATGACGGTTCAGCTCTACACCACTGTATATGGGAGGTAGTCGACAATGCGGTGGATGAACACTTAGCAGGCCACAATCCAACCATAGAGGTCGACCTAAATCCTGACGGTTCAATCAGCGTTACTGATCACGGCCGAGGAATACCTGTTGACATGCATCATGAGGAAGGAGTTAGCGCAGCGGAGGTGATTATGACAAAACTTCACGCAGGAGGGAAGTTCGATAATGAGGCCTACAAAGTCGCTGGAGGCCTTCACGGAGTTGGAGTTAGCGCTGTAAACGCAGTATCTGAGTGGTTGCACTTAGAAATACACAGAGAAGGAAAGGTTTGGGAGCAGAGATACAACCAAGGAGTTCCGAAAGCCAAACTGAAGCCTACTGGAAAAACCAACAATACAGGAACCAAGGTCTCCTTCAAGCCTGATTTGACTATTTTTAGCGATATTGTCGAATTTGATTTCGAGCAAATAAATACTAGGTTACAGAGAACATCTTTCCTAAATGGTGGTCTACAAATTATCTTGCGAGACCTTCGAGGCGAAAATCCTGTAGAAATTGACCACACCTACGATGGAGGACTCAAGGAATACGTCTCTCAAATGAATTCAAAGAAGAATACAATTCACGATGAGGTCATCCATATTTTTGGTGATAAAGAGGGAGACAAAGGAGAAGTTCATGTCGAAATAGCCTTGCAGTGGACCGATTCCTATTCAGAGAGTATCGACTGTTTCACCAACATCATCCACAACGCAGATGGAGGAACTCACATGTCTGGGCTTCGAAGTTCATTGACAAGAACCGTAAACTCCTACGCTCAATCTAGAAATTTGCTGAAAAATCTTAGTAGTCTTTCCGGCGATGATGTTCGTGAAGGTCTTGGAGCTGTTGTGTCGATTAAGCACCCAGACCCTTCATTCAATGCTCAAACTAAAGCCAAACTGGTGACTAGTGAAGTTGCTGGAATTGTTGAGCAGATTGTAAATGATAAGTTAGGTGAGCACTTTGAAGAGAACCCCTCGATTGCTCGAGCCATTGTCGACAAGGCAGTATTGGCTAGTAAAGCAAGGGAGGCGGCCCGCAAGGCAAGGGATCTAACCCGCAGAAAAGGAGTACTGGAAGGCGGTGGTCTCCCTGGTCAATTGGCCGATTGCCAATCTCGTGACCCGAATGAGTGCGAGATATACATCGTCGAAGGAGAATCTGCTGGTGGATCTGCAAAGACAGCTAGGGACCGCCGTACACAAGCTGTCCTGCCACTGAGAGGGAAGATTCTGAATGTCGAAAGACAACGTGGCAATGATGCAAAGGTATTCACTAATGAGCAAATTCAGAGAATGATTAGGGCTTTTGGCGCAGGTGTTGGAAATGAAGAAGGCGACGAAGGTGCTTTTGATCCTGAGAAACTAAGATATGGAAAAATCATCATAATGTGTGATGCTGACATCGATGGAGCACACATTCGCACCTTGATCATGACATTCCTTTGGAGGTATATGCGCCGAGCGATTACCAATGGCAATGTCTACATCGCCATGCCTCCCTTATTCTCAGTAGGAAGAGGAAACCACGTCGAATGGGTACATAGCGAGGAAGAACTCAATGCTACGATAAAGCGATTCAAGAAAGAAGCGCCATCGGCAAAAATCTCTGTTCAAAGGTACAAGGGTCTTGGTGAAATGAATCCCGAACAATTATGGGAGACTACAATGGACCCCGAAGTTCGACGCATGATGCGTGTCACTATCAAAGAAAAGAACGGTCAGCCGGACCTAGAAGCCGGAGATGAATTATTCACAATTTTGATGGGAGAAGATGTCCCAGACCGTCGTGCATTCATCGAACAAAACGCATCGGAGGTTACGTCTCTAGACGTATGAGGTGGAAAAATGAGTGAAGATTTAGAGCGAAGATTTGTCTCCGATGAGATGAAAGAGAGCTACATAAATTATGCAATGAGCGTAATCATTGGTAGAGCGCTTCCGGACGTTAGAGACGGTTTGAAGCCAGTTCATAGGCGTATTCTATGGGGAATGCATCAAGCAGGTCATACTCACGATAAGAGCTACAGTAAGTCAGCAAGATCCGTTGGAGAAGTCATGGGTAAGTACCACCCACATGGTGACCAGGCACTCTACGACACCATGGTCAGAATGGCTCAAGACTTCTCATTGCGATATCCATTGGTTGATGGTCAGGGTAATTTCGGCTCCATCGATGGTGACCCTCCTGCCGCTATGAGATACACCGAGAGTAGGTTAGACCGACTTTCTTCTCACATGTTAGACGATATCAACAAGGACACCATAGACATGGTTGCGAACTTCGATGATAGTGAGAGTGAACCCACCGTATTACCCTCAAGACTCCCTAATCTTCTGCTAAACGGAAGCGATGGAATCGCAGTTGGAATGGCGACAAAAATACCCCCTCACAACCTAAACGAAGTCGCCGCGGCAGTGCGATTTCACACCGAGAAGGTTATCGAAGAAGATCGGAAAAGGTCATTGGATAAACCACCAAAGATTGACGCGATGGAATATATGGAACATCTCAAAGGACCGGATTTTCCCACAGGGGCAACAATTTACGGAATAGATGGTATTCTAGATATGTATAGAACCGGGCAGGGTAGATTTCACATACGCTCTGAAGCAGAGGTTAGAGATGATTCATCAGGCAAGAAAATAGTGATCACTTCTATTCCCTATCAGGTTCGTAAAGCAAGCATGCTGAAGGGGATTGCAGAGTTAGTAACCAAAGAGACCATCAAAGGCATTCGTGACATTCGTGATGAGTCCAGTAAAGAAGGAATCCGAGTAGTAATCGAAGTCAAAAATAATGCTGACCCACACGCAATCCTCAACCAATTATACAAATCAAGCAGATTACAAGAATCATATTCAGCTAATATGATGGGTATCCTCAATGGTGCACCTGTACAACTAGATTTGTCCACTATTTTGCACACCTATGTCCGACATAGAGAGTCAGTTATAGAAAGACGAACTCAATTTGATTTGAACAAAGCTGAAGCAAGAGCCCACATTCTCGAAGGCCTCATGGCTGCTCAGAAGAGAATGACGGAAATAATTGAAGTCGGAAGAAATTCCGACTCTAGAGATCAATTCGAAACTTACCTCAGAGGAGAAGAAAAATATCCAAAGATAAAGCGATTTGACTTCTCACAAAAGCAATCAAAAGCGATTGCTGAACGTAGATTATATCAACTTACCAAACTAAACGTAAAAGAGGTTGAAGAAGAGCTTGCAAAACTACAAGAGGCAATCAAAGAGTACAAATCAATTCTCGATAGTCGCAAGCAAAGATTGGAAATACTGATTTCTGAACTCGACAATGTAGTAGAAAAACATGGAGATGAAAGGCGTAGTCACATTGACCCAACTCCACTTTCAATGGATAGAGAGGACCTAGTAGCAGAACGCGCACTGGTAATCTCTCTAACTCAAGACAATTACATTAGACACCTACCAGTAGAGGCCTTCCGATTGCAAAATCGAGGAGGGAAGGGACTCAAGGGAGTTGCAACCAAGGATGAAGATGCACCGGCAGCAATCGTTACCTGCTTTTCTAAAGACAGGTTACTGATTTTCACTGATCAAGGGCGCGTTTACGGTCTGCGAGCTTGGGAAACTCCTCTAGCAAGCAGATATGGAAGAGGCACTCATATTCGCAATTTGTTACAGGGAATTAGAGATGATGAGAAGGTTATCTCAATACTTCCAATGAATAGAGAGCTGATTGAAAAACCAGAGGGTAACTACCTCATTTTCGCTACCAGTCAGGGGCGAGTTAAGCGAAGCAGACTTTCTGATTACGTTAGAATTAACCGGAATGGAAAATATGCTTTGAAGTTTGCAAACGATGACGATTCATTGGTACAGGTAAGGCCTGCAACCGATACTGATCATGTTGTTTTGGTGTCTTCAGGTGGGTATGCTTGCCGCTTCGTTCCATCTGAAGTCAAAACCAGGACTGACCCCACAAGTGGAGAAGTTCAGACAACTCACACAGTGAGGGTGCAAGGCAGAGTTAGCCAAGGCGTAAGTGGAATGAAACTACAATCCGGAGATAGCGTAATTGGTATGATCGTTACTGATGATTTCGACACCAGTGTGCTTACAATTTCTAAGTACGGTATGGCAAAACGTAGCCGTTTAGGTTCAGGGAATATGATTCAGGTTACCGATGAAGATGGAACGCAAATTGTCGATGACGATGGCGAGACCATGTTGGAAAGAGATGGCTACAGGAAAACCAATCGCGGCACTAAGGGAGTTCGAACAATGGCGCTATCTGATGAAGATTCAATTGTCGGTCTGCGACAAATCCCCGATCTATCTGACCAATTATTCATGTTGACAGGCAGTGGAATGATGATTCGTATGCCTGCTACTCAAACCAAAGAAACCTTGGGTAAGGTGACAAAAGGCACGAGGATAATGGAATTAAGGGGCTCGGACAAAAAGTCCCATGTCGACGAAATTATCTTCGTAGCACGTCTTCCTGCTGAACTCATCGATGGAGATGACGAGGATTCAGATGGGGCGAGCGAGGAAGAATGATTCCAACCGCTCGCCTTAAGCCCCAATCTAAGGTCGCCGGGACACTGCGGCAGTCGCATAGCCTGGCCATTGCGCTGGATTGCTAATCCAGTGGTGTTTCACCTCGGGAGTTCGAATCTCCCCTGCCGCGCCACCTGAAGTAAGGAGAGGTTTCATGCTTTGATAGGCCTCCTCAGAGGCTATGAGCGTAGCCAGCTGGTTGACTACCGGCCTTGCCGGTTTAGCGATTATCGGGCTATTGATTCTACTCGTGATATGGATTAGAGTTCGGAGATTACGGCCTTCAAATGACCGTTCATGGGTGAATGATAATTCACGTAATGCGACCATAGATTTCGAAGGAGATATTGCTAAAATCAATAATATTCGAGACTTCAACTGGCGTACTACTAGAGATTATGATGAGAAATGGATCGACGAAGAATATGACCTAAGTAAGGTAGATTCCATCTGGTTAATGTTGGAATATTTTGACCCTAGACACAGACAAATGGCCCATACAATTCTATCATTTCAATTTGAAGATGGGCGACGTCTAGCCTGTTCCATAGAAGTTAGAAGGGAACAAGGTGAGAAATATCATCCTGTGAAAGGGCTGTTTCGTGAATATGAATTAATCTATGTGTGGGCTACGGAAAGGGACGTGATTGGAGTTCGTAGTCGATGTAGAAAATACTCAGTAACCCATCTATTCAAAGCAGTGGTTTTGGGTCCAGGAAATGAGAGAAGAATGCTTGAATCCTACTTGAACAGGACCAACGATTTGGCAAATAATCCTGAATGGTATAATACCATCACTAATACCTGTACAACAAATATCGTTAGACACGTAAACGAAGTCTATCCAAAACGTGTACCTAGAGCTATTTCTATATTGATGCCGGGGCTTAGTCCAAAGATGCTGGAACGTGCAAATTTGATTGAGATGAGAGGTACTCTGGAGGAAACATTGGCCGCCTGTGAAATCGATCAAAAAGCAAAGGAATGGAATGGCGAGGATGATTTTGGAGACGTCATCAGAGCCTAGATTTGTTTGATGCAAATTCTCTATTGCACATCGTTGGGTTGAATTGTCGAGCCTCGATGAGAGGTTGTGCTAAGCATACCTGAGATGCGGCTTTCGGGCTCTCATGAGTGGAGTTTACCTCCCTCAAAAAGTCACATAATTCGATGGTTAGCAATGATTTCACAGAGCAATTCTAGTTGTTTAATCCGGTTCAATGAATCTCCTGGAGCAGATGCGGAATCGATGTCAAAGTGTCTTCAGGAGATGGGAATAAATATTCATCATAAGGAAGACGGTTGGCTTGTCGAAACTCCAAAACAGGGCCTGAGTGCTCCGAATACAATTCTAAATTGTGGCAATTCGGGGACTTCTGCGAGAGTCCTCAGTGCCCTTGTGGCAACTATGGGTGAAAAAATCAAATTAGATGGAGATGAATCATTAAGAACTAGAAGTAGTAGTCTTGGAAAAGTCTTGAGAGATTTACAAGTAGATGTCGATAGTGATTCATTACCCGTAACTGTAAATGGAAAAATGAAAGGTGGCACTACCGTAGACCTAAGCCAATCAAGTCAGCCATTAACTGCATTGATTTTGGCGTCCCCAAGTCTCGAGGAAGCGATTGAGATACACGTCGAGGGAGATGCTGTCAGCAGAGGATATCTTGGCATGACTTTCGATATTGCTCGGAGTTGTGGCTGTCCAATAGAAATGAGCTCTCAATTAATCCTTCAACCTTGGAGTGTTAATCCACCCAATGAAATCGATATTCCACCTGAGTTGAGCCTATTCCCAATGGCCATTCTACTGGAACTTCTCCACGATGGATTGCACTTACAAACCGAATTGGCAACATATGACCCACTGCTATTAATGGCATTTGATGCAATCGACAGGGCAAATGGAGGTGAAGTCGATTTGAGAGATGCGAGCGATTTAGTTACACCGGCCGCGGTTTGGATGGCTTTAGGGGAGGGAGGGAACATAACCGGAATTCCGCATGCTCGAGGAAAGGAATCTGATAGAATTCTGCGCACCGTGGAACTTTTGCAGTCATTTGGGATGAAAGCAGAGGAGACTGATGATGGTCTTGTGATTCCTGGAAGACAGACGCCTAATTCTCCAAATGAGCCGATTCAAACCCACATGGACCATAGATTAGCGATGGTTGCAATGATTCTTGCAAGCAAGGTTGGAGGTGAGGTTGTTGATGCGGAGATTTGTGAAGTTTCACATCCGGGATTTATTCAGCAATTACTTGGCTTATCTCAACCATGACGACCGAAATGACGATCTAAGTGTTTCATTGTTAATCGGAGCACTGTCGGCCTACCATGCACGCAAGCCCAAGGGTTTGGAACGGTTCGCATATCCTGTAACAATCTCCTCATTTGAGCAAGGTTCAACTTTTCATTTGCCTTGACGGAACCTCGACAAGACCGCATAAATGCAATATGGTCGCGGAGATTTGTGACAGCATCAAATTCCTCAGTTCCATCTGGAGTACTTACTAATTCGATGAGTAAATCTTGGAGGAATTCTTCTAAAGATTCGTTTCCAACTAAAATCTCCGGTACTCGAGTAATTTGTAGTGAGTCATTGTGTGCTTCAAATGCGATACCCAAACTCTCCAATGTCGACTGCCTAGCAATAGCTGCAGCCTTCTGCCTTGCACCAACAGAGAGAGAAATTGGATTTAGTAAATCTTGACCATCCCAACTAACCATTTGTTCACGTAATCGCTCATAACGAATTCGTTCGTGTAAAGCGTGTTGATCTACAATGAATAACTCATCTTGACCCTCGGCTAAGATGTAGGAATCGGACAACTGTGCTAATGGAGTCATCTCTGGGAGTTCTGGTATAACCGCCGCCTTTGGGATTGGTTCATCAAGTGGAGAAGTTGATTTACCAATCGCGTGTCTGTGTAATTCTCTTTCCTCTGAGGATAGAGAAGGTGTTGTTGGTTCGGAGTCCATACCAGGTAGAGTATCTTGTTCAGTGATGTATTCGGAAGTAGATTTGGATTGAATCCGTGCGGTTGTTTCTACAGAAGAACGAATACTAGAAAATCGAGTCTGCACAGTTTGATTCTCACTAGCAGCGCTAGCCCATTCGGGTAGATTCGTTGCTGGTGATTCAGGAGGTATTGGCCCAGCTCTCTCTGAGATACCTTCCAGAACTGTATCTTCACTAGCTTCTGGCCTAGTTGCGATTTGCGAAAGCGTGTGTTTTATCGAACGCTCAAGCCGCTCCAATACACGCCAGGAATTCTTCAGCCTTACCTCTCTTTTTGTCGGATGAACATTGACATCCACCTCATCCGCGGGCAGACTTAGCAATAGAACACCAATTGGATGTCTTCCCACCATTAACCGAGTATGGTAGCCGCGTCTTACTGATTG
Source organism: Candidatus Thalassarchaeum sp. (assembly GCA_022451235.1). Taxonomy (GTDB): domain Archaea; phylum Thermoplasmatota; class Poseidoniia; order Poseidoniales; family Thalassarchaeaceae; genus MGIIb-O1. The sequence continues at coordinate 76,158 of JAKUOA010000006.1, read as the reverse complement.
AAGGAAAGGACCAGGGGATACTGGCCTTCCGTTTACTAGAATGTGAACATCATCCGCTCTGCTTCTATTGAGCCCTGGTGGTGATATCCAACCAGTCCATTTCTCACCTCCTGGTGCGTCGCTATCGGCTTGTGAGGAGGTAAGTGGAATCAACTCTGAAGAGGTTGAACCGAACAAATCGTACAATCGGTCCTCGGCTGATTCGGTTGGAGGGCAGTCCAACACCTTCCTACCATCTACCTCGATTAATATGCCAGCATTGGGTTCAGCTAATGCCATTTGCACACCGACATCAACAATGGCAGCGGTTTCTGTTGAAGGACGGCGTTGAAATGAAAGACGTGCTGGAACTTTGGCAAATAGGCTGAGAACATCAATACGAGTACCAGGTGCAATGCCTGCTGCCTCTACGTCTCCAACAATACCGTTATCGACGCGGATTTGAACACCATCTCCGTCTCCTATTCTACTCGCAACTACAAGTTCACTAACGGCTCCGATTGAAGCCAAAGCCTCTCCTCGAAAACCCTTGGTTTCAATGCTACTAAGGTCGTCTGGACTCGATAATTTACTGGTTGCGTGGCGAGTTATCGCCAGTGATAATTCGTCTTTGGGAATACCATGGCCATCATCGATAACTGTGATCCTATCGAATCCACCTCTCTCAATTTCAACCCGAACTCTATTGGCACCGGCATCGATTGAGTTTTCTACGAGTTCCTTAACCACTTGAGCCGGTCTTTCAACAACCTCACCGGCTGCTATTTTCCCAATGGTTAACTCATCCAGTTGCTTGATTGAGACTCTATCAGGCTTCTCTAAAGATGCCACAATTACTCCTCCAAATGTTTTCCATCAAGTGTGTTATTCAGTGCTGCTCTCATTGCATAGAGTGCCTCTAATGCCTCTCGAGGAGTAAGTGTGTCTGGGTCGAGTGATTCTAGCCTCTCTGCTATTTCACGCAATACTGGGTCTTCTTGGACTACTATTTCCTTAGTCGGTTCTTCATTCAAAATTAGTTGATTGGTAGCCGGTGGTTTGTCTCCATTACCCAGCATCCAACCGTATATACTAGACTGCCCCGATTCCCTGGTATCGGGTGTTCCCTCGCTACCTGCTCGAGCACCTTGAGCTTGACCTTCAAGGAATATAAGCAAGTCGCGTGCTCTTTCAACAACCCCACTAGGAAGGCCAGCCAAGGCCGCCACTTGTACACCATATGAATCGTCACAAGGTCCTTCGGCGACTGTGTGTAAGAATCGAATTTCTCCCTTGACGTCAGCGACCTGAACATGGATATTTACCAATCCTTCAACCTCATTAGCCAAGCCAACAAGCTGATGGTAGTGAGTGGCAAACAGAGTCCTTGCAGCAACTCTGGTGGAGATGTCTTCAGTAACCGACCAAGCGATTGCTAGACCATCGAAAGTTGAGGTACCTCGTCCGACCTCATCGAGTAGTATCAGACTTCGAGGTGTCGCTCTTCGTAGAATATGAGCAACCTCAATCATTTCCATCATGAATGTCGAACGACCTCGTCGCAAATCATCGTGAGCGCCGACTCTAGTGAATACTCTGTCAACAATACCAATTCTTGCCTTTTCAGCAGGTACAAATGATCCGGCCTGAGCAAGGATTGTAATTAGTGCTGTTTGTCGAAGATATGTCGACTTACCACCCATATTTGGGCCAGTTAAGAGGAGGAATTTTCTACGATTATCAAAGCTTATGTCATTCGGTACAAAACGCCCATCACCCTCCAATACTGGATGACGGCCTGCTACAATTTCCATTGTCGAATCATGTTTGATATCTGGTCGATTCCAAGAGTGCTTTCTAGCGTGTTTGGCGAATGCTGACAGAACGTCAGCAGAGGCAACCTTTCGTCCTAATTCACTAAGTTTAGATGCATTTGATGCAACCTCCTTACGAAGTCCAAGAAATAATTCGTGTTCTAGGGCCTTGGATCTATCATCTGCTGTTAAAATGACTTCTTCCCATTCCTTCAATTCCTCTGTAGTAAATCTCTCTGCATTGGTCATTGTTTGCCTTCGACGGTACTCATCAGGAATCTTGTCTAAATGAGACTTAGTGACTTCAATGAAGAATCCAAACTGACGATTCTGCTTGACTTTGAGGCTTGGAATATCGAGTCTTTCACGCTCCCTAGATTCAAATCCCTTTAGCCAATCTGTACCCTCTCCGGCCTTCTGACGTAGGTCATCCAGTTGCTCATTTACGCCGTCTTGGAAAATACCGCCATCTCGAATCGTCATCGGAGGATCTTCAACAACCCTGGATGCAATATGATGCATTAGAGGATCAAGATCTGACAATCCCTCTGCACATTGATGCAGTAATTCAGAATCTCCTTCAGAAAGTAATCCCTGGAGTCGTGGCATCCTCTCCAAACAATCTGAGACTGCAACTAAGTCTCTCGCGTTGGCCCTACCATAGGCCAAGCGAGTAGAGAGACGTTCTAAGTCGCGCATCGACTTAAGCGACTCACGAATATTGTCCAGGCGACGAGGTGCGCGAATTAGACTCGCAACAGCGGACTGTCTTGAGGCAATTTTCTCAGAATCGGTTAGTGGGCGTAGAATCCATTCTTTGAGTTGTCTTCGCCCCATCCAAGTACGAGTACAATCAATGGCTTGTAAGAGTGAGCCGTCCTTCTCTCCGGCTAATGTATGTGTTAACTCCAGATTACGAAGTGTTGTTTGGTCGAGTACAAGATGGCCGTCATCGGCATCGAAATGTACCTCGCGAAGAGGCACTACATCGACGAGATGTAACTTTGTAAGATATCCAGCAGTGAGTCCACAAGCCTCCATTGCTAAGGGTCTACGATCTAAGTCAACAGAACCTAAGTCGACTAATTCTAGGTGGTCTTTGACTACCTGAAGATGTTGCTCCTTACCACCCTCGTGAACGCTCATAGTAACCTTATCTAGCGAGGATAACAATGCTCGAGACTCCTCGCTCTCAGCTTCGCGGCGCCCAAGAACTAACTCACTTGGAGACCATCTCTGTAATTCATCACGCACCCGCTCATAGCGACCGGGTCCAGAATGCTCTTGCAACCATGCTCTACCTGTTGAAGAGTCAAGGATTGCTAGACCGATGCCATCTCCTCGTGAAATTAGACCTGCAAGTAAACTTGAGCCATCTTCTCCAATCAGGTCCTCCTCGTAAAGCGAGCCAGGAGTATAAACACGGGTAACTACTCTTTCAAGAATTTTGGAACCCGGTCGTAATTCATCTTCTTGCTCGCACAAGGTCACCTTGTGCCCGGCTCGCAACATACCCTGTAGATAGGATTCAACAGAATGCCAAGGAACACCTGCCATCGGAACCGGTTCATCCGCGCTCTTGTCGCGACTAGTCAGGGTGATTCCGAGTACTTCCGATGCTAACACTGCATCATCATAGAACATCTCGTAGAAATCTCCCATTCTGAAAAATAGAACAGTATCGGGGTGCTGCGCCTTAATCTCAGCGAATTGGTCAAGCATTGATCGCTTCGCCATATCAGACTCCTCCATTGCTTACGCTGCGCGTGGGCTGTGTCTGTGAGCCTAGGGTGCATAAGCAATCCTGTGCTAACCTTCCCTATGGGAAGGACTTGGTTATTCAGAGTAAGCAGCTTTCACTGGTTGACAATCGGTAGACCATCAGCGTCTGAGAACTTTCCAGTTGCAACCAAGATGATGTCGATAAGCGCCCAAATTCCGCAGCCGCCTACAGTAAGTAGCTTCAGTACACCGAGGCCGATGTGCCCTGCATAAAATCGGTCAACTCCCAATCCACCCAATAGGATAGATAGAATCAACAGCGTAGTCCAGTCTTTGTCTGAGGTTTGTTCTTCCATAAACAACGGTTAGCCATCTTAGGTTTAAATCAATCTCCGGCACCGCCTTCATATAAGCCAGAAGGCATTATTGACAAGGTGTCTAAAATATGCCGAAATTCAGTGTTTCTTCTATAAAAAAAGAAGATATCGAAGGTGTAATTGCATCTGGCGCTCTGATTACTTCCGCAATTCTCCCACATGGAGATATAGATGGATTGAACTTATGCCCCCATTACTATCTCACAGGACAGGAATGTCCATTCTGTGGAATGACCAGAGGATTTGTTGCAATTACTCATCTTGATTTGAAATCCGCATTGGATTTTAATCTAGGAACACCATTGATTTACTTAGCCTTCATTTATCTTTCATTACGATCTTTAGTACCCATCGTCTCTGATATCAAGGAATTCAAAATCCCCAACTCTATCTACAATTTGTGGCTGTTTTCTACAATTACTGTATTTGCAATTATGGCTTGGAATAGAGTAATTATTCATCTATTTTGAACTCAGTACATTATTTGACTCAAGTCAATACACGCAGGTCTGAGCGCTTGAGATGAGTTTCGGGAATCAATGGCGAGTTCACGGACTGATGATCCTAGTTGTGTTCTCTTGGGGAATGGCCTGGGCAGTGGGTAGAATCCTAGCATTGGGATTGCCTCCAATGACTGGTGCTTGGCTTAGGTATGTCCTAACGATGGTCTTGTTCTATGCTTGGTTTGCTGGCCGTGCTCTGAAAGGATATGAAGTCAATTGGCTCCCAAGTGGTCGAAAAACTTGGAGAACACTAACGCTGATTGCGTTAACTGGCGTTCTGGGTTATCAGATATTTTTCATGAATGGTATGCGATTCACTGCTGCTGGTGATGCTTCTCTCATAATCACATTCAATCCGATTTTTACTGTACTATTGGCAGCTCCAATGTTAGGCCAAAAAATTTCTCGCAAGATGTTCGTTGGTCTATTCTGTGGCTTCATTGGAGTGGGGGTAGTTACCGGATGGAGCCCCAATACAGATATCCCATTTGAAGATAGAATTCTTGGAGACTTCATGATTTTATTGGCTTCACTAAATTGGGCGATGACGACGAATAATACCAAGCGAATGATGGAACAAAGAAATAGTGAGCAAAAAGCGACAACATTGGAAATTGTGGTATGGTATTCTCTCATTGGAACGGTTTTACTAACGCCATTAGCGGCTTGGGAAACTTGGCAATATGGAATCCCCGAGCCGACCCTGACCGATTGGTATGCGATCTTTTATCTCGCTGCCATATCTACAGTTTTGGCTTACTATTGGTTTGCTATTGGAGTTGAGAAACTCGGTGCAACCGCTGCCTCCTCCTACATCTTCTTGATGCCAGTTTTCGGGGTACTGGGGGGCGTTATCTTACTAGACGAGAATATAGGATGGACTCTTCTACTCGGATTTATTCTAATTGTTATTGGTGTTAGAGTGGTTCAGCGTGAAAGTGAGGCATTGAGAACTGCTTAATCGATTTACTTAGCCCCGTAGGGGCTGCACCTATCGTTAAATACGGCGGGTAGGTCGGCCGAGCCCGAGGTAGTTGAGATGGCACGCAAACCCGCCAAAATGTATCGCCAAGTCAAGGGACAGGCATACACACGCCGAGAGTATACTGGCGGTGTGCCAAATAATCGAATTCTTCGCTACCATATGGGCAACAGAAAGGTTGCCGAGGCGGGAGGATTTGAGGTAGTACTCGAGCTAACCGTAGACAATGCTGTACAAATCCGAGATACTGCACTAGAGGCTGCTCGACAAGTCTCTAACTCAACAATAAGAAACGCAGCTGGAGATATGGGCTATGCTCTTCGAATTCACAAGTATCCGCACAACATCCTACGGGAGAATAAGCAGGCTACGGGCGCCGGAGCAGACAGGGTATCACAGGGTATGCGACTATCCTTTGGAAAGAATGTCGGAACCGCAGCCCGCGTACAGAGAAATGATGTCATAGTCTCAGTTCAGACAACTGCTGAATTTTACGCGGCCGCTCGTGATTCACTTCGTAAGGCAGGAATGAAGTTCCCAAGCCCGACCACTATTCATGTCAAGAAGGGCCATGAGCGACTTAGTGAATTGGGATTAATCTGAGGTTGGTCGGGTATGGGATCTGCCGATCCTCTTACAGTACTGCAAGAATCACTGCGTGGTGCTCCAATCATTTGGAAGGGTGAATATCCCTACTTCATTCATCCAATTTCGGACGGTATTCCAAGAATGGACCCCGATGTACTTCGGGCAACACGCGACCTAATCGTATCTAGCGTAGATTGGTCACAGGTTGACCTGATAGTAAGTGTAGAAGCGATGGGGCTGCCACTTCTTGCAGCGGTCGGAGATGCTACTGGAAAGCCAACGGTTGTTGTGCGAAAGCGCTCATATGGTATGGAAGGAGAAACTCGTGTTGACGTAGCAACCGGATATTCGCAATCTACCGTATACATCAACGATATCAAGGCTGGAGAAAGAATTGTAATCGTTGATGACGTAATCTCTACTGGTGGAACTCTAGAACCTCTTATTCAACAACTCGAAGATATGGGAGTAATCTTACAGGATATTGTCATCGCAATCGAAAAGGGCGAAGGGCGAGAGAGGTTGAATCGTGAAAAACCACATTGGCCTATTCGATCTCTTGCTAGAATCGATATCATTGATGGAAAGGTCGAGATTGTCGATTGATACTGAGAAATATAGCATTTTCATCGAAACCGCTCAAATACCGAACTCAGGACGGCTAGTTGGTTACCATGGACATGGAACGTCACGATTTTCAGCTCGACGACCTAGTCGAGCGGATCAAAGACAATGATCATCGCTTGGTTGCTTTGCAAGTTCCCGAAGGTCTGAAAATGCAAGCTCTTGAAATGATGGACTCGATTGAAGAGGACTCAGAAGCGAAGGTAGTCTTGGCAGCAGATCCTTGCTATGGGGCATGTGATTTGGTGCATGATAAAATGCGTATGATGGGTGTTGAATTAGTCGCCCACATGGGGCATAGTGCAATGAATATCGACTCGGGTATGCCAACTCATTTCATTCCGGTAACTTACGAAGGAGATCCTGAAATTGATCCCGTTGTTCCTATCTTAGCCCGACACAAAGCAATCGCAGAAACCAGATTAACTGAGTCGATAACTCCCTTCGACCTCAGTGAGGATGAAGCAAAAGAGAGATTCCTTGATGCTGTAGGTAGAGTCGCTCCTTTGTCTGGTACCAAATTGGGACTAGTCGGCTCTATCCAACACCTGCACCTTCTTCCAGAGTACAAAGAACGCTTTGAGAATGCTGGATTTGAGGTTGAGATACCAACAGGAGGAGCACGGCTGACTTTCCCTGGACAAGTCCTAGGTTGCAATTACTCTGGAGATGACCCCTCTATCGGACACTACATATTCCTAGGTTCGGGAGATTTCCACCCGATTGGATTGGTCATGCATACCGGTAAACCACTAGCCTTGCTAGACCCATATACGGGTGAGGCCAGCGAGTTATCCTTCGAACGTATCGAACGAATTCTTAGACAGAGAATGGGATTAATTTTCTCTGTCGATGAGGCGAAGTCATTCGGTATTCTCATCGGTGAGAAGCCGGGTCAAATGCGACGTAATCTAGCCATCAGAATGAAGCGGCTTCTCGAAAAACACGGGCGTAAAGGATACCTTCTCGCACTAGATCATGTCGGCCCTGAACTAATCGACTTCTATCCCGTTGATGCCTTCGTCAATACCGCATGCCCGCGCATAGCAATCGATGATGCAGTGAAGTACGCTAAGCCACTAATCACACCCTTCGAATTAGAAGTTGCCCTAGGTGAAAAACAATGGGAAAACGGTTACCAATTCGATGAAATCCCATAATCGGGATTGAGTGAATTCTCCCGGCGCGGGTCACAGACGCCTGTATGCGCGCGCTTTGCAGTAAATATCTCTAAGAACGGCTAGAGCAAGACTCCCTTGAATGGCAGGATACCTCGACCGCATCGGAGCAGGCAAAGTCCTGCTGGATAAGGCCCCTCTTTCGTACGACTGGGTTCCGCCATCTCTGATAGGTAGAGACGAAGAATTAGGCGATATGGCTGCCATATTTTCGCAAATTGAGAATCATGAAACCAGTTGCCAAGCGGTCGTAATGGGTCCGGTTGGCTCAGGAAAGACTGTTCTGACACGTCGCTTTGCAGAAGATATTCAACGTCATCTCGAAGGAAGAAGAAAAACCGTGATAACTCACGTAAACTGTCGTAATCATCCAACCGGTCCACAGGTATTGCAACAGATTGCACTCAGCCTCGACGAACGACATCCGGAGAGAGGATTTAGTCCAAGTGAAATCATCCAATCTATTCGAAGAAATCTGATTACACACGATAGTCATCTTCTGTTGATTTTGGACGAGGCTGATATTTTGGTAAATCGTGATCAGTCGGATCTAATCTACAAATTATTGAGAATCGATGAAGGAAAAGAAAACCAAGGAACGATTTCGATGATTCTTGTTAGTCAGAATTTAGCTTTGATGAAGCTCTTTGAGCCAGCGATTATCTCACGCTTGGGGCAATCAAATATCGTCGAGATGCAACCCTACAATGCGGAGACTCTGACAGGTATCGCTAGCCAAAGGGTAGAGGTTGCCTGTCGAACTGGGTCGGTAGCCGATGAAACTCTAACTAAAATTGGTCAATTCGCTGCTGAATCAGGAGATGCGCGGATGGCGATTGAACTACTGGAAGCGGCCATCCGCCGAACCGAGAAAGAGGGTCGTGGTGAAGTTCTACCTGATGATGTGCGACCTAGTACCTTGAGAAAGGCATCACTGGAGCCGAGTTCGGTTGACAATTTATCACAACACCAAAAATTGTCTTTGCTAGGTATTTGTAGACGTTTGAAGAAGGCTGAATACGTCTCGAGCGGAGATGCTCACAAGCTCTACTTACTAGTCTGTGAAGAATATGAGGTAAAACCGCGAAGTTACACTACTTTCTGGAAGCATCTGAAGACGTTGGAAACCGAAGGACTAATCGAAACTAGGGCAGCAAATACCAACGTTGGAAGAGGAAGAACTCAACATATCACAATGAACAATACTGCACCAGCAACCATCGAAAGCAGAATTGAGAGAGAATTTTTGAGAGGCTAAGACTCACCGTAGGTGAATCCGAACCGCTCTTATAGGGGTCTCCTGTCGGGAGGCCGTTCAGGTGACATCATGGCAGGAGAACAGGCGTTCAAGGCGGTGGTTAATGGAGCAGTCGACCATCGAGCATATGCTGTGGATATCACAGGTGCAAATTACAACCATTTCTTGGGTAAGAAAATCGGGGATTCCGTCGATGGGATGTTCGTTGGAGATGGTGATCAAACACTTTCTGGATACAAGTTGCAAATCACCGGTGGCTCAGATGTCACAGGCCGACCAATGCGCCCTGACCTAGATGGTGGAGGAGTAAAGTCGGTTCTCGTATCGCCCGGAGTTGGATACAAGGGGAAGAAATACGTGAAGAAGAACGCCCAAGAATACGTCTACAAGTATGACGGGATTCGCCGAAGAAGAAACCTTCGAGGCAATGTCATCAGTCAGGATACACGTCAAATCAATCTGAAGGTCGTTGAGGCAGGAAAGCGCTCACTACCAGTGATTTTTGGTCTCGAGGAAGAGGCCGCTACCGAGACGCCCTCTGACGAAGAGGAGTGAATCGGTAGGGGTTGATGAGTCTGGCAAGTCAATTACCTAGCCAGCCTGTAGTCAACATCGGCATGGTCGGTCACGTCGACCACGGCAAGACGACTCTAACCCGTGCTCTTTCAGGAGTCTGGACAGATACCCATTCTGAGGAAAGAAAACGAGGGATAAGTATCAAACTCGGCTATGCCGACACTGCATTCTACAGGACCAAGGATGGAGAATATTACCCTACAGGTAAGCGACCAGATGGAAAGAAGGACATTGACAAGGAACTACTCAGAGTTGTTTCATTCGTCGATGCTCCCGGACACGAGACGCTGATGGCTGTGATGATCTCAGGCTCATCGATTATGGATGGAGCACTTCTGCTGATTTCTGCAACTGAAAAATGTCCACAACCGCAGACACGTGAACACTTGTCAGCTTTACAAATTGCAGGAATTGAGAATATTATAATCGTTCAAAATAAAATCGACATCGTGACAAAAGAAAGAGCCATTGAGTCTCATAATGAAATCAAGGAATTCGTAAAGGGAACGATTGCAGAAGATGCACCAATAATTCCGATCTCAGCGCATCATGATGTAAATCTCGATATTCTGATTCAGGCTATTGAGGACATTATTCCTACCCCTGACCATGGGAAACAAAAGGAGGCACTGATGTATGTTGCAAGATCCTTCGATATCAATCGTCCTGGTTCAAGGCCGGATAAACTACGAGGAGGAATCATAGGAGGTTCTGTGGTGAAGGGCCAATTCTCAGTTGGAGATGACATCCTAATCGCTCCAGGTCGCCGAATCCAAGAGGGAAGTAAAACCCGATGGGAACCAATCAAGACAGTCATCGAATCTGTACAAGGTGGCGGCCTAGACCTAGAGACGATTCACGCTGGTGGACTCTGTGGAGTTGCTACTCCGATGGACCCTAATGTCACCAAAGCTGATGACCTATCTGGACAAGTGATGGCTCGTCAAGGTGAACTACCACCGATATGGGAGGAGTTCAATCTTGATTTGGATTTGTTAGAACATATGGTGGCAAGTGGCGATGATGCTCCTGAGAAGGTAAGGCCGCTACAGCCGAATGAAATGTTAATGATCAACTCTGCAACCGCTACAAGTGTAGGCCAAGTTACTGCAATCAAAGGGAAAAAATGCACACTGCGCCTACGTTTGCCAATTTGTGCACTTGAGGGAAGTCGAATCACTTTGTCTCGAAGAATCGGAACACGATGGCGACTAATCGGTCATGGAACCATCACGGGGTGAAGTGATGTCCAGCGTCCTCATCGACGCTTGTGGTTGGGTGGCATTAGTCGATGCTAGATTGAATCTTGATGTGGCAATGGCTTCAGTTGCTGGTTCGCCGAGATTATTGGTTCTGGATTCAGTGGATGCGGAATTACAGAAATTATCGCAGACGCGCGGCGGTCTACTACTCGATTTGCTAGAGCAGAAATCTGAGAGAATGTCAGATATTGAAGGGATGAAGCATACCGACGATATGTTGGTTGAACTTTCAGTTGAATCCGGTTGGCCTGTCTTGACTGTTGACAGGAGATTGAAGGAGCGATTGGTTAGTGCTGGCGGTTCGTATATCGAAGTCACTAGTGGACCTTCTCTACGACTCGTTGGTTGAATCAATGGGTACCCTTTGAATCACTAGAATCCAAGATCTTCTAGATTCACATCACTATTCATATTGACTCGAACCGGGAAGGCTAAGGTCACTCCATTTTCCTCGAATCTTCTCAATATCTCAGTAACAAAGAATGATTTAGATGGCCTCATTTTCTTTGCATGGTCCACATAATATCGAATCTCCATGACTATTTCTTGGTCTCCGAATCCTCTCAAAACAACCTCTGGTGGTTTTGGTTTGCTAACGATGTCTGGATGATTATCAGCGATATCTTGTACAATCTCCTCCGCCTTTGTGACGTTCGCCCAAGTTGCAGTAAGTCCAAGTCTGATTCTTACCCTGAGTTCCATATCCGAGCTGTGACTGAAATTTGCAACTGCATCTTTTGTTAGAATCTTGTTTGGAACGGTAAGTAAGACTCCATCTGTTGATCTTACTCTGGTGGTCCTCAAACCAATGTAACTAACATCACCCCATTTTGAATAAGTCCCACCTAGACTCTTCGGCAATAGAATTCTCTCCCCCTCTCTGAATGGTCTGTCAATTATGATGAAAATACCAGCAATTACATTCTCTACTGTATCTTGTGCCGCAAAGGCTACTGCTAATCCTACAAACCCTAAACCGACAACCAAACCTGTGACATTTATTCCGAATTCATTTGCTGCGGTTAGGATAACAACCGCCCATAGTACGACATTTGCAACTCGGAAAAGAAAATTTTCCAGTCCTTCATCAAAGTCGGTTTTATCTAGCAACCTTCGTAAATATCTCTTAACTATTCCAATCAAAGGAATTCCGAGTATCAAAATTAGAATCCCTGAGGCAGGTCCTGCAGACATAGAGTCTTGGAAACAAGAAAAACTTGGTTCTAATTGATTGGGAAAATCATCGAGACAATCAGACATTGTATTCACCTCAAAACATGAAGGAGATAATTGTTAGCAGTCATGGAAGGGTGAAGAGGCGATCATCACCATGTCCGTCCATCAAGCCAATCCTAACCGCAGCATCAATCCAAGCATGTGCGTAATTGATCGCTCCAAAGGCTCGAACCAAATCTCCCTTCTCCAGGAAATGCTTGGCGTCTGCTTGGTAATCATCACACATTCTCATCATTGAATCGAGTCTGGCTACATCTTCTTCAGACTCTGCAATCGGTGATGCTTTTCCTCGTGCTTCTGCTGTTAATTCGAGATACTTCTCGACTTTTTCTTTCGTTACCGTAGAACCTTCGTCTGACATTATGCAGCCTCCTGTGGCGCCCCACGCAAGTGCTGATTTGCAGCCTCACTGAGTTTGAAGTATCGAGTTCTACCTTGCTTTCTTACCGACAGAAGACCCTTGCGTCGCATTCCATTGTATATCTGCGAAAGACGGGAACGACCGACCTCTAAACGGGCTTGTAATTCATTATCCGAGGGAGAGACTTCGCGCATCGACGAGGCCTCGACAATCATTCTCTCGGCCTCGGTCAGTGTTTGCAAAACGATGGGATTGAATGGTAAATCTGGTTCCCATGTCGGACCTAATGAAACTGGAACTTGGACCGGGACTTGTACAGGTGTTGGTGGTGGTGTGGTTGGAATTGATGGGATACTAACTTGGGGGGGTTCCGGCTCAAAAACAGGCTCAGGAATTGGTTCGAATTCATCTTCTACAGGTGCGTCATCGACGAACCATTCAGTATCAATTTCTTCGACAACTGGCTCTGGCTCTGGTGCTATTGGTTCGAATACCCTAGGATTGTTGGGCAAGGTAGATTTGGAATCTGAATCAACCATCCAAACTGACTGGTCGTCATGGAAAACGGACTCTTCTATACCAGACTCTACCGATGTATCGATTCTTGCAGTCGATTGTTCATCCTCTACGCTTTCGGGAGGCATTTCCTTTACCGGAGTTCTTGGCACCAAACTCTTGTGAGGTTCAGCGACTTGAATTGGTGTATCGTCGCCTGTTGTTGGCATCCTATCATTGGCTTGTAGTGTGCGACCTAGTAAGCGTCCAAAATTGCCCTTAGGTTTCCTAGATTCGGGCAATTCAGGCGGCTCTGTTCCTTCTTCAACGAAATAGAATCCAGACTCATCATCAGCTCTCTGGTACACTTCGCTAGGTTCAGGTTCAGGGATTTGCTCTGCTTGATGGAATCTTTCCTCTTCAACTTCTAGTGACTCTGGCTCCTCAGGAGTAGTCCAAATTTCATCAGGTGCCTCGAATTCATCGTTCCATGACTCTTCCTCGTCGTCATCATCATCCCAAAGATCATCGGGTTCTTCTTCTTCTAGTTCAAAATCATCTATTTGGGAAATTTCATCTTCTGACTCTATTTCTACTTCTTCGAACTCTTCAGTAGGTTCTTGTATCTCGGATTCTATCTCCTCTTCTTCGAATATTTCGGGTTCCGATTGAACTGGTGGAGCTCTCCAGGTAGTTAACCGATCTAAGACGCCCCCGTCGACTGGATTATGTCGCTCATCGATTAAGTCCCTCAATAGGCGAATTATCCTACGCGGATTACCATCTGTATGTTGGTGAATTGCAGTTAGAAGACTCGCCCTGATATTCCACTTTTGATTGGCGGCGCGAGAGATTCTACGATTGCTAAGAATCTGAATTTGTTTTTCATCTAAATTCCGTAAATGATGAGGGTCGTCGAAAATATCCAACACCCCCTCATCTAACCCAGCCAATTGAGAGGGGGTAACTGCGACCACGATAAGTGCTCGAAGCCTCTGTAGTAAAGGTGCTAATCGAGATAGCATATGGTTCAAATCTACATTAGCAGGATAATCCAGTGCGACTAGAGGCAAAGTTCCTGTCTCTTTGTCTAGAATCTCAACCATCTTGTCAGAGGCCTGTTGGATAGATGGTGGAATATCGAAGCCGCCGAGATATACAGATAACTCATGGATTATCCCCTGAACAGGGTCATCGTCTTCTGGCCAGAATTGTCCTATGAACGGGCGGCGAGATGTTGTTGAGGCAAGGGCGTTGAGGAATGACGTTCTACCCGATCCACGATCCCCCACCAATAGTAGCATTCGTGGAGTTTGGGAAATTAGGTGCTCGCGACATTCCGCCAGCAATCGATCCCGCCCCACTAGATACTCTGCGCGATTTGCTTCGATAGGACGTAAATCGAAGGGGTTGCCTCGTAATGGAGGCAAATCGAGTACCGATGCGGGCCCTTCAGCCATTATCGCACACGTGAGCCTAGGGGTACATAATATTCACGTATTCTCACGCATCAATGATGCGAAATTAACGTATTATTGGGTTTTTTCAGATAGATAAAAAGTTTAGTAGGCTTGCAGTAATTTGAATAGTAGCGATAAATATTAACGCTTTACTAACGCTTTCTAAATACGTTAACAATGCGTTAATGGCTAAATTAACGCTTTATTGAGACTAGAAATGAACCTATTCGGTTTGATTTTGCCCCGATTAGAAGGCGATTATCAGCATTCTTGGCTTGGGCCTCATCTGAGTCTAAAATAGGCAATTTGGGATTAGTCACCACGAAGTGCTTAGAACCGGAAGGTTGTCGCACGGTTTGGTGAAACAATGCCTGTTGACAACAGCCGATTGAGTGGATTCTACAAACTATCAATTCCAGAACGAAGAGCCATGCTCGCAGAACTTGCTGGCCTCAGTGATGAACAAGTCCAGGCTTGGGCAGATGCTGAGTTGGACGAGGGTACAGCTGACAGAATGATTGAGAATGTAATTGGCAGATACTCACTACCCATCGGTGTTGCGACTAACTTCATTATCGATGGCGAACACTATGTAATTCCATTTGTGGTTGAAGAGGCTAGTGTTGTTGCAGCCGCTTCAAACATGGCCAAGAGATGTCAGAAGAATGGTGGCTTTGTCTCAAACAATACAGACCCAGTCATGATTGGACAGATTCAGGTAGTAGGGTGTGAAGACCCAGAGGCATCTCGGGATGCTATTCTTGCTGCTAAAGAAGAATTGGTAGAATCCTGTAATGAGGTCGATCCAATATTAGTGAAATTTGGTGGAGGATGCAGAGATGTTGAAGCCAGAATAATCGAAACAGATTCAGGTCCAATGATAATCGTTCACATTCTGGTAGATTGTCGAGATGCAATGGGAGCAAATGCAGTCAATACAATGGCCGAAACAATTGCTCCAAGAGTAGAAAATATCTCTGGAGGAACTGTCATTCTTCGAATAATTAGCAATCTAGCAGTCCATAGGTTGGCCAGAGTCAGCGCTACCTTCACTCCAGAAGAGATGTCCGATACTGGTGACGATTCATCTAGAGGTACAGAAGTGATTGATGGTGTCTTACAAGCCTACCATTTCGCGGCAGCAGACCCATTCCGTGCAACTACCCATAACAAGGGAATAATGAATGCAATATCGCCCATTGCAATTGCCTGCGGACAAGACTGGAGGGCTGTAGAATCTGGTGCCCACTCCTATGCATCGCATGAGCGACGATATGGTTCAATGACTCATTGGGAAAAGGACACAGATGGGAACCTAGTTGGTTCCATTGAGATACCAATGGCTGTAGGATTAGTCGGAGGGGCGATTACAATCCACCCAGGAGCCCAAGCAAATGTAGCACTCCTGGGCATTAACTCCGCAGATGATCTAGCGAAAGTAATGGCTGCTGCAGGTCTCGCACAGAATCTCGGTGCTCTTCGGGCTCTTGCAACAGTTGGTATACAGGCGGGTCACATGAAACTGCACTTACGCAACATGATTGCCAGTGCTGGCGCCTCTCCAAATGAAATCGAGCCTGTGGCGGCGATTGTTCGGGAAAGTGGCGAAAGAATCACCATGGCAGCGGTTGAGTCTGCATTGCAACAGGTTCGTGGCGAGTAATCACTCGTCGCCTTGAGCCGCTTCCATCGCTAGCGCCTCTTCGGATGGTGCTTCAGAGAACTCTTCGATAGTCATCTGTTCATCAGAAAGTGATGCAGCCAACTGTGCACTGGTAAGTCCAGCCTTTCCGGCTTCTGCCCTGAACCATTGGCGTACCTTTTGATATTCGACATCGGGGCAACCGAAGTATTCTGCAAATCTTCGAGTTGTTGTTAATCGACGAGTCAACCCATCCCTGCGTCTATCGATGAATCCTAATCCGGCTAATTCCCTGACCCTATCATAGGCCTTAGGTCCAATCATATCGACCAGTTGCGCTTGCTTCATAGGCTGATGGTAAGCGATTAGTGCGGCCGCAGGTAGCAATCTAGCTGGAACATCCGGTCTAACCGACTCTGGTAGATGAGAGGAAAGTGTGGGTCTAACTTCGAAAATCCATCGGCCCGCAACTTCGGTTAATTGCAAAGCAGAGTCTCTACGGCGCTTGATTGTAGCACGTAAGTTCTCCAAAGCGCCGGAAACCTCTGTACGAGTTTTACCAGTTTGCTCCATCAATTCTTCAACCGTCATGGAGCGACCGGCACTGAACAAAATAGCTTCAAGAATAGTGGATAATTCGACAGAATCAGACATCTACTTCCACCTCCATCTCTGGCTTTGGGTTAATTTTCTCTGTTAGCACATCAAAATCATTGTAATCGGGGTGTAAATCCTTGATGGAAATCAATCCATCACGGCCTGATTTCTGAGTTAAGTCTGCATAACCTCTGTGAGTCAGGAATAGTGCTGAGACCAAGGCAGTAACCTGTGCTTCGGCCTCCGCTTCATCGAACTCCAACCCACCTTCCAGTGATTTGTCCCTAAGGTAGGTTGTAATGTCCTTCAGGTCGACCGCCATATCGCCTTCATCAGACCGGTCTCTAAGGGCATTCCATGTTCGTCGAAGATCTCCTTCCAAATCCTCGATGTGAAGACTCCCGGAAAATCTAGCCCTTGCCTTTGCATGAGCTTCTCTCCTCTCTTTGGCGATTTGTTCTCTGAGTTTCAAATCCTCAGAGATTTGTTTAGCGCTCTGTAATCCCATTAGTAATTCTCCGAGAGTTACAGGACGGCTTTCCTCTCGATGAATTCTACCTTCGAACATCGAGGGGAGTACATTGTCCGCCGCCCCTGTCATAACTCCTACAGAGAAGTTGTAATCATCCTCAGTGAATTCTGTTTCCCAGCCACTTACATCAAAGTCAAGGAATTCTTCCTCGTGTTCATCCCATGCTCGGTCTTGTCTCTCGATAAGTGTGGATGATTGACCTCTTAGAATCTGCCAAGCCATTCGGATAAGTCGACCACAGGTTGGTAAATCGATATTGTCAGTAGTTTTGATTCGCGCCTCAAACATCTCTAGGAAGCTTGTAAGATCGACGTCCCAGGGATCTAAGTCCTTTGATCTGAATAATTGGAATACCAATGCTACCGAGCGATCAAATGGTTCGATTAGGAATTGATGTTCCGCTTCTTCTAAACTAGCTAGCTCTACCAATCGGTCTAGATAACGGCTGGTTTCAAGGTCTTCCTCGCCTTGCAATAGCCTTTCGACGATATCGTCCCTCATTGCAGTGGCATCGAAGACTGTCATTCTTCTCTCTCCAACTCCTGCTCGATTGCTGCTTCGCTGTCAACCTGCTCTTCTTCCTCTTCCTGTTGAGGAATGGCTGCTTCCTTCTCTGCGATATCTTCACTCCATTCGTCAGTTCTTTCCTTCAGTGAAGACATGGTTGATTCACTTGGGTCTAAGTCCTCTTCTTCAGCATCATCGGACACTTCAACGCCAGCCCTATCGGCAAGGCCGCCTAGGCTCAATGGACGATCCATTGGTTCAGGCACCTTTGGCATGGTCTCAGCGCTTGGCAAGTCGCCCATTCCTTCCTTGGCACTTTGTGCTTCTTTCAGTGCCTCTTGCTCGGCCTCGAATTCTTCTCCAAGTTCGATTGCAGCTGCTCTGTCGAAGTCGGTAATTCGACGACTGCGGCCATCTCCCGCATGGGTAATTCCAATGTGGTGGTCAGCAAGTGTAAGGCTGACCTTTCTTAGAGTCACCATGATGAATTGAGCGTGGGTACTACGAATTCTACAGAGAGTAGCGATTCGCTCAGCGTTGAATGGATCAAGGTTCTGGTCAACCTCGTCAAAGTAGTAGAATGGGCTAGGTTCGTAATCTTGGATCGCGAAAACGAAAGCCAGGGCCGCCATCGACTTTTCTCCCCCGGAGAGGAAACTTCGACGAGTTCTCTTACTCTTACCAGGAGGAATACAAGCCATCCTGAGTCCACCCTCAAATGGATTCTTGGTGTTCTCAAGTTGCAATTCACCCTCTCCACCAGGCTGTAGCAACTTGTAGGCACGAGTGAAGTTCTGGTTGACTTCATTGAAGACGGCGAGAAGTCTTGTCTTTCTCTCGTCTTCGAGTTGTTCTGCAAGACTAACCAACATTGCATGCCTCTCCTTGCAGAGTTTTCCGTCGGCGACGAGTCCGGCGATTCTCTCTACAGTTATGTCGTAGTCTTCTATCGCTAGCATATTGACGTCGCCGAGTTGGCCGAGGCGGCGATCTAGGCCCTGCACCCCCTTCTCCGCCTCGGCCACTGTTGGCAATTGAATTTCTAAATCAGGAAGTTCGATTTGATTCTCGGCTAAATCACTCTGTAATTCGACCAAGGTCTCTTCCTTGTTCCTGATGCTCTCCACGAGACCTTCCAATCTCGCTTTGATTGTTTCACGCTGAGTCTGCATCTGTTCTACATGAGCTCGAAGACTTGCACGCTCGTCGACTATCTCGTCCTTACGCTGGCTGAGAATCTGATGCTCTTCATTGAATTGTGAAGCTTGTAATTTGAGTTCTTTGAGACTTTCTTCTGCCTTTTGAATTGAATTCTGAAGTTTCTCAATCGTCTTTGTGGCTTCTGTAATGATTTCGTTTTGTCTCTCAACAGACCTGGCGAGATCTTTCTTTCTGTCTTCGAGAACCTTGAGTTTCTCGCCACCGGTTACAATGTCAGATTCAGCTCTAAGTTTAGTGCGCTCAGCCTCGGTTCGTGTGTCCTGAGCGCTTCGAAGAATTTGCGAGAGATGATCAGGTGTATGATTCTGTAATGCCTCCGCGGCTAATCGACGAGCATCGACAGCGGCTGTGTGTTCTTTTTCTGATTCAACAGCCGCAGCAGTAGCGTTTTGGCTCGCGGATTCCAATCTCTCATATTCTTTGCGAGCATCGACTACCTTCTTTGAGATATCATCCACTTGCTTCTGAGCGATCTTAACATCAGCCTTCCAATTCCTAACTTTTACAGAGTGATCGCTATCATCGAGTCCATGAATTTGGTTTCGAAGATTATTCATGTTGTCACGGATTTCTTTCAGTGCAGCTTCCACTGTTGAATACCTCAAGTTGGCTCTGTTAACTGCTGATTCTAGATTCTCCATTCCGGCGCCAGCTGCACCAGCACCACCGAATGAAGGACGTGTTCCCTTTGCTGAAGAACCACCTGTCATAGCGCCAGTCGCTTCGACTATTGAACCATCAAGAGTCACCATTCTAACTCCGCCCATATTGCGGCGTGCAACGTCCATCGACTGAACAATCAATGTATTTCTACAGGCGAAGCGCACAGCAGTTTCAATTTCCTCATCGTAATCCAATAGGTCATGCGCAAATCCAATAATTCCGGGGTTTCTAGCAACCATTAGCGCACGGCCTTGAGCACGAGAGGCACTAATCTTGTTGAGAGGCAGGAATGTTGCTCTTCCACCACCATTTGCACCAAGCCACTTGATACAACTTGCAGCAACCTCATCATCGCTGACAACGATTGAGTTAATACCGCCACCAAGTGCGAATGCTAATGCCTCTTCGTGTGAGTCATCCTTTGGTGAAGTCAATTCTCCAAGCGATCCGAGAATTCCCCGGATTTCCCCGCTCTGTCTAAGTTTTGATAATGCGCGTAGAGTTACTGCGGAACCTGGTTTCGAGGCTCTAGCCTCCTGTGCGGCACGAGCGCGGTCAAGTGACCGATTTGCATTTCTCAATTGTTCCTCCGCACTATCGCGATCGCCGCGAAGTGCGACCTCCTGTTTCTGTAATTGTGTTAGTTTAACAGCCAATGATTCTCTATCCTCTACCGGCTTTTCTTCTTGTAGACCCTCGCCGGTTAGCTCGAGGTCGTCTCTCTCAAGTGATACGACCTCGTATTGTTCCTCCAAATCCGCTAGATTGTCCGATGCAATTCTTGCCGCTTGCTCGGCTCTATCAGATTCTAGTCTGGCTTCAGCCATCTTGTCATGTACCTCGGATAGTTCCTCATTTGCTAATCCTAAGGCTCGATTCAAATCACGGGAATGCTTGTCTCCGGATTCAATGGCTTTTCGAGCCTCCGACTCATTTTGTTCCGCCTCATCCAGGGCGTTGTCGGCATCCGTGACGGATTGTTTGGCCGCCTCGATTTCGTCTACGAGTTGTTGAATGGCTGCCTCGGCTGATTCTAGGTCGGCTTGGAAAAACTCGATTTCATCTGTCGCGTCTTCAGAGGCTCGGTTTTGGTCGCCAATTCTATCACGGCTGGTCTCTAATTCGATTTCTAAAGTCCGAATCTCATCCATGACTGCCTTTGATTCTCCAGTCGCCATATCCTCAAGTTCACGAGAGACATTGACCAATTCTTCTTCGAGTTGTAAAAGACGAGATTCGTTACTTCTGACACTTTCACGGACCTTGTTGCTCTTTTCCTGATACTTTCCATGGTCTTCATTGAGCATACGAATCTCTTCGACTCGGTTACGATACTTGGCCTGAGCCAATATGATTCTAGCTTGATCTAATTGCTCCTTAAGGTCGCGATACTTGAGAGCCTGTTCTCTCTCCTTTTCCAACTTCTTCAAACGAGTCTTCTGGTCCGACTCAAACAATTCGATAGTCTCAATATCATTCTCAACCACTTTACGTTGATTATTTGCTGAGCGGATTTCTGAATCATAAGCAGTAACTCCAGCTACCTCTTCTAGAACTCCTCTTCTCTTCCAATCAGTCATGGTTGCAAGATTTGTTACGTCCCCCTGCAGAACTATGTTGTATCCGTCGCCGTGTAATCCGGCTTCTGCAAGAGTTCTTCTCATCTCGGTTGCAGTGACACTGCGTTCCCCAATTTTGTAAGATGAAATCGGTTGATTCTTTCTGTTCAGGCGGACAGACCTTGTGAATGATGCTTCATCCTCATCGATACGTAACCTTCGTCGCCCGCCTAATTCGGGCTTGTTTGCAAAAACTAGAGTCACCGACATGTGACGGGCAGGCTTACCGCGCTTTCCACCGTTGAATATTAAGTCGCCAACATTGTCTGCTCGCATGACTTTTGTCGAACGAGTGCCGAGTACGAATTGTATGGCATCACCAGAATTTGACTTCCCTGACCCATTAGGGCCGGTTATCGCAGTAAACCCTTCATCGAAGGGTATGGTAATCTCACCGCCAAAGGACTTGAAGTTCTCCACTTCTATTCTCAGTAAGTGCATCCCATCACCTAAATGACGAAAGGAATTTACCCGACGTCATTCTTTCCCTGCCCCCTTCCAAGACTATGAAGGTTGAGGCATCACAGCGGTTCGGAGAGTGTTTGCAGACACTATTACCAAGAGCCGGAAGTGTGGGTGAAGAATGGTTATCTTCAATGCAAGATAGTTTGAGGAATCAGCATGGCAGTGGATGCACCGAACCGCGACTTGCCGCCAGTCGACGTCGCGGTTATCGGCTCGGGCATCGCTGGACTGTTTCTTGGCTTGCGTTGCTTCCGAGCAGGACTCTCTGTTGCAATCATCACAAAGAAGAGCCTCTCAACCTCATCTACGAACTGGGCTCAAGGAGGAATTGCTGGAGTTCTCGATATCGATAACAAGGCGGCTCTAGAGGCTCATGTTGAGGACACGTTAGCATCAGGAGGAGGTTTGTGTAATGAGGAGGTTGTGCGTTCGGTTGTGTACGATGCTGCTGATAGGATTCGTGATTTGGTAAAACATGGAGTGCAATTCGATTTGAGTGCGGATGGTCTGTATGATCTAACCAGGGAAGGTGGCCACTCCGAGCATAGAATATTACATTCTCGCGATAGAACTGGAGCCGAAATCGAGCGGGCCTTGACTGAAGGTGCGGCAGATGAATACGAATCCGGTCTGAGAATTCTAGAGGACTGGATGGTTCTAGATCTTGTTAGGCGGGATTTGCATAAGCCCGAGAAAGGAGTTGCAGGTTTGTGGTGCCTAGCCCCAGATGGTAAGGTCTACACCTTGGCATCACGCTGTGTTGTGTTAGCTTCTGGAGGAGCGGGTATGCTTCATCTTGCAACTACAAATCCAATGGTTTCCACAGGTGATGGTGTAGCCATGGCGCATAGATTAGGAGCAGATATATGCGACATGGAATTCATTCAATTCCACCCAACTGCATTAGCCGTCGATTCACAAAATCCGTTTTTGATTACAGAAGCTATGAGAGGGCATGGGGCGATTTTGATGACCCGTTCCGAATATCACAAATGGAAGGAGATTGGCGACTCTCCTGATGATTTATCCTACATGAACCGATATTCAGACAAAGGCTCATTGGACACTAGAGACGTCGTAGCAAGAGCCACTGATAGAGAATTGAAGAGAAGTGGAGATTCTCACGTACTCCTAGTAACTGAACATCTAGATGTTGAGGCAATCCGACAAGAGTTCCCCACGATTACAGATAAATTGTCTGAACATGGAATCGATCTAGGGCCTGATCCTATTCCTGTGCGCCCTGCCGCACACTATCTTGTTGGAGGAGTAAAGGTTGACAAGAAAGGCAGGGCAATGCATGAAGGAAAAGTTCTACCTGGGCTATACTCTATCGGAGAAGTTGCTAGAACCGGACTTCATGGCGCTAACCGCCTCGCTTCCAATTCGCTACTAGAAGCGGTAGTGTACTCTGAGAGAGCGGCTACTGATATTATTTCCAGAGCAGAAGATGGATTGCTTCCAGATATCGTTGAAGACATCACTTATTGGAGAGGAGAAGATCTTGAGGAGTTAGCAGACCACGGAACTCTCCAAAGTGATTTATTGGCGCTTAGAATGATGATGACAAACGATGTTGGTTTGGTCAAGAGTGATTCTCGATTAGAAAAAGCCAGAGAGAAGATTACACAAATCAGAGCCGATGTAGTTCCTGTCTGGCATGCGACTAAACCTACTCAGGCAATGGTGGAATTACGTAATCTGATTATTTGTGCTGAACTGGTTATCGAAGCCTCGATTGCTAGAAGGAAGAACGTCGGACTTCACTACAATATTGATTGCGAATAATTAGGCGAATTCGCCAGACCTTTGGATACCTTTGACCAATGCATAGAGGGACTGATTTGCAGGAGTTGGAATCCCAACCGACTCACCTCTTTCTACAACAGCACCGCAAAGTGATTCAATTTCTGTGGCGCGTCCAGCCATCACATCTTGTAACATCGAGCAACGATTGTCGGACGTTGCCTCGACCACCTTTCGTAGGTGTTCTTCCAAATCCACATCGCCTAAGTCGACACCGGAGGCTCTGCCCACTGCCGCTGCTTCTAGCATAGCGGCCATCGCTTGATCCCAGAGTTCGGGTACGTCGATAAGGGCACCATTTCTAACTCCAGCAATCGCACAGACTGGATTGATTGCAACATTCAACAGTAGCTTTCTCCATACTATGTTTTGTACATCATCGGACCATATCGGATTGAGGTTTGCATCCTCAAATACTTGCATTAGAGATAAGGCCACCTCGGCGGCACCTCCTCCATCGAGGTTGCCCATTCGAATGGCTCCTCGACCTACCCAATGAATTCCTGATTCACCATCCTTCCAAGCACCATGAGTAATCGAACCCCCAAGTATTCTTTCCCTACCTAAACGATGAGCCAACATCTCTGAGTGACCAAGACCATTCTGTATACTGATTGCGAGTCCATTTGGAGTTAGAACTTCTTCAGCGATTTGCGCTAAAACAGAAGTTGAGGAGGCCTTTCCACATATGATAGCAACATCACAAGTACCTCTAATCTGTTCAGGAATTGGCCCTTCATGACTATCGACGACACTAAATCGGTCTGGAGGAATCATCTCTATCGAACCCTCTGGAGTGTGTAGAATCAAGCCAATCATTTCCAGATTGCTAGCAACTTGGCCACGAGATACTGCCACAAGATCTGCATCTGTATCCGAAAGAGCGCCGAGAATAACCCCCCCGATTGAACCGACTCCAAGAACTGCGATTCGCATCTATTCACACCCATCAACTGGACACCGAGCGGCTAGGTTAACTGTGATTTCACCCTCATCTACGGTTACCCAAACCGCTCGATACAAAGCGGTTGTACCTGCAGTCTCCAGAAGCACCATCAAATCTGAGTTTGGAGAGATTTCGTCCGGTATAGAGACTGTCCAAACATCTGCTTCGGGTGAATCTCCAGTCCAACTTACGGTAATCGGAATTGTCTTGTTCATGCGATTAGAGATTATGTATTCGGGGAAAGCCAAATGCATCCCGATATCTCCTCCGTCTAAAATTACATCATCTCCCTCGATGACCATATACGAACGTAGCATTACTCCTTCCTTACAGAAGGCTAACCAACCACTAGAACCGAAGTATAGAGTTCCCGAACCTAATTGACCGGCTGGAATTCTAATGGAAGAACGGTCGGAAAAGGTCCAATTCCAACTATCCCCAATTTCCATCTCAGGCATTATTGTAGTTGATGGACAAAATGCATTTCCTTGAGCACCGAAAGTTATCGTATAATCTGTATTTGCTGAGTACCAATCCGGCATTTGCCAAGCGCCATCAGAAATCTGTAATTTGGCTTCGGTTCCATCCACTGGCAACCACCACGTCACCCTCTCGCCATCTTCGAAATCTAGTGCCAGTGCTGGACCCATGACTCTTCTAAATTCATCTTTGTATTGTGATGATTGCAATGCACCTTCGTAGCCTCTTAGACAAACGTCGTAAAGGCCTGGTTGAGTCAGGTTAGTGTCGTTCTCAAACTCCCAAAATGGATTTGTTAGAACTAAAGACGCAGTCCTATTATCCACCTTCTGAATACTCATACAAATTCTTGGAGTCTCAGTATCCTCAATCAGTAACCAAAGAGGATCTATTGGAGAGGTTGTTGCAGAATTTCTCAGAACCGTTAGATGCTCTTCGATATGACCTTCGACATCAACTAGAATTCTCAACCACATAGAGGCGTCAGGAGCTAGGTTTGGATTATTTTGAGCTATATTCAGAGGAGTTATTGTCAGACTTAGGTCGTCGGGTGAATTTTGAGTCACCTGATCAAACCTGTAGATTCTATCTTCGTTCAACTTAGAGGAATTTATATCCCATAATTGGGAGTATTCCCCCTCCAGTCTAATCTGTATCCATCCGGAGACCGGATTGATTCCTTCTGGAGTTAACTCTAGAGTTAGATTGTAGGATTCTGAGAAGTTAAGTTCGATCTCATCAACCCATCCAGAGGTGTCCAAGCCTTCGTCCCATTGGTTGATTGCAAAGGAAGGGTTCAATCCAGGGAATCCCAAAATTAGAACGAATACAAGAAGCATGACAAATCTACTGCGTTCCTTGTTAGAAGGAACTATTGACTCGTCAATAACCAGTGGTGGAGGAGAATTCTCTGGACTGAAACGGCGCATAGCCGCCAAAGCTGCAATCAACAGCCAAGGCATATACTCGGTATTTGCAAAGATTATCACCATTGCACCGAGCATTAGAATGAATATTCCTGTTTGGCGGTTTGAATCGGACATCTCGGCAGGACCGATTAAAGCATGCAATATTCGGTCGCCAGGAAATCCTGGAATAGGTAACAACAGAGTCCAACCGATTAGAGTGAGGCCGATTCCAGCAAGACCAGTAAGATGAATCCATTGTAATTTGATGAGCAAATCATCTCCAATCCAATCTAATGTTAGGATTGAGATTAGGACATTATTGTCAAAACCAATAGGTGCAGAGGATAATTCAGGAGGCTCCAGAGGAGTTAAATGCAAACCGATGAGAGTTAGTAAACTTCCACCGAAGAATAGGGTGAGAGGGGCCGCTAATTCGATCATCGCAAGAGCCCTTCGGTTGGGTATTGGAAGTAAATCAGCTCTATGTTGACTCAACACACCAGCCAAACCAAAAGGCCAACTAACGGCCAAAATAGGGAAGGCTATCGGCACAACATGACCTATTTTAACTCCATATTGTAGGGCAATTCTTCTGCGAACTTCGCTAGCCAAGGCCAAGACGAATATCATTGGAATAGCCAAGTAAATCATAGATTCTTGCAGTAAATTCGAATCGAGTGCGGTAGCGCTTGAATCGAACTGCATTAGCCAAGCGCTACCAATCATAGTAAGGAAGCCGGCCATCATTAGCCAAACAGCAGATAATTGCCAATTTGCAATAATTTGCTGACCTTCCG
This sequence comes from Candidatus Thalassarchaeum sp., assembly GCA_022451235.1. Classification (GTDB taxonomy): domain Archaea; phylum Thermoplasmatota; class Poseidoniia; order Poseidoniales; family Thalassarchaeaceae; genus MGIIb-O1. Next base: position 49,560 of record JAKUOA010000006.1, on the reverse strand, counting down.
GATAATTAGCGATGCTAAGTATGGGCGGATTGCCCCTGTCTAGCATCGAAAGATAGCCTAAGGGCTCCAGTTCCTTGTTGAGTTGGATTAACGCCTCTGAGTCGCTTCTACCACTTTTTGCCCTTACCTCCCAAGCCTGCCCGGCCATCACTTCGTTACCTAAATCGAAGTAGCGATGGATGATGTGGAGGAGCAATTCTTGCTGGCTCCAAGCCGAGTGATCGAGGATGATTGCTTCGGCTTCCGACATACTACGCAACCACCTTTGGTGGTTGCGAACTCATGCACCCACCTATCAAACCGCGTAATGCGCAAACCGTGATACAAAGATGCTCTCACTTATTCTTGAATCGCTTCAAGCGGAAGGTCTCTTCACGCTCCATTTCTTCCAATCTGAGTTGGATGAAAGTCTGCGCTTCTTTCATCTCTGGAATAACCTTGAACTCAAGTGCGTTGACACGGCGCTTGGTTGCTTCGATTTCTTCTAGAAGTCGCTTCAAAGTAGCCTCCATCTCGGCGGCTTTGACTATATTGGCAATTAGTGAGGAGTAGGCATCTGCTGCCTCGTCAATATATGGAGAACCACCGATTAGACCTGTGCCGCGTTCTTCGATTGTCGAGGTTAGATTCTGCCCTTCTACCTGAGGAACTACAACTCCCATGATATTTCGGCGACTAACTTCAACTTCCGGTGAGGCCGAGTTAGCAATGGCTGCACTCTTTACAACAAGTCCGCCTTCGATTGCACTTGCTAAACTGATAGCTTCTACCGCTTCGCGATAAGTGCCGACGAGTTCCTCTCTTGCACTAATCATATCAGACAACAGAGTTCGGAACTCGTGAAACAATCCGTCACGCTTCATCTTCAGTAGATTGTATCCACTAGATGTCTGCTTGATGCGTCGCTTGAGGTTGATTAGCTCGGACCTGGTTGGTTTTATGTCCAATGCCATTTTTTCACCTCCTCATCGACTTATTTCGAGAGTTTACTCCTTTTTCTCTGTTGGATGGTACTTGTCAATCCACTTCTGATCTAGTCGAACGAGATACTTCGTGTCGATATTGGTTAGCAGATTCCAAGCAAGATCGAGTGTACCTTCACCGATTGATCGGTCTTCATCGCGGCTCTGCCGCAAGAACTCATTTTCGAATATATCAGCGAACTTCAGCAACTGAAGGTCACGCTCATTCAATGCATCTTCACCGACAATCGCAACCAGTCCTCGCAATTCCTTACCTTGAGCGTAAGCAGCGTACAACTGGTCGGATACCGACTTGTGATCTTCACGAGTCTTGCCATCACCAATACCAGCGTTCATTAGTCGACTTAGCGAAGGTAGAACGTTAATCGGAGGATAGATACCCTTCTGATGCAATTCACGTGAAATAACAATCTGACCCTCTGTAATATATCCTGAAAGGTCAGGAATTGGGTGAGTAATATCGTCACCAGGCATAGTTAGGATAGGGAATTGTGTGATACTTCCTTTCTTACCCTTGACCAAACCTGCGCGCTCGTAGAGCATTGCCAAGTCAGTGTACATGTATCCAGGGTAACCGCGTCGTCCAGGAACTTCTTCACGGGCGGCACCGATTTGTCTCAAAGACTCACAGTAGTTTGTCATGTCTGTGTAGATAACCAGTACGTGATAATCATGCTCGAAAGCAAGATACTCAGCGGCAGTCAATGCTAGACGTGGTGTAATCAGACGCTCAACTGCTGGGTCGTCGGCTAAGTTGACGAACAGCGCTGAATTTTCCAATGCACCTGTTCGCTCAAGATCATGGACGAAGAAGTTGTACTCCTCCGCTGTGATACCCATAGCACAGAAAACTACGACGAAATCGTCGTCACTGCCGACCAGCTTTGCTTGCCTAGCAATCTGAAGTGCAATGTCGTTGTGAGGAAGACCAGCAGCGCTGAAGATAGGCAGCTTTTGTCCTCTAACAAGAGATGTACATGCGTCGATTGCGGAAATTCCAGTCTGGATAAATGACTCTGGGCTTTCACGAGAGTATGGATTAATTGCAGCTCCGATGATATCGGCCATTTCGTCAGGAACGATTGCTGGTCCACCATCACGAGGTCGGCCCGCACCGTCTAGAATACGACCTACTAGGTCTTTGCTAACAGGTAGGCGGAATACATCGCCTAGGAACTTAACACCGGTTTGTCGATCAACCGAAGATGTTCCTTCGAAAACCTGTACGATAACTTGGTCATCGGATGTATCGAGAACCTGTCCGTTCTTCATGGTGCCATCGGAAAGTCGCAACTGTACAATTTCACCGTAAGCTACAGGTTCGGTTTTGTTTAGGAACACAAGCGGCCCCTTGACGTCAGTAATGGTTCGGTACTCTTTTCCACTCATTCATATCCCTCCTCAGTTCTCCTCCATGGTAGCAGAAATCTGCTTGCCCATTTCTTTCACTAGTTTCTCGATACGATCTTCGTATCCTTCTTCGAATCTTCCCCTCATGATGTCGGTCCTAGCCTGTACGTTAACCACTGATTCTAGGTCTGCACCACCAGCAATAGCCTTCTTTGCTTCATCTTGGAATGCTAGAATCGCTCTAGCCATTGTATATTGTAGCTTGAGATTGCTGTAAGTATCCACATCGTGAAACGCGTTTTGTTGAAGGAAGAACTCACGAATCATACGAGCAACTTCGAGAGTTAATTGCTGGTCGATTGGTAGAGCATCGGAACCGACCAGTTGGACAATTTCTTGCAACTCGGCTTCAACCTGCAATAGAGCACTGATTTCAGTACGAATCTCGGGGAAATCGCTGGCGATATTGTCGCGATACCACTGGTCCAATGCCTGTGGGTAAAGCGAGTATGAACTCAGCCAGTTAATCGCAGGGAAGTGTCGCTGACGAGCGAGACCTGCATCAAGTCCCCAGAACACCTTGACGATACGTAGTGTACCTTGGCTGACCGGCTCGGATATGTCACCACCAGGAGGTGATACCGCTCCGATAACTGATACAGATCCGTCATCTCCAGCGAGAGTCTGAACACGACCTGCGCGCTCATAGAATTCAGCCAGTCGGCTGGATAAGTAAGCAGGGTAACCTTCCTCACCAGGCATCTCTTCAAGTCGAGAAGAAATCTCACGCATTGCTTCTGCCCAGCGGCTTGTTGAATCAGCCATTAGAGCAACATCGTATCCCATATCTCGGAAGTATTCCGCGATAGTAATTCCAGTATATACTGAAGCCTCACGAGCTGCGACAGGCATATTGGATGTGTTTGCAATCATCGTGGTTCTGTTCATCAGAGGCTTTCCTGTGTGCGGGTCGATTAAGTGAGGGAACTCAGTAAGTACCTCAGTCATCTCGTTTCCTCGCTCACCGCATCCAATGTAAACAACGATTTGAGCGTCAGACCACTTAGCCAACTGTTGTTGGGTAACGGTCTTACCACTTCCGAATGGTCCAGGGATACCAGCGGTACCACCCTTAGCCAGAGGGAAAAGGAAGTCGAGGATCCTCTGACCTGTGATTAGTGGAACATCCGGTGCGTACTTTCGAACGAATGGACGCGGTGTTCGAACCGGCCATTCTTGCATCATGGCAATTTCCGTACCATCATCGAGAGTACAAACAGTCTGAGTGACATCGAATTTACCCGATTTGATACTCTTGATTGTACCACTCTTTCCTGGTGGCACCATCACTCGATGTTCGATGGTCTCAGTTTCTTGTACTGTTCCTATTACATGACCCGCGTTTACCTCATCTCCTTTCGAAGCGGTAGCATTGAACTCCCACTTCTTCTTGAGATCTAAACCATCAGCATCTACACCACGTGTGATGAAGGCGCCCATAGTCTCCTCGAGGTCCTCCAGCGGTCGCTGGATTCCGTCGTAAATCTGCGTAAGCAGACCCGGACCGAGCTGAACAGACAGAGTCTGCCCCGTTCTGACTACAGGCTCACCTGGCTTGATACCCGATGTTTCCTCGTAGACCTGGATAACCGATTGGTCTCCGTGCAATTCAATGACTTCACCCATCAGTCCTTCATCACCGACTCGTACAACCTCATACATTCTTGGGGTAATACCTACAGCGGTAACTACTGGTCCTGAAATGCGATAAATCAATCCCTTTTCCTCACTCATTTTTTCACTTCCTTTTCTTTTTCTGGAATTACTTCCATAGGTCAACTCCTAGAGCCGACTTAATGGACTCGCGAAGGGTGTTATCCTCCTCTGTCCCAATACCCAATACTGTGGGCGTGATGCTCTCTGAGAGTTGAAATCTCAACTTCTCTGGCATCTGTGTGAGGTCGGAGCTGTCGATTACGACAATACCGACCTCGGGTGTATCCATCAGACTTCGGAGTACATTTGCTGTCTCCTCTAAATCTGCTGGATTGTGCAGGCGGGTTACGCCAGCGAGTTGGAATCCGAGGGTGAATTCTGGTGTCCCGACTACTGCGATATCCATTTTTTCACCTCAGATGTATAAGTGCGCTTCAATGACCTCATCGGAGAGGCCTGCCGCCTTACCGCGCACGAGTAGGCGTAAGTTCTGAACTTCCAGAACCTTGGCTTGAATATAGTAAATCACAGGGAACGCAGAGACAGGATTGAGGTATGAAAATCTCCTAAGCATCTTCAATCTCTTTAGCCTTAGTAAGTTGACCAGCGGGTCAAGCGTTGAACGCTCCGCTGATTCTTGTAGAGCCTCATCGAAGCCTGAATCGTCGAAAGAGTTCGAACGACTGAGAGCATCGAGCAAAGCCTCCTCTGTATCTGCCTGTGAAGCAGCCCTGATTACAGCATCCGCAATTTTTCCACCTGAGATATTGATTTTCTCACGTGTTTCAGTAGACAAGTTTTGTCTCAGTGCTCTGAACTGGTTCACGATGTTCCTGTGATCTATTTCGATTTGCAGATATCTGATTAATTGAGGGCTTCCTTCTTTGCCTCGGGATGCTGCGAGTGAATCAGTAAAGTACTGTCTATCCAAAGCATCCTCCATCTCGGTTAGAGATGTATCTGCATCTAATTTTGCTAGACATCTCCCCCAAGGAGTGCCTTGCATTGCGTCTATGGCTTCTTGAACGGTTTCCGTCGTGCGGACGATGTGCAACCAATGTGCATTACTCGGATTTTCTTCGGGCAATATCTGATCGGCAATCATCTCATCTGATGCACCCTTTGATACTGACCTCAGAACTGTCTTGACCTTCTCATATTGGAATCTCTCAACATAAATAGCGACAAGATCTCTTAGATTTCCTTGACAGAAACCGAGTACCGAATTTAGGTCATTGTCCAAATTGTGAGTTAGAGCGGCTTCAATAGCATCTGATCCAGACATCCTTGTAGAATACATATCCATTTCTTGCCTGTATCCTAATTCACCGATACTGGCCCCTATTGAATCCGTGCCTTGTTGTAGGAGTTGACGAATCCTTGTACCATCAATTAGCGACGCTTTGCGAGTTTTTGCTCTCGCTCCGGCATTGGAAATGTTAGAACTTCCAACCGCTAATCTTGCCATCTAATCACCTATTCAATTTCCAAACATTAGTTTGTTTACTGCACCGAGGTTGGCTTCCCAAACCTCTTGTAATCGTCCATCGAATCTGTAGTCCAATAGTATTGAACCATCTGAGGATTCGAGAATAAATCCACCTAAGCCGTCTACATCATCGCCAAGATCGAATCCCTTTCCAGTGAGTGCCTTTCTGTCGGTACTTACCGGGTGAAGAATCATATCTCCACCTGCAGATTTAGCCTCTTTTAGTAGGGAATTCAGTATGTCATTACGACCAGCTAAATCGGCTGCGCCGACTTTTTCTTGCACGTCTTGCCATGTTGCTTCTAGAACTTCACGGCGAGCAATTAGCTCTCGCTTCTGATTTGCTTGGCGCGCTGATGCTACAACTTCTACGGACAGTTGGTCGCTTTCTCGCTTTGCTCGAGCAACAACCTGATCGCGAGCAGCCGCATTAGTAGCGGCTGATTCTGATGCGATCTCTTTGGCTTGCTCTCGCGCGGTCTCTGTGATTGCTTCGCCTTTGGCTTTAGCCGCGGCTGCAATCTGTTCTGCTAGCGCTTCAAGAGTCATATTATCAACTCGTTATTTCATTCAAAATTCAATTTCTTTGCATTCGCAATCAGGCGAGGCCTGGCATAACGAACATTGCAAGGAAACCGAATAGAACAATTGTTTCAGGTAGAGCTGTGAACAAAATTGCGTGACCAAGTCGTGACCTGTCCTCTGCAATCATTCCTACAGCAGCAGCGCCGATTGGACCTTGGCTCATGCCAGTACCAATAGCTGCCAGACCGAGTGCTACACCGGCTCCGAGAGCGGCGTAACCTGCTGTGGTGTTCTCATTGTCTGCTGCATCCTGAGCCTGTACGCCGGTTGCAAAAGCAGCGACGACAAACAGGACGAACAATAGACTCATTCCTTTTATTGCGGTTTTCTTCATTTTTCTTCCTCCATTTTTTCCCATGCTGACAGCCGGCTGATTACTCACCCTCCACATATTGCGAGGTTCCGCCGAAGGGCGAAAACGGCTGACCGCTGGAATCGTAATATTGCTTCATCCACTCTACCATGTGCAGACGTGCTGCGTGGATGTTTGGACTGAATACACCTAGCAACCAAGCAAATGCTTGGACTAGGAGCCAACCAATGATTAGCAAAACTGCCATCAAGGGCTCGTCCATTGAGATTTTATCAAAGAACATGTGATTGCCGGTTTCAGCAATCTTAACTCCGACAATTCCTACTGCGAAAAGTCGAACATAGGAAATTACTGTCGGCATTAGTCCAATGGCTTCTACTGGACCCATTAGGACTGCAACGAATAAATCCAAACCATGGTATCTGTAAAGGGTCCAGATTAGGCAAATCGTTGAGAATGCGATAAGTGAGACCCCTGGGAGCAGTAGTTCGTCATAACTGCCAAGGAATCCATGAGCAAACATGAATCCTCCAACCATTAGAATCATCCATACTCCTTTTTCGAAGAATGCAGCGACTAGGCCCACTCCTCCGTGCCCATTTCCAACTAGCAGGATATCACGGAATCCCATGATTAATCCTAGAAGGACGTGGAAGCAACCCATGTATAGGCTGATGATGATTAGATCAGTCATGTGGCTTCCAACTCTGTGGAATGGGAAAGCAAGTGATAGACTGAAGCCGTAGGATGCTTCCCAACCGTATCCATTTTCGATATCAAAGGGGAAGTAAAGTGCGCTGAGGAAGGCGACTGGAGATTGATTGTCAGTATACATGTAATGACCTGCTGCATCTTTCATGTAACTTCCATCAGCATAGGTCATTTTTTCATACAAGAATATTTCAAAACCGGCTATTTCGGCATATAAGTAGCCGAAAATTAGGGTAGATACGCCTATCATTTGGAGGAATCTACCGCCTAATTTCAGGGTGTCATTTGTTCCTGCTCTACTGTATAAGAAGGTTCCAAGACCTACAGTTGCAAGTCCGTAAGCCATGTCTCCTAACATTACACCAAAGAAAATTGGGTAAGTGAAGAACATGAATACTGTAGGGTCAAGACGCCCATATCCTGGCCTCCCTACCATATCGGTAACTAATTCCATTGGCTTTGTCGTCGACCTCGGTTGATAGGCAATTGGCGGCATCTCCGGTTCATGGTGTTCGTCATCATGGTCGTGATGAGCACCACCTGCTTGAATTACGAATGGTTCGACATCTACTACTGTGCATATATTACCCAGAGCGACCTTGATGTCGGCTGACCTATCCATTTCGACCCATCCATCAATTACGAAAGCATGGGCTGATACTGCTACCTTTACTGGAGAGGTAATCAACTCGTGATCTCTTTCTAGAACTTCCAGACCACAAATGAGTTCTTCGCCGTTATCGTCAACCCAGTTCGATACAGAATTGGATATTTCCTCACCTTCACTCTGTAGCGCCAATCTCTGGTTCATCAATTCGTTCATTCGAGATGACGGGTCGCCCGAACCTTCTGGTAGTTGAATTTCGACGTATCCAGCTTCCGAGAGTGCTGATGATACTGAATCAGCGTCGTCATTTCGAACAAACACAGCGACGACATTACTCTTTCCGGATGTACCACTGACAAACATTCCATTTCCAGCAGCGGCCTCTGCTGCTTTGAGGTCGTCAACCGTGCCAACGAAGGATGTGATTGACTCGTATCCGGATAGTAGTTCGATATCTATACCTAAGGGGGAGAGAAGAGACAATACTGACTCTTCTTCAGATTGTGAGGAAATACTATTCTCAATTTCGTCCATTCGACTAAGATCACCTAGTAGTGTGTCGACTTTATCTTCGAGCCCTTGATCAATTGATTTTCTGACTGTGGCAAGTGAAGCTGCTTTGCTAGGACCTGAAGGTTCAACTTGAGCAGTAGCGGCTCTGGTTTTGTTCAGTAACTTTGCAATCTCTTCTGCTTTATCATTTGGTTTCCCAAGTGATAAGTCATCCTCTGACCCGTCGTAATCAATGAAATGTAGCGCCTTTAATCTTGCAAGAAGGCTAAGGGCGTCATCGAGTTTGTCCAAAGTTCCAGCAGCGGTCAGACGACCCATCTGCCTAGTCTGAACCTGCGACATTCCTAGCGGCCTCCTTAGGTTGATTTCATGCTCGGAAAGCATCTAGAATTGTATTGACTGCCTTATCTCGGTTCTTCTTCCCGCTGTTGTGAATTGAATCGATAGTTCCGTCTCCATCAGCAGATACTGTTCCCGCTTCCTTTTCAGCCGCTGTACGGGCATCTGCAACAATTTTCTGTGCTTCTGCTTCGGAATCCGTACGTCCTGTTTGGAGTGACTCAGCGGCTTCCAGTCTTGCCTTTTGGACGATACTTGTAGCCTCTGATTCTGCCTTCGATATGGCCGCAGCAGCGGCCTCTTCTGCTTCCCTTATGGTGCGGAGTACATCTTCGTGACCCATTTGTTTCACCTTTGGTGAGGCCAGCGACCGGAAATGGGTATATCATGCTAACCTTCGATACTTGAGAAATGAGTCACCCGATACTTGGAGGCACCGCTCCCCAAACCAACCAAATATAGGTCCGCATCCCCCGCCATTCGTGGACCACGAAACCATCGGCTCTGAGGACTGGGACGAGTTGATTCTAAACCTAGAAGCAACCATCCCTGTTTACGACCGAATAAACCGCTTCGCAACCATCGGTCAAGTCGACAAATGGAGACGTATGGTAAGAGCAAGGTTGCCAAGTGAAGATGCCAAAATTCTCGAAGTCGGATGTGGACCAGGTAGCTTTGCTGAGGATGTTTCTGGAGTCGACTTAGTCTGCCTAGACCCTAGCGCTTTGATGCTTGAGGCAGCCAAGCCAAGAGTCAATTCAAAACGGCAAGAACGAGGCGACTCAGAGGTTGAATTCGTTCAAGGAAAAGCCGAGGAATTGCCCTTCGAAGACAATTGCTTCGATGGTGCATGTTCTCTTTTCTCATTCAGAGATTGGTATGACAAGAGGGCTGGTCTGGGTGAGGTACTTCGAGTGTTGAAACCTGGTGCTAAAGTGGTGATTGTCGATCCCGCTAAGATGAATCGGATCCATGGAGTCCTTGGCTGGCTTTGGATGAGGGTTTGGGTAGGAGCTTACGCACGGATTATTTGTGGAGTGAAGGACCATCCTTGGAAATGGTTAACCAAGACTTACGTAACATTCGGAACTACTCGTGATTATGTCCGAATGATGGAAGATGTAGGGTTCGAAAATGTCGCCGCTAAGGTCGTGTTTCCCGGAATGGCGACCATTTGGGAAGGAACAAAGCCTGAATCATAGACTAGGAGATATTTCAGAACAGGAAGGGGCTCGAAACCAAAAATAATCCAATCAATGATCCTCCAATAATGTTCATCTGGAAAATCTTGGGATACTCCTCTCTCGCCCCCCATGAAAACGTCTTACGAATCCATACTTTCTGATTGACCAAGCAATTTGCCACATACAGGAGTATGACTACGCCAATCGAAATCCGAATGTAATCAAGTGTCGTTAAGTCCATGGACGTAATTATGGGGGCCGCTTTATGATGCATTCGTAAGGCACCCTAGCGTAGTTGATGGGTAGCAATACAACGGTTACATTGTTACATATCTGTCAATATGGGCAGTCTACCAGCATTCATCGTCCTGATCATCATGACAATGGTGTCTATCGGATTCAGCATGTTCTGCCGTATTGTTCTCCTCATGCTGATGATGATAATCTTCATCGCCGTGGTGATGAAGGCCGGGCTCATTGTCGTGATGGTCTGGATGATTGTCTCTATCAACGCATCCAGCAACAGCGGATGTTAGCATTAGCAACACAATAATCATCGATTTTAGTCGACTCATATCCTTTGGTCAATACTCGAGTGTTTAGTATTTCTTACACATGAGGAATAGAAAATTACTCAAGAGTTGAAGGAAAATATTCCTTCTCCAAAAGATACCTCAGGCGCTCCTGCCATGTATGGCATCATGTTCGCCATAAGCTCACTGAATTCTTTTTGTGATGCTTCTAAGTGCTCCTTACTTTCATAAGCCGCAACTCCTATCATTTCTGTTTCACTTATTCGTACTAGATTGCTGCTTACAAGGCCGTTAATTTTGCCGATACTTTCTCTCATCGACTCCATTGTTGACATTGCTTCCTCAAACTTATCCGATTGTACTGTTGCTTTGGTAATCCTGTAATACATACCTTTGTCGAAATAGGCTCAAATTTTAATCATTGGGGGAACCGGAATCGAGACACACATCATCATCGGGACCCTTTGATACGGTATATTAGGCATATATCATAAAGTGAGGACTTCACGAAATTATCATGAAGTCAATCGGTGAAATCGAAGAGGACCTTGCGGACAGTACTGAACCAATCCTTGGATTCAGACCCTCTTCAAAGATTAAGAGAGGGCCGATTGGGATAGTTATCAGCATAATTTGCGTAGTAATTGTATTGTTAGAATTGAATCGTTCTGGCGTAATTTAAGGTAGAATATTTCTCTACGCGAAGAGCCGATTCGGACGTGGAGTGAGAATAGATGATACCATCGAGAAGCTCAGCAAGAAGATAACCGAAAAGGATAGGAAAATTGTCATAAAATCCGATCGTGGAAATCCTCCCGTTGCCATCATCGAAACTCCGAATGAAATGTATCCGGAGACAAACATTGCAAATAGAGTTTTGAAAAACATCTTTGTTACTTCCGTGTCGCGTTTTTGTGTTTAGCTAATTAGTGGTGTAATTGTCATTGCGGTAACCGCAAACGAGGCATAGCTAACAATCAACATCACAAGTACTGTTCTTGGGTTCATACCTTGCCGATTGGAGTATGGGTTATCAAGAAATGTATCTTCTTTCATTCACCGCATATATACTAGTGTCTTATACTCGTGAATTTAGCGGATGGAAATCACGCAATTCAGAAAATAATGAATGGTTTTCTACAGGTAACAAAGCGCCAAACAAAGGGCTTCGTTAGGGGATTGAAAGCAAGATTGAGAATCCAATCTGGAAGTCTCATAATCCAACTTCCAATCTTGAAGGATAATTTTGAATTTCGCATCACTGAACCCATCTGCCTCTTCCATTCTAGTTCATATTCATGTAGCGAAGTTTCGTTTTCTAGGTGAGAGACAATCGTCTGACCAGCGATTCTTCCTCCAATCATTGCAATGGTAATTCCGGCGCCATTCGACGGCAGGACCATGCCGGCGGCATCTCCAACAAGAAGATGATTTTCTTTGACAAAACAATCGATGGTTCCTGACATCGGAAGCGAACCTGCTCCTGCGAAAGTTACTGCATCACCATAACGTTGTATGAACTCGTCTGCAAACAGATTCAATGAGCGCCCTTTGGCAAATTTATTCTGAATACCAACACCGATATTTGCTCCTCCTTGCTTTGGAAACATCCAGGCGTATCCGCCAGGCGCCATAGAACCAAAGTGCAGTTCTACAGCATCTCCAAAGTCACCGTCCATCAGAACGAATTTTATTGGGATTTTGAGGCTTGATTCGTCCCAATAACTACGGCGCAATGGATCATTATGCCCACCTGCACCGACAATAATTCTAGCAGTAAATTTACGTCCGTCTCGAAGGCTTACTTTTTCTCCGTCCACCGATTCAACCCTAGCACCGGTTAGGTAATTCGCGCCCTTCGATTTTGCTAAATCTACAAGCCACTCATCGTGGGCAACTCGGTCTAACATTAGACCTTCAAAGGGGTAGCAAAGTGGTCTGCCAGATGGAGGTACCAAATGCATTTGTGAAGTCGTCATAGATATCGCATGTTGAGGGGTTTGAAGTAGGTCATCAACCTCAGGAACATTTGGACATAATCGCTTCATTTCCTCATTACTTGGAACTAGTTCTCCGCATTGAAGAGGACTACCTATGGAATCTCTACCATCGATGACTAAGACGTCTTTTCCACCCTCTGCAACATAACGAGCGACGGTAGAGCCGGCAGGCCCACCTCCGATTACAATAACATCCCAATCAGTTCTTTCGACCATGGAAATCACCGCTCATCGCGTTGTTTGGCCACCTCAGGTACGTCGGCCGCGAGAGAGTTTTGCAATCTCAATCATCAAGGATTTCGCATCTGAATCTGGTAAAGACTCGAGGCTTTCTTGAGCTCGATCGATATGATTCTGAATTAATTGCTTAGCATATTCAAATGAACCTGCACTCTCAAGTAATTCCGTTAGTTCTCCCCATCTGTCATCGCTGAAGTTTTGTAGAACGTCTGCAAGTTGTTCCCGCTCTACTCCATGTAGCATGGTAAGAGCATGGATGATTGGTAACGTCATCTTACCTTCATGAACGTCTGTACCTCTTGGTTTACCCATCGATGGGTCGCCGGTTAAGTCGAGCAAATCATCGACCAATTGGAAGGCTCTTCCAACTTCCCATCCAAACTCATCGAGGGTGTCCACAATTTTCTCCTCAGCGTCTGCCTGCATTGCTGCACAAGAGCAGGCGCTGGCGAATGGCCCGGCGGTTTTTCCATCGATAATGGCATAGTAGTCCTCAGGAGTTGTGCCTAGGTCTGCTATGTGTTTAATTTGCAATAATTCGCCAGCGGCGATATTAGCTGAAGTCTCAGCCATACGATCGACAATTCGAGCATCGAATTTTCCTCCTAAACCGAATCCAAGTACGAAGAGATAATCTCCAGCGATTATACCATGAGATTGGCTGTGTACTGAATGCAGAGTTGGAAGTCCGCGACGAGTCTTTGCTTGATCGTTGATATCGTCGTGAATTAGGGTCGCTGTGTGTATCAATTCACTCGCAAGAGCCAAATCCATAACAGAATCTAAGTCCTTGCCACCAGCCGCTTGATAGGCTAGCAAGGCTACGATTGGACGATATCTTTTACCTCCTGAAAGTAGCATATCACGAGCCAAGCTCATAGCCGGAGCATCGCTCTTTGTCAATCTGTCTTGGACGAAATTTTCCAAGGACTCTTCAACTTGGTCTCTGAGCCTCTCTAGACTCATCTGACGGTTGCTGAGGGATACCATCCAATTCAATGGTGAGGGGGTGCCTATATCAACGGGTGTATGGCCGCGCTGATGGGCACGTTGCGTGCTCCCCCCCCGAGGTGGACGCTGTGAAGGACCAGTTAACAGTCGCATCACTAGACCATCCGCATTGTCTATCTTCTAGGAATCTGGAGGATTTTTTGGCTTCAGAAGAGGCTGGTAATATAGAACTGGAAATTAATCCGGTGAATACTCTAGAAGAGGCTATTGAGGGGCTGAAAGAAGGTGAATTGGACCTCTTAGCCATGCCTGCAAGGTTACTACATGGTAAACAAATCAAGTTGCTGGAATCCGGATGTCAAGTATTGGGAGCAAGGACTCCAAGGCGACCGGCTAGGTTCTTTGTTAGTGAAAATCGTATTTGGTATCAGCCAGCAGGTGCGATAATTCTCTGTGATGATAAAATCATTCGCCGGCAGCTAAAGCGGGCTCGTCGAAGATTGCGTTTACTATCCAGCGAGGCTTATGCTTCAATCCATGAAATCGAAGATAGGCCTGATTCAGAAGACGAAATTGCTCGCTGGATGGAAAAACTCCGACGCAATGGAGATATCGACGGATTTGTTACTTCTCGAGAGGTGTTCAATTCAATTCACTGCTCAAGCAGGAGAACAGTCCTAGGGATTGATCCCGAAGAAAGAGAAGGAGATAGGTATCTGCCTGTACCCTATGCTGACCTAGTTGTTTTAATCGGACGCAGTGGATTCCCAAGAAAATTGATTCAACAAGTATCTGAATTAGAAGGAGAGACTGTGTGGTGGACTCAGAATAATCTGATTGGGGGGTTATCTGAGAGTGAACTCGATAGAATCGCAATCCTAGTTCGACACAGGCAAGTTGGAGCGATTATGCGACAGGCAGAGGAGTTCTCGGACTTGACAATGGAAACAGTATTTCACGACCCTGAAGGAGATACTGAGACTACAGAAGTTCATGTAGAAATCCGCATAGAGTTCCTATCGGATGATGGTATGCAGACCATCTCTATAGAGAGATTGGTTCCTCTTTCTAGTCTGGAGAATTCTGTTATTGCATTAACTAAAGACTGGGATAGAATGTTGGCTACTGCTAGCAGTCCAATACCGGAACAAAGAACCCGGCAAGGACTGATGCCAGCAAAGGAACCTTGGATTGATTTGGAAAAGTGACGGCAATTTTTGTCGACCCCAAAAAACATCATTCACAGTTCGAAGAATGGGGAAGCGATAAGACCGCGAAGAGTTCGCTTGAGTCTTATCGGTGGTAATGATGTCTGTTGATCAGGTGTTACTCGACCAGTTATATCGGGCCCGATTAATGGAATTACGAGAGCGAGCAGAGGCTGCTGGATTCAAGAAAAATGGATCTGTTGAAGTCGTTCGAGCCCGTCTAATCAGAAATCAAGTGATGAGCGAACATGACCTCAGTTGGGAAGGAATCCAAGCGATGTCACACCAAGAGCTAGGTGATACTTTGAAGATCTTTGGAATCAAATCGTCTGGCTCCCACAAAGAGAGAAGGCAGAGATTATGGCTTCATCTAAACCACGACTCAAGAAGACTGACTGTGGAGAATTTGGCTGAAATGGAACGTGACAAATTGCATTCTTTGTGTCGTAAATTGGAATTGCAACTGACCGGAACTAGAACCGTTCTGATGGGAAGGGTTGCTGGAGTTCTTGCAAGCCAAGGTCGTGGGTGGGGTCAGATCAAACGCTCGTTGAGAAGAAACGGCTTGCCAGATGTTCAAACTCAGACTGTAAAGAAAATACAACATCCTGAACCGGAAGAGGAAGTAATTGTGATTGAAGTTCCTGAAAATCCTATTGATTTCATGCAACCTATTTCTCAGCATCAAATTGAAGATGCTGTAGATTTGCTCTCTAAGAGCGATGGCAAGAGCTCGGATTCATCCTTACAAAATCTAGCAGGCATGATTCGAGATATTGAACGTATGATTGGAACAATTCTCAACAGTCATGGCGGAAGATGGTCGGAGCAAGAAGAGGAATTATTCCTTCGAATTGCTATCAGAAGAGGATGGCCTATAGACGATGAAACTATCAGTACTCGTCTATTATTGGTCGCGGGTAGGATTGCTGAGGCAAAGGGCTCTAGAGATGTCGCTTTCCAAGAAACCGGAGCCACTCCTGTAAGTGCACCGAAAGCGGCTAGTGGAGATTCTGATGCTATCGCGAGAATTCGGGCAAAGATGACCGAGGCTGAGCAAATAATCGCTGGACTGCGCTGATTACTCTGGCGTTAGTCGGAAGAAACTGAATCGCGGTTCGATAATCGAACCCTCGATATCCCGCAGATTATCGATAGCATCTTCTGCATCTTCGCGGCTGTGACCTGCCATAACCGCCGCGTGGACTAGTGTATCGTAATCAACCCCGCCTCCATCATCCTTCATCCGAATCGTCTCCAACAAAACCTCTGACACATCACCGGTCGGCGCGGGGGCCTGAGCTACTTCCTCAGTGGGTTCAGTAGCTTGTTCCAAGGTTGGTTGAGGGGATGGTGCTTCAATAATCACATCAGAACCAGTTGCCATCGAGAGCGATTGTAGAATTCCTACTCGGTAATTCTCTGTATCGAATTCGCCATAATGGCCTCTCGCTAAGACCATTCCATCAATTAGGTCGCTGGGAACTCCAGCCGATTCGAGAGCTGCGGGGGTGAGATCAGATTCCATTGAAGCTTCGAAAGCATCAAGCCGACGAAGGGTCGCTTCTGAAGCTTCTACTAACCAATGAGTGTAGAGGTCTTTGTCGACGATACTGAATTCTTCTGCTCTAAATGATGTGAACATTCCACCATCCTCGGTCTCAAACCATCGGGCTCTGCCGACCAACAACATGAGGAATCTATCACCGCTCTCAAAGCGATTGAGAATCTCCTCGATATCAGCATGGAGTTCAGGTTGGAATGAGGCTACTTCGAATCGGTGAGTTCCGGTTGGGTCTCGCAAATGTGCAGTGTAGAAAGAGCCGCTTTCAGTTTCGCGACGCTCCACTCTATCGATTACTCCTCCAACCAAGGCTCTGTTGACTTTAGCACCGAGTTTGGTAATTACAAATGAAGGATCATATTCTCCCGCTCCTTCCTCTGGTAAATCAGCATCCATGTACTCTTGAGCAAATAGTCGAATGGCTGTTTGGCGGCTTCTTCGGGTTGCTTGGTTCATCACAATACCACCCCCCAATGAGACATGACTTCATTTGCGGCTTCTTCAGGAGTCCGAGTATCTAATTCAGCGGATTCAACCAACAAAATGGCGCCTTGGTTATCGACAATAGCCCTTCCATTAATGTGTATTTTTCTTGCTAGGAATCTCTCTCTAAGTGTAGCTATGAATCCCCCTCTTGTATTCGCATCGATTGCATCTTTAATTTGGCTCTGATCCATTCCAATAAGAGCCTCAGTAGCCTCTTTGCCAATTAATGTTGAAGCGTTTGAAATTCCATCATCTAGAACAAATCTTAGGCGTACATCTTCTTCTCCACGTAGAGGGCCAAGATTAGCACATCTAGGCTCCGCACAAACTCCATCTCTCATTACTCTTCGGCACTCTGGGCATCTCTCGATTATACCTGAGTTATTGGCTATTGACACAACAGTTCCTGAAGTTCTGATTCCACGACGTGAACCACCGTTCACCAATTCGGTTAGGTTAACGTCAACCCAATGATCGGAAGGATCTATTGTGTCCCATGGCGGATCCGATAAATCAATTACTTGCTCTACAGAATCAATAACTAAGTCAGGAGAGCCTTGCCAGAATTGTACTCTAGCACCCTTCAGGTGAAGGAATGCCCCGGGTTCTGGATTCATTTCCCCCCAAGAAGTCAAGCGGCAGCGACCGGTTGGATCCATTACATCACCGCTACGAACGGTCTTTTCCTCGCCATCAGCATTGGTGAAGGTTCGAGCCTGCCAATTTTCTACCTGCACTGTAATCTCGATGTCTCGAGCTCCGTCTCGCAGTTCCGAAATAGTCGAACGATTTACCGACTGTAAGTCATCCATACTAGCAAAGGAACTGTCATGGAATGGTTCGATTTTTGTTAAGTCCCCAATATTGATTTCAGGGGTATCTCTGAATCTACGGATTTGCGCTCTGTCTATCTTGATTAACGAGCCAACCTCATGGTTGAAATCTCTCCATGAAATGAATCCGATAGTACCGGAAGGATCTGCCAATCGGCCCCGAACAATGTCCAGTGTCCCACTTCCATCTTTCTTGACGATTTGATCGTCTTTCTTTGAGAGAACCCTTGCAACTACACTCACAATACCTTCGGCCTCTCCTGCCTCGGAGATTGGAACCGGTTCGTCTGAAATCTTGGTAACTGGCTGACCGCCTTCTTTGAGGACAGTAACTCGGCTTGGGCGATTGATGTTAATCGAGCGGCGGTCATTCCAGAAATTTACTGAAACTCCTTCCAATCGAACTACCGAGCCTGGAGTTAGATTCTGAGAGTGGTCACCCCAGTCGGTGAAATCCCAGCGTTCTCGCTCGCCTTCCCAAGGACTGTCCTCGACCCAGCCATAGGCAATCTGACGTTCTTCACCTCGAACGGACTGTATCTTTGGAATGTAGGATACCACAGCTACCTCAATAGTGACATTCTTATCATCGTCTTTTAATTCAGAAAATTTTGCTACCTTTCTTTCTGCTATAGCCGGACGTGAGCGAGAAGAAATGGTGGAAACTTCTTGACCCGCAGCGATTTGGAACTTACGAATTACAGAGCGAAGTGCGTCTTCAGGAGGTATGAGAAACTCTTCTTCATATCTCTTGAATTCCTTAATTATCTCAGCTTCATCTGCATCTTTACATTCTTCTTTGACCACAGCAATCTGTGTTGCGTACCTTCCATCGTCACTCATCGTTTCACCTACGTTCAGAGGCAAAGTATCGAGCCTATATGAACACGGGAACGATTGAATGCTATGCATTCAGAATCATCCTTTAGAGCGATGTTACTCAGTGTGTGTTGGGGTAGGCTCGACACCACATCATCTCCGGGATAAGTGCACGAGACTTGACGGTCTTTGAAGATAGCCATCGGAAAATGAGGATGAATGACCGACTGTGTTTTCATCTCAGCGCTGTTGTCAAACTCTGATGAGCGCTGATGAGACCTGTCGATTCGGAATTCTAACAGCCTCTGACAGAGCTACTGCCGGAGAATACGAAGACCGAAGTGGGCCAGCAATCAAGCAATTCCTAGAAGAGGCATTAACCTCGTCTTGGGAGTTTTCGAGAAGACTTGTCGAAGATGAACAGGATGTTATCGAAAAGGCTCTCATCGATTTGTGTGAGGAGGGATGTTCAGTCATCATCACCACTGGTGGCACTGGCCCTGCACCGAGGGATGTTACGCCAGAGGCAACCGAAGCAGTTTGTGAGAGAATGCTTCCAGGCTTCGGTGAACAAATGCGAGCAATTTCACTCAAACATGTCCCGACGGCTGTACTTTCCAGACAAACTGCTGGCATTCGTGGTTCAACCCTGATTCTCAACTTACCGGGATCCCCACGTTCGATTAGAGAAATTCTAGACGAAATATTTGCTGCAGTTCCATATTGTGTAGACCTAATCGGAGGCCCATACATTACCACAAAGCCATCTGTTGTCGACTCATTTCGACCACCTCATGCGCAGAAATGACTTGGAATAATTCTGCGTTACATATTAACGGAGAATGAGGGCCGGCGACTCATGGCGAAGATGAAGTCGGGAGACATTGGTTCAGATAGAGGGGCTGACAAAATCAGGGATATTGAGGTCACTATCGACTTCACACCGAATGCAGATGCCTCGGTTTTGTACCGTCAAGGAGAGACTATGGTTCTCGCCTGTGCAACCGTTGCTCCTTCACTCCCTCGATGGTTTCCTCGTGACGCCAATAGAGGATGGGTGCATGCAGAGTATGCCCTTCTACCCGGCTCTACTGACTCAAGATTCCAGCGAGAGAGGCGTGGCGCAAAGGGTCGAACTCAAGAAATTGAGAGATTGGTTGCTAGAAGCCTTCGTGGAGCAATCGACTTAGAGGCTCTTGGGCCTATAGCAATTACAGTTGATTGTGATGTATTGAATGCTGACGGTGGCACTCGCTGTGCTTCGATTACCGCCGCAAGTATTGCAATGCGTTTGTGTGTTAGAAGACTGATTGCATCAGGACGATGTTTACCAGCAGACAAAAGGCTGACCTACGAGGAAATAAAATCTGGAAAGCAAGCACCTACTCTAAGCTCAGAGGAAGCCGCGACTCATGAAAATTCAGTAATACCTCACGATCTTGCAGCAATCAGTGTTGGATTAATCGATGGTGATGTTTACACTGATTTGGATTACATTTTGGATAGCAATGCAGATGTTGACATGAATGTAGTGATGACCGCTGATGGAAAGTTCGTAGAGGTCCAAGGAACGGGTGAAGAATTCACCTATTCCAGGGACGAGTTAGACGCATTATTAGAGGCCGCTACTGTAGGAGTTACGGAACTTAATGAGATGCAAGTTCGAGTACTAGACGGCATCGAATGAGACTATACCACCTCAGAAGTATTGAAGGCGAATGTGGAATCGCAAAGGTGCTAAGGGGACTGTAGCTCAGCTGGGAGAGCGCCGCACTGAAGATGCGGAGGCCGCTGGTTCAAGTCCGGCCAGTCCCACCAAATTACTACTGATTAGAAGAGTTCATCGAACTCTTCGTCGCCATCATCATCGAAGGACATCATCTTGCCGTCATCCTTCTTCTTTGCTGGCTTTTTCTCTGCCTTCTTTGCTTCCTCGGCCTTCTTAGCTTCCTCAGCCTTCTTTGCTTCGATTTTCTTTTGAGCGGGTGTCTTTGACATCTCGGCAACAATCTTCTCTTTATCAGATTCTAGCGATTGCTTGCGAGCTTCTGCTTGTTCCTTCTCACGACGAGCCAATTCCTCAACGTCAATACCAGATTCGGCTGCGAGTTTCATTCTGCGCTCGTCGCGTGCTCTAATCTCAAGCAACCTCTGTCGAGCCTTGTCGTAATGCTGTACCATGTACATTGCATCGTGTTCTAACAATGGTGAATCGGAGATGATTGTGATATCCATCCAATCGCCTTCCTCAGCAAGATATTCCGCGAATGGTTCGAACTTGAGATCTGACTTCTTTATCTGAGTATAGTGTTGAGCGTTACCCATTCTGTGTTCGACTCCAGCAAAGTGAGTGTAGAAGGTCTTGCCTCCGAAGGTATCTCGGGCTTGATCAAACAATTCTGCATAATCTTCTGAAGTCTTTAGGCGACCGTGGCCGCGGGCGTGAATATGAGCCATATTTAGCACAGGGACAGTACCTGGAACATGGTTGCAGACCTCTAGAACTTCCTCTACAGTCCCCCAAAGTTCCTGCTGACCTGAAGTTTCTACAGCTACCAATGTTGGTTCTGCTTCATGCACCCAAGGGAAGGCCGCATAATCTTCCTCTTCGCCTTCTTGACCCCAGATTGATTTGACTCTCTCTACCACTCCAGCAAGTATGTTAGCAACCTCCTCGTTGGTATCGGCTCCCGGATCATATTCTCCATAGGGTCCTACATGACAGACCATGTGTCGAGCGTTGACTATCTTTCCGACCTGCATGCTCGACTCCATTTTAGATAGAGTTCGATTACGCTCACGACGGGTACCCAATAGTTCACCGTAATATGGACCATGTACGTTCATTTCGAAGTCAGTCTTGTGACTTAGAATACCAGCCTGCCAATATTGGTCGAAGTGATGTGGCTGAACTTGTCGAACTGTTTGAATCTCCATTGTCTCCAAACCTAGAACTGTGATATCGTCCATTCCCTCTACAATTGTTCGTCCCTTACAGGACAATGGTACGCCGGCTGGTCCGAGTTTGAGTGGCATAGGCTTCGCTCCCGCAGGGTGAGCCCAAGGGGTGTCCCTACTAAAGGCATATTCGCTGGTGGTTTGACTTAGAACATCAAATTGAGTTCAGAATACCTTTGATTTGCCCTATTTAACAGCGATTTGCTGCATTTTTGATACCCTCAGCACCCGGACCTTGCGAGGGTAGTTCGCAGAGGTATCGACCAAGCCACTGCGAGGCTTTTGCAGCCTTCGAAGTGCCTACGTAATTCCCCAAAGAATGTTCAATTGTGACAGTATTTTCAGAAGACTCGAAACCGATTACTTGCGGAGTCATCCCACGCAATCGGATTTCACGCAGTAATTCTGATTCTTCCATCTCTTCAATTTTAGCTATCGCCGACAAGGCATTCTTGGTGAAAAACAGCATGTGAATTTGTCGAATCCTCTCGATAACAAAACCCCAAGCTTCGGCAAGACGGCTTGGGTCGGAAGGGATATCCGTCACCATAACAGTTCGTGGACCTTCGAATTCAGCAAAGGTCATACTTGCTCCTTGAGCGCTCCTCGCACTATCTCCAGCAAGTACAGTAGAGGTCGATAGGACAAGCCAATGAGCGCCTTCTAGTCGCCCTCGCCAATCGATTTCACCATGACTGAAGTCCGATAAGTTTGGAATCTCAATACGGTCAATAAATCCACTATCTGCTGAGTCCAAGACTTCTGAAACCAGCGAATCACCAAATCCAACTATTCTAACGGCGGTTTCCATTCAATCGACCTTCCAACGTAACAAAGCGATGGCTCCACCCATACCGACAAGTTGCTGACCTGCATCGTGATCTATCGAGGCTTGTATTACCTCACCTCGATTTGTTGTGACTGCAGAAGTTATTCCATCCCATCTAGATCTAATTGATCTATCATCGGAGCGAAGCAAAGATGCCTCTACGATAAGAGTCTCGACAGCACCCTGTTCCGAGGCTTCCTCGATCGCATTCAATCCATATGAAACTGCTCCATTAGTCGAAATTCGAGTCAGGCCATCTTCGATTGCCCGAACCTGACGAACCAATTCGTGTTCTCCCAAAACCGCGTCTGCAGCGCCGCCTGCCAACACCTCATTAGCGGCAGCGCGACCACCAATCGAACTAGCAGCGTTGAGAATCTGATTCTCTGCTCCAACCGCTCGAAGCATTCCTTCGAATTGTTCACGAGCCATTCCGGGTCCACAAATCACTAGTGGCATTTGGTCAGGAAAAACCATCTTTGTCTCGCGAGCTACTCTTTCAAAGAAGCCTCGACGGACTCCGGTAGAATCGTCTGCGCGCTTACCTCCACCTCTCATTGAAAACGAAGAAAGGTCTCTAATCCCATGTCCTGAGACTTCGAAAATCAATACCTCATCATTCTCCACCACTACCAATCCTGCCTTTGGTTGAGTTCCTGCAGCTAAAGCAGACTTGACCAACTCTCGATCAACCTCTGGGAGTCCTCCTTCGAATGATATCTCAACCTCATCTCCTGGAGCGATGATATGTGTGTGATGAGAGCCAATATCGATCTTCGCCTCAGAAATAACTCCGTGAACTCTTAGGTTGTCAGTGAATGCTTGGAAGGAACATTCTGAAACATCAATCTCAATCCACATCGGCTTTCTTTCAGCTGATTTAGCTCGTCCTCCTTCCTGAGTTCCAGTCGTCGAATCACGTCGGTGGGACAACATTCCGAGATTGGAACCAACTCGACAAATCTGAGCCAGAGTCCAGAGATCATCGGCGTGATCAATTCGAAGTCTGACACCCTCGTCCGAGGCCTTCAGTTGTCGCAAATCCTCACTTCCATCAGCTGAATACGCCCGTCAGCCTTCCATCCTCATCCATATCCATGTCCATGGCAGCTGGGCGAATGGGAAGCCCGGGCATCGTCATCATCGAGCCACAGACGGCAACGATGAATCCTGCGCCCGAATTAAGTCTCAATTCACGAATTGGTAGAGTAAATCCGGTAGGCGCACCTAATTCGGTTGCTTCATGACTAAATGAATACTGAGTTTTTGCCATACAGACTGGCAGATTATCAAGACCCCACTCTCGCAATAACTCGAGGGTTTTGTGAGCCTCTGGGGAAAAGTCCACTGTGTGGGCACCATAGACATTAGTGGCGACTCGAAGTATGGTTTGGTCCGCCGGAATTCCAGGCTCAACGATTGGCTCGTATGGTCGACCTGCTGCATCGTGAGCAGCGCAGGCTTCTACAACAGCATCAGCAAGAGCGCCTGCTCCCTCTCCGCCCTTTGCATGTCCTTCGAAAACCACAACCTCTCTAGCACCAGCTGCTACGGCTTCCTCATGGATAGCCTCAATTTCGGCGTCTGTATCACTGGCAAATCGATTGATTGAGACAACCACGGGAACATTAGTCGAGGATAGGTTGCGCACGTGTCTTCGTAGGTTTGTTGCAGCACCGGCTCGAGTCGCTTCGACGTTTTCAGCCTCTAACTCCTCCTTTGGAGGCCTCTTTCCTCCGCCGGTGGAGAATCCATCTCCGTGCAATTTCATCGAACGCACGGTTACATTGAGAACTAGACAATCTGGCACCTTTCCAGCGGCTTGTGCCTTAATTTGCAAAGCCTTCTCAGCCCCCATATCTGCTCCGAAGCCGGCTTCAGTGACGACGTAATCAGCGCATGAAAGTGCGAGTGCGTCGCCAATAATCGATGAATTACCATGGGCGATATTCGCGAATGGACCTCCGTGAATGAAGGCTGGGTCTCCCTCAAGAGTTTGTACAAGGTTAGGCAATAAGGCATTCCGCAAAAGCAGGGCCATTGCACCGGCACAACCCAAATCTTCAGCTGTGACTAGACTTCCATCTGTTGAGACTCCGAGAGCAATTCTGCCGAGCCTTGCGCGAAGATCAGCGTAGTCCTTTGAAAGTACTAGAATCGCCATGACTTCGCTTGCTGCGGTAATATCGAATCTCTCGGTTCGTACTATTCCATTGGCCTTGCCTCCAAGTCCAATAGTGACCTCTCGTAGACTTCGGTCATTCATATCGATGACGCGAGGCCAAAGGATTCGATTTAGATCCAAATTCAAATCATTTCCGCGGTGAAGGTGGTTGTCGAGCATAGCAGAACATAAGTTGTGAGCCATTGTTACAGCGTGTAGGTCACCAGTAAAGTGTAGGTTGATTTCCTCCATGGGCAATACCTGAGAGAATCCACCACCAGCGGCTCCACCCTTGATTCCAAAGACTGGCCCCATCGAAGGTTCACGAATTACACAGGTTGCATTATGCCCGCGTCGATTGAGCCCTTGATTCAGTCCAATTGTGGTTACGGTCTTACCCTCACCGAATGGGGTCGGATTGACACTGGTTACCAAAATTAGGAAGCCTTGCTTTCCATCTCCTGCCTGTTTGAGTCTGTCCCAGGATATCTTTGCCATCGAAGAACCTTGTAAAATCAAGTCACTGCGCTCTATTCCCAGCCTCTCGGCCATCTCTTCAACAGGGCGAGTTTTGGCCCTTCTGGCGATGTCAAGGTCGCTGTCCATCATCAATCGGTCCGACCCGCCCGTCTTGAAACCTTCATCTTGGAGAATTCATAGGCCCCAATAGTGAACGGACCAGCATACTGGGGCATTGCGGGATATCCAATATCCCACTCATTGACCCCGCGATTGTTCGAATTAGTAGGAGCTAAACTTGGTCTGACTGCCCAATCTGTCTATATCGAAGCGAATTCTATGGATGAGTTTGAAACGAATTTGAATAATCTACAAGGTGATATTTGGTTGAGTTGCACGGCACCATTGAAACATTCACCTCAGGCAAGACTTGCTGTTTCTGGGCCGGAAGGTGTTAATGCGATTAATCAGTTAAAATTACAAAATGGAAAATGGACTGGAACTAGTACCGATGGTGTTGGATTTGTCGCCGCTTGTCGATACATCGGTGTTGAACCGAATGGAAGCATATTGCGTATGCGTGGCGGTGGTTCTGCGGCTCGTGCTATCGCCGCTGCTTGGGCTGCGGAAGGTGGATCGATTATTTCCGTAGAAGGCCGAAGACCATTGGTCGGTGGTTCTTGGGATTCTGCAATCATCTCAGATGGTGAGGCAGACCTAGCAATCGATCTCGACGCCACAGCTGGTGGCGGTGAATCAGTCGTTCTATCTGCCAAACAACAAGTATCGATTTCTTATGGCGAAGAGGCAAGCAAGGATGACTTCGCTGTGATTATGGTTGCAGCCCAACACCTAGAGGCTTGGAGGAGAATTTTCGCACCTGAAAAGATAGAAGAAATCCCCAGTCTTGGCTATGTTCTGAATCAATTGTGATCAAAGCGGGATATTTCCGTGCTTTTTCGGCGGAACCCACTCACGCTTACTCTTCAATGGCCTGAGAGCCTGTATCAACTTGAGACGCGTTTGCTCCGGCTCTACTACATCATCAAGCCAGCCATTGCGAGCCGCAACATAGGGGTCGCCGAACTTTCTGCGATATTCTTCAGTAAGGTCTGAATGGATTGAATCTGGGTCTTCTGCTTCTGCTAATTCGGCTCTATGAATTATGTTCACTGCACCCTCTGCCCCCATTACAGCGAGCTCACCTATTGGCCATGCAATATTGTAGTCTGAGCGAAGGTGTTTGCAAGACATAGCGAGGTAAGCACCCCCGTAGGCCTTGCGGGTTACAACGGTTAGTTTGGGTACGGTTGCTTCAGCGTATGCGTAGAGTAACTTGGCTCCATGACGAATGATTCCACCCCATTCCTGAACAGTTCCTGGAAGGAAGCCTGGTACGTCAACAAAGGTCACAACGGGGATATTGAAAATATCACACGTACGAATGAATCGAGCTGCCTTTACTGAGGCATCGATATCTAGGCAGCCCGCCAAAACTTTCGGCTGATTAGCAACAATTCCGACCGATTGGCCATCTAATCTAGCAAATCCGATTACAATATTTTCTGCATAGGTTGAGAATAGTTCTAGGAAGCGTCCTTCATCGACTACTTCCGTGATTACTTCACGAATATCGTAGGGTATATTCGAGTCTGCAGGAACTATCTCTGTCAGATTCTTGCAGGCTCTGTCTGCGGGATCGCCACTGCTCAGAGTGATAGCCTCTGCAAGCGTATGATCTGGTAAGAATGAAAGAATTTCAATCGCAGTTAGTATTGCATCTTCCTCGTCTTCTGCGACCATGCAGGCCACCCCAGAGCGTGAGGCGTGAGCGTCAGCACCCCCGAGACTATTCTGATCTAATTCGCCACTGGCAATTTCGGGAATGAAGTAGGGTGAACGCATGAACATCTGGCCATGGTCATCGGAGAGAATTACGAAATCGGAGAGGCCAGCGGCGAGAGCGCTAACACCTGCGACCGTTCCAAGAATTATCGAGAAAGTAGGGATTCGACCGGAGCAGGCAACGAGGATATCGAGCAATTCTCCAGTCGCTCCCAAAGCGGGTACTCCATCTTGCACTCGCTGACCGTCACCATCCCAGATTCCAAGTAATGGGAGTTGCGACTTTTCTGCGAACTCGGCAACCTTGGCTATCTTACGAGCGTGCATCTCACCCATTGTACCGTCAAAGACGGCGTAATCTTGAGCGAAGCAAACTACTCTCCTTCCGTCTATTTTGCCGTGACCTGCTACAACTCCATCTCCGTATGGTCGATGAAGATGCATGTTGAAGTCGCCCGATCGATGTTGAACGAAACTATCTACCTCGACAAATGAATCCGCATCAAGTAGCATAGCGATGCGTTCTCGGGCAGTTTGGCGGCCGGATTTTCGCACTTCTTCCATGCTAATCCTATCGGCTGCATTGAGGGCTTCTTGGCGCATCGCATCGAGATCATCCGAGTGCGATGCGCCCGCCATAAGCAAGCCAAACCACTAGCGGTTATTCATCGAAGCGGCTCAGTCAGTTGGCAGAATATTCGTAGGAACTTCGCCATACGCATTTGGATAAGGTTCGCCATCTTGTGCCATGAAGACAATCAAAACAATCAATCCAACACATGGAATTATAGTAATTAGAAGCCACCATCCTGACCTTCCTGAATCATGTAATCTACGGATAGCAACTCCTAATCCAGGGAGTAAAATAGCAACTGTGAATATGTTTTGAAACCATGTTGGATCTTCAATCCCCCAACCAAAAACGATTACATCGAGGATAAAAAATGGAAAACTCATAGGTATTGTTGCCAGAAGCCACCACCAATATTCTGAGCGGGATGCTCTACCATCGAAATTGACATAATTATTCAATAGTACGTTCTTTACAGCATCCATGAAACTCATCATTTGTGCTGGACGACCAGTCATTTGTGGTGTATCTAATACTACCATCAGTAAATTCTTCGAATAATTGATGTTAAAGTTTTAGCCGGCATTGGAAAATTTACTCTCAATCAGAGACAAAACCTTGCCAAGCCCGCATGTAGTCAACAAATTTCTCGCTGAGCCCCTCATCCAAGAGATGCTCAGCAGTGAACGGCGGGCGTTGTGGGTCGTACTCTGAGTCACCGAGATGACTTGCCCAATTTGCATGACCAATTGCTGAACGAGCGACGGCGACCAAATCAGCTCCCTGATCCATAACTTCCTGCGCTTGAGCGGTCGACCAAACAGCTCCACAGGTAATCATTGGTAATCGATTCGCAAGACGCTCAGCGAAGATTTCTGTCAACATTCGAGAATCATCATGATGAGCAGGTGGGGTGAAGCAATCCCAACAAGAAATGTGTAGGAAATCTATGTCTGATTCTACCAGCATATCGACTAAGTCTAGAGAGTCTTCAAGCAAGACTCCGATTTTATCGTACTCTGGAGATATCCGAACTCCAAGCAGGAAATCATCGTCAGTAACCTGCCTAATTCTCTCAATGATTTGAAGCAAGAAGCGGGCTCTATTCTCTAGTGAGCCGCCCCACCTATCCTCTCTACGATTGGTCTCGATTCCTAGGAATTGGCAGACAAGATATCCATGAGCACCATGTATCTCAACCCCATCAAAACCGGCTTTTTCGCAACGAGCTGCCGCCATAGCAAAAGCCTCGATTAATTCCTCAATCTCAGAATCTTTCAATGCCCTTGTTTCACCGTTATCTGAATCGCTTGTTGGATTGATACTCGCAGATACAGGCTGGACTCCTGTCAGTCTCTGAGGACAGCGCATTCCACCATGGAAAATCTGAGCTAAGGAAACTGCTCCGTGTTCATTGATTCCAGTCGCTAAACGGGTCAAACCAGGCAATTGATGGTCACCCCAGACGCCCATCTCTCCATCCCAGCCTTGGCCCTCTGGAACGACGTGCGTCGCGGCTGTTGTTACGATTCCAAAGCCGCCTTCGGCACGACGAATTAGCCAATTTATTTCCTCATCTGAGAGTGAACCGTCCTCGTTACTTTGTTTGTTGGTCATCGCCGCTACTACCGCACGATTACGCAACTTTTTGCCTGTGCGAGGAAATTCGAAGGCATCTATTGGCGCGGCCATGTGAAGCCTCCATTTCAGTCCATGGAATCGTGAGGATTCTCTCCACACAAATCTTCAGTCCAATTACTTGCAACTGTCTCCTGACCGCCACCTCTACTCAGCAAATGGTGCAACTTGACCAAGGCTGAACTCGGTGGACAAAGTGAACCATGGCCTATGACACCCATATCTTGCTGCTCTCTTCCCTTAGCATAGACATTCAAATTCATAGGGCCGTGAATTGTTTGCGCCACTACTACAACTACCCCTCCGTTTGAACAATGGTCTTCTAGCATCAAACGTAACTTCGTGTTCTCAGGGGAATCGTCTTGAGGATCTGATATTGGTAAATGTCCAAGACCGGTTCCATGCAAAACGATTGCATCGAATCCATCCTTGATTGCTAACATAACCAGATTTGGATCTAAGTGAGGGTCTGCGATAAATTGGGCAATTCGGGCATCTTCATTGAACATCATGGGTGATATCGCCTCGACCCTTGCATCGGCGGGCTCATGCTCTGCCATCTCGATGCTAGGACCTGTTCCATCGTTGTTTATCCAGGCCAAAGGACCCTGATTGATTGCCTTGAAAGCGTCTCTTCGAGATGAGTGATATTTGCGACAAGCGATTCCAGGGAGAACTGCACATTGACCATCGGAAGATTCTGAATGCATGACTACAACACTCGCATCACGATAACCAGTCGGTTCAGGTCCATGAGCGGCCCAATGTACCGCCGCTACGAGGTTCTCCGCAGCGTCACTAGAGCCACGATCGGGAGAGCGCTGAGAGCCTGTTAGCGCTATTCGCCCTGGCGGCCTTCCACCATTTCCAGCCCAGCCGTAGCCCATTGCGGCAGCGCTGAGATGCAAGGTATCTGTACCATGGGTAATTACCACTCCAACAGCGCCTTCGGCAAATGCTTCCTCAGTAGCTTTCAGCATTCGATTCCAATGCCTAGGCCTGATATCATCCGAGAACATATTACCGAGTTTGACAACCCTTAGTCGAGCCACAGACTTTAGTTCGGGAACCGATTGCAATAATTCGTCTGGCTCGAACCTAGCGGTAACAGCACCCGTCGCGTAGTCAACCTTCGAGGCAATAGTTCCACCAGTGTGAATTAGATGCACCAATGGAAGATTTCCATCCTGTTCAATAGGAGTTGGTGCTTCTTCCTCTGAAATCTCAACCTCATCGAGAATTTCTACCGATTCGACGTAAGATTCAGGGTAGCTTACATTATACCCATTGGCCAATTTTAGAGTGATTAGTTTAGGACCTGCAGCAGGCAAAGTAAGGCCTTCATGTTCTACCACTCCAGACCAAGTCTTGACGGCCACTTTGACCGGCGTTCCCGCTTCCGGCCATTCTCCCATGTATCCTCAGGAGGTGATTCACTCCATCAATGCGACGGCAGCCAAATGCACTTGCTGATAGGTGAGGCGACAATTCTTTCACACGCCAAGCACAGGAGTTGTTGTGTCGGAGCCATTGATTCACGCGGACATCGCCAAGGCTCACACCCTACCATCAAGATTCTACACCGATGAGGATACATTCCGTAATCTGATAAGTGGAATGCAAGATTGTTGGTATTTCGGAGCTCATTCCAGTCAGTTTGCTGAGCATAATGTGATTCCTCTGACTGATATTGAAACAATGCTCGGTGAAGCACTAATGCTGACCAATTCGGACAGAGTTCGATGTCTTTCGAATGTGTGCACACATAGAGGAATGCTAGTAGCCACCGAACCCTGCAATAGCAACACTCTGCAATGTCGATATCATGGTCGAACCTTTGGTATTGATGGTTGCTTCAAGAATATGCCAGAGTTCCAAGATGTCGAAGATTTTCCATCTGCTTCAGACGACTTGGCTAACTTTCCAGTAACCGATTGGAAGGGTCTGCAATTAGTTGGAGGAGATTTGTATCTCGAGGAGGCAATTACAGAATTAGAGTCTCGA
This sequence comes from Candidatus Thalassarchaeum sp., assembly GCA_022451235.1. GTDB lineage: Archaea > Thermoplasmatota > Poseidoniia > Poseidoniales > Thalassarchaeaceae > MGIIb-O1. The sequence goes on along the minus strand of JAKUOA010000006.1, from coordinate 18,668 downwards.
TTAGGTTGGATTGATGTTGAATCATTTCAACACGACCCAAGCCGATATCGCTCGTATGAAATCAAAGCAAATTGGGCTCTGTATGTTGACAATTATCTCGAAGGATTCCACATTCCATTTGTTCACGGAGATCTACATGATGTATTGGATAAGGACGAATATAGAACCGAATTATTCGATGGTGGAGTATTACAAATTGGTATCGCCAAGGAAGGAGAACCTCACTTTGAACCGCCAGAAAATTCATCCGAATTTGGTGAGAAAGTAGCGGCATACTACTACTGGTTCTACCCTGGATTAATGCTCAATTTCTACCCATGGGGATTGTCAGTCAATCAGGTGATTCCACTCTCTGTCGATAGGACTCGTATTGTCTACCATGGCTATGTTGGAAATCCCGAAATGCTTGGCAGGGGGGCCGGCGGCGATTTGGATAAGGTCGAAATTGAAGACCAAGAAATCGTCGAGGCTACGCAACGTGGTGTTTTATCGAAATCGTATGAGAGAGGGCGTTATTCACCGAAAATGGAAACTGGAGTACATCATTTTCACCGGATTTTGACTTCAAACGAATAACTGAATCTTCATAGTCCGAGCAATCTTGTCCATAATAACCGAGTATACTCGGACTGGAGAGATGAATTATGAATGCAAAAGAAATACTAGACCCTCAAAAACTGATGATCGCCGTAGGAGCAATGGTGGTAATTATGTCGCTTATGGGAATGACTAGCGGAGATGAATGGGCTGCAGTAGGCTGGGGTGGAGAAGAAAATGTCCTAGCTCACGATGCAGCATATGAAGAAATGTGGGCTCTTCATCTCATGCCATTGGGAGTAATGGCTATAGGAACTGGATTATTTGTATCTGGAAAAGGGCTAGCAAAGATGTCAATGATGGCCCCTCTAGTGATTGTTATCATCATGGGAGGAATGGGAGCTTTAACAGGAGATAGTGGATATGGAGCAGAGGCTCCACCAATGGATATGTTTGCGCCTGCTTTAGTTACAATCCTACTAACTGTAATGCTTGGAATCTCAGGATATTTACACAAGGATGATGAGTGATATGGATCCTCTAGACCCACAAATTTGGCTAATTTTGGTCGCGCTTGGTCATACCGGACCTGGAGTCCTCATCGCAACTAATTGGGCGGATGATACTGCAAAAATGGTAGGAGGTTGGATGCTTCTGACTTCAGTTACCTTAGTTTACGCCGCTCTAGGTATGGACGGTGAAGAACAGGCCCGACTAGCAGTTGTATTGGCTGGACCGGTTTGGATTTGGTTCGTGGTTTGTATTACTCAAGGATTAGAATACACAATGGGTAAGGAACCTATCACAATGAATTGGAAGGACAATGGTCCACCAGTAGTTCTGTGGGGTGTTTTAGCACTTAGCGGATTATTGGCTTCCGGATGGGTGTGAGGTGGACAAGACTGTACTGACCTTGAAGGTCTGTGGTTGGTCAAGCATCGCAATGGGCATGGTCTTCTTTCTCATACCTGAATGGTATGCGGAATTAGAAGGTGCAAACACAGAGAACATAGCTTGGCTTAGAAACCTTGGAGCCGCCTTGGTTGCTGTTAACGGAGTTGGTGCGCTACTAGCAGCCAGAGATCCGCTTGCAGAGAGAAATCTGTATGATGTTGTAATGCTGGCTTCAGTTCTCGAGACTATTGCTCTTGGGTGGTCAACAGTGACTTGGGAATTCTCTGCCACTGAGGAGATTTTCATTACTGGGCCATTGGTGGTTGCAGCATTGGTAAGCATTGCATTGATTGCTTTTCGGCCAAAGCAAATTGAAGGTTAATTTCAACTCCGGTTGAATTTTGCTTTGTTATTTCGCTTGTCTTTGTAAGAGGCCTTTTTCTTGCCTTTTTTCTTATTACGATAATTGTATTTCCCCTTACGTTTGTGATTTTGATTTTCGTTTTCACCTGATTTTTGAGACTTGTAACCATTGCTCTTCCTGTATCTACGAGAGCGTTTATTGTTCCTTGAATTTCTTCTACCTCTAGGTTTCTTTTCATTGTCGTCGTATTTCAGAGGAGGAGCTTCAATGAATTCTCTACCTTCGAGTCTATCGAAATTAGGTTCGATGAATCTACATTTGATGCCGACTTCATGCTGAATCCTCTTGTATTTTCTGATTTGAGATTTCAAGACTAAGCAAACTACGGTCCCTGTAGAACCCGCTCTAGCAGTTCTACCGCTTCGGTGCTTGTACACCTTACCGTCGTCTGGTGGATCAAAATGTATGACACAACTAACATCGGTAACATCGATACCTCGTGATGCTACATCTGTAGCAATCAAAATACGAGAACGCCCAGAACTGAACTTCTTCATCGCCTTGTCTCTTTGTTTCTGATTCATACCTCCGTGAAGAGTAGTAAAGGAAGAACCGATTTCTTTCATCTGGTCTCCTAGTCGATTTACTCCTGCTCTGGTTCTGCAGAAAATTATGCTTCGACCACATTTGTCTGTAACCTTTGCACAAAGCTTTGCCTTACGATTGGATTTTACATTCCAAAAGAAATGACTCATACTGTCCATGCTAATCTCTTTGGGACCGATTCCAATCTCTACTGGATCGGTCTGGTAGTTTTCGACAATTTTCTTCACATCATCATCTAGAGTTGCACTGAATAGAATGGTTTGCCGTTCTGGTCTGCACTTATCCATAATCGAGCAAACCGGTTCCATGAATCCCATGTCGGCCATTCTGTCTGCTTCATCCAGAACAACAATCCCAACGTCATCCAGGCGCAGTGCTTTCCTATCCAAGAGATCGATTAGGCGACCAGGACATGCAACTAGAATGTCTGATCCTTGATTCAGTTTCCTAAGTTGTCCTTTGTAGGGAGTTCCTCCATAGACTGAAAGTACGTCAAGGCCAACTGTACGAGCTAATGGTTGCAGAACTTGACGAATCTGTTCAGCTAATTCTCTAGTTGGAGTGAGTATCAGAGATGTTGGCCGCTTTGACTCAGCCTCAGGGGTGTTAGAAATCAATGGAAGGCCGAAAGCGAGGGTCTTGCCTGAACCAGTTGGGGCTCTGCAACAGATGTCTTTGCCAAGCATGGCATCTGGAATTGCTTCAGTCTGAACTTCGAAAGGCTCCTCTATGCCTTGCTGAGCCAAAACTTCGATCAAGCCTGGCTCGATTCCTAAATCTGAAAATCGAACCAACTCTATCCTCTAAGCCGAGGCGCGATGCACTCTCTATTTAGTATGGAGAGTAAGTATTCTATTGGCGACGACTCAAAATTAATCGCTGAGCACCCAATCCGCGAGATATGCAAAGGAGGGCTGTTGCCTCTCTATTCTCGCTGCTGCTGCTGGTGGTAACCTTCAGTGGGTGCATCGCTGGAGGCGATGGTGGCTCGGATGATGGAGCTAGCGACATGCCTACTGTCGATGACTTCCAAGGTATGGATTACATCGAATGCATGGACCATGAAGACATGGAGAGATGCTGGAATGTTTTCGTTCCCAAGACCGTAGATTTGTCACAAGAAGTTCCGATGGTTATCGATTTGCATGGTAACACTCTCACAATGCAAAATCAACGCGATCTTTCAGAATTTGATGACCTTGCTGAGGAAAACGGCTTCATCGGAGTTTGGCCTCAAGGATACGATAACTCTTGGAATTCAGGATACTGTTGTAGTACAGCGGGTGAACTTGGATTGAATGATACTGGATTAATCTTGGAAATCATCGATAGAGTAGTATTCAACCACTCAATTGACGAGAGCAGAATATACCTTACTGGATGGTCAAATGGTTGTTCTTTGAGCCAAAAATTAGCTAACGATCACAGCGATGTTTTCGCTGCAATCGCTTGCATGTCTTACTACCTCCTAGACGACCCAAGTCCACAATATTCTCCAATACCAATCATGGAAATCCATGGATTGGAGGACCAGATAATTCTGTATTCTAACGATGCTATTCATCTTCCCAATATGGATGCCCAAAAACATGGAGCACTCCAAAATCTACAACAATGGGGGCAAATGAACGGGTGCGAGGATAAGACACCTGATTCACACTCACCGACCGTTTTCTATTCCGTTCAATCATACACAAACTGTGCAAACAATACAGTCGCTTCTCTAGTTACCATATACGCAGCAGATCACAATCCGTATGAGGAAAGCTACGACATATTCCCTGGTAATGGTGGCACTGTGGATACCAACGGAATAGCTTGGGAATTCCTGTCTCAATTTTCCAAAGACCTTGAACCTGAAGAATGAGAATTCGGATTCATCGACTGTGTAGGTCAGATTAATGGACTATCGCTCAATGGATTTCACATGCCCAGATTACAGACTGGAGACCCTGCTCCAAATATCTCATTACCCGCAATTGATGGAACCACCTTTGAAATGGAGTCTATGAAAGGAAAAAGGGTGATTTTCACATTTTTCCGATTCTCTTCTTGTCCATTTTGCAACATCAGAATTGATAGATTAATGAAGCGCTGGAACGAATTTCCTGAGGATACGGTGATGGTGGGAGTTTTCGATGCAAATATCGACGAGCTAACAAAGCGAATGGGTAAGAGAAACATACCATTCACAATCGTTGCTGATGAGACCTACGAACATTTCGAAAACAATGGAGTTACCAAGTCTTTAGGGAAATTCATGTGGGGTGCAATGCGTTCTCCACTGACATTTATGCAAGCAACTCTCAAAGGATATGTTCCCATGACATTTTCAATTTCAAAAATGTCAACAATACCTGTTGATATTTTGATTGGGGAAGATGGAAATGTTGTCGAGGCACACTATTGCAAGGACACAGTAGACCATATTCCAATTGACAGACTTATTTCATTTGCAAAGGATCAATAATTACAGAAGTAACTCTTCACGATGAAGGGTTATTATGGGACTTTACAATCGAAGCAATATGAACATTCTACCTGATGAAGACCTCCCCTTCGATGCGAATATGTTAGACCGCTTAGCAATGGTAGCAATCCGTGTCGGACTTAACCTACAACCGGGACAAGATCTGATCATCACAGGACCGGTTGAGGCCCTACCTCTAATCCGCAGAATTTCTGCTGAAGCCTACAAGAATGAAGCCGGAGTTGTCTCTACAATTTTGAGCGATGATGAGTTACAACTCACCCGATATGAGCACGCTACCGATGAGAGTCTTGACCGTGCTCCAGATTGGATGTTCAAGGCGATGGGAGAAGCCTACAACGACAATACTGCAAGGCTTGCTGTATCAGCCGCTAACCCTCTACTTCTGGCTGAGCAGGACCCTGCTCGAGTCGCAAGAGCAGGAAAATCGATGTCAATGGCCGCTAAGCCAGCGATGGAGCCAATTACTAATTTCGTGACCAATTGGAATATCGTATCTTACCCTGGTCTTGCATGGGCGAAGCAAGTCTTCCCTGACAAGAGTGATGACGAGGCAGTAGCCGCTTTAGCAGAAGCCATTTTCTCAATTTCAAGAGTTGATAATGACGACCCAATCGCTGCATGGAAAGAACACCAAGCAACATTGACCGCACGTCAGGAATGGATGAATGAACAAAATTTCCACTCCCTACATTACACCGCACCAGGAACTGATCTAACGCTTGGTCTAGCAGATGGCCACGCATGGAAGGGTGGAGCCAGCACATCACGAAATGGAATTACATGCACTCCAAATATTCCGACCGAGGAAGTCTTCACAACCCCTCACGCTGATCGAGTAAACGGTACAGTTCGTGCTTCCAAACCACTGGTTCATAGAGGCACACTAATCGATGGAATTGAAGTTCGATTTGAGGAAGGAAAGATTGTCGAAGCTAAAGCAGATATTGGCGAGGAAGTTTTCCTACAATTGATTGACACCGATGAAGGAGCAAGAAAACTCGGCGAGGTTGCTTTGGTACCTCACTCATCTCCAATCAGTGCTTCTGGACTACTATTCTACAATACGCTCTACGATGAGAATGCATCCTGCCACATCGCATTAGGTCAGTGTTACTCGAAGTGCTTCAAGGGAGATATCGGTAAGGATCCAGAAGCAGTTGTTGCCGCAGGCGGAAATTCGTCAAACATCCACGTAGATTGGATGATTGGTTCTGGAGAATTAGATATAGATGGAGTCACCCAAGATGGTGACAGAATTCCAGTAATGAGAAACGGCGAATGGGCTTACGAGTGACTGTTTTCAATTCTTGGTTAGAGAATCAATCATCTCAGTGGCCATAGACTTCTGAGACCTTTGAACTTGCGACGCCTCCTGAGTATTGCAGGAGGTACCCTGTAAGTATAGTCTAGATTTGAGCCGAGCATCCTCATACTCTCCATCGGTTTGTCAATTACAACTCTGTCAAATTTGGAATCGATTCCATGAAGCGGCATGTTTGCGAGCATGGCTCCTTCCCGCGTGAGAGATATTCCTGTTGCAACATCTGAGGCGAATGATGTGAACTCCAAGGAAGACTCAGTGACTTTGACTTCTCCAAGCTGATCAAACATTCTCTCGAATGCTCCACTGAGGTTTTCCCATTCGGAAATCGAATACTCCTGCACGAGCCTGGGAGGTGGCTTTGTGATTTGTCGATTCCGGAAAAAAAATCTCAGAAAAGATATTTGGTGCCGGGAGCGGGACTTGAACCCGCGACCTTCGGATGTCTCAGACATTTTCGGTTAGGCTTGTGCGCTCATCGATCGTGACGACAGGAAAATTCCCGTCATCTGTACCCTATGAGTCCGACGCGCTACCAACTACGCCACCCCGGCAATATCTCGCTCCAACTGACTACCCCATTTGAGCATTACAGTCATGCAGGGGACGGTTCGGGCTTCGTTAGTCTGAATTCTTCCTTCACGGGTAAATGGATTAGCGAGGAGAAAACACCTACTGCTATTCCTATCCACCAAACCGTTGTGTAACTATTTGACATGTCATACAATACTCCACCAAGATATACTCCAACGAAACTTCCTAATTGGTGTGAAAAGAAGACTATGCCATACAGAGTTGCCATGTACTTTAGCCCGTAAATATGTGCTACTAAGCCGCTGGTCAATGGTACAGTTGCAAGCCAAAGGAAGCCCATTGCGAAGGAGAAAATAATCACAGTATTGGCTGTAATTGGAGTCATTATGAACCAAGCTGCAGCGATTGAACGACCGGCATAAATCCCAGATAGGAGCCACTTCTTTCCGTATCTATTGCCGGCCCAACCGGCTAACAGAGTTCCGAGTATATTGGCCGCTCCAATTACTGAAATCGCTAATCCACCAAGTGCGGCAGTTGAATCGATTCCGAGGTCGCCGCACCAACCACTGCTCTCTATCGATTCAGCGAATGTCATCTCTGTTACTAATGCAGGGAAGTGTGCGGTGATGAAAGCCAATTGATAACCACAGGAAAAGAAGCCAACGAAAATCATCATGTAAGACGGATCCTTGAGGGCGATTCTGAGTATTTCTCCGAGAGTTTCCTCGATCTCTTCCTTAGCCGCACGCTCAGGTGCGCGCATGAATGGAAGAAGAAGTAAAACTGCAAGAATTGACGCGGCGAATATCATGAATACCGATTGCCAAGCCATGCTTTCGAGAAGAATTACGGCAACCATCGGCCCTACTATCTGACCAGCCGACCCAGCCGCGGTGGCAATGGCTAGACTCATCGAACGATGCTCGGGGGCACTGGCTCTACCAACAACGGCTAGAATCACTCCGAATCCTGTGCCTGCGATACCGAATCCTACGAGGATTTCGTAGAATTGAATGGCTAATGGTGAAGTCGCTCCTGTAGTCAAAACTAGACCTATGGCATAGAGAACGGCTCCGAGGATGATCGCCTTTCTGTCACCTATTTTTTCAGCGAATGCACCAAAGAACGGGGCACCGAACCCCCAAGCCAAGTTTTGGATTGCGATTGCTAGGCTGAACTCCGCTCTAGGCCAGTCGAACTCCTCTTGAATTGGGATCTGGAATACTCCGAAGGAGGCTCTAATCGCGAAGCCAACCAGAACGATTAGACAGCCGACGACCAATACTGGTGTAATCAGTCGCGGCCGGTTTTCCATGTACCGTCATGTGATGTACTGCATATCGTTATTGCTAATTTTGGGATTTGAGAATCAACCGGTGCCGTCCATACCCTTGATGAATAGCGGGGCTTCCGACATTCGTGGTCGACGTCGATTCCGCCCTGCGCGCAAGCGCATATTCGGGTAAGAAACGCCCAAAGGGCTCGGATTCGAAAAAAGAGGAAGTGAAGAGCCGAAAAATTGAGCCATTCGAACCTGAAGAAGCATTCGAGAAAGAAAAAGCAGATGCTTTTTCCATGTGGTTAGTGATTGTATTCGGATTGACAATGGGTCTCATAATGAGATACGTAGTAATGCCGACGTTAAGCGAACCTGAAGCAATTCTTTGGGTGCTTCCATTATCTCTAGTTGTAATTCTCCCAACCATGCACAAGTTATTGATTCCAAACAAATGGTCAGACCGTTATGATGGAGGAAACTGGTTTAGAGCAAGTTTTCTGTACATTTTCTCTTGGTTAGCAATCTCATTCCTCTTGGTTAACCCACCACTTGCTGATATTGCCCCACCAACGCTTGCTGATGGAATAGATGTCCAGAATACAGATTCTATTGAGTACGTAGGATGGATAGATGGAACCTACACAATTGCCTTGAATCAAGGAACCGTTGATGTTGTGCTAGGAATGGCAGTAAGGGACAATGTGGACGCAGAAAACGCGACTGTGCAAGTCAGTTTTTGGAAATACGGAGCGTTCGTTGACGAACTTGCAAATGGTACTGCATCAGATTTAACCGAAGCTAGGGCTACTTTCGACTCGGTGAACAATTCATGGGTTAGTGTTGATAAATTGGGTAATCCGGTGGTTATCAAACACTCAGAGGATATTGGCTTAGCATGGGATTTGGGAAGTCTTACTCCCGGTCAATATGAAATCAAAGTTCGTTTGAGTGAAGTAGGGGATCCTTGGGAAGAGAATGTCTGGGAAAGGACCTACAGGATTGCCGTAGTCACAGTTGCGACCGCCTGAATCTATTTGATGTCGACATCTTCTCAGCGTTTGATGAGTACTCCAAGAGATGGACTGTACCATGCCACTCGGAATTTTATGGCTAGAAATTACCGAGACGATGTACTGTGGTTGAATAACAATGTTTCAAACAAAAATAAGCTAACTGCGGATTTACGAAATGACATACCTCCAATTCCATTTACAGGTGATCCATGGGCCAAAGTAAGAGGAGATAGTACACTATTCATTGGAATCAATCCACGTTTCCAAGACTCCACTATTCCGCCAAATCACAAGGAGTTCGGGCCATCGATTTCTTCTATCAATAGATTTCATTCAGGAGACGAATCAGCATTTGAAGAATATGTTAGTCAAAGGAGAAAATACTTCACAAATGGAATGAAGTATGGTAAACACTACACTTTTCCTGGAAAAATGTTCCGTAAACATTGGTATGGTGTAGAAAATCCGTGGATAAATCATGTACAATCAATGGATGCAGTGCCTTGGTTTTCAAAAACCGATGAAATGGATTTAGATTCTCTTCTAGATGCATATTCTTCTGAAGATATGTTCCTAGACTATAGGTCGGTGTTCGAAGAGGTTGTCCAATTAATTCAACCCAAATTTATCCAACTTAATGGAAAAAAACCAAGAGTTATTTTTGAAGAATTATATGGAATAGATGAGTTTCAACCGATGAAAACAATTGGCAAAGGTTGTCATAGTGGAGCATTAAACATCGGAGGGAAAATAATTCCAACCGTAGCTCACAATTTTTCTGGAACATTTAGTGGACTTAACGGAGAAAAAGAATGGGATACAATGTATGACGAGTGGACTGGCTCTTGATAGAATCTTAATTGCCGATTAGGGAACAAATCGTTGCAGTCATTGCGTCGAGTTGTAATGCCTCTCCACCACCCTCGACCATCCGAAAATCTGTCTCAGCCATAGCTTCTGTAACAGCCAACTTTTGCTTTTCATCAAGGAAGGCAACTTCTCCCAATCCTCTATGCAATTGATTGACCATATCAGTACCTGCTAATCCGTACTTATCCAACAGCCCCTTGAGTCTTCGACGAGCTGGTTGGAATCCATCTTCCTTGCAGGCGAGTAAGTAACCATGCAGCTCCTCTGGAGGGGCTGTTGCAGTGGTTTCGTAAATTAGATCGCGAGTCACAGTTGACGAAAGCGAAGCGGCAACCTGTAGAGCAGTAATCGCTTTCCTCAGGTCGCCCAAACTGACGTGAACAATCGCCTCAGCAGCCTCGTCTTCCAAGGTGATATCCTCCGAGGATGCTACACTGCGAATCATCTCATCGACTTGATCTTCGGCGAGTGGACGGAACCTGAATACTGCGCAACGAGATTGAATCGCCTCGATTATCTTCGATGAATAATTACAGGAAAGAATGAATCGGCACGTCTGGGAATGTTGCTCCATAATTCTACGAAGTGCCCCTTGAGCGTCAGGAGTCAAAGCGTCGGCTTCGTCAAGAAAAATTACCTTGAACGAAGTTCCAGGGACTGGAGCCGTTTTTGCAAAGCCCTTGACTTTGGTTCGAATCGATTCTAATTTACGCTCATCGCTTGCGTTCATTTCCAGCAGATTCATTCGGTAACTTTCACCGAACACATCACGGGTCAATGCAAGAGCAGCAGTCGTCTTTCCAGTACCAGGAGGACCGGCGAAAAGTAGGTGAGGGAAGGTTTGTTTTTGTGAATAAGCCACAAGCCTATCGACAACCGCTTTCTGGCCTTTGATGTCTGCGACCGTCTGCGGTCGGTGTCGCTCAACCCACATCTCGCTCATGGCCGTCCCTCAGCATCCAGCGTCGGGTGTCCTTGAAGGTTCCCTCCGATATGCTTTGAGACATCAATAGGACTCGTCAGCATTGGGGAATTCTCCACTTTGGACATCTGTGATGTATTGTTTCACTGCTCCATCGATAGACTCGCCCAAGTCTGCATAACGCCTTAGGAATCTTGGACTAAAATCCTTGGTGATTCCGAGCATGTCGTGTAGAACCAAGACCTGCCCATCACAATCAGGGCCAGCTCCTATTCCAATCGTTGGAATCGATAATTCGGCACTGATCTTAGCGGCTAAGTCGGCTGGAATCTTCTCAAAAACTACGGAAAAGCACCCCGCCGCTTCAATTGCCTTTGCATCCTTCAGCAGTTGAGCCGCCTCAGCTTCTTCTTTTGCGCGAACGGTGTATGTTCCAAACTTGTAGATTGATTGGGGTGTCAGGCCAAGGTGACCCTGTACGGGGATACCTGCGCTGACAATTCTCTGAATTGACTCAGCGACCTCTTCTCCACCCTCTAGTTTGACCGCGTGACCTCCAGATTCCTTCATTATGCGAATTGCAGAGTCAAGTGCGGTCTTGGAATCACCTTGGTAACTGCCGAATGGCATGTCGACTACGACCAAAGCACGGTCAACACCGTTGACTACACACTGAGCGTGGTAGATCATGTGTTCGAGAGTAATCGGAACGGTAGTCTCGTTACCAGCCATTACGTTAGAAGCAGAGTCTCCAACCAGAATCACATCAATTCCGGCTGCATCGACTAACCTTGCTAAGGAGTAATCGTATGATGTCAGCATAGTGATTTTCTCACCGGCTTGCTTCATCGCCTGCAGGGTGTGTGTCGTGACCTTCTTGGCGCGACTGGAGATTGCCATCTGCTCACCACTTGGGAACTTGCGAGCGTGGTTGTGGCCTTCAATCAACCGACGATGTATTTCGACTTCGAAATCGATTTAATCGAACTTTCTTAATCATTTGATTCATGCTTTGCAACGCTTACAAGGAACTCATTAATATCGATAATTCCATTTCCGTCGGTATCTGCCTCATCGAATACTGTCCTCAATTCACGCTCTGCATCGGGGGTATACCCCAATGCATCCATGGCGGAAAGATATTGCTCGACATTAAGTTCCCCATTTCCGTCAATATCAGCAGCATAGAATGCTGTTAGCCTTCGACGTGTTTCTACTTCTTCTGGATCAGTATATTGTAAACCAAAAGTTTGCCAGGGTGTAATCTCAAGATCGACGTGTTTTTCTCCGTAGCCTTTCCAAATAATTAGACCCAATATAATTGCAGCGCCGCCTCCAATTAGTGCCTTTTCACCCATCAAAAATAGTAGAACAAATCCACCAATGATTCCTAGCATTTGGAAGAATGGATACATCGGAGATTTCCATTCAGGCGCATACCATGTGTGAGAGCGCGATGCGGTTCGAAGAACAATCACACAGGCGTTAATGACTATGAAAATCATGATTTTGAAGCCTGAAGCAAGTTTAGCCACGTCTTTTACTGGAAGGAATGTTATCGCTGCAGCCATAGATAATCCAGTCACAATGATAGCCCAATAAGGGGTTTGATACTCTTTGTGAACCTTTTCTAAGAAGGAGGGAAGAAGCTTATCTGCGGCCATTGCATATGGGAACCGAGATGATGCCATTATTCCGGCTAGCGACATGGAAGTCATCGTCAATACTGAAAGTAAAGCAGCGATGATACCGATTTCTTTTCCACCAATATCTTCTGCAAATACGTAGACTGGATCCTCTCTAGCGTACCCTGCATTATCAGAGTCCATGAAGAGAGTGGGGTCGAGTGATGCAGCCATAACCAAGGTCACAATTACGTAGAGAAGAGTACTTACTAGCAAAGACAGAAGGATTCCATTTGGAATGTTTTTGCTAGGGTCTTTGATTTCACCACCAACTGCTGCTATTTTTGTGACCCCAGCATAAGAAACGAACACGAATGCCGAAGTTCGGGCCACAGCTTCCCAATCAGCACCGAAGGCGTCTCTGGAAAACACATTGTCCCAGTTCATCTCTACAGTTACCAAGGCGTAGGCACACAATGCTAGCAGATAGCTGACGGAAATCAAAACTATTGGCGTCTGCACCTTTTTGATACGCTTAACACCAAGAATGTTAATTCCAACGATTATAGCCAATAGAACTAATGCAGCGATTTCGATATTAATTTTGATTCCCAGAATTTCTTCGATTACCCAAAGATAAGCTTTGAAACCGATAAGTGCAAATGCAGATTTAAGCATGAAATTCGCCCATAATCCAAGACCCGAAATTGTACCAAACATCGGGCCAAACGTCTTCTGGACGTATACGTATGAGCCTCCAGAAGTTGGCATTGCCGTTGCCAACTCAGATTTGGAAACCGCTGCGGGCAAGACAATTATTGCGGCTAAGAGGTAGGCAAGCCAGACCCCGCCAACTGGATTGGTACCGCCACCCATCTCTAACATCGCTAATGCTGGTAGAACAAAGAGACCCGAGCCGAGCATAGCTGAGAGTGAAATAATTACAACAGCGCCTAGCCCAAGTTTCCGCTCAAGAGCATCATCCATTTCAGAATCAGACTTGAGGACGATTCCGGCTAGGTCATCCGGGCCCTTGACTTTCACACTCCTTCGAAAAATCGAATGGTGTTGAACATTGCCTATCGCTTACTCAGAAAAAAAACAAATTTGTTTGAAATTTACACCCACAGAGTTAGAAGGGAGGATTAGCACGGGGTTTCTATGTCGCAGGCAATTGAGAATGGAACCATAGCAGTAGTGCACTATACAGGAAGTTTTCCTGACGGTGAGGTGTTCGACAGCAGCGAAGGGAAGGACCCCCTAGCATACCAAGTTGGAAAGCAGCAAATGATTCCAGGATTCGAACAAGAAATGATGGGAGCAGCAGTTGGTGAAAAGAGAGAATTCACACTAACCCCTGACCGAGCTTACGGAGAGCGCTCTGACGATGCAATTCAGCAGGTTCCGCGTGATCAATTCCCGTCTGAAATGCCTCTCGAGATAGGAGTAATGATGGCTGCTCAAACGCCCCAAGGACCCTTACCCTTTACAGTTACAGAAATTTCAGATGACGTTGTCACTGTAGATTTTAATCATCAAATGGCTGGAAAGACTCTCAAGTTCAGTGTAGAAGTTGTCGAAGTTCGCTGTGACGATAGCTGTGGCTGTTGCTGAATAAGCGAATCTTTCATCCACTGAAGCCCTACTCATGGGTTGAAGATGAGGACTACCGCACTCGCTCTGTGTTGCCTCTTGCTAGCGTCTCCGCTTGCGGGTTGCTTGGATTTTCTTCGCTCCGGTGATGGTGTATTCAATGAACCGGAGCCACTTAGAATCAATCATATCCAAGTTCTAGGCACTCACAATTCCTACCATATCGAGCCGTTTGGACCGACGATAAGGGCCTATGATTACACACACGAGCCGTTGGATGTTCAAGCCGAAGATTTCGGAGTTAGACAGTTTGAATTGGATGTCTGGTGGGATCCTCGCGGGCAATTGTACGTCTATCACAATCAATATGACTTCAGAAGTAATTGCGCGACCTTCGAAGATTGTCTGAACACACTTCTTACTTGGTCAAACGAGAATCCAAACCACGTTCCACTAATGATTTGGGTAGAACCAAAAGAATGGGTTCGATCAAGCACCGATGATACAGTAGTCCTTGAATTACAAGATATGCTGGAAAAAATCGAAACTGAAATCGGTGAATGGTGGCCTCGTGATAAGACTATCACTCCTGATGATGTCAGAGGAGATGCGGCCACTCTTAGAGAAGCGGTCACCACAAGTGGTTGGCCATTACTAGATGACTCTCGAGGGAAGGCTATGTTCATCCTACTAGCTGAAAATGAAGTACGTGAAGCATATGTCGACACATATCCTGGATTGAATGGTTCGCTAATGTTTACTATGAATGATGAGGCAAGTGACACAGCGGCATTCTATTCCGAGACCGACCCCATTGGAATGGGATCGGAGATTACTCGACTTGTTGAAGAGGGCTATATTGTTAGGAGTCGAGCCGACAATGCGGAAGACGGCGAGGCCGACAATAACGACACTGCTCGTCGAGATGCCGCCTTTGCAGTCGGCGCACATTCAATCTCAACTGATTATCCGGCTAAAGTTGATGGAATCGAATATTGGGTGCAAGTCCCCAACGGTCCCATTGCTTGTAACCCAGTAATTGCTCCACCAACTTGTGAATCATCAAGTTTGGAGTAAATTCGGTATTGTTGGGAAAAAATATTTGAGAAGTGTTAGCCCTATTGGATTATACACAAATTATCTCTCGGCTGAAATATGTCGATTATCGAAGCATACAACAAGGCCTGGGAAAATGGAGATACAGAAGCACTAGCAAAAATCATCCATGACGATTGCGTTTTCAATCCACACGTTGGTGGAATAACCATGAGTAAATCCGACATTTTGGGATTCGCTGGTGGCGACAACAGACCAACTTCTGAACATGAAAGAATACTATTCGAAAATGAGGAGGCTGGTGTTGCACATTCCATTGTTCACTTTGCAAATGATTCCGATTCCGAAGCGGTTCTGTCATTCATGCGCTTCAAGGATGGCCAGATAATTTCCATGGAAACTGGAGCCACACCACTCAGTGATGACTACCAATTAATTGGGTCCTAAACCTTAGCGATTACTTTCAATTCAACCGCAATCGGGGTAGGAAGTGCTCGTACGGCGACTGTGGTACGGGCACAGAGAATCTCAGAAAAGTACTCGGCGTATACTTCATTGTAGCCGGCGAAGTCTCGATCCATATCTACTAGGAAAGAGAGGCAGTCTACGACTTTGTCTAGTGATGAGCCGGCATCCTCCAAGATTGTCTTGATGTTCTCTATTACGGCCCTTGTTTGAGCACGAATGTCGTAATCTAGAGGATTACCATCAGCGTCACGGATAGGACCGCCTGGAATCTCATTGGTTTCTGGCTGACGAGGCCCAATTCCACTGACAAAAAGTAAGTTTCCAACTCGATAAGCGTGGGGATAGGCTCCAACAGCAGTAGGGGCATTTTCAGAATATTTTGGTCCGTCATCGCTGGTGAACTTGCCTGCAGTTTTCTTTCCAACGACTCCGCCAACTATGCCACCAACAGGTCCACCTACTGCAACACCAGCAGCAGCCCCGGCTGCACCACCAGCTGTGTACAACATTGATTTCCCATATCCATCGTACAGAGCCTCAATTACCTCATCAGGAGCCTCGATTAGATCTTTAATCATCTCAAGTCTATGTAAGAAAGACACTTCTTCCTCTTCTTCCGGACTTGGCTCTTCCGAGGTCATTCTAGCATCCCCTTATCGAGGACATTTCGATCTCCTCTGTAGAATTCAACATCATCCTCGTCGAACTCCTTGTCACCGACCGAACCTGTCGATGGGGTCAATGTAATGACTGCCCCTCCACTTCCGTGCAGTGCTTCGTAAGCGAGTACTTCGCCATCGTAGTTGTTGTGCTGTCCCATGGTTGCGGCAAGCCACCAAGCAGGCTTGTATGCGACTACTTTCTGAACTCTAATTTGTCCGTGTATATCACGGCTCAATTGACTCAAATCCTCTAATCTTCCATCATCGAAGAACTCCAAAATCTTACGATTCCAATCATCATCTTTCTGAGAGTGGATTCTGTCCTCTTTGGGATCTATGTGTTCTGTAAACATACGATTAGAGAGACTTGAGACTACTACGACTACCGCCTTCTTGTTTTGTTGGGCCAGTGTATCTCTCACGGCCTTACCTAGAACGATTGTCTCAGAACGATTAGAGTACATGTTGCTAGAGAGAATGCAGGTTGGAATTCGATTTTCAGGGTTCAATAATTGCAAAGCAACCACTGAGCCAGTGTCAATTGGGAATCCTTCATACTCGACCGTTCTAGCTTCCAATCCTCTCTTTTCACAATTCTCCCTCATTGAATGAGCGAATTGAGTATCCATGTGGAATTCATATGGCATACTACCAAGATAGTGGAAATCGTCATCGACATGAGTCCACACCGCCTTTTCCAAGGCTTGAATTTGATGCCCAATTATACTTGGCCATGTGGTTGAATAAACGATTATGATATCTGCCTCGCTTTCTTCAATTCGCTTCCGGCATTCATCGTAAGCGGCTCGAAGATTGCTGTATCCTTCACTTGCTTCAGGAGAAAGAAGTGGTTGAGGGTGAGGTGGACAATAGATTCCAAAGAGAATCTCAGGTTCATTTGTTTCACTCATCATCTCACCTCAAAGAACATACTCACGGGTATCGTCGTTTGGATCCCAGCAAGCGATTACGTTTCCCGTTCCGATTACAGATTGGTAGCCGTAAATCTCAGCAGGGAAGTCAGGGAATCCCATTGCTCCGAGCATCCAAATCAAGCCACCACCCTCTGTTTCAGCAATTGTTTGCTCGGTGAATTCTGGCATGATATCGATTACTTCTCGACTCTTTCCCTCACGCATCATCTCGACGATTTTCATATCCCAAACGTATTGGCTATGATTGTAGATATGCTCCTTGCTCATATCTTCAGGTAATGGTGCTTCTTCGACAAAGTGGCGATGAGAAAGTGAGTGGCTTGCGACCAATACCACGCGCTTGCCACTTTCCTCAATCGCTTTTGCACAAGCGCGACCGAGTGCAGTTGCTTGCTCAATCATTACTTCAGGAGAATAATAGTGAGTATTACGATTACTGGAAATTGTCACAATAGGCTTGTCCCATTCAGGATTTAGCAAATGACAACTGGTAATAGTGCCGTAATCGACTCGGAAATCTGGGTTTGTCATCATCTTGGTGATGATGCCTTCCTCAGAGGCAGCATCTCGCATGGCTTCCGAGAGTTCTACGTCGACTTGTAAATCATAATTATAGCGAAATAAATTCGGGAATACCGGATCAACGGATTTCGACTTGAATTCGGGCAGACCTAAGAAATGAGTTCCGATGTAGGTCTGCCAGTGTGGGGTGAAGATTACAATCGCATCATAATCAATATCCTTCAATTTTCTAGCGAGGCGTTGATAACCCCATCGAAGTGTTTCCCAACCTCCCTCTGAATACGCCTCATTTTGCGGCGGGTTGTCCGCATAAACTAGGTGTGGAGGGTGTGGAGCAAGGCATCCCGCGACTATCTGGCCCTTCGCCATGAACTGATGAGGTCCTGAAATCTAAAGAAAACCTTCCGCATAAATTCAGCACCTTGATGTGGGACTTTCAGTCGCACATTATCATGCATTGGGACGGAAGGCGACCTACTAGCCTCTGGTTTTATCCTCTTTCAATGGGATTAGTGGCTGGCTCATTGCCATATCTAGTCGAACACTCTTTTTTTGATGAGTCATCGCTGATGGGTCCAGTTGGGCTTAGTGCCTGTTTGGCAATAGGTTTGCTATTTCTGCCGGATTCGGCCACTGAACGAAAAGTGGAGATGATTGCTGGCATCTGGATTGGAATGTCAATCTCTTACTTTCCAATCGCTCTTTTCTTTGTGTGGATGGTTCCTGTAATCATTTTCTGGATTAGTAGTACTATCTCGATACAAACTAGCCATTTACCACCATTCAGAATTGGACTGTGGATGGGAAGCGGAATACTATCGGGAATCTACATCGGCAATATCATCGCTTACAATTTGCTTTGAACGATTAACCAATCCCTCAACCACGATTCCGAATATAATAAAAGAGGGAAAACTGGCAAGTAATGCGCTCCACATTAATTCGTCATCAACATAGTCCATTGTGATAC
>JAKUOA010000005.1 GCA_022451235.1 Candidatus Thalassarchaeum sp. | reverse complement strand
GTTAATCTCCACACTGGCCATACCAATGACTCTGGGATTAGCTGATTAAATTCCTCTACCTCCTGATCGCTTGCAGAGTATGGAATCCATTGTTCTCCGAATGGCTGAGAGTAATCTTCCCCAACTGCACGACGTAAGGCATCTCCACCGAATTCCATCCTACTCCATAGGTTGTTGAAATCGAACTTTGCTTCGGGGGTATTGAATCCTAAGACGTGGGTATGGCTAAGGCCAAAGTAGTGACCCATTTCGTGTGGTAATGTGGTTAGTGCACCACTGCTGAGTAAATTTGTATTTAATTCGACTGCTCCACCATCGGCAGATTGGAATTCATCATTAGGACCTCCGCTTTTTCCTCCTGCGTCTAAATTTGGTCTAATAACCACGGTGATATCCTCTGAACGTGCCCTTGATGCAAGACGAAATGCGCTTGCTGTGTTGAATTCTTCATCTAGAGTTAATTCATCTAGAGACCTTTGTGAAACGTGCCTTTCCGCCAACTGTTCCTTGAGATCAATTAGTGCTTGTTCCTCTTCATCGGACAGTCCTAACTGAGCTCGAAGATCTGGTAATATTTCGCGCAAAGTCCACTTTTGATGATAATCATCCGATTCTGCTACGGCATCTTCAATGACGACCCGTTCACTAGTTTGAAAGCGAAAATTCCATTTTGAAAATACAGCATTTAGATTGTTGAGTTGGATATCTACCCAGTCATTAGGGATCTTATCCTGTGATACATTTAGGAACACCCAACGGATTCCATAAAGTCTCTTTTCTGGAGCAATTGAATGATGTTCATTACAGAATTCGTACATTTCTTCTGAAATCTGATCCTCACTAGCCCAGCAGTCGACCCAAGTAGGGGTTGGATTCTCTACTTGTGCTGAACTAATTGGCAGCGCCATCGATAGAAAAAACAGGGAGACAAGAAAGAAACCGGTTAGAGCTCGTCGCCTCATACCATTAGATGGATGAGGGGTTATCTTGTAAATTGTGTTGATTCATTGACCGGGAAGTCTGAAATCTCCGATATCTGCATTGCAGATATCGTCCATCTCTTCCACTGAGATCAAAGGGGTTAGCTTTCCACTGAAAGTACCAGATGCTCCGATATGAAGTGCTAGCTTAGCGATTTTTGCACTATCTGGTACATCCATGATGCACATGAAGTCTGTATCTCCATAGCACCAGTAGTACGCATCTAGAGTTCCGCCGAGCATTTCTGCAATCCTCACGGCCTCATCTCTTCGGGCTGTTCCACCTTCTGCCAGTAGTCCAGCCACGCCTTCACTAGTATAGCTCCCTGAAAACATGTATTTGGGCATATTTTGACGTTATTTTTGGTTCTTATATTACCATTGTGGGATGATTTCCACTGCGATTTATTGTGATTATTTGGTATACCTTCTTTCTCGTAAATCGTTCTGATATTCTATACCCAAATCTGAGCCATTTTTTTTAATCCACTCACTGAATGTAATATCTCCTAATGGCTCTTCCTCAGATGCCACCAAGCCGTTCATCAATCCACGAATCTCTGCTCTGGTAATGACTCGGTCACGCAGGAATATTCCCATTATCTGCCCTGCTAACCAACCAACGATTGGAGGGATTGGAATAATCAATCTGCTTACTTCCATACTCTTTCCTATCAAGGATACAAATTCCCTGTAGGTAAATCTCTCTGGTCCGGCAATATCTCTGGTGATATTTTCATCACTTGCTCCAAGTTCAATCGACACCCTTGCTACATCCCGGATATGCACTGGCTGGATAGGATACTTTCCAAAACCGAATACCCCGAATATTGGGAATTTTCTCATTATCCAAGCGATATTATTGATCAGAACATTTCGGCCACCGCCAAAGAATACCGTTGGACGGACAATGGCGTATGATTGGCCAGATTCCCTGAGTAACCTCTCGGTCTCTACCTTACCTGCGAAGTAAGTCCAACCAGGGGCTTGATCAGGTTTTGCAACACTGAAATGTACTACTCTCCTAACTCCTGCTTCGGTAGCAGCATCGAACAATTTCTTGCAATTTTGAACAGCGATTCCATGATCAAAATTCCGTTGATTATCGTTGTAACGCACCCAATATGTATTGTAGAGTACGTCTGCGCCTCTCAGAGACTCGACCAATGATTCGTAATCCTCGAAATTCAATCGGTGAACTTCCACAGCGCCTTCGAATGGATCATCTCGAGCGGCTGCATTGGTGAGGGTACGAACCTGTTTGCCTTCGGAGAGGAGTTGCTTGGCTATCCATCTGCCACTATAACCGAAGGCTCCGGTTACGACATGCAGTTCAGAAGACATTGTTATTGGCCACATCCGTCTTTATCTCAAGGATTTGGTAGAGATTCGATTTCCTCATATAGAATTGAGATCGAATGATCTATGTCTATGTAATCTTGACCACTATCATAACTAATTCTTAGGTCGTGAACTTCGTTTGTTATTCTGTGATGTACCTTCCAATTTGCGATTTCCCCCTCGTCAACAGTGGTTGGACGAATCAAGCAAGCATCGTCCGCTTCGTCAAAAAGACGCCAAGTGATTTCCACTTCTCTGCCGCCTCCCACATTCTCGATTAGTTCAGGATTTTCTACATCTGAGTCGATGATTATCATCGAAGGATATGGCCCCCCATTCTTCGGTATAGAATCAATTTCAAGTGAATCTGGCTCATTCGTTGTATCTTCATTCCATTCGATATTGAGTTCGATTCTTACAACAATTGGCAGGTTCTCTCTCGCTCCCATCTCATCAATAGTAAATGCCTCTAGATAGTATATTCCGTGTTCAGAGAATTCAACCGAGACCGTTTGTGATGATTCTGGGGCTACAAGTATTGGGCTTCGACCATCATTGGGGTCAATTCCAAAACTGACTAGCTGGTACTCCGATATTGTTTTTGAAAAATCGAAATCCAGGATGATGTTCGATGTGGATTCTAACTCTCCATCGACGTATGTTTCAACAATCGTGCCATTTGTTGAATCATAATTTACCACCATTTCAATACCGCTATTTTCTTCCGAATTGGAGAGGCATCCAACCGACGAATATGACAGCAAGAATACCGCCAATATCACAACTGGGTTGAAGCGCACAATTGAGTCAAATCAATTCATGATTTAACAGAAATGGTTTGCCGTTCTAATCAGAATCTTCCTCGACTTCTACTTCCAATACCTCTTCTAGTGATGGAGGAGGGGGAATCTGAGATTCTGATTCCATTAGGGACGATTCATTTCTAGAATAGGCAATTGCACCTAGAATCAGCAGGAAACAAATTGCGAAGGCGATTCCAATTCCACCTGAAAATAGTTCCGTGATTCCTTGCTTATCCATTGTATCGCAGATTCCATCATTGTCTGAATCTGTTGGCCAATCTTCACCATCCATTGAGTCTGTTCCACATTCCTCTTCGTCCAAATCGCTCCAATCATCGCCATCTCTGTCGGCATCCATTGAATCATCAATACCATCACCGTCGCTGTCTAACCAGCGATTAGCATCAAGTGGGAAGTCGTCTTCTGTGTCCAGATATCCATCGTTATCGTCATCTGTATCTTCCTCTATTGAACCGGTTAACCCAGATTTATGTCTGTCTGGAAGGCCGTCACCATCTGTATCCAAACCCATTGCTGGATCCAATGGCCAAGCATCTACAATATCCTCAACTCCATCTCCGTCATCATCGGTATCTTCCTCTAAAGAAGTGGGACAATTTGGAATCACGAAAGAATCCGGGCGACCATCTCCATCCGAATCAATGTAGGCGCATGCTTCGTTCGAGAAGGCGTCTTGATNATCTTTCCAATCATCATTATCGTCGTCGTCGTCCTCATTATCTCCAATGCCATCCATATCATTGTCTACCCATTCTTCGGGGTTGTAGGGGAAATCATCTTCGACGTCAAGATGACCATCGTCATCGTCATCATTGTCGTTGTAATTACAGATTCCATCGCTATCACTATCGGTTGGCATGGAAGATGCATCTGTTGGCGAGTGAGAGCAGGCAATTTCTTCTGAGTCTGGCCACCCGTCATTGTCGTCATCCAAGTCTTCCGTGATATCATTGCAGCCATCGCCATCATTGTCGTTTGAGATGTCACTTGTCCATCCTTCGTCTCCCGCGGGACAATCGTCCAATGCATTGGCTATTCCATCTCTATCATAATCTGTAATCATCACTCGGATTAGTGTACCATTATCAACAGGACTGAAAGTCTGCCCCGCCATCTTGATATTACAATCATTCGTATTTTCATCGCTGAAACAGTTTGGTATGGACATTGCAATGTCTCCATAGCCATTCTGCAAAACTTGAGACACAGGGGAAGCAGCACGTGTGGTGGAATATACACCTCGTATCCAATCGCTGTTTGCCTCTTGATCAACCTTCAATGCCCAACCGATTCCGTAAGTTCGACCATTGTATGATTTTCCGGCGACTTCGATTGTACATGGTGTAACTTGCCAACAGCCAGAACCAGCGATAATAATATCGCCATTTGGCCCCACTGAGGCTGAATGAATGTAAGAATCTTCAGAATCTTCCGAATCCCAAAGGCCTTCCCATTCCTGATTTTGATGATTGAAAATAGCCCACCAAGAATCAGAATAGCCTGAGTTGTTCACTGAAAATCCTGTAACTGAAAAATTAGCGGAGTAGTGGTTTCCACCGACCAATATTCTGTTATCATCAATCGGCACTGTAACTTGTAAATAATCAACTCCAGAACCTCCGATTTTTTCGTACCACTGATAGCTTCCGTTTGCAGAATATTTTGCTACAAAACCATCTTGATTAGTTATTACATCATCGGGGGACAGTCGGAATGAGCAGGTATCTAAAAATGTGCTATCATGACAAACTGAACCGGTGACTAAGACGCCACCATCAGATGTAGCGACAATCCCCATCTGCTGCAGAGACCAATAACCTCCTCCAAGAGTATGATCATTTGTAGAACTCCCAAGTGTATTGACCCAAGTCAAAGAACCATCAGAGGTTAATTTGCCAATAAAAATATCAGCACCGCCTTTAGTGAGGGGACCTTGAACCCCTTCAACTGAATTCAATCTACATGAGCTAGTATAATCTGCGCAAAATGTTCCCTGAAGATATATTTCACCATTTGGACCCTCATCTAAGCTATGAATTAGATCATTTCCAGCTGACCAGAAGGCTCGAGACCAGATGACCTCTCCTGAAGGAGTCATTCTGAATACAAATGCATCCAAGTTTCTTCCTGGTGCTTCAAGTAACATGCCATTACCTTGGAAATAACACTCGTTTGAAAGCCAACAAAAACCTCCAGCGACTAATATATCCCCATTTTCTAGAACAATTATCTCATCTACTCGATCCCCATATCCGCTGTGGAATAGATTGGCATCGGTTCTGATTCCTTCATTATCCATCACCGCAACATAAGATGGAGCGAAACTCAATGTTGATTCAGTCCCAGATTGGGAAGTCAATTCACAGTCAAAGGTAGTGCTTAATTCGGCACTTGAACGACCACATAATGTCCCACCAAAATAGAGATTTCCTGCAGCATCATAATCCATACCATTTACACTATCGTAATACACGCTTGGGTCGACTAAATGTAATGGGCCATCTACGTTTGTTTGGGTATTCATTTCGGCTTCTAAAGGAGGTAAATTTTCTGTTTCCTGAATGGCTAAAGATAATGACATAAACAATAGAATGCTTATTGACAGTATGGCGGATAGTTTACGCATGCTTTGAAAGAAATACTCTCGTATTTTACTTTCTCGAATGTAGATTCACTTCCATTCTATACGAATCAAAGTAGAACCTTTGGAGATGAGGCTAGAACTTCCGTACTACATCCTTCTTCATACTGTTGGAAATTTTCCCTAAACATTTGCGCTAGAAGGTTTGCCACATTGTCATATCTTTGCTTGTCCGACCAAGTCTCCCGAGGTTGTAGAATTTCACTAGGGACACCTTCACATTCTAAGGGTACTGAGAAGCCGAAACGCTCATCTTCTACAAATATTACATCTTCCAAGTCACCGCGCAGTGCTGCATTTAACAGTGCGCGAGTCCAGCGAATTTTGATCCGATTGGATTCGCCATATCCACCGGCCACCCATCCAGTGTTTATGAGCCAACAATTAGCATTTTGCTCGCTAATCTTCTGCGATAACAGATCAGCGTAAATGCTCGGGTGGCGGGGCATAAATGGGGCGCCAAAACAAGTCGAGAATGTCGCCTGAGGCTCAGTTACTCCAATTTCTGTCCCAGCAACCTTTGCTGTATAACCTGACATGAAGTGGTAAGCGGCTTGGTCCGGGGTCAATCGAGAAAGAGGAGGTAGGACTCCGAAGGCGTCGCAAGTCAGGAAAACCACGTTCTTTGGATGGCCTGCGGTAGAGTCTTCGGTTCTATTTTCTATGGCTTCAATTGGATAGGACGCTCGAGTATTCTGGGTAAGAGTTCCATCGTCGAAATCTGGAACTCCATTTGAATCTAGGATTACATTCTCCAAGATAGTTCCAGGCATTCGAGTTGTAGCATAGATTTCTGGTTCGTCTTCCTTGGACAAACCGATTAATTTTGCATAGCACCCTCCTTCGAAATTGAATACACCATCATCTGACCAACCATGTTCGTCATCGCCGACTAATGCCCTGTGAGGATCTGCGGAAAGAGTTGTCTTTCCGGTTCCGGATAATCCAAAGAAAAGGGCTGAATCCTCACCATCTGTATTTGCCGAGCAATGCATTGGCATGATACCTCTTTCAGGGAGAATATGATTCATTATCGTGAAGATGGCTTTCTTGATTTCTCCCGCGTAATGAGTTCCACCGATAATTACCAAACCTCGATCTAAGGCTAATATCACGAAGACACCGGAATTTACTCCATCAAATTCGGGGTCAGCAAGTAAGTCCGGAGCGTGTAGAATTGTGTATTCAGGAATGTGATCGCTCAATTGAGAGGTTTCACTGCGAACGAACATATTGTGGAAGAAAGCAGCATGCCATGCCTTCTCTGTAACTAGACGTACTGGCATTGCGTAGTTTGTGTCTGCGCCACAATGCGCATCTTTGACGAATAATTGGTCTGCAGAGTCAAGGTGTGATTGCACCTTCTTGAGAAGATTCTCAAACACCCAGCGACTTGTTGGACGATTCACCTTACCCCACCAAACATGGTCTGCATATCCTGGTTCATCGACTATGAATCGATCATTTGGTGAACGCCCAGTTCGTTCTCCGGTGGTTGCAAGTAAAACACCATGAGCAGTCATCTCTGCTTCACCACCCTCTACTGCCCTTCCATGCAATTCATCGGAAGACAGATTCCAATGTACTGAGCCGCTAGGATTCAATCCGTGCGTGGACAGAGGGGTCGCCGAGGCGGCGGTTGTGGACGAGCGCGAGGTGCTCTCCATGTATCCCGCCTCAGATGTTTACCTTTCAACCATTACGGATAACCCGTCGAACGGATTTCTCTAGGATATTGTAATTCAACTAACCCTTGACGGGGATGCGATTATCGTAGAATGCCGTTCCTCGCGAGCGCGTGAACGATGAGAAGGACGACAGCGTGATTCGCGAACGTCGGTTCAAAATCGGTGCAAACATCGACATCGGAGACCTAGGTTTAGGAGAAGATTACGAAGAAGTACCCGATCCCAATTCACCCACTTTCGACAAAAATGAAACTGTAGAAGAGGATGAGGCTCTAGGAGATGTCTTTGACCCATTCAAAGAAGCCTCTGGAGAGGAAGCTGGAGCAATTTCTTCTGACGGAACAGTGACCAGTGCTCCAGAAGATGACATTGTTACCTCAATGGCAAAAGATGGCGAGCGTCGTGTAAATTGGTCGCTAATGGTGTCGATGATATTCGTCTTCAGTCTTCTAAGTGTAGTTGCGGGAACAGCTTTCCCCCCGTTGATTTCATTGGTATTGCTCCTCATTCTAGCAATTACAGGATTCGCTTTAGGGGAACGATGGATTCCCGATAAGAATCTGCATTTGCTTGGTGTTTCTTGGGTCATAATTTCAATGAAAGTCCTCTATGGTCTTGCAATCGAGCTAAATCGTTGGGAATTGGGTGAATTCCTTCCAATTTCTGTGGAAGTTCTAGCGATTGTATTGTTATTGCTCGTTGCGCTTAACGTATTCATTGCCTATCGGCATGATCACGATGCAATCGCTGCACAGGCAACTCTCGTTCTGTTGGCAATTGGTTCTACTGCTGGCTCGATTGGAGGGGAGTTAGGGGTCGCAGTGATGATTCTACTGGCTACTTTGCTACTCCATGGTCTTGCATTACACAGAGAATCCGGGAATCTAGCAGCACTAGGAGTTGCAGCTTCTAATCTGTGGATAGGTATGCACGCGATTACGGACGGATTTACTGCGGGTTCATTGGTTATTGAGCCTCTCGATACACCATTAATTCTCTTCCTACTATTGATGCTTGTTTCCGGAATCAACTCTGGTATGGCAGCGCGTTTTGCGCGCGAAGACAACTGGTTCTCACAGGGATTCAAGGCAGCCGGACTTGGTCAGCCTGGACTTTGGGGCGTATCTATTTCCTTAGGTATGGTTGGAGCATTAATGGCTGTTGCATCAAGTCGAGAAGATTCAGGATATGCATTGGGAATGGTTACCTTCCTGGCTGGGGCATTTGGAGGTTCATATCTCATAGTAAGGGGTGTTGAACGGCTCCGAGTAGCGATCCCTCTAATGGCTGGGGCGGTATTATTTTCTCTATTGCTGATATTCGGAGAGAGTACTGAAGCCATATCTCTCTTCGATCGTTATGAGACATTCACAATTTTTGCCGCTATTCTTACTGGATTTGTCATCTTACGGGATCAGAATCGTGTTACTGACCGTGTCCTATGGGTTGGTTCAGTTGGTATTCTAGTACTCTTAGTCGTACTAATTCCTGCACAATCCGAAGCAAATGGAGGGGATGGAGGATTGGCTCTCTTAGGACTTCTAACCGCGCTCCACATAGGTACTGCGATTCTTGCAATAATGCGGCAAGCACCTTCTTTGGCGGGTGCTACAGTACTGCTTCCTTGGACTTGGGTCTTATTGCAGGAATTTGTAGTCGAATCATTCCGAACCGTGATGATTGCCAATGGGTGGGACGATCCTGGAAATATCATTCATCTAGCTACTACTCCGTTCGCCGTCTACCTCATTGTCTCGGTAGCATTAATGCTAATCGTCAATTTACAATTAGGCGAAACTGGTGTTAATCTGGCCGCGGGATTCCTTGGTATTACCGAAGTATCAGCCTCCATTCGAGATTCAGGAGTATTGCAATTGTGGGCGATTGGACTGTGGTTACCTATGGTCACAATCGTGGTCATGGCCCATGCCGGTGGTTTTACCGCAATCACACTCTTAGCTGTGGTTTCAGTTGTATCACTATCCCACTTAGGTGCCGAATTTGCTGGTAAAAGACTCGGTGGACCGATCGCTCTTTTGGGCGTAATTGCAGTCAGTGCCGCTGTCCTAGGCTGGAGGCACGGATTAGACGAAATGTGGATTATTCTCTTGCTTATAGCTACAGCCTCAATCCTCTATCGGGGAGACCCTGAGAATGAACCTATATTCACCAATGGAATGGCTCTAATGTCTCTTCCATTAATTATTGCAATTTCTACAAAAGATCCTAGCCGCATTCTAGATTCTACCGATTCTATTCCAAATATCGACTTATCATTGACTTCCGTTACTTGCACCGGTTTGGTGATGGGTTTCTATCTCCCACGCGCAGAGAAGATGGAAAAATTGCTCAAACCAGCCGCGGCAGCTCTATGGTTGCTAGTGATTACAATTGGACTATCGATTCAATTGGAAAATCAAACATCTACCATGGCTGGTATCGGTTTGTTTGCATTAAGCGCACTATGGCTTGTTGCACGAGGAGAAATCAGAGCCGAACTGAAAACACTAACCCAAAGAGAGCAGCTTTTGGCAATTGCAGGGCAGGATGACGTCAAGAAATTGAGTTTGGGGACTGGGCAATTAGATACCTACGATCCTAAGAGACTGGAATTACAACAAAAGCGCAAGAAGAGAAGAGATCTTACCGCAACCGACGATGATTCTGAATTATACACAACGGATGTTTCACATCGGCCAACAATTGTTCTATTAGTTCTCTTTTTGGTCCTTGGTTCGGTTATCGTTTGGGGCCTGTTATTTTCCTCTTCACCACTAATTCTACTCAGCGCTGGAATCTTCGCAACCATATTGGTTGCAATCGCTAGATTACGAACTAAACAACTCGACCTCGATTTACCTACAGTGATGGGAATCGAGATGCCGATTGCATACGCAATTATTGGACTAGTTATCGCATTGATTTCAGGCCATTTAGGCCCTGGAGCGAGTAATAGGGACCTACTAGATTTAGCAGTCGTTACGATTCTGATTTTGCAATTTGTGATTATTTCCTTATACCAAAGGGATAACCTACTGGATAGAATTCCTATTGCAATCGACTGGTTTGTTCTACCTCTAGTTCTTGGTAGGATTGTCGGAGCGCTTCTTGTTGAATCCCTACCATTCCCATTCACTGTTGATCCGTTCGATGGAGGCCTGATTGGATGGCAGATTCCTTGGCTGCTCCTTGAAGCATTGCTAATCTTCACAATCTTCATTGATTTGATGATTGATTCACGGAGGTCGAGTGTCGGACGAGATACTCATTTGAGTAGTTCAGGAAGAGGCCTACGTGCCTTGGCATACGTAATGATTTCTTGGGGTCCTGCTGGAATTCTTGCGGTTGCTAATGCCATATATACAGGACGTAAACATCGACAAGTGGAGGCTGTAGGGTTGGCAATTATTTGTCTACCATTAGCACTATTCTCGATGGGTACATTCGTTCCACAGTTTATCGGGTATCTCGATTGGATTATGCTTGCTGGCGGATTTGTCATGCTTGGATTGGTGGCTGCATCAGTGCCAATGAGAAATGGACATTGGACGATGATGGCAGCCATTGATAGTCACATTCTGATGTTCGCTGGTCTAATTTTAGTCAACATGTGGATAATTTATCCAATCGCCTTATTTGCCATATCAACGACCTTATGGGTTGTTGGAATATTCCATTTACGGCGTGTTTTACGAATTTGGGGGTTCGCGGATCTCATTCTAGGAATCGCTGCATCACTCCTGATGTTAGGTGCTGCTTCTTCGATTAACGCAATCGGATTATTCCTATTGCTAACAGTAGTGGGCGCCGAGCTCGCTCTAGTGACTTGGCTGGGGCAAAGACATCAAGAAGCATTGCTACAAGATTGAATATTGGCGACTCGATATTGATTTCGAATCGTGGATTCGTTGAGTTGGACAGTACTAACCTTGATGACTGACGGGCTGCGGTCGGATATCGTGTCCCGCAGTTGGATATCAGACACTCCCGATGAGGTCGAGCATCCTACTGTACCGCTAGGTATCAATCAAATGGCTATTCCGAGAGCCGCAATTTTGCTCTCATTGGCAACCGCTGCCCTACTAATAGGTTCGACTGTAGTGGTTGGCTACAGCGTTTACGTCTTCGTTAAAGAAAATGAGGATGCGTTCTCCGTAACAGATCAAGACTTGCTAAAGGACGAAAACAATCGATGGTACTGGGAAGTAGACTTGTTATTCGACACCTGTGATTCAAGATTAGGTGATTGGGATTGGCCAGAAGTTCTATCTGAACAAGATGACGTATTCCTCTACCCTGGTGAATTGCGCTGTGACTGGGAGCATCAAGGAGATGGCGATAGGGCAAGCGTGGCAGTATACAATAGAGGAGATCAAACCCTAGATATTGTCCTCGAAATAACCGGTGGGGAGGTTGTCTTTGCCTCGGAAGACGATACTGTCCTTACCGTGAATGAAATAGGGGTAAATGAAACTGCAATTGTAGAAATTCAGTTGAATAATGCTGTAACAGAGCACGATATTCAGATTCAGGCATCACATCTGAATGTTAGAGAAGCGGAGGTTTTACTCGATGTCCATATCTTCGAAGGTTCCAATCCAAGAGATTTACATGCTAGTGATGGTGATAATCTGGAGGTTCATTACAAGGTTTGGGATGCGGATACAGATCAGCTTCTTGACGAAGGCGATTTAATCGTCACCGCTGGCGATGATTCGAACTTCATTCAGGGATTTGGATGGTCTGCAATCGGTCTAGATATCGATGGAGATAGAGGGCTAATACCTGGTATTGATACTGGAACTACACACGTTACATTACTTCCTCCACCAATTGCCTATGGAAACAGTGATGGGCACGAACTGCAAGAATCTTGGTTGCGATTTGAGTTGAAGGTGGATAGAGCAACCATTTGAGAACCTCTAGACGGGAAAAAGACTTGAGTTCAACAAAGGAGCGGAGTGCATGAACGAGGAGCCAAGTCACTATGCTCTGAACCCCTCATCTGACCTTGTAAAGAGGGCTTCCAAGGTTGCCAAGGCTGAATCAGCACGTAAAGGTGGACCTAAATTCCACATGACCGAAGAGATGCGGAGGTTATCCACACCTTGGTCTGTTTCTCAAGTCAGAGCTGAGCAAATTCAAGCTATCGACCTACCAGCTGGAGTTATCCTAGATGCAGCGGCTGGAAGTGGAGTACAACTTATCGCATTGACCACTGGTTTGAAGCGTCCTGGATTAGCCATAGAATTGGACCCAAATATAGGATTACTATGTGCTGCAAACATGCAAATTAATGGAGATGAGGGCGATCTGCAGAGAACGATGGATCGCGTTCTGATAGGAGATGGTACAGATGCTGAGAATGCAATCGTCGCCTATTGGAATAGCCTGAGGGATGCAGGAACTAGGGCACATCCACCGATTGGTATGTTACATCTTGATCCGGCTCGACCAAGGGATGCTCAAAGACATGAAATTGATGAGATGGAGCCTGCGCTTGGTCCGTTACTCAAGGCCTGGGCTAATCATCTTGAAACTGGACCACGAGGTCCGGCGATTTTACTGGATTTATCCCCAAGACTAAACGATGACCAGCGTTCACTTGTCGATGCGGTTATCGAGACGACATTCCCGGGAATCCGTAGGACTTGGGAATACCTCAGCCAAGGCGGAGGCAGAATTGATCGACTATCGGTTTGGATTGGTTCCCTTTCCTCCAAAGATCCCTCTCGATGTGTAAGAATGGGCAAGAAGAAAATCATGGCTACGATCGAGGGCAAGGTCGCTGAATCGGAATTGGTTAGCATGAGCTCTCCTCCACCATTTGGTGCACACCTAACTATTGTCGACCCTGCACTTGTTCAATCTGGACTACATGAGGCTTGGCTTGATAGAGCGCTTCCAGAAAATGCAGGGCATTCATGGCTTAAGCTGGAAGGCAGAAGGCCTCTCCTAATCAGCACAGATCCTCTGATCAGAGATGATGAAATCGATGCCTTCGTAATTGCAAGCGGAGAAATTGTTCAGCACAGACTAACTCCTCCAGAACTTCACACAATTGAACAAACTGCTGCTTCCGCTGCCCGTAATGGAATTGGAAAGGTGACCCTTCGATGTAGCCTTGACCCTGCCGAGCATCCAACTCTTCAACGGAGATTACACAAGGCGATGAAGGAATTTGAAGGCGAAAATGGATTCATGGTCGACCTAGATTTGGAAAGAGGTAGTGGAAGTCACACCCTATACGTCGTTTGTAAGGAGCAGTGAGTCGATTAGCACATTTAACGCCCCGTAGGGGCGGCCGTCTCCTTCAAATATGGAGGGTAGGTCGGCGGGATGCCCTATGAGGGCCATCGGGCAACCGATGAACACGGGGGAACCGTACTATGGCAAAAGTGAATGAAGCAGAACTAGGAGAGGACTTCTCCTATATCCTGAGACTTGCTGACTCTGATATCGATGGTCTTCGACCGATTGCACAGGGACTTACTTCGATTAATGGAGTAGGACAGCGATCGGCCGGTCAGATTTGTCGCATGGCGGAAATCGATGGAAACAAACTCGGTGGTCATCTGACCGAAGAGGAGCAAGACAGGATTCGAACAACAATTGATGAATACGCATTGAACGTGCCTTGGTGGCTCGTCAACAGACAAAGAGATTTGCAGTCTAATGAGGATGCACACATCATCGGAACAGAAGTCCGATTGACTCGAGACGATGATGTAGCACGCTTGGCTTCAATCAAGACTTACCGGGGAATACGCCACCGCAGCGGACACAAGGTCAGAGGTCAGCGCCTTCGAAGCAATGGCCGCAGTGGTAGCACACTAGGTGTGGAGAGGAAGAAGTGAGGTGGTAAAGTATGGGACATCCTAAGTTTGCACGACCTAAGACACAGACTCCTACTCATCCTTGGAAGGCTGCTAGAATTGAGGAAGAACACGCCCTAAAGGAGCAATTTGGCCTGAAGAAGGTTGGTGGAATGCGTGAAATTTGGCGAGAAAAATCGGCCCTAAGGCGTCATCGAAACCAAGCGATGAAACTCATCGGAAGGGTTGATTCATCAGAAGGTCACTTCGCTCAAGAGAAGACAGATTTGGTTGGTTCTCTCGTTCGTAAGGGGCTACTAGCCGAGGGATCCAGCATCGACGATGTTCTACAGATTTCCGTTGAGCACATGCTTGCTCGAAGACTACAATCAGTGGTCTACTACCGTGGACTGGCACCATCCATGCGCGCTGCTCGAAATATGATTGTCCATGGACACATCGCAATCGGCGACCAGCGGATGACCGTTCCTGGATACAAGATTCTACGACAAGAGGAAGAAATCCTTCAGTACAGTGCAACATCGCCTTACCTAGATGAGAACCACCCCTTCCGTGTCGAGATGGAGCAACTCCGAATGACTCGACAGACTGAGGAAGAGGAACTGGAAGAAGTTGGTGGCGTTAGAGCTACCACGGATAATGATGACTTTGTTCAACAAATCAAAGCCGATGCTGAGGAAGCACCCACAGTCGAGGAAACAATTCCAGAAGAGGGAGGCGATGAGTGATGGGTCACAAGGCTGTTTTGCACATCTTCAGCACATACAACAACGTGCTAATTACTGCAACTGATCTTACCGGAGCCGAGACTCTGGCGAAGGTTTCTGGTGGACAGGTTACCAAGAAGGGAAGCGATGCCGGTGGTCAGTTTGCAGCAACTAGGGCTGCTGAAAAGATTGCTGAAATGCTAGCAGAGAAGGAATTTGACCAAGTTATCGTCAAGTATCGAGGAGCTGGTGGAAACCGATCGCACAGTGCGCCTGGTGCTACTGCTGCTATCCGTGCACTAACTCGTGCGGGTGTTCAAATCACTCGCATCGAAGATGTAACTCCAATCCCGACCAATGGGACTAAGGCAAAGGGCGGCAGAAGAGGTCGCAGGGTCTGAGGTGATTATGATGGTGAAAATAGAAATTTTAGATATGGGACCGGAAAATGCCAAACTCTTGCTCAAGGATTGCGATCGAGCATTTGCAAATGCACTACGCCGAACACTAATGTCGGACACTCCTAAAATGGCTATCGAGACCGTTCGATTCCAAATGGGGACCTTCGATCTGTGTTTGTCATGCGGTCACCTAAATCCTGCCGCTGCAACCCGCGAATCGTCAGGAGGTACCGGTTGCAATCAGTGTGGAAAGAAGTTGGAGAAAGAGGGTGTTGATTACACCGTTTGGGAAACCAATGGAGCGCTACCTGATGAGATGGTAGCTCAACGTCTTGCAATGATTCCAATTCCAACCGACCACGAAATGTTTCATTACGAGGAAACCTGCCCTACCTGCAAGGATTTGGTTCCAGAAGATCGTGGATGTCCCACTTGTAACATGATTTACACATGTAAGGCATTTGGATCAGAAGAAGGAACAACAGTTACCGCTGGTGATATGATTTACCTAGGTGACCAGAGTCTTGAGATACCCGAACACTACAGATCTATTCCAATTACTAAGTTGTACAAGGGGCAGATGTTGGAATTTTATGCCACTGCGGTAATGGGTCGAGGAAGTCAGCATGCAAAGTGGTCTCCTGTTTGTGGTGTCTCTTTCTCTCCACGTCAGGTTGGAAGCTTGAATAATAAGACCAAGGCGAAGATTCTTTGGGACTTGAATCTCACAATTAATGCAAAGGATTTCGATAAAGACGGGCGCCTTGACGACATTGAGAAGGTTGAAACTCTCGCGAAGGAACTACACCATGTTGGTGATGGAACAGAGACTAAGACTGAATTCAAGGAAGCAATCACAATCGAAGACGTTCCTGGGGAGTTCATCTTCAGCTTCGAAACCGATGGTTCGATGAATCCACAAAGTGCACTTGAGATGGCTTCAACTTATCTATCGGAGAAATTCGATTCCCTTGGAAAGGACCTGAAAGCTGTCCTTTGATGCCGGCGTAGTATTCTTGCAGTGCCTCGGAGATGAGGATATATGACTACGGTGTTGGGTAGAGGCACCTGCGGGGGTCACATCACACTACTTTTCACGGTCGAAGACCTCGATGAGGACCCAATTAAGCAAGGTAGCCTAGGTGCTGGATTATGCCTTACTGATGGAGCAGAAGCCATTGCTAGAGGGGAATTGGGTGATTATTCCCTAGAAGTTAAACTCCTAGATGGAAATGGCGATAAAAGAATGTTCCAACAAGTGTTAGACCTATTGAGTGAGGAAATTCCCTCGATTGCAGACCATAGTTGGGAAATTACAGTTCGAAACAAATTACCTTCCTCACAAGGATTTGGAATGTCCGCTGCCGGTGCAATCGCCGCTGCCGCTGCATTCCAAAGAGCCCTTGGATTACCACATGAGGAGAGTTTGCGAAGATCGCTTGCGATCGCTCACTTGGTTGAGAGAGGTAATTCGACCGGACTTGGAGATGTTACAGCATTAGCCGCTGGGGGTGTTGAGCGTAGATTAAACCCTGGATCACCTTATTCGGGTCCGAATTTATTGAATGGACCGGGTCAAGCGGAGGGTTGGAGTGAATCGATACCTTTGGTTTTGGCTTGGCGAGCCAATCCCGGGCGACATACATCTGAGTATATTGATGACGATGATTGGAAACAATCGATTACAGAGGCCGGAGTAAAACAGATGGCTCACTTGTCTGATGGACCTTGGGATAAATCACGATGGAGTGAACTTCTCGATTCTGCAGAGGCATTTTCAAAACAATCTGGATTGAGTGATGATGCATCTCGCTCCACATTGGTAAAAGCGGGAGAAAATGCGACATTCAGAGCAGGTTTAGATTCAGATACATCTGTTTTATTGTGTATGTTAGGGGAAAGCATTGCCATCGTTCCACGCAATATTTCGAAGAATATTTCACTTGAGAAATTATTGTCTGAATTGACAAAAGAAGGGTTAGATACTACTCTAACTCACATCGGAACTCTATCATGAATGTGAGCCGCCAGACCTTTTTTCGTGAAACTCATTTAGTGGAGTTAAATCTAAAGGGCTCGCGTCAAGTAAAATCGCTCCTCTTTGAATCAAAGAGCCAGTAAATCCGTGTCTATACACGATTGCTCCTTGGCCATATTCCTTGACATATCGGTCAACTTGTTTCTGGGTCTTCTTTCTTGGGAATCTTAGGTCTGCCCCGTAGAAATGCTTTGCGTCAATCCAAGCACAAGGGACTCCATTGATTCGTACGTCATCAAGGAACAGAAGGTCGGGAGTAACAACCGCTCGGCCTTCTGATTCCTTCTGCTCACGGAGTAAATCTTCTTGCCTTCGAAAACGTACGTCTAAGGAATCAAAGTGTGCGCATAAAATGTCCTCGAAAACCTCAGCGGCCGTCTGAGTGTCTGATTGATTGACTGAACTTACCTTATCTGCGTCTTCTGCTTTAGCGAATTCTTCTTGGTCCCGATCGTTCATTCTCTCTGGATTTTTCAGTGTCTCTTTGATTCGATTCTTTGACCATCCGCGACCGGTTAATATTGCCCTGAATGTATTGACGGGGGGTGCATCAAATCGTTGAGAAAGAGTTAGTACTCCCTCGCCCTTATCGTACCGTCTTCGTAATTGGTTTGCATTTCGCATCAGACGTCCGTGTGAATGTACACTTTTTTCTTGATTCAAGGCACCCCGAAGCGAAAGGGCTTGCTCAATAGTTATTGGGAGATGGTCTATTTGACCTCTTATTTCGTCGACTCTTTCTTCAGGAAGGAAACCAAATTCACCGGATTTACAGACAATNTCGCCTACTTTCTTTTGGATATTTTTGGGAACGGCATTAGGTTGCCATTTCAATTGTTTTTCTCTTGGAGCAGGGTCGATTGTTTCCGGAATGCCCATAGGAGGTGGTAACTGATCAAAGCGAGCTAGGGCACGCTCAACAGCATCGGAATCTCCCTGTGCCCATGGCCTGAAATCAGCAGCATTGGTCGGTTTTCTTCGAGGTCGACGCCTTCTGCGACCGCGGCCGCCTTCNTTTTTCTCGCTCAACGGGACTTGCGACATGACGGACGTCCATGAACCCTCGCGCCGAAGAAGGCCGATTTCCTATCACGAATTATTCGGATCTCTCTTTCGATTACGAGCATATAGATCGTAAGCAAAATTACGCATTGGACTCGGAATAAACCAAATTATCGCCCCAAAATTATAGGGGAAACCAAGACCAAGAAGGATGCGTATCACCGCTGAAGATTGAGCATACCATTTCCCAGATTCATCGATCAGAAACACTGAGTCAAGTTCACTCATCTTTGCCGGACGATTGCTTAGGACTTCTTCCCCCTCTGTAGTCTCTTGGGCCACAACCAAGAAACGATTGGACGAATCTCGCTTGTTGATGAAAGCAGCCCATCCAGTACAAACTGGACAATGACCATCTATGAGAACAGTGTATTGAATGCCCATCACCAACCCTCTCAGACAAAGGCGATACCGGGTTCTAATGGGAAGGCAAAGCGGGCCTTGCCTCCAATATCTTCTCCTTCTCCAACCGGATATGCAATAACCGATTTTACTCCTAAGGCAGTTGCGATAAAGCCCGCAGCAGAATTGATTACTTCGCTTTCATCGAGTCCTCTCGAAACTAATTCTTTCTCACCTTCGGCCCAGGTGTGTATTCGACCTCTTTTCTTCTTCGACCCCATAGTCAAGGCCATCCAAGTTTGGAATATTTCTCCCCTCAAGGCTTCATTATCGAAAATCGCCATCGACTTCAGATAATCTTGGCCTTTTAGTTTGAAATCAAAATCTTCACTCGCCAAATTAACCGCTTCACGCGATAACTCAACCTTCCAAGATGGCGCGGTTTGAATTACAACTCCTGAAATCTCCGCATCTGAGTGACGTTCTGCTAGTCCCCTTAGATTACGGGCAGATTCAATTACTCCACGCAGGTAAGATTCTCTAGCAAGAATACTAGCATCAGATCCCTCATCCGAGTAGAATTTCATCTCATGTATTGCCAGCATATCAGGTGCTTCGCCATTGGAAAGTTCTGACCAGAATTCTTCAGCGATATGTGGGGTTGCTGGTGCCAACATTGGTGCCCATCCGCGAAGATATTGGCGCGCAGTGTCTCGATCCGCCCCTCCTCTTCGCAGATACCAGTTCCAATCAGACAACATCTCAAAGTGACTTACCATAACTCCTTCTCGAAGGCTTACAGCTTCCATACACTCTCGCCAACGATTCTGATTTACCTTAAGCCGAGCCAATAACCAGGAATCCATCGAACTAGGCGACTCGGATAGTGAGATTCCATGATTGAAGGCGTCTATAATTGAGCAAACTTGCTTATGATTTGCAATTACAGCATTGTCAGACCAATCCATTCCAGCCTCCGGGTTTGCACCGAAGAGGATGAACAGACGTACGGTATCGGCGCCGAATCGGTCGACCATTTCTCCTGGGCTCACAGTATTCCCCAGACTCTTGCTCATCTTAGCGGAACGTGAGGTTAATCCTTGTCCGCAGCTTGGGCAGTCTCCTCCGAAAAAATCTATGTGATACTCGGTATTACAATCGACACAAAATGGCGCGGGAGCATTTAGCATTCCTTGACAGACTAAGCGCCCGAATGGTTCGCTGACCTCATTCATACCTAGATCACGAGTGGCCTTAGTGAAGAATCGAGCATACAGAAGATGCATGACAGCGTGTTCAATACCACCAATGTACAAGTCAACACCTCCATTCATCCAGTAATCTACTGCTTCACGATCGAATGGGGCAGAGTCATTTGATGAATCAACGAATCTCATAAAGTACCAAGATGAATCATAAAATGTGTCCATTGTATCGGTCTCTCTGCGTGCAGGACCGTTGCACTGCGGACAAGTTGTAGTAAGGAAGGATTCGCTTCTAGCCAGTGGATTACCGCTCTCTTCCCAACTAAAAGTCACATCCAAAGGTAGCTCTACAGGTAGTTGTTCGTAGGGAACGGGAACTACTCCACAAGTATCACAATGTAACATTGGAATTGGAGTCCCCCAGAACCGCTGACGGCTAAGTAGCCAATCTTTCAGTCGATATTCAGTGGAGCCGTGGCCCGCTCCTTTTTCTTCTAAGGCTGAAATTACCGCGGTCTTTGCATCATTACCGAATAGACCATCGAACCCTTCTATGGTCGAGTTGACCATCCATCCTAATCCATCGAATACAGGATTCTCCTCAACTCCTTGGCCACCCTCGCCCCTTGATAGAACAGGTTTGATTTCAAGTCCGTATTTCTTGGCGAAGTCGTAATCTCGCTGATCGTGTCCCGGAACCGCCATCACAGCACCAGTTCCATAGCTTCCAACAACAAAATTACCAGCAAAAATTGGCACTTCTTCTCCGGTGATTGGATTAGTTGCAAATCTACCAAGAGGGACTCCTTTCTTTTCTTTCAGCATATTAATTCGCTCAAATTCAGTCATTCGGGCGCATTCCTCTGCCAAATCTTTCCAAGCCTGTTCATACTGAGTTCCGCTTACTAGTGGCTCACAAAGGGGATGTTCAGGGGACAGAGTAACGAAAGTGACTCCGAAGATTGTATCTGGACGGGTTGTAAATGCACCAATGCTAGCGGATTGGCCATCTACATTACCAACAACAGGGAATTCGATATGGGCGCCATGTGAACGGCCAATCCAGTTTCGCTGCATCGCTTTTACGTTCTCTGGAAATTCGATATGGTCTAATTCATCGAGTAATTCGTCAGCATACTTTGTCATGCGCAAGAACCACTGCGCCATATCCTTCTGAACTACCTCAAGACCGCAACGCCAACAACGATTATTCTTGACTTGCTCATTTGCAAGAACTGTGTCACAATCATCACACCAATTGACT
This sequence comes from Candidatus Thalassarchaeum sp., assembly GCA_022451235.1. Taxonomy (GTDB): domain Archaea; phylum Thermoplasmatota; class Poseidoniia; order Poseidoniales; family Thalassarchaeaceae; genus MGIIb-O1. The sequence goes on along the minus strand of JAKUOA010000005.1, from coordinate 19,173 downwards.
GGTGCGAATCGTCTTTCTACCAAACCGGCTTCGTAGAATCGAAGGAATAATTCTTGATTCCAGCGATAATATTCTGGGGTAGAAGTTGCAAACATTCGTCGCCAGTCATATGAATACCCCATTCTCTCCTGATCAGCTCTAATCATCTCGATATTTCTCTCAGTAACGCTGTGAGGGTGACCTCCTTCCTTCTTGGCAGCGTTCTCGGCGGGCATTCCGAATGAGTCGTATCCCATCGGATAGAGGACATTCTTTCCCATCAAGCGCTGGAATCGCGCCATGGCATCGCCAATCGAGTAATTTCTTACGTGGCCCATGTGCATGTATCCTGATGGATATGGAAACATCTCGAGACAGTAGAATTTCTCACGAGAATCGTCTACTTCTGCATCGAATACGCGCGCGTCACGCCAGCGTGCCTGCCAGCGCGTCTCAATTTCCGCCGAATCGTATACCATTTCTTCACCTCATCGAAATGGGAGTCCCTAGACTCCCAAGCTAAGCAGCAGGTCGAGCGAGTAGCCCGCCGCGAAGTTAGGTGAAGCAGGCATTCGCGCCATACTTGTCCGTCAGGCCTTCTCTCTTTCAATCATTGGATTGAGAAAGCAAGTTTGACGTCAAACAATCGCCATCGCTATGCCTCAGAAGCCTCTCGGGGCTATTGATGCTAGACGATGGCGAGTTCGATATCCGTACTGATGAGGCAGGAATCGAGGTTTGGGTCACCCAAATGGGTGATTTCATGAATATGAATACAGCATGGATTGACCGAGAAAATGGAGTCGTTGCAATTACCGACCCATTTGATTCACAGCGTTGGGTCGAAGCGCTTGCAAATGAAGGATTGCGCCCTACTCACATACTCTACACACATACCCACAGAGATCATACTGCGGGATATACCAAAATGATGGAGTTAGTTCCAGACATCGAGGTCTGGGGGCATCATGATTCCATTCACAAATCGCTACTCGGACGTTTCGTCTTCGGGAACGTTTCTTTGACTAATGAGTGGAATCATCATCCTAACTCTAGCGTTGAATGGTCAGCAGGAGGAATTACGCTCAGTATCACACACTCTCCAGGTCATGCACCGGGGCACTGCACATTCCATGGACACGGAGTCTACCACGCAGGGGATCTACTATTCACAGCCGCCTCAGGTCGAGTGGACCTTCCAGGCTCTGACCCAACTGCACAGTGGTGGTCTGTATTATTCGCGCGAGGAATTCTCAGAGAACTTCCAATGGATTGGAGATTAATTCCTGGCCATCGATATGACTGGATTGACGGCTCTACTCCTGATTGGGTATCAGTTGCCGAAGCATTAGCACACAATTATGCGTTGAACGCAAGGGAGTTGGAAGTCTTCGAAAACTTACCATTTCAAAGGTTCGATGATGATATCGCGGCTTGAATTCTACTTGTTTCTAGAAATTCGCTTCAGAAAACTAAGGATTGCACCAATCCTGCCCAAGAACTTGAATACAGTCCAAATTGCACGTATTGGATTGGCCATTCTACTCACTCGGTCTTATCGTGTCTATCACTTGAAATAGCTAATTTTTTCGCCACTTTCTTAGTAGTTCCAGCATCTAGAGAACCGTCCTGCTCCAAGGCAGATAGAGAGGCTACAACAATGCTGGCAGTATCGATTTCAAAAAATCTGCGTAGTGATTCGCGGGTATCTGAACGACCGTAACCATCCGTTCCAAGCACTACGAAACGTCCTCCGACCCAGCGTTGAATCATCTCCGGTACGGCCGCGATATAATCTGAAGCCGCAACGGTTGTTACATCATCACCAAAACAGTCTGAAACAAATGCTGATTGTGGGTTTTGAGGGTCAAGTCGAGTTGCTCTTTCCGCTGCTAGCCCTGCTCTTCGCAGTTCCCCATAGGAAGGTACTGACCAGACCTCTGATCTCACTCCATATTCTAACAACAGTTCAGCCGCCTCTCGTACATGAGAAAGTATTGGACCTGAACCAAGCAAACGAATTACTGGACCATCTCCATCAGCAGCCTCACTAATGAGGTAAGCTCCACGCATTAAGTCGGCATCAATTCCCTTTGGTTTAGGTGGCTGTTGTTCATTCTGATTGTAGAGCATAATGTAATGGAAGATATCCTTGTCCTTAGCCCACATTTCATCAATGCCGTGCTCGATAATTGTTGCCAACTCGTAAGCGTAAGCAGGATCCCAAGCGCGACACGATGGTACGGTGCTAGCATGTAACAAAGAGTGACCATCCTGATGTTGCAGGCCTTCTCCATTCAGTGTTGTTCGCCCGGCTGTTGCACCCATCAGGAAGCCGCGTGCTCGAGCATCTGCCGCAGCCCAAATCTGGTCGTTGACGCGTTGGAATCCAAACATCGAGTAGAATACGTAGAATGGTAAAGTTGGAGTTCCGGCGTGTGAGTAGGATGTTGCACTGGCTATCCAAGATGCAATCGAGTTAGCTTCTGATATGCCTTCCTCGAGAATCTGCCCGCTTGTCGATTCCTTGTAATTCATCAGCATCTTATGGTCAACTGGAGTGTAGAGTTGACCAAATGAAGAATAAATTCCGAACTCGCTGAAGAGTGGATCCATACCGAACGTCCTACCTTCATCCGGAATAATTGGGACTACTTTCTCACCGATTTCCGATTTCATTAGATTTCTCAAGAGGCGAACGAAAACCATGGTTGTAGAAACTTCTTGCCCTTCTGGAGTCCCCTCATCGAAGGCAGCGTAAGTCTCGTTATCGGGTAAGGTCTCATCGATAGTTGGAGATAGTCTACTAGGAAGATATCCGCCCAATGCATTCCTTCTTTGGTGAAGATATGCAAGAGTATCGCTATCCTCTTCAAACTCATGGAATGGGTCATTCTCTAGGTTCTCATCGGCTACATTTACTCCTAGGTCATCCCTATATTGTTTGATATCTTCAAGGCTCATTTTCTTCTTCTGATGGGTGGTATTTCTAGCCTCGAATGAATCGATACCCCAACCTTTCACGGTATGGGCTAGAATAACTGCAGGTTTGTCGGATCGTTTGGCCGCATGGTAGGCAGCCCAGACCTTGATTGGATCATGTCCACCCCTTCGTAATAAGCCGATTTCTTGGTCGGATATGTTTTGTCCCATTTCAACTAATGCCGGATTTCCTGTGAATAATTCATTACGGAAGTCCGCTGGTCCAAGGGTGCTCATTCGTTGGAAGTCACCATCGGTTATTTCCTCAAGGCGAGCGAGTAAAATTCCGTCTCTATCTTGTGAAAAGAGTCGATCCCAATTAGAATCCCAGAGCACCTTGAATACATCCCATCCGGCTCCTCTGTAGAGGCCTTCCAACTCTTGAACTATCTTGGAGTTACCACGGACAGGTCCGTCCAATCGTTGTAGGTTACAGTTTACGATTGTGATTAGATTATCCAGTTTTTCCCTACCGGCTACAGCGATTGCGGCAATGGATTCCGGCTCATCCATCTCACCGTCACCGAGGAAAGCAAAAACCGTTGATTCTGATGTGTCAGCCAAGCCTCGATTATGAAGGTATTTCCAAAATCGAGCGTGCATCACAGCCGCTAGAGGCCCTAGCCCCATTGAGACTGTTGGGTACTCCCAGAAATCAGCCATCAATCGAGGATGTGGATAGGATGAAAGGCCATCAGCAAATGCTTCTTGACGGAAGTTGGCCAGTTGTTCTCGGCTCAGTCTTCCTTCTAGGAAGGCTCTAGCATAAATTCCGGGACTTCCGTGACCTTGGATGTACAGAGCATCTCCAATCCCATTACTATCCTTACCACGGAATACATGGTTGAATCCTACTTCGTAAAGCGTTGAGGAAGAGGCATAAGTGGAGATGTGTCCCCCGAGTCCATCGATTCTACGGTTCGCATCAGATACCATAAGTGCGGAGTTCCAAAGAATTGAGTTCTGAATTTCTCGCTCAGTTTCAAGATCTCCGGGGTATGGTGGTTGTTGGTCCCAAGAGATGGTATTGACATAGGGGGTTTTGGCAATTGGAGCAATCTCCAGATCTAGGTCTTCGGACTCTGCCATCAATTCGTGTAATAGAAGACGCGCTCGCTCAACACCATGAGCTCCGACTACCGAACGCAGAGCTTCCAGCCACTCATCGGTTTCTTCCGGGTCGATGTCCGGAAGTCGTTGTCTATGATTGATTGACATCGCTAACACCTGCCCTTTGGGCAGACTTGCGAGCATACCGACCGATTTGAATGGTCGCGTTGGAGACCGGTCCTCTAAGAGGACCGGATTAGGGTCTAATTTCAATGATGTGACATTCGTGTATAGTACGGACTCCAGCGACCGTTATCGCCGAATCTCCGGCTACACAGCGACTACCCTTCCAATGCCTAACCGTTCTCTCTACAGTCCTTTTCCCCGCCGCATTATTCGGGTCGACTTTTAGCTCAACAGATACCGGCTCTAATTCAGCCAGCCAAGACAAAGCCGCCTCAATTGCACGGCTGGCAATGCCACGCCTTTGTTCCGAAGATCGTACCCAATATCCAAGATTCCATTCAGCAATTCCTGAGCGTGTAACCCTGTCGAATCCTAAAAGCCCGAGTACAGCCTCATCCCAAGGTCGAATAAGTACCCAATGGTGCATTCTACCTACTCTTCCAGTTCGCTCAGTTTCATCAAGAAAATCGGTCAACTGCGGCTCAATGTCCTTCTCTGGAAGAATCCAAGGCATGGCTCTGCTAACCTCAGGCCAAGTTTCCTCGAACGCCTCCAGTAGATTGTTGGTATGAGTTGTATTTGCAGGTCGCATAATTAGGTCGTCGTCGACTTGGATAGTCGCCGTCGCGCGTCGCTGCATGGTATTGCCTCAGAGTACTGAACGAATGAGGGCTACGGCGTGGTAAATTACGGCCTTAACTTGGCCTTTGCAGTCTGAACATGAGGGTCTTCAGGAGAATTTTTCATCGCTACTTCCAACATTCTATCGACTGCTGCGGCTCTACCTATTCTTTGTAATAACGCACCAACTGGATAGATTAGTTTTGTTCGGTCACCAAGATGAGGCCCTACCTCGTCCAACAATACCGTGCACTGTGCCATGTTACGGCTCTTTGCAGATTCCATGGCCTCTTTGATTTTCAATGCAACATCCCTATTGGACCATTCTTCCTGCTGAGGCCAAGGCCAAATTCCATTGCTAATAGATTGCTCTTCGGCAGAATTTGCTTCTTCGATATGAGGTAATTTCGGTATTTTAGGTATCTTTGGTGGTGGTGGGATGGGGGGAACGATTGGTTGCGGTGAGTTACCATCGAATACGGCGTCCATTGGGTCTACCGGCCTAGCTGACACTGGTGGAGGAACTGGTAATCCAGCTGGTGTGGAAGGTACTGCGATTGGCGTAGATGGTGCGGATTCTGACTCAGCAACTATTTCTTCCTCAATTTCGGGTTCTACTACTTCTTCTATCGCCGACTCAGTGTCTATAATTCTAGAAACTAATTCTGCTTTGGTTCCAGAGGTCGCTAGACCTTTATTCGAGGCTATTTCGACCAGTTCAACCTTCTTTAGACTGAGTAATTTTTCCTCCTCACTAATCTCCTGAACTTCTTCTTCCAATTCTGGAGTTGTATCTTCTTCCACCGTCTGCTCGTCTTGATGCTCAACTTCTGAGAGTTGCCCACTATCCAAAATCTCATCATTGTCATCCGATTTTTCGGTAGCCGAAACAATCGGTGGGGTCTCAGGTGCGGCAGCAATTGGTTGTATCAATTCTACTTGCTGAGGTTGGACTTCTTCTAGCGGTTCTAATTCTGTTTCGGGGACCTCAAATTTTGTTACGAATTTTGGAGCGTCTGCAGATGTCAATTGGTAATCTTCTTCCTCATCTTCATCAACAGGATCTGGATGGTCGACGGTCATTGCAAAAGTTGGATTATCACTGAGTTTGATTCCATCATCATCACCGTATTGTTCGACATCTATTGTGACGTCATCCATGGTGAAGGTGCCCTTTGACCAGTCGATTACTTGGTCCTCTTCATCTTCCTCAACATCAGCGAGTAGTTCATCGAATAAACTTCCGGCTTCCTCCTCGTCAATCGATACGACTTGTTCAAACCCGGCCTTACCTAATTGGTACATACATTGGGAGCATTCCAATGCATCTTGGGGATTTTTTGTTTGACAAAGGGGGCATTCTATGGTTGGACCGGTTTCTTTCTTTCGCCAACCTTTGAACTTGTCAAATACCATCTCAAGTCACCAAAGATGAGCCCGTTCGGCCGCGTTCTGCGTATAACCCTCACGTCCTGTTGTAAACTACATCCTTCAGCAATTAGGATTCCAATGTTTGCGAAATCTGATGTGTCGCCGCTGCTGCAGTGGTGATATGGAATCTGACGGCGGGCTCCCGGCGAGGTTCACTCGTAGCCAAGATCATCATGAGGCATACCTGCCATTAATTCAATGGGAATTGGAAGATGAATTGGATGCAACCGATGAAAGATTGCGTAATTGGTCGCGCACGAAGTTAGCCGCTCACGGGTTAGCTCTATTCGATTTGAGGGCCCGACCGGATGGATGGCTATTCGGTCAGAGAATTGTCAAACTAGAGTTAGATGGCCGGGGAGATTTGGGTCAACACCGATTTCGTCAGGGAGACATAGTCATGTTGAGTCGAGGTGACCCAATCGGTGAGAAACCGATTGAGGCAATAGTATCGAATCGTTCACGTAATCGTATTCGAATAGTCTTGCCAGAATTACCGAGCGGAGTTCGTAGTGGGTATTGGAGGATGGATAGAGCCGCCAATAAAGTGGCCTTCGATCGGATGCGTGATGCTCTGAATTCGATCTTTGCAGAGGAAGGAGGTGCACCTCTTAGAGACCTGCTTCTTGGACTGGTACACGACCCCATTGGAACTGCAGGGCTAGGTCCAGAATTAGGTGGAGCAAATCGAAGGCCTGCGAGCAGACCAGAAGGTCTCAATGAATCACAAAAGGTCGCCTGCGATGCTGCAATATCTGAGCGTCTTACCTTAATTCAGGGACCTCCTGGTACTGGAAAAACACATACTGCTGTACGTATTTTGCAATCCTGGTCGAGTCAAAATATTGGAACAATTCTTGCCGTTGCTGATTCAAATGTAGCGGTAGACAATCTCCTAGAAGGGCTCCTTGGCCTAGGAGTAAGTGCGGTTAGACTTGGTCAGCCGGTCAAGGTCAGGGAATCATTGCGCGAAGCAACGGTCGATGCTCAAATGGAAGGTCATCCACTTCGTCGTGACCTTGAGGAGCATTTGGAACTGAATGAAAAATTAGCACGTCGTATTTCTGGAATGAAGGGGAAGGAAAAGGGATTGGCCCACCGAGATTTGAATCGAGGTTGGAAAGAGGTTAGGAGAATTGAACGACAAATGCGCGACGATATTTTGGATCGAGCGCAGGTGCTCTGTTGCACCTGTATAGGTGTAGGCCACCGCCTATTGGAAGGAAGGAAATTTACTCGTGTTTTGCTTGATGAGGCGACTCAAGCAACAGAACCTGCTAGCCTTGTTCCTCTTGTTCGAGGAGCAAGACAAATCGTCTTGGTTGGAGATCATCGACAACTGCCACCAACAGTAATTAGCCGGAGAGCAGAAAACGGAGGATTACGACGTTCTTTATTCGAAAGGCTGGTTGCTATGGGGATCGAACCAAAACTTCTAGACACTCAATACAGAATGCATCCTGCAATCTCTGATTTTCCTAATCGGACCTTCTACGAAGGACAGCTCGTCGATGGTATTGCTGCGGCCGACAGGCCCAATCCGGCAGGGCTACTTTGGAATGACTGGGAAGTACCAATAGCATTTCTACCAGTTAATGGAGATGAGATTCTCTCAGCAGACGGAGTGTCTAAGGAGAATCCATCAGAAGCTGGTTGGGCGGCTAGAATTCTCGAGAGTCTTCTAGAAGCGGGGGATCTAAATCAATCTGATATTGGAATTATTACGCCTTACGCTGGTCAAGTGAGAGCGATTCGTGACGCCCTTACTGAACGAAATGATTCTGTGGAGGTTAAGACAGTTGATGGTTATCAAGGAAGGGAAAAAGAAGTCATCATTTTCTCCTGTGTACGCTCAAATTCCGATGGAAACATCGGATTTCTCGCCGATCCACGTCGCCTAAATGTGGCTTTGACTCGAGCCAAGCGTGGGTTAATCGTAATTGGAGACCCTAACACTTTGCGCAATGATGAGACTTGGGCTTCTTGGTTAGAAGACATACGGAGTCGTAACCTTGAGGCGTGGCACATTCTCGGGATGGCTTGAGGATACCCATGGCAGACCACGACTCTCCGGTTTCTATACACGGCGGAGGCACTCTTGCAAAACAAATTGTAACGGCTGAGGAAGGTGGCCATTGGCCAGTTCCAGAGGGAACAATTTTAGCTTCAGGAGTACGTAGAATCGCTGCGCTAACGGTCGATATTGTAATTGTTACAACGATTCTTATGGTAGCCACTGGAGGTCAAATTATCGATGCATGGAATCTCACCTTTTGGGGTTCATCGGACTTTCATTATTCCTTAGCAATGGCGGTAATAATCTTAGCTGCACATTGGTTGTACTGGAGGTTGACTGGGCTAAGGTATTCTCGCTCATTAGGCCAGAGAATGTTTGGTATCGCTGTACTTGCCGAGGATGGTTCAGAGATGACAAGTAAAATGTGGGACCAACGCGCCTTGAGGAAGCTGATTTTTCTAATTCCAATCATAAACATACTACAAGGCATTCGAGAGTTAATGCGAATATCCCAAAGGCATACTCATCAATCCAATATTGACCTATACGTCGGCTCGATAGTCGCACATGCAGATTCCCTTCCTCCTGCAAATAGGAAGCACATCAAGTGAGGGGGGTCAAAGTTTGGCTGCAGATTCGAAAATAATTACTCACACTGTTCAATCGATAATTGCTTCTGGGGGTTGTATTGTCTACCCAACCTCAACCCAACCAGCTCTAGGTTGTCTACCAACAAACACAGCCCTGGATAGTTTGTATGCAATCAAAAACAGGCCATCCCATATGCCCGTAAGTATTGGTGTGGCCGATTTGGAACAGGCTTCTGACCTGGTTGAGATAACTGATGAAATCCCTGATCTATTGGCTTCATTTCCAGAGGGTTCTCTAACCTTAGTACTTCCAGCAAAAGAGACTCTTGATAGTCGACTGGGGGGGGATAAAATTGCCATACGAGTCGTCGCTCATCCTGTCGCAAAAGCACTACTGCAAGCCATAGGTCCACTTACAGCAACCTCCGCAAACATTAGTGGTACTGAACCGGAGTCGAACTGTCCTGATGCTGTTGATATTTTAGAAAAAGCTGGTCATAAAGTTGGTTTAGTAGAAGGGAATACGCCCGGAGGCTCACCCAGTACTTTGATAGCATGGTATTCGGTCTGTGATTCATCCGATAACGCGAGCATAGAGGTGCTGAGAGAAGGAATAGTTCCGGCTGATGAGGTTTTGTTATGGTGGAAGAGTCGGATCTCAAACAATGGCGAGACGCCGGGCATGTAGCTCGACGAACCCTTGAAGGAATCAAAGGAGAGATTGTCGCAGGTAAGGCTTGGGACGAGGTTATTGACTCAGCAGAGCGATTCATCCGTAGGCACGGTGGAACGCCTGCGTTCCCTGTTACTATTTCTGTAAATGATATTGCCGCCCATTACACAAGTGACCATCAACTTACTACTCCTGAGGGTTGGGAGGATGAGATGGTTTTTCAGAAAGGCGACTTGGTCAAACTCGATGTTGGAGTTCATGTTGCTGGAGCAATTGCAGATAATGCCATGACGATTGAAGTTGGCAATGGCGGCAAACACACAGAGCAAATTAAGGCAGCACAGGAAGCAAGGGACGCATCGATTGAGAAGATGCATCCAGGAACTCCATGGCATGAAATCGGTGCTGCTGCAGAACAGGTTCACAAAGACGCAGGCTTCGAGCCTATTCGTAACCTATGCGGACATGAATTGACTCGTTGGAACCTACATGCAGGCACTTCCATTCCTGCCCACGCATGCGGTGCTGAAAATCCGGGATTCAAAGGCGAGGTAGAATTAGGCTCGATATACGCAGTTGAGCCGTTTAACACAACAGGAAAATCAGGGATGGTTGAGAATATCCCTCCTAGTAATTCGAGTAATATCTACAGGGTCACTGGAAATATAACAATACGCAAGGCAATGTCGAAAAATAAACTCAAACCAATCGGTGCAACAATGGCGAGGTACATCGAAGAGCGCTACCATACCCTTCCATTCGCTGAACGATGGGCATATCCTCTGCTAGAGAAGCCATTCCCAGGGGAAGAGGAAGAAATTCTACGTAAGAAATGGAATGCATTAGTGAAGAAATTAATCTCAATTAGATTTCTCGAAACATATGCTGCTCTACGCTGCGAAGATCGTGGGCTAGTCGGTCAATACGAGCACACGGTTTGGATTACAGAAGGTGGACCTGAGATACTTACAGTCGAATGATATTGTTAATTATTGACGATTCTGCAAACGATTCGAATGTATTGATGAAATCAATAAACTCCATATCAGTATAGCGTTATTGGGGCATAGAGGCCCATTTCGCACAACGATTATCTATCGTCTGCTGCAAAGTCTCGCCGTACGGGGCCGTTGAGGTTCTCGCTGAGTGCATCCCATCCCCTCGCTTGTGTCTCTCGCCCTGTACACCTATTCGGGGTACGCGAAGGCTTTCTCCAATGATTTAGGGTTCTAAATTCTCAATTGAGGGTGTTGATTCCTCAGTAGCTCCAAACAGTGTAACTGCTATGATTGCGGCGAAGATTAGTACCATTCCTGCAGATTGTTGCAGGGATGGGGATTCATTGAGTATAATCACACCCCAAATGATGGTCAGTACCGGTTGCAATAGCACTGCGAAAGAGGTATGGGCGGCTGGAAGTCTAGGGAGAGCGTAGGTAATAGCAATCCAACCGATTACTTGGCAAAATATTGCTAGAAATAGCAACCAACCATGACTCGGCCAAGTAATGGAATGATCGATTGCTTGGAGTCCTAGGGAGGTTGGAGGTATAGTTCCTAAAATTAGAATCCCAAGGGCCGCTCCGGCGGTAGCGTCGAATTGTGCATTTACTGCTGGCGCCGCAATCCTATTCGATTGACGATAAGCGATTAAGAAGGATGAATAAAACACTGCTGCTACCATTCCTCCGATTACTCCCTTTACTGGATCATCGCCAAAGGGATCGTCATCCCAGATTCCAGAAATAAGTAATAATCCGAGCATTACCATTGGTAATGAAAGAAGAATGAAGCGATTTGGACGTTCGCCAAATAGCCACCAACTCGCCAATGTGACGATAATTACCTGAGAATTACCAATCATTGTTGCAATTCCGCTACCGATATAATCGATAGCAGTGTGATATCCTGCGAAATCGATTGCTAATAGAATACCAGCGCCAAAAGCAAGCCATCGAGAATTTTTATCTCTAGCGTCTTCCTTTTTCGATACAAATACCAATATTCCCAAAATTGGAAGAGCGTAGAACATCCGATAGAATGCACCGGTTAATGCTGTCGTATCAGAGCGAATATACAGAAGAGGCGCGAATGAAATCGCCGTGGCGCCTGCGAGTGCGATAATCATAGTGCGACGGTCTTCCACCGTCGACATCAAATCGCCTCACTCAGAGGCTGCATCGCCATCAGCAATCATTTGCTGAAGCTCTCCAGATTGAGACATTTCGAGCGCAATATCAGACCCGCCGATGAGTTCTCCGTGAATGTATACTTGAGGCATTGTTGGGAAGTCCGCCCAAGTACAAACGGATGGGATTGCTCGTGGATCGGCGAGTACATTCACACTTGCGAAAGGTTCGCCGAGTTGATTCAATACCGTTGCAGCCCTATTGCTAAATCCGCATTGTGGTTGTTCTGGTGTTCCTTTCATGAAGAGAACTATTCGGTGTTCGTTAACTAGGGCATCAAGTTCGTCTGGGGTCCAATTAAAACTCATTGTATCACTCCTGATCTGGTCGGCGGATATGCACTCCAAAGAATTGCATTTCTTTTTCCCCATGGGGGTCAAAAGATGTATCTCCTGAATTCTCTGCCTGTTCTGGTGTCATGCATTTCAAATCCAAGGCATGCACGGTATTTTGTGCAATAAATGGCTTGAAGTGGCTAAGAATCGGACGTTGCCTCTGTAATGGGCGAACTCCTTCGTAACTCTCCGATATCACTCGAACATGGAAGTGGTCACCACTCCCGTGCAAGTCCTTGACTTCTACGATAGCATCTGGAACAACATTCAGAACTTCCTCAACTACCCACTGCTCCGTGACCATCAATCGCCTGCTCGGGACGCTGTGATTTTAATGCTCGCGCGGGTGAATCAATCAAAGTCCCATGGCCGTATTGATTTCTGCGAGATTTTCTGCAATGCTGGCTTTGTCATTAATGAGGCCGCTTCCAACGACTGCTACATCGATTCCCCAATCTGAAACCAAGGCGGAATTATGATGCTTGATACCACCATCAATCATCAATTTTGTTGCTCTTCCACCATCACTTATCTGTCGATCGATGGCTGCACGGAATTCTCTTACCTTGTCTTCTACTTCTGGCATGAAGGATTGGCCTCCCTTTCCAGGGACTACTGACATCACCAATACTAAGTCTAAATCTGTGAGATAAGGTAGAATTGTATTTGCTGGAGTATCTGGATTTAGGACTAATCCTACCTGACAGCCAGCCTCTTGGATAGAGGAGATTAGTGCGGCCGGGTCGTCGATAGCCTCGATGTGAGCGATTACTAGGTCTACGCCTGCATCGACGTACTGCGTCCATGTTTGTTCGGCGTTTGTTATCATTAAGTGACAATCGATGAAGACATTCGGGCCAACTCTATCTCGAATAGAGCGAATGAGCGCAGGTCCGAAAGTGATTGTCTTGTTGACAACCCAATTACCGTCCATTACGTCCATATGAATCCAATTTATTCCCGCATCTACTGCTTCTTCCAGTGTCTCACCGAGACGGGAGAAATCCGCTGTCAGGATGCTTGGAGTGATTTCGATGATACTCCCCTCAATCTTCGCGAGTGGAAGGGGGTTCTCAACAGTTATCACTCAAACTAAGACACTAGCATTGATAAAACCGCCATCCACACGAACTATGGGGATACATAATGGGAAGGCTGATTGAGGCAAGCGATGGTGATTTTGACGCAGTAACAGCGAGCGATGAATGGGTCTTAGTTGACTTCTGGGCACCTTGGTGTGGACCGTGTAAGATGATTGCGCCTGTACTTGAGCAATTATCTGGTGAGCGAGAGATGACAATTGCAAAGGTCAACACCGACATTAACCCTCTATCGGCTGGAAAATTCGGCATTCGTGGAATTCCAGCCTTGCTTCTATTCCACAACGGACAATTGGTAGATCAGCAAGCTGGAGCCATGCCAAAACCAATGTTCGACCAATGGCTTGATCGACACATGGCATAATCAAACTGATTCTCTCAGTTTTGTTGCTCGCTCTTCAAGTGGTTGGCCAACCTCTCTTAGAAGACGTGAACGTAGGGCTTCATGTAGCCACATTCCACTGTCGAGTTCCAGCATTAAACCACGAGAAATTAGGGCTTCTGGTGGCTTTCCATTGTATCCTGCTGCTAATGCTAATTTTTCCCAAGGAATAGGTTGGTCTGCTACTGCCAGCAGTGCGAGTAGTTCCCGATGATCTTCTGGTAGGACATCTAGAATTTCCTCGTCTAGGAATCTAAGCCAATCATCGTGTAGTGTCTGACCGTATAATTCCAGAAGTTCGACGGCAAGGGGGTGGCCTCCTGTGGCTCGGTGAATTTCTTCCGCCGGAGCTTCTGATGGTAGGTTAATTGAAGCAATCCATTCGACGACTTCCTCCAGCGAAAGCCCAGTCAATCTGAGTTCTACTACCCTGCCACGAGTATGTACATCCCGGCGATCGTAGAATGCCAAATTAGTTCTCGACACCAAAAGTAATCGCATATTGCTCGACTCTGCTACCTGAAGAAGAGCGCCGAACAAATAGTTACCATCTGAAGATAGGTTGTGAACATCGTCCAGTATGACAAGGAAATCGTCAACTCTCTCTCCTAGTTTACCTTCTTCGTCTACTAAGTGAGCAATTAGACGGCGACGATATTGATCGAGGTCTAAATGTGCTCCAGGCTTCATTGGAAGGCTATCCAGGACTCCGTATGGGTCTTGATTTTCTTCATCAGAATTAATTTGCAGCCTGTGTAAAAGGCTCGTTGCGATACCTAAGCTGCTATCCCAAGGCTGACAGGGGTAATACATCACATCGAGTTTAGGATTATTTTCTAGGGCTAGTTCAAGCCAATGGCTTGTCAGGGTGGTTTTTCCACATCCTGCTATACCCGATATAACCGCCATAGATGCATTGCCAGTGAACCATTCGTCTAGTGCAGCAACCTCGCTATCTCTTCCATGAACCGTACGAGTTTCTGGTGGTCTTGTGTGATATGTCGAGTGAGCCCCTGAGAGTAACTTCAGAGACCCCGGAGACGGTGATTCATCTGGGTCGGTTCGAACGATTGCACCAAATCTAATATCGCCGAAGTTGAGTACACCTTCGTGTTGGGCGTGCATCAATACTTGTAACAGAGTAAGTCCGGTCTCTAAGCGAGAGCCTGCCTCATCTGCTCGTACCTCTAGGAGATCCCCGTTACGTTCTCGTAACAGTACCTTGGTAGATCGTAGTTCTGGTAATCTATGTTGTATATTGTCTCGGCCTTCTTCTGTCAATTGCCAAGTCTTCTGCCTACGCTCATCTCCTCGAACTACTCGAGTATGTTCGCTTACCATTCCATCGGTTGCCAATTCACGCATTGTTCGTGAGACATTAGGAGGATGGAGTGCACAAATTTCAGCTATGCCTGGCCTAGTCACTTCACGACTGACCAAATAGTGGTCTGCCTGATGGTCCTGTTCCCAAAGATGTAACAAAATGCGGTCAGCGACAGCGATGTTGACCTTACTGGAGGGAGATCCCATTGGATTAATCCTCCACAACGCATTGAGGGTAGGAGTCGGTCATCATAGGTGGCATAAACAAATCATCGCAACCGCGATTAACCGTTGAAAGAGAAAGGATGCTAGTTGCGCCTACACCAACGGTTACTGCTTGCATAGATACTGGACTTGGGATGTAGTCCTCACCAGTTTGAGTGATAATGAGATGAATCCCATCGCCGGCAGGAATCAATACATCCATTCCGAAGAATTCCATCTTTGCATTGACCGTTTCGCCTGGCCCAAGCACTTCTCCATCTTTTCCGCCAGCGTGGAATCGAAGATCCATTACTGCGTGTCCGAGATGCATGTCATTGCTAGCCTGAACCATCTCGACGAATAGATGGCCACTAGTAGAGAATGCGGAAACGGTTGCATCTACATGGAAGGTTGGAGTTCCTACTATTCGAGTGTCCTCTTCGAATTCTGGACATTCGATTCTCATGAATGAACTGGACGAAATTGTCTCTCCTCCACCGATTATATTGCATTCATCCATTCCGAATCGAATCCAATCTTGGTTAGCTGGCGGATATGTCTCTTCTACTCTCCAGCCACCCATATTGTCCTGAACCTCTGCAATCAATCTAGGCTGAGGCCCCTTTTCCAATAGATAATAATCGAACCATTCGAGCAAATCATCAGCCCAGTCCCACCTCAAAGTGAATGGAAAGGCTTCCCCACCGCGGCCGCTGGAAAGCCCTTGGTGGCCGCTCATACGGTCAGGGTAATCGTGCCCCCACTGGCCGTAAAGGCCCTTTACTTCGAAGCCGGCATCTTCCATCATACGGTGAACTGGGAAGGCCATGTGAGGGTCTACGTTCCAATCTTGCAAACCATGAATGATGTATACAGAGCCTTTGTAATTCTGAATCGCTCGCTCAAGGAAATGCCGTTCCTGCCAATAATCTGAGCCTAACCAAGCCAAGTTATCGCCTGTCACGTATGCTAATGGTCCAGCGTAGTAGCCTTCGACGTAACCTTCGCAAGCATTCTCAATATCTCCGGAATCACCATCTAGACCAAAACTGCCATACACTCCATTGTGCATTATGGCTCCTCTGGCTTCCATGCTGCCATTACGCCACATTAGATCCTGCACCCCGATAAGTCCGGACATTGGCACGATAGTCTTCAGATATTCAGAGCCCATGGCTGCAGCTTCCCAAGGAGTTGAGCCGTCGTAGGATTTACCGATTATTCCGACAGCACCATTAGAGAATGGAGCGCTTCCAAGATATTCCACTGCGGCGTGTATCCCCTCTTGTTCATCCAGACCCATTAGATCCATGCAATGATTCGAGTTACCGGTTCCAAATACGCTAACCTGAGCTACTCCATATCCATGTGGAACGAAGTTTTCGATTAAGAATCGGCCTAGACGATTAGCAGGAGTTAGTGCATCGACATCCCCATCGTCATAATAGGGTCCAATTTCGGCGATTACGGGTACTTTGCATTCCTCAGGAAGTTCTGTTGCATCGTAATCGCAACCTTCTATCTGAGGGAGCCAGAGTCCAAGATGCACCTCTGCACCGCCAGTTACACCTGCTCCTCCGTCAGCGGTTGTAATTGTTGGAACAGAGACGTAAATCGAACGTACGATATCGATTCCATATGTTCCATTCCAAGATACTCGACTGAATACATCACTGTTATCATAAACCAAATTTTCCCGTTCTTCGACGGAAGGAAGCCAATGTTCTGAGTCTTCCGAATCTCCAATATTTATGCCACCACCAAAACAACCTGACAACATTGGGGCTGTGAATAACAACGCCAATAGAAGACTGGTGGTGGGTCGAGACACGCGCTACGCGCGTGCTCAATTACTCAAGAGAGTTCTGACGCATAGTGCGAAGGAAAAAGGATAAAAATTGAGAAATACGATTTTGAATAGGCCGTATCGAAGGGTTTGATGAGGGGCGTCGACTCGGTGCTTGCATGGATGCTTACGATGAGTTACTTGAACGTCTGAAGAACATTGAATTAATTTCACAAATCGGTAGTTTACTCGGTTGGGATCAAGAAGTATTGATGCCCCCAAAAGCCGCTGCTCTCAGAGCCGAACAATTGGCTTGGATGTCAAAAACTGGACACGAAGCAACAACTAATCCTAGAATTGGAGAATTACTCACTGAGTTGGAGGGCCGTGACAATCTAAATGAGGTGCAAGCAGCCAACATTCGGTTGGCGCGCGACTCGTATGATAAAGCCACAAAACTACCAACTGAATTCGTCGAAGAGATGGCAAAGCACAAATCCCAATCTCTGATATCTTGGCAAAAGGCTAGAGCAGAGGACGATTTCTCGATTTTTCGGGACGACCTTGCAAAAATGGTTGATTTAGCTCGACAAAAAGCTGACTATTTGGGATATGAGGAACTTCGCTACGACGCTCTTTTGGACATCTATGAATCCGGTCTTAGTGTGTCACGAGTAGATCCGTTATTCGCTGGATTAAGAGAGAATGTTGCACCTCTTGTAAAGGCGGTCATTGAACGAGGGGAGCGCCCAGAAATGAGTTTCATCGAGAACAATTCTTGGAGTCAGTCAGGGCAAGAAGCTCTTTCGCAATCTGTCTCCGAAGCCCTTGGATTTGACTTTGCTGCGGGACGTCGTGATGCATCTACTCATCCCTTCTGTGGTGGCCCAAATCCTGACGATGTACGTTGGACTACTCGGTATTCAGAGAGTGACCCATTTGGGTCGCTATACGGGTCAATGCACGAGACTGGGCACGGTCTGTACGAACAAGGTAGGCCGCGTAACCTAGACTTCCAACCTGCTGGACAGGCTAATGGACTGGGTGTACATGAAAGTCAAAGTAGACTATTCGAGAATCAAGTTGGTCGAAGCAGGGAATTCTGTGAATGGGCATTGCCAATTTGGAAGGAAAATTTTCCAGAAAATATGGATGGAGTTAGTGCAGAAGATCTTTGGAGGGCTGTTAATCTAGTCGAGCCTAGTTTGATTCGTGTAGAAGCTGACGAGGCTACCTACAATCTCCATATAATGATTCGATATGAAGTCGAGAAGAGGTTAATCGCTGGTGAAATAGAAGTCGATGATCTACCAGATGTTTGGGACGATATGTACGAAGAATTCCTAGGAATCAGGGCGCCAAATCGAACTCTCGGGGTTCTACAAGACATACACTGGTCTATGGGTGCCTTCGGATATTTCCCGACCTATACGCTCGGTAACCTCTACGCAGCGCAACTTCTTGCCAAGGCACGAGAAGAACTTCCAGGTCATGATGAACAAATCCGCAATGGAGACTTCATGCCGATTTTGGACTGGATGCGCGCGCGCGTGCACGCGCGAGGGAGTATCCTTGAGCCAGCCGCCTTAATCGAGGAGGCGACCGGTTCACCGCCATCTCCAGACGCATTCGTAGAATACCTCCGCGATAAGGTCGAGCGACTCTATGGATTGACCACATAGACACAAAACTTCGATATTTGGCAGTCGAGTAGCGGCTTTGTGGCCGGACTTTCCCTTGAGGCTATCTCGTCCTATGTGCGAGACCTTTTCAGCTCCTGTTCCGCAGTTAGACTAATCGAGGATTCACTATTGGCAGGCTCACACGATGGATTACTTGCTTCCTGGGATGCTTCCAGCGGGATTGAGAACTGGAGAGTTTCGATTGAAGGCCCAATTTCTGATATTTCTTTAGATTCGGACATCATCTATGTCACAGCCTCTGATTCTCTTCATGCAGTTGACCAAGAGAAAGGTTCTATTCTTTGGAGTAAAAAATTGGAGGGGGCGAGTGATTACGTTTTTGCAGTCGATGGAATTGTTTGGGCGACCTCCTCAGTTTACGAGTTAGAGGTCGCGGACTTCATCGAAGCAACCATTTGGAGATTTGATCGTTCCGGAGATGAATTAGGGCAATGGGTAATGGCTGAACGGCCTTGGCATATTGCCTCAGATGGTTCAGACGGGATTCTTCTAGGATTAGGCCGACCGAGGTGCGGTTATGTCAGAGTAAGTCCTAAACTAGGTATCGAACATATTCAACTACCATCAAACAGTCCAGTTACTTGTGGTTCTGGAAATGATACAGAACTAATTTTTGGACACGC
>JAKUOA010000004.1 GCA_022451235.1 Candidatus Thalassarchaeum sp. | reverse complement strand
ATTGCAACCAAAACTAACTCGGTTGTTGATGAATCTCCTAATCCACTACCAACAGCGGCGATTGCCGCCAACATGTACCCTGCGTGAGCAACGCTCGAATATGCCAACATTCTCTTTGGATTATCGCTGGTCAATGCTGCTAAGTTACCCCAAGTCATTGTGATTAAGGCGATAATTGCTAGAATACCGAACCAAAGAGCCTCCCCTTGCTCTGGCATTGTCACTTCGATTAGAACTCTGAATAGGGCAACAAAACCCATCGCCTTTGAAGCGGTGGCTAATACACCTGCTACCGGTGACGATGCCCCAGCATAGGCATCTGGAGTAGCGAGATGGAATGGTGCAGCGCTGACTTTGAATCCGAAAGCTACCAACATCAATCCAACACCAATTACTGCGAATGGATCTAATTCATCCATAGCCGCCCAGTGGGCCGCTAGTGCATCGAAATCGAGGTCTCCAGACCAAAGATAAACCAGAGACATTCCGTAGATTCCTGTAGCACTCGCAACTGAACCGACAATGAAGTATTTCGCCCCGGCTTCGCCTCCAGCTTCCTCCTCTTTGTGGAATGCCACCAATACATAGGCAGCAAGGCTAGCTAACTCTATGGCCACGAACATGAAGAACAGATTCGAAGCCATTGCCATGAGGCCCATGCCAAGTCCAACCATCATCAGTAGAATGTGAAAGTCGACTTGACGGCGATTATCCATCAAGGCGGCGATTAGAGCCTCGGCTCGAGATTCCGAATCTTTCTCACTAGGGGCTCTTGCGGAAAGTCGAGCGGGCATTCTGTAAGTTGTAGCAATAGCTGCTAACAGAAGTGCACCATAGAAGACGAATGACATCATTCTGGTAAATGAAGTAATTTCGATTACTCCGCCGACCTCGCCGGATGCACCTTCAATTTCCAAGAATGAATAGACGAAGGCTACGAATAGAGCGAGAATCGCAATTCGAGCGGGAACTCTGGGGTCGGAGGTACTCTTGAATCGAGTCCCGCCGATTAAGATTGGAATTCGAGTTCTAGTTAGAGGAATTCTTAGAGTTGAGTCACCAAGGTTTGGAATTAAAACCGCTAGAATAATTCCTGTAACAAGAGCCATCTCAGGTAGCAGAAATTCCATTTCTTCAGTAGTCAGCATCAGGGCTTCACCCCCTGGCTATTCATAGCCTGAACTAAGGTCTCTAGCATGAATTCAGTGGACCAATCAGACATCATGTCCCAGAAGATGAACGGCATGATTCCAAACAATACTGTTAGAGCTCCCAATACAAACATTCCAGCGTTCTCGTGCCATGTAATATCTCGAGGTTCTTCTCCGTGCATTGTGTCAGGAAGTACACCAACGTGAGGATCCCCACCCTCGAAAATGGTCCTCTGCATACTTGTAAGATAGTATACAGCAGTAATGATTAGGGTCAATGCTGGCCAAATTACTAGCCAGCCGAAAGTCATCCAGAAGGCAATCATTACTGCAATTTCGGCGACGAATCCTGCCAATAATGGAAGTCCAAGACTAGCCATCCAACCTAACATCATATGTCCCGCCAACCAAGGTGAATGGTGAGCTATTCCACGCATGGAACCAATCTCAAGAGTGTGGTAATGATGCTTGAAGGCCCCAGCTACAGCGAAGAGAAGTGGGCTGATGATTCCATGTGCAAACATCATGAATAGCGCACCGGCGATTCCCAGTGGTTGCATGGTTGCAATACCGAGGAAAATTAATCCCATGTGAGATACCGATGAATAAGCAACCATGCGCTTGAGATTTGTCTGCCCCATACAGACGATTGCTCCGTAAACTAGGCTTGCCATTCCGAGTATAATCAACAATGGAGTGAAGACTACGGTTGATTCTGGGAAGATGGTTACAGCGATTCTGAGGAATCCGTATGCTCCCATCTTCAGCATGACACCAGCCAATAGCATTGAGCCGGCAGTTGGGGCCTGAACGTGAGCATCCGGGAGCCAAGTGTGCACTGGTACGCTAGGCATCTTTGTTGCAAATCCAATCAATAATAGGAGCCAAACAAAGTGGCGCAGACCTTCTCCAGCAATCAAACCATTTCCAGAGGCCTGGGCCGTCATAGATACCAAGTCGAAATGATGTCCGGTTAGAGTACCTAGGCCGGAAATTGGATCGGTGTGGAAGTACATTACAAGGATACCAATTAGCATCAGAACACTTGCTGTGAAAGTGTAGATGAAGAATTTCATCGACGCATATCTGCGATCGTCTCCACCCCAAACCAAAATCAGGAAGAACATCGGGATTAGAGTCAATTCCCAGAAGACGTAGAACACGAATAGGTCGAGTACCACGAATACACCAATCAGTGCACCCTCCATGACTAGGATTAATGGGTGGAACAGATGTCCTTTCTTTGCGTCCCACTCAACTAGCATGGAGATAGGGATTAACAAGGCGGTAAGCCATACCATTGGGAAAGACAAGGCGTCAACGCCGACTACCCATCTTACACCGATACTTTCCAACAGAACGACTGAATCATTTTGGAACACATACTGACCTTGTGTGATGTTAAGCCAGTCGATATTACCAATTTGACCGAGGAATAATGCGGTTGTAATGGCGAATATTGACAGAGCAACTCCCATCGAAAGTGAGCGTGAAATCTTTCGAGTGAAATCCGCCATACTTGCAGGAGCGAGGTATGGCAGAATCAACAGGGCTAAACCGACTGCAAGCGGTGTTAGGGTGATGAATGTTAGCGGATCTGACTGAATCAAGCTCTCACCCCCCATATTAGAGCAAATATACACAGTGCACCGACCGCTGCCATCAGAATATAGTCGCGAGCATTACCGGTTGTTATTCTGCGAATTTGTACGGAACCGAAAACAGAATTGGATTCAATCTGCTTGACTACTCCATCGATTATGTTGGCATCGAACCAAGCGGCGAAAGCCGAGAATGGAAGGATGGTCTTTCCTAGAACCCACTCGTATAGGTCATCGAAATACAGTCTATTCTGTAGTGCCTCCGCAAATTGTGAGTTTGCTAATTCATCGACATTCTGACTACCAAACTTGCCAGATAGGCTGGTTAGCCAGTGAACTATTGGTGTTGCTTTCTCGCCTTCCTTGAGTGAACCACCGTATACTCGGGCGGCAAATATTGGACCAATGATGAATGAAAGGAGGATGGTAGTCCATCCAACCATCCGAACCTGTTCATCCTCAGGTAGGAATGCATGTTCCAATTCGTAAATCACCTGATCGATGAATGTGTCCTTGTGAATAGAAAGGTGGTCGGTCTCTCCAGACAACCAATCTACCATTCCGTATAGAGCAAGCCCAAAGCCACCTAGAGCGGTTATTATTGAGAGAATTACAAGTGGGGTCTTAATCCATGGAGTTTCTTCATGGACGTGGTCTACGAGTTCATTCTTTGGCTCGCCAGCGAAAGTCATGAACCACATTCGTGACATGTAGAAGCCGGTCATACCCGCAGTTGCTAGGATGAGTATAGCAGGTCCTAGCAATGCGTCTGCTCCGTTGAAGTAAGCATACCAGGTCTTTCCAACGATAATTTCCTTTGACCAGAATCCACCGATTAATGGAATTCCAATAATTGACATCGACCCGAACATCATCGCTGTGGCTGTTACGGGTAGTTTGCTTGCTAAGCCACCCATATTGCGCATGTCTTGAGGGTCAAAGTCATGGTCTCCATGATCTCCATGATGCAAATGGTCGTGAGCATGGTGAACTTCGTGGATTACGGAGCCGCTTGCCATAAACAGCATTCCCTTTGCCATGGCGTGATTGAAGAGATGGAATAGAGCACCACCGAAGATTAGAGCTCCCGCGTGATGCTTGTCGTTATTGAAGAACCAAAGTGCTGCTCCTAGTCCTGTAAATATGTAGGCCAATTGGCTCATCGTGGAATATGCTAACACTTTCTTGATGTCATTCTGCACAAACGCGATTGCTGCGGCCATGAAGGCAGTAATTCCACCGACCCATGCAACGATCAGACCCAGGTCTTCCATTCCTGCCACACCATGATGATGAACATCGACGAAAGGTACCATTCGAGCGACTAGATACAATCCAGCATTAACCATGGTCGCAGCGTGGATAAGGGCAGATACAGGAGTTGGTCCTTCCATCGCATCTGGTAGCCAAACGTGCAATGGGAACTGAGCAGATTTACCCACGGCACCAATGAATAGCATCAGTAGTGCAGTTTGCAACATAGCAGCATCCACCGCTGCTCCACCTACGCCTGTGGATGGATCATCAAAGACAACAGCGAAGTCTAGAGAGCCATATATGTCATAGAGCATTAGCAGTCCAATCATTAGGAATACATCGCCAACGCGAGTTGTTAGGAAAGCCTTCTTGGCAGCGTATGCAGCACTTTCCTTCCAGTAGTAGAATCCGATAAGAAGATAGGAACAAAGACCCATAATTTCCCAGAATATGAATAACCAAAGGAAGCTGTCTGCGAGGACCATTCCAAACATACCCATGCTGAAGAGAACGAACTCGGCGAAGAAGCGATGGTTTGAGTTATCATTGATTGAATCGGTAGTCATGTATCCGATTGCGAACCAACAGATGAGGAAGCATAGGAAAGTGGCAACAAATAGTAGCATTATGCTAACTGCATCGAGGTATATTCCTAGTCCGATTCCACTGAATCCTGAAGAGGCAATCGACCATCCCTCTGAGTCATAGATTAGGACATCGAAGGTCAGCCAACTGAATGGATCTCCAGATTCAATATGACCGTGAGCATCGAGATAATCGTAAATCAGCCAAATCGAAGCGGAAAGAGATACGCTCAGTGCTCCAAGTCCTAGGATTCCACCTTCCTTCAAGCGATTTACCCAGAATTCATCACCGTTCCAAACCTGACCTGCGATCGCAATTGTTGCGAATAAAAGCAAAGGTGCGGCGATAATCAACCACCAATAATCAGTGGATGATTCACCAGTACTGTATAGATAAGGTACGATTGCCAAAAATGGCAATATGAATAGCAGTCTATCCCACTCCTGCTTATTTTCACCCATATTTTCACCTCAATTTCTCAACAGAGTCGCTTCGTCGAACGAAATCGTTTCCTGCGTACTGTACAAGGAAAGAAGAATTGCAAGCCCGATTGCCACTTCTGCGGCCGCAATTGCGATTGCAACCGCTGTGAATACCCAACCATCTACTGAGCCATGGTGTAAGGCTCCGGCTACGAAGTTTAGATTGGCAGCATTCAACATGACTTCTATGCACATCAGAACGACGATGGCATTTTTACGACTAAACGCTCCAATCAATCCAATCCCAAAGAGAATAACACCGAGACCGGCAATCCAACTTGCTTCAATCATCACTCATCGCCTCCCATGTCGTAAAGCAGATTCACGAGGCGCTCGTCACGAACAAGGTAAGATGCACCGATCATTGCCATTGAAAGTAGGATACCTAAAACAACCGTAACAAGTGCCCAATCATCAAGAATTGAAACTGCAAAGTCTAGTGTGGTTGGAGCTCCGGCAGCCGGTTCTCCCCACATCGGGTGTTCCATTACTTCTCTTAGGAGAATTAGGACAAAAGCAAATACTCCGAGGCGAGCGGTGATTCCCAGGGACCTCATTCAACATCACCTTCCTGTATTTGACGTCGAGTTAACATAACTCCGAACTGAACCACAAGCATTACCGAGCCGAGGTAAACTAGAATCTGAATCGCCGCCAACATCTCAGCATGTGCCAATACCATTACTCCAGCAACGGCAAAGAATGTCATCATCAAAGATAGGAGAGAATGAGCAACTCGGCGTGCGTACACGCACCCGAGGGCTCCGAGAATAGCAACAAGCGCCATAATGACGAATGCTACCGCCTCAAAATCAATAGCCATTGAAATCAAGCCTCCGCTTCCTTGGCGGCTCTAGCTGCCTTTCTTTCACGCTTATTCTTCTCCTTCTTTGCGCGCTTTGCAAGTTCCATATCGACTCGCTCTTGATGGACAGCTGGAAGTACACGAGTTCTATCTGCATCGAACCATAGGTCCTCCCGAGAATATCCAGACATTCCATCATATTCGTTGGTCATGAAGAATGACTCGAACGGACATGCTTCTGCACACAATCCACAGAACATACAGCGGCCGATATCGATTCTACCACTGACGATATCAGTCTCAGCTGGCTTGAGTTCGTTGGTTGAAATATCTTCGATACCTGATCCATCCATCCAACGGACGGTAGCAGTATCGCCGGAGATGTCGATTACTTCTGCGAAATCGTATTGCTGTGGGGCTGCAGAATGCTCGTTGACCAAGTCGAATTCCTCAATTTCTTCAAACTCTTCCTTTGGCTTCGCGGCATATCCACCTGCCTCGACTTCTGAACCATAGCCGTGCCACTCGTCGTCTTCCTCGGCTAAGTCAAGAACATTGACTCGAACTTCAGAAGTCATGTGAAGGCAGTCGTTTGGACATGCTTTCACACAGGCTTTGCAGGCGGTACAGGTCTCCCAAACAATTCCAATCCTTCCATTGTAATTTCCTGGAACAAATAACCATGGCTCCATGTCTTCTAGTCGTTCGTAAGGATACATGACCGTGACAGGTCGCTCAAGGAAAGGAAGTAGATCGGTCGACTCTCTGTCTGCAGCATATGTGTGACCTTCGGATAGGTGGCCGCCCCCAATTCTAGATTGGGTAAAATCATCTGTCATTGTAACCTCTTGACCATGGTAATTATTCTTCAGTAGACCTAATCGACCTAGGAATGGGACGGTTCGTAATGCCGTCTTCATCGTCATCCACATCGGCTTGATTATCAGATTACGGAAATTAGGAGCCGCATGTGGGTGTCCTGTGTTGTACTGTTGTGTTTTATCCATTTATTCACCTCCAATCTAATCTCTGTGTGTACCTGGGCTTGCCTTCTCCAAGGTCTGAGTATGATACATCCTTCTGTTAAGTTCCAATGCATCTTCGTCTTCGTCTATGGCGAGAACAATGAATGCGACAATGAATGAGCCAAAGAGAACTGGAACTGCCCAAATTGGCCAGCCTCCTGCCGCAGTGCTGTCCCAAACCTCGAGGCGTAGCCAAATTGCTACCGCAAGGTTGACCATCGAAGCGGGTAGAAGCCAGCGCCATCCAAACTCAAGAATTTGATCAGTACGAACACGATGCAGGGAAGCACGAACCCATACAAAGAAGGCAAACATTAGGTAGGCCTTGAGGAGAAGTACTACTAATCCGGGCGTTGCATTTGCTAGGAAATCAAAGATGATGCCGACATATGGTAGACCTACTAAAGTGTCCTCGAATGGCAGTTGCCACCCACCTAAGAAGAAGAGCGCGAAGAGGATACAAGCCGCGTAGGCACGCATCATCTCTACAGCGAACATAAGCCCCCAACGAATTCCACCATACTCTGTCCACCATCCCTCAACTAACTCGGCCTCTGCCTCAGGCATATCGAACGGAATACGCTCAACTTCTGCAATCATTGTGATTAGGAATAATGCAGCGCCCAAAGGCATGATGAAGAGATTCCAAGTATTACTTGTCTCGATTTGGAAATCTACTATCTCTAGGATATTGAAGGAGCCTGAGATTACTGCAATTGCTAGCACGCTAATCAACAAGGGTATCTCGTAAGCTGTAAGTTGTGCCGCGGACCTCATTCCACCGATGAGTGTATATTTGTTGTTTGAAGACCAACCTGCAAAGAATACACCAAGTGGAGCGACGCCAAACACCGCCATCATGAATACCAAAGATAACTCTGGATTTGCAGCCCAGATATGTGGGCCGAATGGGATGAATGCATAGACCATAATTGTCGTTGCAATAATGATTACTGGTGCGGTTTCGAAAACCAATCTGTCGGCCTTTGTTGGGACCATGTGTTCCTTTGTGGCGAACTTTAGGAAGTCGGCTAAAGCTTGGAAGAAGCCAGGAAATAGGAACCAGATTCCGTGGTAACCTCTGTTATGGACACGATCCACAGCAACGTGCTTGGATTTGTTTCCAAAACTTGAGTTCAGCATTCCGTTTACCCATCCAATGGGGGCGCCCATTCCAAACGGTAATTGATTCCACCATTGACCTGCAGTTGTGTGACCTTCTCCAATCCACAAACTTCTGAGGCTGGTAGTTGCACCTAGTCTATCCATCAATCTAGCAATGAATTTGCGCTCAATGTATGGAACTACCATCAAGGTCAACATCATTGTAGCAAAGACGATTGTACACATTATTGTGGTGAATATGAAAGTCTCGAGTGCCCCTTGAATACTAGCAAATTCTCCTTGTAAATTGACCGAACCCAATGGGCCTAAACCAATTTCACTCGAAGGTAGCAAGTCATGAACTTGATCCATAGACCAACCAACAATGGACTCCGTCCATCCTCGGATGTCTAACCAATCGCTCGTTCCTGCCATCGTAAATCACCTATCTGTCTCTCCAATACATGGGTCGAATGAGCCCATTATTGCAGGAATGTCAGCCACTTTGTAGCCTATCATACACTTTGCGGCGTAAGGAATTGTGATGAACATCGGAGAACGGATTGAGACGCGATAAGGCATCTTTCCTCGGCCTTCGCCACCGCCTGCGAGGTAGAACATAGATTCGCCTCGACTATCTTCAAAGTGGTGACTTCCATAGGTCCCCTCCGGGGCTCTTGATGGAGCCTTGGCGATAATCTTCGGATCTCCTGGCTCGTGATATGTCTCGGATCCACCTGGTATCTTATCGAGTGCTTGGAGTACCATCGATGCACTCATTCGCATCTCTTCCACTCGGACTCGATAACGGTCGTAGCAGTCTGCGCCCTTGATTGAAGAGCGTTCGACTGAAGGTTGCCAATCAAGTTCGCTGTAGACAGAGTAAGGGTGAGCCCAGCGAACATCGTAATCGACACCTGCGGCTCGGACATTTGGCCCGGAGACTCCGTGATTGATCATTTCCTCAGGCTTTGCGTATCCGACGCCTTGACTTCTGACGAGGAAGACCGTGCTCTCATCAAATAACGCCTCATACTCCTGAATTCGGTTAAGGAAGAGTTTGAGTTTTGCTTGTGCGCGCTGAGAGAATCCATGTGGCAAATCCCGCTTTACCCCACCTATTCTTGGGAAGTTGTAATGCATTCTCGAACCCCCCAATTCCTGTAGTAAATCCATCATCATCTCGCGCTCACGTAGGCACCAGACCATAATCGAAAGATTACCTATATCTGGGCCGTATGCACCAAGCCACATTAGGTGGCTAGCTATTCTTTGTAATTCGACTGCGATGAGGCGGATGTATTCGGCTCGCTCGGGAACTTCTACACCAAGTAGATCTTCTGCAGCGTATATGTAAGAGTGTGACCAAGTGTTAGCACTGGCGTAACACAATCTATCACAATAGGTAGTGATCTGAGTGAAGTCACGTGCCTCACAAATCTTCTCAACACCTCTGTGAATATACCCTAAATCAGGTTCAGTATCAACTACAGTTTCCCCGTCAACTTTGATTTTCAGAGTCCAAAGTCCGTGCGTCATTGGGTGTTGAGGGCCCATCGATATCCACATTTCTGCCATCTAAATCCCTCCTTACTTGATCTTCCCAGCATCAGCTGGTTTCCTCATGTATCCTTGAGCATCATCGTACATTTCTTCGAATCCATGATAGCGCAACTTGTGTTGCTTCTGTAGTGGATGATATCCTACTGGAGTTTCATGAGGATTTAGGACGCGACGCATTCCCTCATGGCCTTCAAAGTCGATTCCAACAAGATCCCATGTTTCCTTCTCATTCCAATCTGCTCCAACCCATATGTCTTGTACTGAAGCAACCATCGGTTCTCGCGTATCAGGTAGTGAAATACTAATTTGAATCTCCATAGGGACATCAGCACCAGTCAAAGCATCGGCATCAGTGATATTTGGTTGAATTACACCTTCTATTGCTGCGGGGTCAGTCACTCCCGTTCTCATTAGGTGATAGACAACTTCCCAGGTCTTATCGTTGGCCTCTGGCCAGTGAATACCGGTAATCATTGAGCAATAGTCTACACCATGGTCTGCTGCAAGGGTTTCTGCTAATTCCCTCCATGAGTCTGGAGTAGATGTTGCGCTTACTGTATGGCGGACCTGTGTGCCGCTTGCACGGCTATCGAGTTCAGCGGAGACTCCATCGATGGACGAAATTGCCTTTGCTAATTCTTCAGCTGCCTTCTGCTGACCCGCTGCAGAGATTTTCTTACCCATATTCGAATCCTCCTTCACTCGTCTCCGACGATTAGCGGCGCCTCGCTCATCGGTCGGACTTCACTCGGTACTCCGCCGATGCGGATAATCTTCTCACGCAATTTTCCAAAGCCATCAATCAATGCCTCTGGGCGTGGAGGGCACCCTGGAATATACACATCAACTGGAATTATTGTGTCAACTCCTTCGAGTATGTTGTAAGACTGAAAGTATGGTCCACCCGAAATCGCACATTCGCCCATTGCGATACACCATTTAGGCTCTGGCATTTGTTCCCAGAGTCGTACGATTGGATCTGCGAACTTCTTTGAAATTGGCCCATTGACCAATAGCACATCACACTGCCTTGGACTAGAGCGGAAGAAAACACCGAATCGCTCTGCGTCAAATCGGCTAGCCCCTGCCGCTGCCATCTCTAAAGCACAGCATTTTATTCCAAGATGCAGAGGGAATAGCGACTTTCGTTGACCCCAATTGAATAGTCGCCCGCCGAGTACTCCGATTACTTCTTTCATCCGGCTAGCCTTGAGTGCCTCATCGGTTACATCACCTACTGTGTCGACGAGAATTCTACTATTGAAAACCGAGAAGTTGGGGGGTTCTTCACTCATTCAATCACCTCAGATGTAAATACGACCGCGCTTGCGGAAGACGTGCCAGACACCTAGACTCATTAGGGCGATGAATACGGTTAAGGTAATCATTGCTGACCAAATATCGATATCTCCGCCAGCATCCTGAATCGCAATTACTCCTCCAAATGCTAGGAACATGAATGCGATATCGAATACAAGGAAAATAATAGCATACCAATAGTACTGGAAATGGAAATTGATGTGTGCATCACCCACTGGATCGGACCCACATTCGTAAGTGCTTTCTCGTCTAACGTATAGGCTCTGATCAGTCTCATAGCCCGGAAGCAAAATGGAACGTAATTTGTTGTTATCATGGGCGCTCGGAGTTGGCCTTAGAAAGCGAGATGCGACGAAACTCATCACTGGGAAACCTATGCCGACAAGAGTCATCACGGCTAGGGCAAGATAGGCTTCTGGAACCGTCGACATCGCTGACACCTGACGGTCCCGTAGGGACCGGCAGAGTCGGCCACGGAAAATACGGTGATAAGCATAACCGTGTATTCATTGAGGATGCTCGTCGCAGACAATAGAAAAGAAAGAATCGTGGTTTGGATTTATCCTCGCCAAACGTCTCGGCTCAGTCACTCGATTCGTTGTCCAAGGCTTGAAGTATTCTGCGATTTTCTGCACGTGATCTGAAATACAAAATAATAACTAATATTCCACCTATCCCAGTTAATCCGTAAATTAGAATCTGTTCGTTATCTTCGCTCAACCAACTCAGCCCGGAAGATACCTCAGCGGTGACTTCCAAGTCTAGAGGTTCGCCTGCGACCGGCATACCTTTCGGTTGTACAGTAATGGTGAATCGGTAGGTGTCATCTTGCACCATTCCTGCGGGAGGAGTGACCCTTACGATAATCGTTCGTGAATTACCAGGGGAGAGTTCGAACTCGTCCTCGATGACATTAACTGTCCACCCTCTGAGAGAGTCGCTAGTTAGTATCTGGACCGTTTCAACAATATTTCCATGATTTGTAACGTGCAGAATGAACTCAACACTTGCCTTCTCATCTGTAGTTAATTCATCCTCACCTTCTAGGGTAAATCGTAAATCATGGATTGTTCTAACCTCAAAAATCAAGTCTACACTGGTGCTTTCTGCGGCATTCTTCTCCGAAGATGCGCTGACCTTTACAATTCCTGTAGTTCCGCTAGAAACACCTTCTAGGACTTCCAATTCAATTGTTACCAGGACTCTGTCTCCTGAAGGAACCGCAATATTTCCATCTACCGCTACTCCATTGATTAGAACTCGACGGAGTACAGAAGATTCCATGCCTGTCATAGAGATGACTGCACTATCACCGCCGGGGAAGTTACCTGTATTCTCTACCCAAAAACTGACTTGCGTGGTCCCTCCAGGTGGAAGAACAATATCCATTTGACCTGAAATAGGCCCTGGCATTTCGGGAGAGATGGCCATACCATAATCGTAATTCGAGACTATCACACTAATCGTCTGCTCTATCTTCTCACTCGTTCCAAAAATTGCTACTCGCGACAGGATTGTTACTGAATCTGCATCTTCCTCTCCTTCCACAGTTACGTCGAGGAACACTCGTCTAGATTCTCCTGGATCAAGAATAATTTGAGTAATTGAGTTTCCAGATGTATCGGAATATGATGCAGCCCACATTGGAGGGTTACAGCCAGTTTGATCATTAGGATCACAAACCTGTAGTTTGAATGTATCTCGAATATTCCCCGTGTTAACAATATCAATTGGGAACTGGACTACTTGGCCTGAACGACCAGTTTGCTGAGTCGAAAGTATGTCTGCAGTGAGGTCGTGTCTTGCGGCTACGGAAACTGTTAGTACCCTACTATGCAATATGGTTGTTGAGCCACTCACAGTCACACCGAATTCAACAGTATTGTCCCCTGCTAGAGCGTTTGATGGTACATTTACTGTAGCGGTTAGTGATTCTTCGTTGTTGGAGTTATGCTTACTGTTTATCGTCACAGAAGACTGAGAAAAGGAAATTTGCCATCCTTCTGGAAGGTCCATTGTTGTTAGAGAAAACGTATCTAAACCATTGCCGCGGTTTTCTACGGTTATAGTAACTGAATCGGAGGTTCCTGGTTCTACATTGGATAATTTTGAGGTGCTTAGGGTCAGCCTAGCTTCATGCACTTGCCCGATAGTCACTGTGAGTATTTGCTCACAGCCAACGCCTTGGTTTGAACGGCCCTGTATTTTGATTTCGATCTGTGAACCCGCCTCAACAGAATCGTCTGGCGTTACTGAGAAAGTGAAAGTATGACTATCATCAGAATTTCCTGGTTTGGCTAATAATGCAGACCTCGGGCTATCAAATTCAACCCATCCTGAGATATCTGTTCCGGTAGATTGGGCTTGGGTTTGGACAGTCCATTCAGTATTTCCAATATTTTCTACCTCGAAACTATTTGTCGCTGTCTGACCAGGGTCGAGATTGTGAGAAGAAGTCTGCAGTGAGCCATCACATTCCTTCACTTCTGGTACACTCAACTTGAGTGTGAGATTGTCCTCGGCTCTATCGGCGGCATTCGGATCATTAGTTACCGTAGCCATAAGGAGGAAACAATGCTCTCCTGCTTCGGTGGAACTACCGTCGGGAACATCCACGGTTACTTCGACTGTTTCAGTATCTCCCGAATCCAACTGAACTACGGTAGGGTCTACCTCAGCGGTTAGATCATCCGATTCACAGTCGTTATCACTGGTCATCTCCAGTTGTACATTGGCCTGTTGTTCGCCCGTATTCTCAACCTCAACTTCCCATACTACTGAATCGCTTCCATCAAATTCAACATCTGTCTCATCGGTTGATAATTTGACGGCATAGAGACCTCCGCCGTCTCCTGCAGTGGTTGTTACGGTTACGTCGGCATTCTTGGGCGCCCCAGCTCCTCCGGTTGCTGTCGCTTGAACGGTGGTTTCACACTCTCCATTTGCCTGCTCATTTACGCTGACTGTAAGAGTCACTTGTTCAGATTCGCCGCCGCCTATGGTTCCAGATACTTGTTCTATGGTGGAACTGAAGCCGTTACAATTAGATGAGTCCTGTTGAGTACTCAAGCTAACCGCCATATCATCGTCGCCATCATTATGGATTGTGATGGTATATTCTGCCGGATTATCTGCATCTGCTTCCTGAGCCGTTGGGCTGGCAGTTAATCGAGGATCTATCTCGGCCTGAACCAATGGAGATAGCATCGTGATTACTAGCAATACCGTCAGCAGACGGGCCGAAGAAGAACGATTCATCGATTGGCCGACAATCGGGCCCCTCTAAGGGCTTCGGGCTACGCGACCCCTTAGGGTCGCGATTTATGCGTCGACTAACTCATTCCAATCCGCATTGCAATTAAGGCACTTTCCGAGTGAAAGAATATCACATCCGCCTACTTGACCTGGTCGATGATAACGAGCCCCACAACTACCGCAAGCTAAGGCTTCACCAACGACGATATCACCACTACAGACCCAGCACTCAATACCAGAACCACTTTCTTTTTCGGTGATATTTAGAGACTCGGTAATCTTACTTACAGCTTCATTTGTCATTATTGATTCCAAATTACCACCCCTTTGTTGGAACACATAGAATCCGCCTCCTGCAAGAATCGCGATTAGGAGAATAATGAGGATGGGAATTAGAGTAGATGCCATGCTGTTACTCTCGCCTCTTGCAGGCATTACATCGACCTCAAAACTGAAAGTAGAATCTTGGATGAGTTCTCCATTCCGTAATGCCAACTGGATAGTGCCGTCGCTACCACTGTCTGGAGTAAATTCGATTACTATAGATCTGGATTCCCCCGGACTTAAGATGACTAACAATTCATCGTCGATAAAAACGTTCCAATTATCTGGAGCATTTACATCAAGTCTGTGATTGATTTGCGAATTCCCGACATTCTGAATGTCTATTGTCATCTGAACTGGGTATCCTTCATGGGCAAAAGATTCGGTACGCAAATCCCAAACTACGGCCGCAACCGAATCAACAAGGAGTGAAATAGAATTTTCAACAACAACACCTTCTCCTTCCATCCTTAGAGTAACTACTGGTTCAGAACCTGCTTGTTCTGAGACAGGAATCGTAACCGTGCACCAGATTATACTACTCGCTCCAGCGGCTAGCGATGATGGTGTGCTGGGACAGTTTGCTTCCCAATTGCCATCACTTGGAACGATAATTGAAGTCGTTGGACGCCAAGTCGAGGTGCCTTCATTCTCAACCTCCCAGGCCAAATCAAAACCTGTTCCAACTGGATGCGCGCCAACTCCTAGTGGAGTTGGTGATGTTGTTCCATCGGCCAATACTACTTGGTGGAATGCAAGACTCGGAATCGCTGCTGATAGAACATCGATGGTCCTATTCCAATCCAGTGAGAAACCATCATCCGTAGCGAATCTCAGTTTGAAATCGCCACTTGTTGCTCGGCCATTACCTTGCAAAGTAACCGACCAAGTTGTGGTTTCTCCCGCTGGTGCTTCTAATGTGTTGAGTCCGCCAACAATCGACCATCCAGATGGAATCGCTCTCTGATATGGAGTCATGGTTAAGTGGCGATTACCCGTATTCAGGAATTCGATTTCGAGATTCAGAGTTTCATCTGGAGCGACCTCGTATTGAATCCCGTCACTAATAGGAGTTGCAGAAAGTTGGTCGATAGCCATGACCTCTAAGGTAATGGGAACTGACCAAGAGTCACTACTGACTCTAGAATGAACTGTCAAGCCGGCATCGAAATTCAATCCTGCTGGAATCATAGCACCTGGCGGGTTGACGGTTATATCGATTGATCTACTCTCTCCCACAGCAAGAGTCCCGGTTGAACCGTGCGATGAGCCCTCAAAGGCCCCTAAAGTATCCAGACCCAGGTGCCAACCAGCAGGCGAACTTAACTCTACATCGAAAGTTTGAGGCCCGTTACCTTCGTTGGTTACGAATACTTGTAGTTGGGTTTGCGAAATAGGGCTGACTGGAATTTTACCAGATGTGATTAGTACATCAGCTGCGGCTAGTATTGGTACATCGAAATACAGATCTAATTCAGACTCAATATCGTTCTCGATATCCGTTCCAGTTACCGTCATTACATACGTTCCTGGTTCAGGAGGAGCCGGATGGATAAGCGTGAGGCCTACCTCTACTGATTCTGCCTCTTGCAGATTAAAGGTGTTTGAAGTAAGTGAAGAATACCAATCAAATTCAACACCATCACTCAACCTTACAGGAGAACTTGTTTCGATTGTTGCATTAGTTTCGAATAATGCAGTATTAGTTAGAAGCATATTCCATGATGTAGAACTGTCATCTGCTTCACCCAAAGTCATGAATGGTTCATCTGAGGTCACCCTGACTCCCGGAGCGCTAATTATCATCGTATGAGTAAGTAGATTATTTGCTTCATTTGATTCCTCCACCAAATCATTTGGATCTATGTGGAAAGACAAATCGACTAAACCTTCAGTAGATGGAGTCCAATTCCACTGTACATCTACTGACTCACCAGGACTCATTGAAATGGTTTGAGTGGATATGTGGCTGCCATCGGCCCTAGCCATCACATCAAGATCTGAAACCGATCCAGCACCAAGATTTTCTACGGTTACTTGAATCTGAACTGGATCTCCAATTTGCGGGATTGGTGGGTTGATTGAAACGTCAGGAGCAAATGTTGGATCGGGCGAAAGGTCGTTTACGTTGACTCCCCTTACTGCTAAAGCATATGGTTGCCAAGTCCTACTTCCGCCATGATAATCATCGGTTACACGAACTGTCCATGTACCAACACCTGCGTTATCTATCAGCACTACTTCGACGTTGTTTTTATCGTCAAAATTACCACCTGCAATTGATTTCCCGCCACTGAAAACGTTACCTTTGAAGGAAGTCCCTCCATTGGGATGAATTACCTCTAGGTTCAGGTCATTACGTAATTGATTAGTAGTCTGAGAAGAGCCAGGATAATCTGACCAGGCTAATACCACTTTGAGTGGTTCTGCACCTCTTGTTATATCGAAGGTATATTCCTTGGTTTGACCGGAAGAAATACGACTACGGTCATCGACAAAAATGCCCTCATCACTATCTGGAACAAGTGAATTGACAAGATTTACCCTACCCCAGCCCTCGTCATTGTTTGGGATGTTTCGAGCGCCCATATCTTGAGCACCGAGAATTAGTAAGGCCTTTACAAGCGCTCCTTGAGGGGCGGGCCTATTTGCAACATCCATTAGATATTGTCTCACTAAGGTTGCAGCACCCGCCGTTGCTGGTGTTGCCATTGAAGTACCGCTGTACTCAATGTACCAATTATTCGACCAGCCAGAAGATGCTTGCTCGGCTTCTTGGGAAAGACATGAGCGGACTCCGTCACCTGGGCCTACTAAATCCGGCTTAAGTCGCCCATCATCAGTAGGTCCTCGACTACTCCAATAGTACATTTCATCCGGCGAACCACTGTATCGGTTCTTGTGCCCACCAACGGTGATTACATTCTTCGCTGTACCGGGTGGAGATACGCCATCGTTTCTTTCGTTTCCTGCTGCAAAGAGAACTGTCATCCCATCATAGTTCCAGTATTGGTCCCAAGTTGAAGTTCGGTCATCCGCATCCTCTGATTGGGTTGAGTAAGAACCGAAACCGCTGCCTGCGCCCCAACTATTTGTGTGTAAGCGAGCGCCTGCGTTGTAAGCAGAATTCAACATACTATTGATTCCGTAACTGTACAGGGCACCGGTATCATCATCCTCCATCGCTTGGAAATATAGGTCAGCTCCCGGCGCTACTCCCTCATAGGTACCACTACTTCTCATTCCAGAACCCAACACAGTGCATGCAACGTGAGTTCCGTGTCCATCGGATAAATCGGCAGTAGAGGAATCTCCTGGAGTAACTGAAGTTCTACCGACAATGCGGTTGTTGAAATCTCCGTGATCGTGATCTATTCCCGAGTCTCCGACAGCAATAGTTTGACCCGCCCCATCTATATTTGTGATGAAGAAGGATTCAACCGTATTGATTCCCATATGGCTTCTAGCATTGTCATTCTTTAGTTCCAAAACAGGCAGAGGAGCTACATATGCTACAGCGGGGTCTTCAAGCATGCTGGCTAAGTTAGAAAGTTGAATTTCGCCCCAGTATCGGCCCTCCTCAGGACTCCATCCATCGGTTAGCCACTTACTTGCAACATCTGTAAGAGAATTTTCCAAACCAAGCCCTGGTTCCATATGTCTCTGTAAGTCATCATCCTTCCAGCCAAGTATCTCAACCATAATCGCGCCATCCTCAACCACTGTCAGTAATGGGTGAACAAGTAGTCCGGTTGGAACTGGATGTACTGCAACAACTACAGAATTGGTTGTTAGCTTATCCAATTCCTGAGGGGTTCCTTGAACCAAGAAGCCGGAAGGGGGAACGGTTGTTCGTATCTCAACTTCCGCTGAGGATTC
Organism: Candidatus Thalassarchaeum sp.; assembly: GCA_022451235.1. Lineage (GTDB taxonomy): Archaea > Thermoplasmatota > Poseidoniia > Poseidoniales > Thalassarchaeaceae > MGIIb-O1. Next base: position 62,978 of record JAKUOA010000004.1, on the reverse strand, counting down.
TAATTCCAGACGAGCATCCCAGATTCCCACATCACCATCAACGATGATCATTGCCAAGTCCAAGCGAGAATGAGAAAGAGAATTTGGTAAATGAACGGATGGAATCAAACCCGACTCGGTGTATACTCCGATACTAGAATCAGCGTATTTTTCCCTAACTCTCTCAAATCCCTCTTTCACAGTTGGGGATTGAAGGTCTTGGATTGAATTGGGGTCCGCAGCTATTTCTATGCGATTTACAGACAAATCTAGAGACTCTGTGGAATCTTCGGGTTGATTGATATCAAAATCACCAACTGGAAACAAGGAAATTAGGAATAACCCGATTAACGCAACCGCAATTCTCTGTCCCATGAATCATTCCCCAATTGAGTCGCCTTTCAGTATTCGGGTCGCATGCATTTCGAATAATTCACAACCTAAGGTCGTTTCAAAGGAAGTGCATAGGTGCCGCATAAGTAAACATCTCCATAGTCCAACTCCCTACATTGTAGGTCCATCTTTCATTATATTGTGTACCACGATAAGTATAATCTAAGATTATCTCAATGGTGTAATTTTCCCAAACTGAAGCACCCGGGGCAATCAGTTCTAGGTTATCGCCAGCAATCGAAGTATGTGCGGCAATTTCATCGGTTTGGAAGGTAGATCTGGCAATTTCATTACTATCATCATCTAGGAATCTAATATCTAATTGCACGTCAGTAATTGAACGGGATCCTTTGTTGTCTAATTCAACCAAAACAACATGACCACCAACTCCCTGGAGATAGACAACATCTACAGAAGTTCTGTCGTATGGTACTATCCAGGTTCCAATGATCATGATTCCACTCAGTATCAGTAACACTGCTACAGAGGCGAAAATAACTCTACTAGGTCGAACTTTCTCAACACGCTCCCCGACAATTTGAAGAATCTCATGAGCACGTTCAGTTGCGGCGTCAGAATCTTCTGATTCCTCATTTTCAGAGCGAATTTTATCCAATAATCCCAAATTAATCACCCCCCAAGAAAGTAGCAAATAAAGTCAGGACTCCGGATGAAAATGGTTCTGGGACTATGATGTGGTGAGTTGAGCCTTCAAAACCAGGAATCAGATTTAGAAGAGATAGGTCGGATGCTAATCCATTGACTCCAATACTCGTTCCGGTAGGGACTCCTCCCGTTGTTTGAGCATCGAGGAGGACGCCTCTAAGGTCGAGAGTTGTACCAAATGCATCAACTTCAGCGGAAGCACGAGCTGAAGCGATTATTCTCCCGCCTTGAACATCTTCCAGTTCGATGATGCTGTATTGGCCTACGATCTCAACAACTCGGATAGTTGCACTTCGAAGATTTTCTCCAAGAGCCTCTACTTCCTCAATTACCACAGGAGGTGTTGTTGGCATATTGGAGGCTCTTAGATAAATTCTCTCAACACCGTCACCACCGCTTCTAATTGCTAGACCATAATCTGAGGTTGGCTTAATCACCATGCGATCCGTCAATCCCTCAGCAAGAAGTATCATGTCGCCGCGATTGTTTATCGCTCTTCCATTGGCCTCAATGTATAGCGACATTCCGCTATCTGATGCTGAGAAATCAAGTACTGGAGTACCTTGGAATGCTAGGGTTTTCGTGATATCATAATCTACGTCTGCTTCTGTGGTCAGATTAATCGAGTCAGGAACATCGGTTAGGAAGACCGTAGCAGGCCACCATGCACCTTCCATCCACTGCATCTGTTGTAACATGATAGAATCTACCGCTGGGCCATCCCGACGATATTTTTCTGGCACAATCATATCAATTGATATTGATGTACCAAGGCTGGCTAGCAAATCTATTGATTCTGGAATATCGTTGATTAACATCTCTGTTCGTGCACCTGCGTCTCTGTTAATCAGCTCTGCATGAACCCAATCCAGTCTATTTGATAGTACGAACCTAGTCGATGTAGTTACTTCATTAATTCCACCACTGGTTTCTCTGATGGTAAATTGAGAGTCAATGCCCAAATTAGTGGCCTCACCAACAGTCAAACCTTGTAATGTAAGCATGAGATCTTGTCCATTGACACCCTTTGCATTGAGCATGAATTCACTTCGGGCTGGGAGCCATCCCTCCATACCCAACATAATTGTCCAATCGTCACCTTCTGAATTAGGCATACGACTAACGGTGATGTCGATTAATGGCGGTAGATTTGGAATCCACCCTCTAATATGGAAACCATCAGAAATCCCACTCGGAGCTGCGTTCATGGATATACCATGAACCCATGCTGGTTCTTCCGCAGTGCCATTACCCTGACTTGCCTCAAATATGAGATCAAATTCACTATCTGCATCTAGCTCTAGGCCATAAGAAAATGACCCGTTTCCACCGGTTGAGCCGGTCGAAATTTCGCTGGTCACTCCAGAAAGGACTGTATTTACTGAACGACCAAGATCAGCAAATCCTCCAAGGAAAAAGGCGACTCCAGAAACTCCTTGAGAGGTATTCAATTCTGGGATGACTAAATTATTCCCCGCATCGGCTCCCGTTGGAATATCTACTGAAACATTTGAGGGCAATGGGTCGATAAGCACCAACGCGGAAAGGCCTCCTTCATCTTGAGTTGGTGCATGATCAACATTGATGCTCATCGTACGATCTCCTGCTACGGACATAAAGGCGGTACCCTGTCCCATCGCACCTGTTGCACCAGCTACAGCAGGAGCTTTCCACCCAATCTCTTGCAGACCAGAAATCCTAGTCGAAATTGTCGACGTTCCATCATCTGGATGGTGATGGAAGAGGAAGTGATCTCCACTCATCGTTACTGGATTTTCAGCATCTGTTAACTGTGCGTGAATTGTAGAAATTGGACTTGATGCTGTCCATTTCGTTGTATCTCCAAATTCAATATTAAAGTCAGCGGGAATATCTAGAATATGGGCGGCTTGTCTCTGACTTCCTTCAATTCCAGTATAACTAATTCTATCGATAGTAGAACTGGCAGTATAGGTAGCCAATTCTGGAGTTAAATCCGCTGTTACGTTGTCCGGAATGTCGGAAATCCATAGTCCCTGATGTGCGGCATTATCTAGGTTAGAAGGTTGATGATCGATGTAAAGGAATGTGAACGGTTTTTCAGATGATGTCCGGAGAGAGAATGACTGCGAGTCTGTTTCGATTTCATCTATCAGAGTAAATGCACTGAGCCCGCTAAATCGTAAACTTGCAGCTACCCGAACTAACGGAGTCTGGGGGCCAGAGCGGCCCTGTACAGTCTCTAATTCTCTGTCCTTAGACAAGATAAGATGATCAGCAGACATTGTTGGATGAGGGCTTGAGCCAATTTGTAGACCTATCTCGGATATGGCCCTAGCTTCCCTCTCGGGCCTCCAATTATTGTGCATTAGTAGGTGAAGAGTCTCGCCCGAGAGACCTCCGGAGCCTCCAACACCTCCACTGATTACATCCACCGTAGCAGATGGAATGTCATTCAATATAGTACCAATATCAAGGAACAAATCTACGATATTTATCAGAACAACATCTAAAATTCGAGAAAGGAAATCGAGATTTTGGCCCGAATCAAGACTTGTATCAGCATCCTCGGCCCCTCCTAATTCAAAAGAGCCGAAGAAGACTAAAGCGGTAGGAATTTCTTCAGCAGTAATTTGGATTCGTCTATGGTCTGTGTCAGTGCCCCCACGTTTCATCCAAGAGTGATATTCGACCGATTCTAGAGATTGTACTGAACGAACCAGAACTAAAGTCTTAGGAGGATATGCAGGATTAACAGGCAAAGAAGGGTCATCGACATTTTGAGACGTATCTCTTGTGAAATTCTTTACTCCTATGATTAAACCCAGACGATTTGGTTGACCACCTGGTAATTCGGGTTCTGATTTAGAACCCAACATCGTGAATGTACGATCAATCTCCTCTGTGGTCAGACTTCCTTCCGGCATACCTCGGAACCATCCACTTGAGTCAGTCACATTACCGTAAACACCATCAGAATTTTCAGGAGGGACTTCTGACCTGTTTTCATGAAAGTGGATATGCAAATCAGCCCTCTCATCAGCCCAATACTCTAACGTAGTCAAGCCATTTTCTCCTAAATTACCAGTTCCGTCTGCAAGGGTACTATCGGTTCTAATGGTTACTTCGACCTCTTCTGGAAGGGTGGTTGCAAGTCGGTTAGGATGTACTGCTGCCTCAATATAGGCAACTTCCCAAACATCCCTATCATCCTGAGAATCGGGTGGTGAATAGTGAACATATCCAAATCCTGCGGTTACGCCACATGATATTTCACTCGAAGGTAAAGTTGTCAACTCGATTGGAGAATATCGATCTGGGCATTCTGTTTGTCCTGAATTGTCGATTGAAATTTGGTAAGGGGCCGCAATAGATGCAATGGTAATCCCTGATTCATCTCCACCATTGAAAACCCCGAATGTAAGTGCATTGACTAGCGACAAAATTAGGTCCGCTCCAGCACCTGAGATATCGAAAGAAAACCTCTCTAGACCAACACCTAAAGTAAAATCGTAAGGGGTGTGGGTAAACTTAGAATCAATAACCCAGACATATGATTCTCCTTCGTTTAGAATACCATCTGAATATGCAAATGCTTTGAGGATACTAACCTCAAGGGTTTGCAGATTATCCCAATCGGAATCAGTAGTACTTGATGGAAGAACGCTAACTTGGTAATCTAATTGTGGAGATGCAGAAAGAGTTGTCCCGGATAAATCAATATTATTCAAATTGACAGTGAGACCGACCTGAATATCATCATCGCCGTCGTCGTCAATATCCATTTGGTGTAGTAAGAAATCGGTCTCGGGGTCCAAAAGAGAGAGTAAACTGGTTAGGAATGTAATGCTCTCCGCCTTTTCTACAACATTACCATCATTGTCAACATATCTAGTCCAGACGACATAATCCGTCAAATTGAACAGAGTTGACCAGATTGTTCGTACCTCTCCAGGGGGGCGACTATTCTCGTCGGTAAGAATAATGTAAGGTTCAGGGTGATTGACTACAGGAGCGGCGGTTTCTACTATGAAGACATCATCTAGAGCCTCATCGATATCATGGAGAGGATCGACGATTGAAGTATCCTGTACTCCAACTCTAACCTGGTCCAACAAAGGACCAGCGATATTGCTAACAGAATCACCTAAAACCACTTGTTCTCTTTGGTTTAGAACACTTCCCAATTCATCTAAAATCTGAAAGTCCTGAGACTCTATTCTAGCCTCGCCACTAACGGTTACAAAGGGCGCCATTGTAGGTAACAAAAAGAGAATTACTAGTAGAACCGGTAGAGAGATTTTATTTTTCGGCGCAGTACGAATCAAGCGCACTGAACCATTCTCCATAGACGCACCTCTATGAGGTGCGATTTAGGGTCTTGGGCTACAAGAGCACAAAGAACCTCATCTTCGAGGGAAAGGAATGCAAAGAAATCCGCTATTCAAGTCAATCGGATTGTCTCAATAGAGCCACAGGACGGGCAGGCAGTTCGTGCAATATCATGACCATCCGGTAAGGTCACCTCAAAGCGTTGCTCGCACTGGCTACAATCCTGCTGGACAGTTCTAGATTTAGGTTCGGAATCTTCCTCTAGCGTTGTCAGAGTCGAGGTGTCCTCACTTTGGGGTGCTGGAGGTACAGGAAGATCTTCTCCATCGAGGAGAGAATCTGCTTCAGGTTCTGGTTCTGGAGCTGGAGGTGTTGGTAGTGAACCTTCTTGTTCAATTTCATCATCCTCATCTGGAGACCAAACATCTTCTGAAACATCTGCTAACTCGTCATGTGAAAATTCTACTGATTCTTCCTCCACGGCAGAATCATCGTCGGAAAACTGACTAAGAAGTTCCGAAGCAGGACTCGATTGATTAGATTCCGAAATCGGTTCTGGAGTACTCATCAATGCTTCAAGATCAGAATCCCCCATAGCCGCATCCTCACTAATTGTGGCCTGTGGATCACTCGCACCAGACATACCAGTTCCATACTGACCAAATTGCGATGTAGTCGACATTGAAGTTGGCTGGTCAAGAGTGGCAGAACCTGCACCATACATTGCCTTTTGTTCCTCGACGCTGAGTTCTCTAGGCTTCTCTTCCTCAGCAGCGGCTTGTTCCTCAAGCAATGCCTCAAGTCTTGCATTCGACATTCGCCGCCATGTAATCATACCAATTATGGCGATGATGATGATTAGGAGTACAACCGCAGCCATCCCCAGCATCATTGGGCTTAATCCAGAACCATCATCAGAGGAAGAACGGACGGATACTAAGTAGGTAACTTGAGTAGAGGCACCTGCTTCGTTGACGATTGTACAAACAATTTCGTAGGTGCCCTTCTGTTGGAAAATTTCGGTTATAGAAGAACCACTAGCATCCATATCGTTATTCATTATTCCATCTGAATTGGCATCTGTCTGAATGTCCAAGTCCCAGAAATAGGTTAGAGTTGGGGACTCGGCATCAATAGCCTCGGCGGTTAACTGAATAGGTTGGCCAAGAATAGCTGTAGTCTCTACTGTTTGTTGTGGAACCAAGGGAGGGGTTGAATCGTACAAATCGATGATGGCTGTACGCTCGGTTACTTGTCCTTCATTGTCAGTAACCCGAATGGTAACATCGTGGTTACCTGCTAGGTAACTTGAATCAAAACGGAAAGTGAATGTTTTTCCATCCTGCCAATTCCAACTACTGTAGTTCTGAATTACTGCCTCATCAACCAACCACTCGACAGAATAAATCCCCCAATTATCGTCAATATTCGCAGTTAGCAAGAGTTCGTCGTCGAAGTCTTTGCGAATTATATCACTAGCAGACAAACTAACATCGGGTGGACTAATATCCTGAATTGTTGTATTGAGATAAACCGTGGCGCTTCGACCGTCTTGTGACACTGCTCTAAGCCCGATACTAATCTCGGCTGGTTCGGCCCAACTTACCGTGATTGTCGATCCTGAGAAATCATAGAATCCATCACCGTTGGTATCCCATTGAAAGCCGTTTTCACTATCGATTTGATCTGAAAAGTTTGGAGTGTTTGAAGCGTCGAGTATTACCTCTGCTCCAACGTCTATTGTAGCTAAGTCAGAGGCGTTGGTAATTGTTGGTTGCAAAATTGGAATGAGATCCATTACTACAGTGGTTGCGACGAACCCTGTACCTGCACCACCGCTAGGAGGGCCTGGACGATTGTCCACTACAAGATACAGTTCCTGACCTGAGTAGTCAGAATTTACTGACCATGAAATACTTCTTTCTTCCAAAACCAATAACATATCTGCATTATTGTCATCCATTCCATTAGCAGTAGTTCCTTGTTCGTAAAATTCCATTTGAGTCCCAGTCACTAGGAAAATATCCGGCGCTCCTTGCATAGTTGTAACGAATATGTTGACTTGAGTTCCTTCGTCGAGAACTAGTGGGCCAGCAAGTACAGAATGACCTCCACTATCCAATCGGACAATGGTATCGACTATTCCGAATACGGGACTATCTACTTCTTGGACGTCTAGAACCACTGTAGCGAGACTACCAGCCTGAGCCCCCTCGCCTTGATCCTGTGGATGAGCCATGTTATCGAGAACTAGGTACCAGCGGGTGTCACCTCTATCATCGGGAGCCGTCCAATGCCAAGTGCCATCTCCTTGAAATGACTCGAATACTGAATCGGAATGCCAAACGGAGTCTAAGCGGTAATTCTGTTCATTCTGATAGACTGAGATTGAACTTGCCGAAAATAGCAGAATGTCAACATTGGTATCTGCTGATACGTCGAAAGATAACGTGTCTCCTGCAGAAAGAACACCGAGATCTATTCGAACACAAGCACCGTCGTCAATATCCCAACTAGCTGGAACCATGTCTAAATCAGCCGGAGTACAGGAGATTACTCCCTTCCCAGTAGCGTCGATTGCAGGGGCTGATGAGGTCAATAAGAGCAAGACCATCAGCGCTACGGAACTACGTTGCATCACGCAGGGGTTCACCCTCGCCTTTTGAATCGTATCGCATTTCCGTGTGAATAAATATCAATTAAATCAAAGAATTTTGATTGATTATTCGTCCTTAGGAATTGGAGTGGGAGGGAACCAGCGTAAGACCACTACATCTCCTACCGAACGCACCCAATTCCAAGGAACCGCAACATGAATTCTGCCTTCGACTAAATCTGCAGGGGGATCGGCTACAAAGATGTGTGTGCAGTTCCAAGACTCCGTCTCTATCACAGTGTCGTGGACGGTGCCGAGAAGTCGGCCATCGGGAAGGATGACCGGTAAATCCCGAATTTGACTGACTTCGCTCTCCGCCATCGAAGGCTTCCGCTATGAAGGAAGAAATCAAGTTACTCCCGACAAGGATTACTTTCCGAGGTTCTTGTTGGCCTTCAAGGAAGGGCGGAGTTTCTCAGCACCCTTACCCTTGTTGTACAATCCACGTCCACGCTTGCCAGCACTGGTTTTTCCTCTGAAAGCACGTCCACGGTGACTATTACCTTCAGCAATCCAGCCTAATTGTTTGTCGGACTTAATTGCAGGGTGATGAGGATCAACCATGATTACTTCGAAGAATTTGTTCTTTCCATCTTCGCCGACCCAGTATGAGTTTAGGACCTCAAGGTTAGGATAGCGCTTACTTGTTCGCTCTTCAGCCATTCTTTGGATGGACTTAGCCATGGTGATTTTCTTGATACCAGCCTTTGATGGCTTTCTCTTCATGTGAATCTTACCCTTTCGTAGTCCACCCCGCCTTACGCGTGTGCGCACTACAGTAATTCCCTGCTTTGCTCTGTAGCCAACGCGGCGAGCAGCATCTAGACGAGTTGGACGCTCAATTCTCTGGAAAACCGGATCGCGTCTCCAGCCTGCCATTCTATCACGGCGGGCTGCTGCAGGGATGTTTTGCTTAGGCTGCTTCCAGACCGAACCTAGGTGCTTCATGACTCCCATCATTGTCCCTCCAAGCATCCCGCCGACCTGACTCCCCTTTATGAGCCTAATCTACGAACTCGGGACACTGCGTGTATCAAAAAAAGTCAACTGCATATTGTTGTGGTCCGCGCTCCCGGACTTGAACCGGGGACCCCCTGATGGCTGCCTACAACCAATATGTTTCCAGTCTACAGTCAGGTGCTCTAGCCAACTGAGCTAAGCGCGGTACGGACTGTTCGGGTGACCTCCTGTTTATCTCGCTTTCCGGAGGCATTTCGGCCAAACATCTAGACTCCGATAATCGCATCCTCAGCCCCGTCTATGCCCTCAACGGTTAAGAAGGCTAGAAATTGCACTGCGATGACGTAGGGCGCTATGCCCAAGGGATGCACGGAGGACATACAATGGGGAACGGTTCGACGACAGGGTTGAGCGAAGGGTCTACCACTACTGCCGCAGATAGAATACCCACTGCCCTGACAGACCGCGAATTGGAGTCTTTTGGACCGCCAGATCCTCGTATATTGGTATGCGGTTGTGGAGGCTCCGGAAATAATACGATGAATAGAATCACTCACATTGGAGTTGAGGGCGCGATAACTGTCGCAATCAACACCGATAAACAACATCTAGATCACACAAGAGCCCAACAAAAATTGTTAGTTGGTCGGCACATTACTCGAGGCCTTGGTGCCGGCGGGGATCCGATTACTGGACGTAGATGCGCAGAAGCCGGAAGAGATGTAATCACCCGCATCGTAAACGGGGCTGATTTGGTATTCGTAACCGCTGGACTTGGTGGAGGAACTGGTACTGGTATCGCTCCAATAGTCGCAGAAGAAGCAAAGCGTTCCGGTGCTCTTGTTGTTGCAATCGTCACAACTCCTTTCTCAGTAGAGCGTCGGATGAGAATGCAAAGAGCTCTGGAAGGACTCGACCTACTCCGAAAAGCTGCAGATGCGGTTCTAGTTTTGGATAACAATAGATTGTTGCATTACGTACCTAATCTTCCCCTCGACGAGGCTTTCTCAATCATGGACCAATTGATTGCAGAAATTGTCAAGGGAATTGTGGAGACAATCACTCTTCCAAGTCTAATCAACCTAGACTTTGCAGACGTTAGAGCCATCATGAAGAACGGAGGTGTCACTATGATGCTTTACGGAGAGAGCGAACAAGGTCCAGAGGATGTGGTCCATGAAGCGCTGAACCATCCATTGCTCGATATCGAAATCGATGGTGCTACTGGAGCATTGATTCATGTCACAGGTGGGCCTTACATGACTCTCGAACAAGCAAACCAGGTTTGTGACTTGATGACTGCGAGGCTGTCTCCCGATGCGAATGTTATCTTCGGAGCGCGCCAGGATCCAGCGTTTGGCGATACAATCAAGGTCATGTCAATTATTACAGGGGTTGCTTCGGAACGACTCGATCGTGAAATAATGAGCGCGGATTCTTTGGGTGACGCACTAAATATCGCTAGACATGGTGGAAATCGTGATGGTGGAAACCTTCAGCGATTCGATTGAGTATTTAGCAATCCAAACCTTCTCGCGCGCGTGAGCATCAAATCGGGCAAAGCCTCAAACCGGACATATGGAGACGGTCTGTCATGATGGCTGGTCGTAGACTGCAGGCTTTGTGCCTCGTTCTCGTAATGTTGAGCAGTAGTGTAGCCGCTCCCGCTAGCGCTCAAACTACTGACCCAAAGCAGCCATCTGTCGATAATCCTAACATGCATTTTTGGGGAACCAGCCAAATGGACCAATGCTGGACTCATTTCGATCGAAACGGCTCTGATGGTTCGTCTCAAGATGGATATGGCGAGAAGGAATTTACTGGTAATGGTGAACAAGTTGATGTCGACTTTACCTGCCGGATTCAATCAGGTGAGACATTCAAAGAAAATATGTATCTCAATCCCAATTCTTCCATTGTTCTCGAGCTCGAATTCCAGATTGAACATACAGATTGTGATGACCAAAGAGAGTGTCAAGACCTGACCTTGACTCTATTCAAAGGAACTACTGCTGTTGCCAAAGAAGAATTTCCTCAGATTGGAGGTAGTGATGCAGATGAAAATCTTCGATGGGAAATTCCAGTTGCAGAAAATATGACATCTTGGAATAAGTCTGGAGAAGAACCCACTCTGCAAATTGAATTCTCCAAACCTGGATATTCTTCGCTTCTTGGCTGTTCGATTTTCCTTTGTGGAGGGTGGTTTAGGTTCTACTACTCTGACAATCCAGATAATTACACTGTTCAGGCTAACTTCCCAGTCGTCAACCTGACAGAAACAGGACCAGGAGAAGGTGATGGTGATGGTGGTCTTCTTGGTGGAGCAGTCGGAGATAGCCTTCCCGGATTCGGACTAGCAGCAGGTCTTGGCGCACTTGCAATGGCTGCAATAGCCAGTTCAAGACGTGAAGAATAATCTTCACAAATCTTTCACTGCTACTGTAGATTCCTCACCAGTATCTAAGTTCTTGATACGAACTTTACCTTCAGCCCATTCATCGGGCATTACCATGACTAAACGTGCAGCTCCACAACGTTCTGCATGCCTGAATACCCATTTCATTTTCTTGTCCTCAAGAACAAGATCAACAGTACGGCCACCAGAGCGTAGCTTTGCTGCAACCTGCATTGCTGCGCCACGAAGTTCTGCACCCATGCCAAATACAACATCACCTACTCCAGTAGACAATTCTGGGAGTAATCCTTTGTCGGCAAGAAGTTCCATGACCACCATGTCACCGAAGCCAAAACCGGTGGCTGGCAAATCATTCCCGCCCAAGGTGCCGATGAGTTTGTCATAGCGTCCACCTCCACAAATTGCGCGTAGGTTTCCTGCTCTATCGTGTGCCTCGAACACAGGGCCAGTGTAGTAAGCAAGACCTCGTACAACCGAAGCATCGAATGATACCCAATCTGAAATTCCGTAAGATTCACACAAAGAGAACAAAGATTGCAATTCGATTAATGCCTCGCTGCCAGAGGAAAGAGCGGATGAAAGAGATTCCAAATCTGTAATTCCAAGTACTGACCGTATGGTCGAAATAGACTCGGATGATAATCCTAAATCGCTTAACTGCGCCTCGATTACATCTTCAGGTAATTTATCCATTTTATCGATGATAACACATGTTTGTGCGAATATCTCGCCTTCTAGGCCAAGGGATCCTAGAACCTCTTCTAGCACTTTACGGCTGCTAATACGGATGACTAAATCTTCTGAATTGAGGCCGACGGAATCGAAAAATTGCACAAGAACTGAAAGTAACTCTGCATCGGCCTCTACTCCATTCATACCCCAAATATCGACATTCCATTGGTAGTGTTCGCGACCCCTGCCTCTCTGGGTTCTTTCATATCTCCAACATTGCGGAATAGAATACCACTTGATTGGTAGCGCAAGAGCCCCTGCTCTAGCCATTACCATTCGAGCTAATGAAGGAGTCATTTCTGGCCTTAGAGCAACTTTTCTTCCACCCTTATCTTCGAAATTGTATAGTTGTCCAACAATCTCTTCTCCAGCCTTTCGAGTGTACAACTCTTCGCTCTCTAAAACTGGAGCATCATATTCCTCAAATCCGTGAGAGCGGGCGGCTGAGTGGAAGCGCTCAAAGAGCCAATTGCGAAGCCGCATATCCTCAGGATAGAAATCCCGAGTTCCTCGAACGCCCTGAGCCATATCACGTAGGGGCCATCATTCATTCTTCAAGCCCTACGGCTCTCACGGAAGGTTTCGAGCCGTTCCGCCCTAGTCACTCGACCATCGGATAGTGGAAATGCATAGAATCTGAGACCAACAAATGTTAGGAATCCAAAGGCAGATGTATTGATTGCCCAAGACATTAATTCCCCCCATTCAATTATCTCTACAAAGATGTAGAATGTGAATGTAGATACCGCCCATAAGATCGAGTACACTATCATCATTTTAGTAAAACTAGTACGAATGTTTGAATCGGATTCGAAGGTTAACCATCGATGCAAAACATATGCTTGTAGACAACTAATTGCAAAGGATACAGCCCAGCCAAAAGTTTCTGGGGAGCTCGTAAGTGTCAGGTAATTCGAAAATATCCAATATAGTACAGCGAATATTGCAAGATTAATGCAACCAACCGAACAGTACATCACATATTCGCGAAATAACTTAGCCCAAGGATAATCCTCACTAACAAGCAAACCATTCCCTCACACTTGGTCATATGAATAACCAATTTCGGCCTCTATAATCGAACCGGTATGTGGTCTAGTCTCACCATAGTCGTCCACGAATGTCTCAGGCAGGTCTTCTCCAACCTCAACAATGAATGGATCTTCCCCGCCAGGTAGGGTATCGATTGGAACTTCTGCACCCTCGGGAACGTTTCTGTAAAGCGGTCTTGGTTCTAGTGTGAAATTTCCTGAAAGTAATGCCAATGGCCAAGGGTTACCAGATGTAGGAACGATTCGATTGATTATGATAAATCGATTAAGTCCGATAAATAAGCCAGCGGTTATTCCCCAGAATAGCAAAATTATGGATATGCCATTTGCGTTTGTTGGATCCCATGGGTTGTCTACATTTGCTAACATATCTGCAAAGTATGAAAGAATCAAGACGCTGAACATCAGTGGGAATCCAAGATACATGATGTAATCCCACCACTTTCCAATCCACCAATCATTGTCTCCAGTATTGATGAAATCATCGCGGAAGGAGGAGACACCATTGTCTAGATAGTCTCGTAGAGAAAAGCCAGAGATATCATTCTCTTCTTGCCATGCACGATAGCGATTCCAGCCATACTTCCAAATTGAGTAAGCGATGAAAAGACCACTGAACATTAGTCCGTATCCCCAAATGTGGTCTTGTACCTCTAGGAATTGTGGAAAAGCGACACCTGTTGAGTCGTCGACCAAAATCCATGTTACTGCACTTGGTAATCCAAAGAAGAATATTGCAAGGCTAGTGAATCCAACCGCTTGAGGTCTCTCGATGCCGTGGTCGACGAAGTTTCTGACACAAAGCTCGACTGTTGAAATCATAGAAGTTAGCGCTGCAAAAGACAACGCTAGGAAGAACATTGTAACCATCGCTAATTGCACAACAGGTCCACCGGGGGCCTGCGCAAAGACTTCTGGAAGTACTAGGAAGGTGATTGCACTGCTTCCACCACTAACCGCAGCCAGTGGGTCATCGACTACTGCGAATACCGCCATCATCACAGTTAGACCTGCGATGATTGAGATGCTATTGTTTGCAAGGCACATAGTAGCGGCATTGAGAGTTGTATCCTCGTCCTTTCTCATGTAAACAGAATAGGTAATTGCCATACCCATTCCTGCCGAACAGGACCAAGCGGATTGTGAAAGTCCGTTAATCCAAGTTTCAGGTTGGGCTAGATATTCTGGCTGAATACTAAACATATAGACAAAACCATCCAAACTACCATCTTCGAGATCCATTACGAATGCTAGGAATAAGGCAGCAAATAGTAGAACGAATAGAGATATCATCAAACTGACATTGACCTTTTCGATAGCCTTTGCACCTTTCCAAATTGCGAGCATGGTGATTGCCACTGCTATGGCTTGGAAGAAGACCACTTCCATTGGATTCTGTAAGAAAGAATTCCAAACCTCAACGGTGTCTACCTCAGAGCCTAATCCTCCTCGGATTGCTGTCTGGAAGTAATTGATGCACCAACCTGTCACGACCGCATAATAGAATCCAATGGCGGTTGAAATCCACGCTGTCCATAGACCCATCCAAGCGAAGCGCTTACCAGCAAAAATACGGAATGTTCCAACAGTACCTGTTCGGCTTCGCTTTCCTAGAGCAAATTCAGCAATAATCAATGGAACTGACCAGAGGAATAGAAAAATCAACCAAGGAACTAGAAAAGAGCCTCCACCATTTGCACCTACCATTCTTGGGAAACGCCAGATATTTCCCGTACCAATTGCTGCACCAATAGTTGCGAAGATTAGGCCTAAACGGCCACTAAACTCGTCCGAGCCACCTTCTGCCATCAGAGATCCTCCTCATCGATAAGGTGACTTTGATCATCGGGCAAACCAATTACCCCGCCCTCGTCGTCGAACATTGCCCTTAGGGTAAATCCGAGTCCACCCCAAACCATAGTTGCAATGAAGGTGAACATCAACAAGGCGAGTATTCCCGAACCAAATGGTGCTCGATAAGGAATAGATAATTCGTAATAATTTGCAGTATCAGAGTCGGGATATGTGAATGGGAATGCGCCATTTGTAGTACCTAACATCGCCTTGTACTGTATTTTACCAACTGCTGTATCAGGCAATGGTATATGCGAAACAATCCGGGTCCCATTAGAACCGTCTAGTAGGATACAACTCTCATCTTTTTCAATAAATTCACTCATGCTCCAACTAACAGAAATCCATTCTGTTGGACCAAAATCATCCTGCTGACGAGTTGGTTCGACCAATCTCCACATCAGATGAGTGCGATTGATGTCTGATGTGAATGGGAATGTGGAGTCGAGACACATACCAATTGGAATATCTCCTTTCGATGGAACCATTACATCTGAGGGCATATCTATCCATTGCGTGCCAGTGGTATTCTCTATTCCGACAACTGCCCTATATCTCGGGTCGTCAGCGATTTCAACCATGTACCATGGAACTCCGACATTACGAACTGCGATATGAGCAATATCTTCGGGGTATTCATGGAACGCATTACCAATTTCCATAGTGTAACAGTATGAGTTGTGGACACCATAATGCCAGTCACAAAAGTCTCCAGTAGTTGGATATAAATCAGAAGACTGTAAAGCCGTATATTCGGTCATATCTCCCATTATATTACCGTGGTATTCCAAGAATTCTTGATCCGGATTATCACAATCTGTGCAATGACCCCATGGCCACAGTACCAATTCGGAAAACGAGTGCCAGGACAATGTCGCTTTGAATTCGGATGCACCATCTCCATCGTCATCATTCATTTCTGTCATGTCTTGAATGAATTTTGTCTCAGGCTCACTATTTCCTCCAAGCCAATCTTCGTCGATTTGTCCGTCTGCATCATCATCGCTACCATCAACATGATCTTCGTTGATCAGGCCATCGCCGTCATTATCTTCGTAGTTCACGGGCCCGTTGTAAACATCATTATTCGGACCGGATGAATAACATGCACCGGGGAATAGAGGTCCTGTTGCTCCCAAAGGTGCTCCCCATTCATACTGATAATTCCGATTCAAATCCACTCCATCGCAAGAAGAATCTACTTCCTCATCGATGTCTGGAAGAGGGGTAACACCGGTCACAGTATTGTCTCGTAGATTCTTTCTCCAACCACTGCGGTAGCAATTTTCCCATGCTGTTGGGCCACAGTATTCTTCCATGTCATATCTTACTCCATCTGTGTTCAGCATTGGAATAAGGTATATTTCACGAGTGTTGACCATGTCTGTGATGAACTGCTCAGAGAAATCTTCGTCGACGCCTAAATCTCCAGGACCGCAAGCAATACCATCTCCATTGGAGTCCTGAGCAGATGCGTTCAAACTTAGACAATCTCCATCGTTGTCGACTCCATCCCATCCATCTTCGTCAATAAGACCGTCGCCATCGTTATCGATGCCAGCCATTCCATAGTAGTAGGTCAACTGTTCCAAAAAGAACATTGGTACCTCGAAAGACATCCATTCCCGTGCATGGTGGTTTCCTACAAGCATGATGTCGGGTCTATCAGCATAATTTCCATTATCACCGTTGAATTCATTGTATTCCCCATCACCAACATTTGCTGTAATTTTCATCCAAGGGCTTCTGTGATTGTAATACCAACCCTCATATTCGGTAGCAGTCATTTCATCTCCTCTTGCATTTACTCCACCCAAGAGTCCTTCGTGATATTCTAGGAAGTTGGGATTACGGTCCGCAAGGAACTGCATCCTATCCTTCATTGAGAAATAGTCGTGGTAGGATCGGAATTGTAACTGGTCATTTGATTCGTGAGCCCAAGGAAATATCTGATTGACATAATCATCAGACCATATGTCCTCAGGAGCAAGGCCTGATTCGACATCTTGAGCTGATACGGGAGTAACCATTGCAATCGGAGCTGCTACGGAAAGCAGAAGTGGTAAAATTAGGGCTACGGCGGGTATTCTGCGGGCTCGATAAACTTCGTCAGAGGCCGAAGATGAATTGCTGCTCGCCATGGGAACATGTTGGCGACATCGCAGTGGGTATTCAACGTCTCGCAACTCGGTCCATAGGACCGACGGGGGATTTATGTGGGGTTGGTCGACGGCAAAACCATGCAAGATAGCGAGGAGACCTCCGCTGAGGGTGCCGGATTTCCGGCCAACACATTGAATGATTTCATGGTCGGAGAAGATATTTTTCTAGGATTTTCTAGTGGCACAATTGGCGTAGTCGTTGGATTAATCGCACTCTCTATCCTCGGTGGAATTATCTCTAGGAGGTTCCTATTCCCGAAAATTATGGACTTAATTTCGAAATCTGATAGAATTGATGGTAAAACCTTGCTTGCTCCAAAATCACTAGGTTGGATGATGGGGTTCCTAATCTTCTCAGAAATGATGTCTTGGTTACAAAATAACTCAGAACCAGTATGGGATGCTTCCATCGCTGAAAACGCCATTGAGTGGTCCTTCACTTTCTTCCTACTCGGAATGTTGCTTGCAGCATATCGCCTAGTGGACTATCTTGACGCTTTCATTGTCGTTGAGGGTGAAGAGAACGCAGCTAGCAGGCGCTCACTTGCAAGTGTCGCTGAATCGGTTGGGCATCTCGTGGTTGCACTTCTTGCAGCATTCGTAGTTGCAGGTCTTTTCGGCCTAAATTTGAATGGGTTAATCGCGGGTCTAGGTATTACTGGTCTTGCACTAGCATTGGCTGCTAGAGACAGTGTAGCAAATATCTTCGGTGCTATTTCGATAATCATCGACCAACCATTCAATGTCGGAGATTGGATTCTTGTTGAGGACATTGAGGGTGAAGTGGTGCAGATTGGTCTGCGTACCACACTAATCCGGTCTTCGGCTGATACTTTGATTACAGTTCCAAATTCAAACTTGGTTAATTCACCAGTTGAGAATTTTAGTCAGCGAAGATTCCGAAGAATTCAGCCAAGCTTTGAGTTTGAAGCAGACTCCGATCCCGCTTCCTTGAAGGATTTCTGCGAGAAATTATTGGCGAAGGTGAAAGACGACCCGAGGGCGGTTAAGGATGACGATTCTTGGGTGAAAGTAAACGCATTTGGCCCTTCAAAGGTAACCGTGTCTTGCAACTTCTATTCTGTACAATCTTCTTCTTCGCATCGCGAAATGACTGAGGATTTACTACTTCTTGCCAAGGAAATCGCACAAGATTACAGCCTAACATTCCATGAACCGCGCCTACGTCGCTGAGTTAGAGGGGCGCGATTCATGACAATACTGGTGCTGATTAGGCATGGCCAATCAGTGTGGAATGCGACTAATCGCTTCACCGGATGGACTGATGTCGAACTCTCAGAAAAAGGAGAGGGCGAGGCTGCGACGGCTGGAGAACAATTAGCCGAGGTTAGCTTTGATGTTGTACATACTAGTGCATTAATCCGTGCTCAAAAAACTGCTGAAATTGTGATGAGTAAGAACCGAGTGTCAGGAGAAATTCCTACCAAACAAGATGAGCGATTGAATGAGAGAAACTATGGCGACTTGCAGGGGCTGAACAAGGCTGAGACTGCAGAAATTCATGGAGCTGAACAGGTCCATATCTGGAGGCGTTCTTTTGACGTTCCTCCACCAGGCGGTGAATCATTGGAAATGACCGCTGAGAGAACAATCCCATATTTTGTCGAGGAAATCATTCCTGATCTTGATTCAGGAATGAATGTCCTTGTAGCCGCACATGGTAATTCATTACGTTCAATTGTAATGCACATCGAGGAAATTTCGCCAGAGGAAATTACCAAGCTGGAGATTCCTACTGGAGTTCCTATGTGCTACAAATTTGACAATGGAAAAATTAGCCGATTAGAGTGATCAATGAATTGACTCTTCGGCAGGTGGTGCCGCTGAGTGATATCGATAACGGAGGAAAATCGCGATTGCGATTAGAATAATCGGAGTTGATGGAAATACCATATCTCCCTCGTTTGCCAATCTAATCCAATTCCCTATACCCATTATTCCGAGGATTCCAGACATTGTTGAAATGGCAGATAGAATTCGAGAATTGAATAGAGACTTCTGCAACAGTGGAACTTTCTCGATAATGGTAACTGCCGGTTCTGGTCTACCTGATTGGTGAGATACTGCCTCTACAACATCTAGCATTGCTTGCTCATATTCCCAAATAACCACTCCACCTGTGTGAGCACTAAAGGAACGCCTACTACACCATTTTTGGGGTGCTTTAGACGACCAACCATGAATCAAAGCAGCCCTTAAATGGACTATTTCTAACTCGGTTTCTGAATTCCAATGTAGGCGAGATAAGTCATGCATTAGGCTTGCTAGGTCTCGAATTGCTGGGAGATCTAGGTTGGTTTCAATCAGACCATGTGAAAGTCTAGAAGGTCCTAGTCTGATTGTCATCCTACCCTTCTCATCTTGTGAGAACATACTGAAACGAACATCCCCGAGACTGAGGGTCGCTGGAGCCCCTCGAGTAAATGGAGCTCTCCAAAGAGCAGATGCTTTCAGACGCTGTTCGATTTCTCCAAATCTCTCATTCCAGCGCTTCTGATCGGGAGGATTTGTCCATTCCTCTTCTGCAGCTTTGTGATAATCTCCTAGGTTAGCTCCGCAACGATAGATGAGTGCTTTCGCCGACTTCAAATCATTACGCTGAAGATGATCCATGAGAACTGACTTTGCATCCGTAATTGCAGCTTGATCTCTACGCAGGAGAATTAAATCCAATTCATCATGCTGAAACCCTCCACAAGGGATATTCGAACCTTCTGGAGCGATTCGTGAGCGTGGTCGAAGATTTGGCCCCCCCCATGGTTGTACCTCGGCTATCCAACTNCCATCCGCCGCCTCTATGTGGTATACTGGCCCTCTATCCGTGGCCTCTGCTCGAATACTGCTTACTTCTGCCGGAACTTCTCCCCAGGATTCCAATCCATCAGTTGCCGTATTCCAACCTTCAACAGTGGCAAGAGATTCTTCTGGCTCAAACAGGTTTAGTCTGAATCTCATTCCTCTCATTAGATGGGCTGTGAAGCCTGTAGGAGCCTCTGTGTCACAATCGACCTCCACCATTGCGGCTGGGCGCCATACGCTGTTGAAGGCTGAATCAGACTGCGGCACGACCGGCCGAAGCGCAATGAGGGCTTGATGGAATCGGTCGGAGGAGTTCTTTACATTCCAAAGGCTTGATTCGGGATTGGCTAGACGATTGGCTATGATGGAGGCACCGGTTGAGATGCCGTTGGCCGTCGATATGGATGGCACACTTATTCTGACTGACATGAGTGTGATGAGCGCTAAGCGTGTGTTTCTCCGTAAACCATGGACGATATTTTCGACAATATTCCTTGAATTGACAGGAAAGAGAGCAAAATGGAAGAAGAATCTTGCTCGTCAGCTCAAATTTGATCCCGATGAATTACAGTACCACGAAGCATTTGTTGACTGGTTAACCGGCGAAAGTGCAAGAGGTAGAAAACTCATATTGGCAACTGCGTCAGACCGTTTAGTCGCCGAAATAATCGCAGCACATGTTGGTCTGTTCGACGATGTAATGGGCTCGGATGGAAACATCAACCTAAGAGACCACAAGAAGGCTGAGGCACTGATTGCAAGATATGGAGAAAATGGATTCGGATACGCAGGAAATAGCGTTCACGATATTCCTGTTTGGGAACATGCTGGACAGGTTATTGTTGTGAATCCAGAAAAGGGGCTTCTAGACAAAGTGGCAGACTCAGTAGACCTTGTTTTTGAGTGATTTTTCTGAACAAAATGCGAACCGTTGCCGCCGACGACCTTTAGCGCAGTAGACATTTGGTTTAGGCATGGGAAGAACCCGCAGTGCGTTAGGGCGTAGAATTGACGCTCTTGCTCATTGGCTACTGCGGTGGCGACTCATTGCCGCCCCTGCTAGATGGGTTGCGAATTCGCGGCTAGCATGGAGTTTCATCTCTCGTACTGACAGAATCAGAAGGAGTCGACTTCGTGAGAGAGTGGTTTCCTCAGGTCCTGAAATGATGCCGAAGCACATCTCAATGATCATGGATGGTAATCGTAGATTTGCTTGGAATCGTTCGCTACAAACCGAAGCAGGACACTCTGCTGGAAAACAGAAATTGAAGGAAGTTATGCGTTGGGTTCTAGACCTAGAAATTCCTTACCTAACGGTCTATGCATTGTCTACGGAAAACCTATCCTCTCGCGACGATGCAGAACTCGAAACTCTATTCGATCTGTATATCTCCGGTCTCGAAGAAATCTCACAGGATCCATTGATTCATGATAACAATGTTCGAGTTCAGGTAGTAGGGCGCAAGGAATTACTCCCAAGTAGGGTTCTGGATGCAATCAAAAAAGCAGAAGAAGCAACCTCGAAGTACAGCGATTTCCTATTCACAGTCTGTCTTGCATATGGAGGCAGAGAGGAAATTGTTGATGCGGTGAAGGAAATTGCTGAAGCACACGCTTCGGGGGAAATCGAACTCGATTCAATCGACCCGTCAACAATCTCTAATCGACTCTATACTGCGGATTTACCAGACCCTGATTTAGTTATCAGAACCTCGGGCGAGGAAAGGGTTTCGAATTTCCTTTTGTGGCAAATCGCTTACTCAGAACTCTACTTCTCCGATGTACATTGGCCATCATTCGGTCGAAGAGACCTATACGAAGCGATTGAAGATTATCAAATGAGGAGAAGGCGTTATGGGAGCTGAACCGAACACCAAGCGTTGTCCTACATGTGGTAGAGATGGATATCATAGCCCGTCGGTCACTGTTGACGCAGTAGCGGCACGGGAAACAAAAAATGGACTCGAATTACTGATGATAGAACGTGGTCCAGACCCCGCAGTATGGCAAGGATTGTGGGCATTTCCAGGAGGTTTTGTCGATTATGGAGAAGACCCAGAAGATGCAGTTCTACGTGAATTACAGGAAGAAACCGGAATAGAAGGCCTAAACCCAAGAGTTTTGCATGTACTAGGTGCACCTGGTAGAGATCCTCGAAAACACTGTGTAGGTCTTTTCTATCTCGTAGATGCTGACATTGATACAGAACCGAAAGGGGCGGACGACGCAGTGTCTGCTGCATGGGTGCCAATCGACGAGTTGACCAAAGATACCGTCGCCGCAGACCACTTGGATATCGTGGATATGCTAAGGGAATGATGAGGGAATAACCCTATCATGCGAGTTTGACTGGTTTGTGTATGAGTAAGAAGCAACCAATCTATGCAGGCGTGAAACCAATGTTTCCATACAACCCATGTATGGTTGTTGGAGACGATATTTGGGTAGCCGGTCAAATTGGAATTGATGGTGGCAATTCTATGGCTGAACAGGCCACTAGTGCACTATCCAAAATCGATGTACTGCTAGGTGAGGCAGGAGCAGATAAAGCAGATTTGGTTATGGTCATGGTCCTGCTAGAAGATATGACTGAATTCGGCGAATTTAACGACGTCTACGCGGCTTGGTTGGAAGGTACCATTCTTCCTGCCCGTGCCGCATATGGAGTGAAGGAATTACCTGCGGGTGCAAAGGTAGAGGTCGTAGCGCGGGCTGTAAGGGGTTCAGGGGCGAATTGAGCCTTCAAGATTCGATTATTCAGTTGCCATAGCCACGATGGGATGATGAAGGAAAAGTGCTCCGTCTAATCCATGAGTGTGTTCAAGGCCTACGATATTCGTGGGTTGGCCGGTAGCCAATTGGATACGGATTTTGCCAATAGACTGGGTTCTGCATTGGTTACTCACCTCGATGCTAAATCAATTGCAGTGGCTAGAGATATTCGTGAATCGGGCCCTGAATTACATGAGGCTTTTTTGCAAGGAATAACTGCATCAGGGGCCGATGTTATCGACCTTGGAATTACTACTACTGGTGTGTTATATCGAGCCACTGTCGACTTGTCTGTAGATGCGGCAGTGGCTATCACTGCTAGCCATAACCCCCCCGAGTATAACGGATTCAAGATTTGTCGAGGGAGTTTGCCTATGGCTGGAGAAGAATTGCAGGAACTAAAGGCAACTTTCGATTCAGGTGAGTTCCATAGCGGGTCTGGAACAATAACTGAGATGCCAGATTTTGAGGAACAGGTATTGCAGACCATTGTAGAAAATGCAGGAATCCCTCAACGTGCAATCCGGATCGCAATCGATTGTGGTAACGCAGTTCCGGGTCCATTGACAGTATCCCTGATGCAAAGACTAGGGGTTGAACTAGTACCAATTCACTGTGAATGGGACAATACTTTCCCTAACCACCCTCCTGATCCAACACGCCAGAAGAATATGGTTGATTTGTCCGCAGCCGTAATTGAGAATAATTGTGAATTTGGAATTGGTATGGATGGAGATGGCGACAGAATAGGGGTGGTTGATGAGCAAGGTCGATTCATACATCCTGATCGTTTAATGGCTCTCATCGCGGCTGATGTTTTGGTTGACCGTCGCGATGGAACAGAGGCAGAGCGCACCGTTTTCTACGATGTAAAGTGCAGTATGGCACTAGAAGAAGCGATTCTTACTAGCGGTGGAGTTCCGAAAATGGTTCGCACAGGGCACTCATTCATGAAGAGAGAATTGAGAAGTAATCCAGAGGCGGTGATGGCTGGAGAAATGTCAGGTCACTTCTTCCTACACGATAGGTGGCCTGGATTCGATTGCTCACTATACAATGCGGCTCGTTTGCTGGAAATAATTGGACGGGACCCCGCACCCAATGATGGCGGAGTAAGTTTCTCCCAGAGATTCACTAACCTCCCAGATTACCCTTCAACTGATGAGACAAAGATCCCATTGGTTGGAGAAAGAGAAGAAACCATGATGGCTGTCGAAGGTGCTTTTGCAGATATGGAAAAGTCGACTGTGGACGGGATCAGAGTTCGCTATCCTGATGGATGGTATCTTTGCAGGCCATCGAATACAGAACCGATTTTGGTAATGCGAGCTGAGGGCCGAGACGATTCAGCATTGGTAGCGATCATCGAGGATGTTAATTCCCGAATTGGTCATATGTTGGATTTGACCAAACTGAGATGATTATTCCATTCCACCATCAGATAACATCAGCGGGATTGCCACAATTATTCCACAAATGGCATAGCAGAATATACCGCAAATTCCAGATCCTGCGCCCATTACGGCACCAAAACCGCCTGTATCTGCAGTATCCATAGCCCCTCCCGCAATTGTACTAGAAATTATACTGCCAATCCACGCAATCGCAAATGAGCCGAATATCATCCAGATTCCCATTTTCTTGTATTGAGTCATTTGGTACCCGCCGAAAATAGCAATTGCTCCAGCGATTACCGAAGATAGCATGGTCACTACAAAATATTCTGTCGGATAGCTTATCGGATTCCCATCAAGATCCGTCGCTCCAAAATCCGACAACAGGGCTAGTGGCGATCCGAGTAAATTGAACGCTCCCCAGATGATAACCAGTATCCCAATTACCTTTGCAGCTTGATTCTTCTGAACTGGAAATTCTGGACCAGTGTTGACGAATACTCTCCCCGCATCTACTACTGTTGGTTCTGTTGTACCTTCTAGAGTGTCAGAGTTTGGCTCTTCTTCCATATCTGACTGTAATCGCTGTAGACGAATTAGGGTTTTGGCGGAATTTCTCTAACGAAACTTTTCTGCAGAATGTTGCAGTGCTTCGATAACCGGCATTCTATCCCCACAAAGCATCTGCAAGCAGGCTCCTCCGCCGGTGCTATTGTGTGAAACCTTGTTTGCAACTCCTCGGGAGTTCACTAAGGCACTGGTATGGCCACCACCTACAATTGTCATGGCCGTGGTTTCGGTACACATGTTGAGAATCTCAATTGTTCCAAACGCGAAGGAGGGTTTCTCAAAGTAACTAGCAGGTCCATTCCAAAGAATGCAACCTGCTTGCATCAATACAGGTCGTAATTGCATCAAGGTTTCGACACCAATATCGTAAATTGGATGGGGGACTGGTAGTTCATCGATGCTCAGCCCAACTCGTTCATCTCGAATTTCCACCGCAACATCAGTGGGGACTAAGAGAAAATTTGAATGATTCTCAACAAGCTCGTTGGCCATCTCCCAAGCGATATCAAAATCTTCTCCTAAGGTGCCTCTGATAAATTCCTTATTTCCCTCTCCGATGTCAACTCCTTGTACCCAGAGAACCATATTTCCAACCACACCAACAAACGCAATAGTATCTACTACACCTCGATTGATTAGATTCTGAGCAACTCGAAATGAATCGTCCGCCTTAGCCCCGCCGAGAATTGCAACGTATGGTCGTGGTGGATTTGTAACAGCGGTTTGTAGAGCGCTAATTTCTCGTTGCATCAAGCGCCCTGCAATACAAGGTAAATCATCGGCAAAGCCGGTCAAAGTAGGGGAATTTCGGTGTGCTGCAGCGAATGCGTCGGTAACATAGGCATCAAATTCAGGGGCTAAATTCATGACGATTTGAGATAATCGTAATTCCTCCAATTCTGCCTTCTTTAGGGAAATTTCCTCATTGTGCATTCTCACATTGTCCAAGCATAGAATTTCTCCATTTTTCAAACTTCTAATGGCATCTATTGCTTCTTTACCACAGACATCGGGAACAAAACGAATAGGTCGAACAAGAATTCTGCGAAGTCTTTCTGCATGACCTGACAGATCAGTGAAATCGTCTTTACCTGGCCTAGACTGATGCCCAATAATCACAACCTTAGATTCGGATAGGTCAGCAAGAGTAGGTAGAATCGCCCTAAGTCTTCCATCATCTAGGAAGGCACCAGTCTCTGGATGAAGGGGTGAATTAATGTCGACGCGATATAGCACACGCTTACCGCTTAGGTGAATGTCGTCCAAGGATAGAACGTCTTTCACGATGTGGGCCACTAGCAGGCGTCTTTTGATAATGATGGAGATAGGACGGCTCAGAACTCCCCCCCAATGCCTTTGTGTCTTTGCTGTAGTGGCGAGTTGATGGCGTGGGATGCGGAGCGACTTACCGGCCCAGATGGAGAAGACTGGCGAGTGCCTGTTACTGAGTTGGAAGAGCGTCGTAGTAGGTTGTCGTCAGCACTCGCAGAAACTGGTTTTGAGTCGGTACTAATCGATGACCCAATAGAACTCTACTGGTTGACTGGTGGTAGACAAAACGGGATGATTCTCATCGGTGCTGAGGGATCAGATGTAGAGAATACCCATTGGGTTCGAAAATCACTGAGAAGAGCGACATTTGAATCGGGAGGTGATGATGCTCCGGATCCGATTACCGCTCAGCCAAGAATGAGACAAATGACGGATGCACTCCATTCACTTGGCGCAACTTCTGCGCCAGCTATGCTGGCTGGAAAAATGCCCCATGACAGGTGGCAGTACTTCTCTAGAAGAATGTCCGCACTAGGTGAAATGCAGGATGCGACTTACCTAATGTATGGTTTGCGGGAAACAAAATCTGCTTGGGAAATTGAAATGCTGCGAGAAAGCGGACGAATAAATAGAGAGATGTTCGAAGCAGTCAGAGAATTTGGCGGAGAGGGGCGCAGCGAATTAGAAATGGCTGCTGCGGCCGATGAAGTCAGTCGAGCAGCAGGATTTGGAGGACGCATTAGGATGAGACGATGGCCAATGGATTGCGACCGAGTTGTAATCGCCGCTGGAAGATCAGGAGCAGTTCCATCGTACTTCGATTCTGCTATCGGGGGACTAGGAGCAAGTCCAATCTCTTCACTAGGTGCGGGCCACGCAAAAGTCGCAGCCGGCGAGCCTGTAATAGTCGATATTGTTCATCTACACCGCGGCTATGTCTCAGATTGTACACGAATGTTCTGCGCTGGTCGACTCAATGAGGAATCGGTGACTAAATTGGACGACATGGCAGAGATTAGAGACTCAGTTGTTGCAAGCCTCGGAAGAGGAGACTATTGTTCGGAGGCTTGGAGAATTGGTAGTGGGATGGCAGAAGAAATGGGCTATTCTGAACATCTTATGGGAATGGCACCCGAACAAGCCGTATTTCTTGGCCATTCAGTAGGGTTAGAGCTTGATGAGACGCCGGTTATCGCCGATCGTTTTGATAGAGAACTCCCGATTGGAGGAACGATGGCGGTAGAACCTAAGGTAATCTATGACTCTGGAGCAATAGGCACTGAGGACACATTTGCTCGAACTTCGGATGGAATTGAATGTCTGACTATGGGAGATTCATGGGATTTACTCACAGAATGGGAGGAATGATTGTGTCCCGTACTAAAGCAACTGCTCAAAAGCGGCTTGCAAGATTACTACGAGGAAGAATAGAACCTCATGGAAAAGAAATGACTGATGAATCAATTCTGAAAGGAGTTGAAGTTGATGATGCAGGAATAGTTCAATTGTGGGTTCAACCAACCAGAGCACATTGCCCGTGTTGTATCAACGACCTCATGGAACTTCGCTCTGAAATTAATCAACAGAAGGGAGTCCTCGCTTGCCATATCGAAGTTGTTGGTGTGCCTCAAGCAGATAGATGGACTGCTGCAATTAACGAATGAGTATTCAAATCCAGATGTCATTATCTGCTGTAAGTTCGCTATCGGCTTCGCCGGTGTTAACTACACCGCGTGGTTCTACTAGCATAACCTTGCATTCAGATTCGGCATATGGTTTGTGTTCAACCCCTTTGGGTACGACTATCATCTCACCTTCGTTCAATTCGATTGTCTCATTTTCGAACTCGATTTTCATGCTCCCTTCGATGACGATGAAAACCTCATCGGTATCTGGATGATTGTGCCATACAAATTCACCTTGGATTTTCACTAATTTGAATTGATAATCGTTTAATTCGGCGATAACTTTTGGCGACCAATGATCGGAAAATTTGCCAAGTTTTTCTTTTAGGTTGATTATATCCATCATTCTTCACTCTCCATTTTACTATCACGTTTCCATCTTCGTGATTTACGCTCCTCCACCTCTACGAGTTTTGCACGCAGACGAGTGTATAGGAACCAAACAGCAATTCCTACCCCTACTACATTAAAGATTACAAGAAAAATGAATTCTTGGTCGTCCATAATATCACATCACAAAGGTGGAATTACATCGATATCGCAGGTTCCGTTAGCTTGCATACAGCATGAGAGGATCCCTCCGTCCTCTACTAAGAATTCATCAAGACCGGGGGGTAATGGCTCTGGATAATCCACTTCACCGCTCTTTAATCGAACTAAACATGTGCCGCAGTTACCCGAAGTACAGTTCGTTGGAATATCCACTCCAGCCTTCTCGGCTACCTCAACCAAGGACTCGTCTTCTTCGGCTTCTGCAACCCCAAGAAGAAGAGCTCCGCGAAAGAAGCGGACTATCGCCATGGATACCCCGACTCGATTATTCGTCTTCAAATCGACCGGCGAATTCAGTCATTTTTCCAGCGAGTCCACTGTCCTGTCTGCTTATTGAAGACAAGGCCTGCCTTCTTCATCCACTTGTTGAACTTGGTAGCACCAGCACCGGTAGCGAGGATGAAGTCTTCTCGGTGCTCTTGCGCTTGGATGTATCCCTTAGCAGCGAGGGTTTGGTCAATCCACTCATCAATACTCATCAAGCCGCCAGTCAAGTCGCTTGCTTCGACTGCTGCTGCCATCTCTTCAGCGGATGCTCCGGTCGCTTCCAAATCCTTCACCATCAAATCCTTGATTGTTTCAGCCGACTTCTTCTTTGGCTTTCGAACACGCTTTTCTCGTGGTTTCATCTTCGGATCGATTTTTATTCGAGAGCCGTTGTTTAGTTGCTTATCGACAAAGTTTGCCATTGGAGCATGGAATTCTTCCTCACATTCCCAGCAAACAAAGGAGAAATCCGTTGTATCTTCAATGACGTTCCCGCCTCGAGGATCCATTTCCTCACCACATATTGGGCAGGCATACATACACAGTTTAGGGGCTATTTTTCGGCGGAAATCCACAATGTCTTGAGGAGTTCCTACCAATTCAAGCATCTCGTGGTCTCTAGCTGCTTCTAGACCTCTAGTCTCAAGTTGATCACGTAGTTTGCTACGCTGTTCACGCTTAGATTCATCATCGAATGAATTCTCTAATTTGACAATAAGTTCAACGGTTTTCCCTAGTCGATTCATGACCAGTTTCTTGGAGCGGAAAGCCTCGACCTTGGCTATGCGTAATTCCTCTTTCTTCTCGTTAAGTTCTGTAACGATATCCTTCTGCTCACGCTTGAAGCGTTGCTCCTCGATTTTGTCGACCTTCTTTTTCTGGTCCTTAGAAAGAACATCGGCTAGGTAACGTTGCTTTGCAGCCGCTCTAGGCCCTGATTTGACAGCCTCAAGAACAGATTTAGCTATCTCTTTCTTGAGGCCGTAGTTATTACGAAGTTTCTCTTCATCGAGTTTCTTCAAATCGCCAACTTTGATACCCGAGTCAGCAAGGAGTTGGGCTGTATTTTCATCAATTCCTCTACGCAAAAGCGCGAGATAAGTGTCCTTCTTGGCCATTTAACCATCTCCCTTCCCAGCGAGGCCTGTACGCGCTTCGCTGTTGTCGCCGAACCTACTGTGGGCTTTGAAGGCGTGGTTCTCCGGTTCTCAGAATGGTTCAAGGCTGACTAATTTGACTGATTAGCAAGACCCAATCCTCTGAAGTTAGATTCTCAGGCCGGAGTTCAAGTGTTTGGCTAGGTATTGTCTTGATTGCTGATTCCCATCGAGAACGATGCCAACCTGGTATTCTATTGAGGCGTTTTGGGGACTTCTTCAGAGATGTCCTAAGTTTACGTCGACGATTGCTAAAACATTCTGTGATGACCATCCTGTATAGGCGGTTGTCAATCGATTGTGTTGTTTCACGGTTAACTGGAATTAAATTTGTCAGACGTGAATGTACTCTTGGTGACGGACTAAATGAATGAGGTGCGACCTTTACATCCAGTTCGACATCGAAGTCAAGCCAAAGTGAGTGACCCAGGGGACCACGGGTTGCATACCCTTTTTTCATCGCCATACGTTCTGCAAATTCTTCCTGAACGAGTAATGAAATTCCTTTGATTTGGGTATTGGAATGATGCTTCTGAATTCTCTCTAGCACGGGGCTAGATATCTGGTATGGGAGATTGGAAACAATGTGAGTAATGTCTTCTGGCCAATCGATTTCTAGTGCATCGGCGTGAATAACTTGTAATTTCCCATCAACGCCGTTGAAAACTCTGGCGAGATGATTCGTGGATTCCTGATCTAATTCTATGGCGGTTACTTTTGCTCCCGTTCGCAATAATTCTAATGTCAGCGAACCTGGACCTGGACCAATCTCCAAAACATGACTTTGCTCGTTAATAGGATGATTCTTCGAAGCAATTTCTACTGCCCTATCGATAACCGCTTCGTCGAGCAGGAAATGTTGGCCGAGCTTTCGATCTGGAATAATTCGGTCTCGTAGCAATTCTACTAGCAATCTGACATCGAGATCGTCCATACGCCCACCTCGATTAGGCGTCGACCCTCACCAGTAAATCTAGCAGACAGGGGACTTCTCCTGGATTTTCCATTTCACTTACATATCTCTCCGCTAGCAATTCGACTGCGTCAATATCGAGCTTTTGACTTACTTCATCTAGGTCAACCCAGCCATTTGGCCCACGAATTTCAACCCAAGACCTAGCGGTTGAACTGCCAACTCCCGGTAGCAATCGAAAGGCGTGAACCTTACGTGAAATGTTGTTGGCTCGGTTATAGAATCCCAAATGTGGGTCAGGATTCACTTTGATTGATTCTGCAACCGCTTCTTGCAAGACCGAATTAGCATCTCCAGATAGATCTTGGAAGCGTAGAGGTGATAGTTGTCCAGACTTACCTGACTCAAGAGCAAAATGGTCACCAGATTCTGAGGAGAAGCCATCGTTCAATCTTGCCCGAACAATGTGAAGTCCTGGTTCCGAAATAGCATGTATTTCCATGCCCACGGGTCTTCTTTCCATGACATCGAGGACACGAACATGAGTCTCAGAGGCAAAGGGCCCATCGGCTCCGTCGCCGTTAACATTGCCACTCGGCTGCATATTCCCAGTCCTCGGAGTTCGGTTATCCCTCATGAATGAATGTGTTTTGTAGGGTTAGGCAAAATTACAGCAAAATGCTGACTTTTGTTAAATTATCAAATTTGCAAGTCAAAGAATGTGTTGTCTGACGGTGGTGATAATCTCTTCTACCTCGTCTGTATCCATTGCGATTCTCTTAGATGCGATGATTACCCTAACATTCTCGACTTCCATTGGGGCAAGTTCGGCAATCTTTGCACAAACCTCAGGATACTGACCTAATTTCTCATTCTTTGAGAGATCTTCGAATAGATTAGTGAATATCTCAGGACTTGTCTTTATTCCCCCTCGGTTCTCGCTAGCAGCCCACTCAGCGTGTTGAAGAGCGACTTTCTGCTCGTATGACAATTCCCCACGTCGTTCTCGTGCATCCAATAACAAATCACGTACGGTGGCGAAGTCGACGAACTCTCTGTTGCTCATGTAAATCACTCCAATGGGTGTAGGTGCTCTGGGCGAGCTATAACGGTCTTTGCCATATTCTTATCGTGTAGAGTAACTACCCACGCTCGGCCTTGCTTGGCTTCAATTACGCCTGTAGCTCCTTGGAATCTACGGTGAGGCATACCCTTTTGCTGGGAACCATCAAGCACGACTGAAACTCTATCACCAATCTCATATTGGTGCATTACTCGAGCGATATTAATCCGACTACGCTGGGTTTTGGACCGACGTAGAATACTGCGAGTTCCTTGACGAGTTCCGTGACTTCGGCGCATTATTTTCACCCCTCGACCATAGGTCGTGCGAGCGGTCGACCTACCGCCCATTCTTAAGCCCATCTGAGCCCTTTGGGCTTCAGTCAGCGTGGATATCCTCAACATCTAGCCAAATTACTTCACAGGGACTTCCCAAAACACCCGCTACTGATGGAACGGTTCTACCTTCGTCGGAATGTACTAGCTCCTTGACGTAAGTTCCAGCCTCGCAGCGCACCGAAAATTGTACTTCGCTGTCTTCAACTGCAACATTGTCGATTGAGACTACCTTACGCTTGCGAGTTAGGTCCGCTCTGCGGTGAGAGACTCTCTTCGGTGTTTGTTGTTCCAAAGTGACTCCAGATAGTTTGGAAATTGATTCAATGATGAACGATTCCTCCGGTGGCTCTTCAACGGAGAAACGAATTGTGTAGGACTTGTCTGCTCGGGTTTCTTTCACCCTACTAACTTCGCTTCGGTTCGTCCAACGCAAATCACTAATCTCGATTTTATCCGCACCGTTTGAGTTGACTGCTTTCATAACTTCCTCCAGATCTGTGCGGCGGACCTTTGGGCGCTTTACTTCTAGGACAAAGGGGCGGCCTCTTCCTAAACAACGAACATCGATGTCTTCTCGCCCCATTCCATGGAATGAGGTGTTTTCTGCAGACAAAACTAGCCGGAATGGTTCGCCGATTAGATCTTGCACAGAATCAGGGTATTGCAGCCCTGTTCCTTCACAGGCTTCACAACCCTCTGGACGGCCACGGCAAGAGCGGCAAGGCCAGCGGGTTTGAGGTATTCCTCGACTCAACTTTCGATAGCGACCGTAGATGAATACCGGACGAATATCAACATCGACTCTTAGGGTTAAACAATCGATTAAAATCATTAAATCGGGTCGTTCTTTAACGAATTCAACACCTTCCATTCGGGCAGCAACTCCTTTCTGAACCGATTCTGAAAATGCCGCTTTCAACGGTCGAGAACCAGGTGCTGCATGACGAGTACGAATTCTATCTTCTTCCTGAATTAGATCTTTAGGAATATGAACTCCAATTTGTAATGAGCCATGATCGAGTTCTCCGGTTTGTTCGACTATTCTTTCAACGATATTATCGACATCTTCGAAGAGATTCTCGCAAAGTGGACATAGATCGGGCGCCTCGAATGATTCCAATTCCTTGTCTCTAGCAAATGCTTCAGCACGAAGATATTCGCCTCCCTTTTCTCCGATTTCTTCAGTACGACGTCCGCTAACTCGGTGTAAGCAGTGATTACACGTACCGAGTCGAATCATGTGAGCTATACCTAATGGAGTTGGACAAGGGGGGGAATCCCAATCCAAAGTTTGCCCATTGGTTTCGAAGTCATCACCATCGAACCATTCCTCTTCTTGCTCTTCCTCGTCTTGAACTTCGACGAGGTCGTCCCAAGGATCTTCTGCGGCAGCATAACCAGCCGTTGCGTAGAGTTGCCACTCTTCTTCTTCAGGCGTAGTCTCATCGGCCTCTGGCTCATCTCGGGTCATTGAATCACCCACCGCAACAAGGGAGGGAATCCCACATTGCGATGATTTGCGGAATCAAGGGTTACCTTTGAGCGCTTCTGTCCAAATTAATCAATCAAAATTGCTTTTTCTTCGCAGATGCCTCGTAGTAGAGAGAAAGAGAAAATACCACTAGAACAGCCGGTGGGCCAAGAAAATCGTAAGCCATAGCGGCCCACCAATTCCGTCTTTGGCTTATCCAATCGTAATCTCATGACCTCCTCTCGGAATTCAATAATTCGCTGTTCATTTTCCTGTCTTGGCGCACATTTTGCGCAAGGACAAGCCAATCGGATATCGAGATAATCTACTCGGAATGCTTGTCCATCAGCAAACC
Organism: Candidatus Thalassarchaeum sp.; assembly: GCA_022451235.1. Lineage (GTDB taxonomy): Archaea > Thermoplasmatota > Poseidoniia > Poseidoniales > Thalassarchaeaceae > MGIIb-O1. The sequence goes on along the minus strand of JAKUOA010000004.1, from coordinate 29,168 downwards.
GCATTACACAGTCTTCCTTTCCTCTCTCGAGATCGGTCAACGAATCGGAAGCATCCATGTGGTTCGACCAGCCGTCAAGCCCCAACTGCTTCAACCTGCTGAGTCTCGTTGCTCCGTGTTCGAGACATTGCACCAAGCATTGCTGGTGTAACGACTAGGCTGGCGAATAAGGAAAGCCCAATCATTGCAGCACAGAACAGACCGAAACTTGCAAAGAAGCCCATTGCAGAGCGGGTTATGATTAGGAAACCTGTTACATCTGAGACGGCTGATCCAAACAGGGCAAGGCCTGCAGCTCCTCCAATCGCCTTGATGCTGGTCTCTACATCAGCACCGGTTGCACGTTCCTCTCGATACCTCTCAACCACGTGGATAACGTAGTCTATTCCTACACCTAGACTCATCGCGGCAATTGCTACTGTAACCATGTTCAACCCATATCCAGCAGCTGCGATTATCGCGTATAGCCAAATTATTACAACTACAATTGGGATTGTGGTAAAGATTGCAGTCGAGAGAGATCTAGTGCCCCAATATCCAGCGCCAATAACCAGAAGGATTGCAATGGCAATAGCAAGATTAACGCTAACTGTCAGGTATACATATCCAGTTATTCCAATAATTATCGGTGAAGATACTGCAAGATCTCGAATAGAATAATCATCAAATCCATATTCGACCTTTCGGAACCCCCACCAGAGTGTGATAAGACAGAATAGAACCCCTAGAACCAATGTCCCTTGTAGTTGGTTCTGCATACTATTTGCAGCGACGAAACGAGTCACAGGGTCGCCAGTAGCAATCGCCCAGGTAACTGGATATTCTTCAGTCGCCGAGCTAATATCTGCTCTTTCAGATAGGCCTTGTGCTGCTAATTCTTGGAATGGCTGCATATCCATTTCCAACTCCGCTAAAACCTGTTCAACAACGATAAATTGCTCGGGATTTGCAATACCCCAACGAAGTGTCATTCGAGGATATTCTGGAATGCTACCATCACGACAAAGATGTACCATTTCAGGGTCTATTTCGCAATTAGGAGCGATATTTAGCGCCGTCAATGATGGAGGAATATGTGGAATGTAGCCTCCTTCTGGAACTCCATAGACATACACGAATCCATACATGAATCTTAAACAGTCTCTGTCGTTATCATCGGGCAATCCTGTGAGTAGTGTGTCGCATTCAAGAGTGTCGGATTCCCAACCTGCTTCGACAAATGGCGTAACATTGGCGAACATACTAGCCTTAGCCGCCCAAACTAACTCATCGACTGCATGCAGTTCAGGGGTGCCTAGCGGAGTCTTGGTGTATTTTCCGGGATCATTAGGACTCGGTTCAGCCATATTGTCCCTAGTTTCCTGAATCGCTGCGAAGACCCTAGGATCTAACATATCACCTTCAATAATTACTACCGCCGGCTCTCCCTCGTCACTAAATCTGGTATTGACTAACTCAACGGCCTGGGCGAAATCTGATTCTTCATCGAGGAAATCTTCGACCTTGAAGTCCCCTTCAAGACTCAGCATCATTGGAACTGCAACGGCTGTTATTGCCATAATTAACACAAGTAAAACGGCCGAATTCTTTGAAGAATTATCTGCAATTTTAACTAATTTTTCTTCACTTATCATGTGAACTATGCCTTCTTCTTCTTCTGGTAACTTTCCTTTCTCTCGAAGGTATTTATCCCAATCCATTCTGATTAGTGGTGCCCAAATTCCTGTTAGGATGAAAGCTGCCGCAACTCCAAGCGCCGCCTCGACACCGAATGAGCGGAGAGCGGCGATATCAGAAGTCAAGTTTGCAGCAAACGCAGACATGGTTGTGAATGATGTAAGCATAATCGCTCTGCCGACTCGGGATAGAGAGGCGTGAGCAGATTGCTCGGGCGTTCTTCCTTGTCTCCTTTCTTCCTTGTATCTGTGTAGGGCGTGTAGACTGTCATCGATACCGAGAGCAATTACCAATATCGGAAGAAGATTGGAAAATTGGCTCTTGCTGATTATCTTGAATCCATACCGTTCTCCTAGTACCATCATCCAACCGATTGACCCTTGCATCCAAAGGAGAGCAAAAAGTAGCGTTGCTCCCACAATCACGACATCTGAGGCTCTTCTGAGACTGAACCACAAGAGAATAGTAATCGCAATGGCCATTGCAATAAGCAGAAGACTTGACTCAAGCAATTCACGATTCAATTCTACATTAACACCTTCGTTAATGGAAAAGGTAACTGACAGTTGATCGGTTGTACGCATTTGCTTTTCGAGATCGATTATTGCCCATTCAAAGCTGCAAAGTTCATCTCCAGATTCCTTCGCTTCCCTGCAATCAGTTACAGAATACTGAGGTGGTGTTGTAACTAAATTCAATCCCTCAAATTCGTAGCCATTCCTTTGATTTTCTGCATCCGCCCAATAGTATGTAATTCCATTCTCTTCTAAATCAGTACGACTGAGTTGAATCAATATCCATGTTGTTGATGATGACCATCGGCCTGGACCCCAAGTAACATCTTCGTCGAAGGTTCCGTCTTCTCGAATTGTTCCTCCTATTGGTCCAATCAGAGTACTGTTTTCATCGTGAGTAAAACCTCTATCTGTCGAAAACCATCTCAACATAGCTCCATCAGAATTCATTATCATTCTGTGGGCTGCTAAGTCGATGTGATCTTGGGTAACGTTTGGATCATCGTACGTCAGACATTCTAGGACTCCGCAATCTTCCCAATTTGTCTTTGGAGGTTGTGGGATGCCGAACACATTCACCGTCGGTTGGGTTAACAATGACTCTCCGGCCATGAAAGCACGAAGAATATCGGGAAGAGACATAGGCCCCATGAATCCTGTTCCAGTGAGTTCTGTTACGAGAGGCCTTGTGTAATTCAAGAGATAGTGAGAACTTGCAATTTCTGTTTTCGATTCTATCTCCCTGAGTACTGTGAGATTAAGGATACCACCAATCGGAATATCATCTCCCACCAAACCTGCACTAGTACCTTGGAAGGGTAGGCGTTCGGAAGGGTGAGGAAGATTGGCATAATCTATGTCTCCTGAATCAATGAAGTGAGGGGCAGAGTTACCTGCCAAAATGGCCTCATTACTCCTCACCGATACCGCAAATCCATGTGTCTTCTCAGCCGCTTCGAATTGCTCATTTACAACCTGGTTTGCGGTTAATTCAGGAGACTCCATGTCGTAGGACTGGACATCAATGGGTGTGAGGCTGGCGATTAATCCGGGAATCATGAATAGACTAATTGCTAAGACTGCGGCATGCAATTTGAAACTACGAGGGAGTAGAACGTCAGCAACTTTCCCAAAATCTCTGACTTCTCGCATACCACTGGCGCAAAAAGTGCGTTTTTTAATTGATGTTTAATCAGAGCCCAGATTCTTTCAATCGGTCAAGTGCCTCTTTCTGTTCCTTACTGACTTTTTCTGGCTCGGCCAGAATGAACTCGATATCTAGAGGCCCACCGTCATGACCGTGACCACCAAGTCGGCGACGATCACCAATCCGTGTACCTTCAACTACCTCAATTTGCACTCGCTTACCTGCTGGAGTACGTATCCTAACTGCACCTCCTAGCATCAAAGTAGAGTAAGTAACCGGGACTTCTTGAATCAGCCTACCGCCTTCCCAACGACGGCCTTCTTCGGCATCTAGCCGAATTGTGATTAGCAAGTCCCCTGCCTCTCCTTGAGGATGTTCATGACCCATTTTTTTAAGGCGCAATTGTTGACCATGCTGAGCACCTGAAGGGATGCTTACTGTGATTGTTGAAGATCGTGATTCGACGCCTTTACCGGAACATTTAGCACACGTTTTTGGTGAGTTAAATGATTTACCTTCACAACTTTCACAGATTCTTAATCGACGATGCCCAAACTCTATTTTTGTGCCACTGAGAGCCTGTTCTAGGGTAATATCAATTCCGGCCTCAATATCTGGACCTCGACGTAAAGGTGGTGATTGAGGAGGGCGGCGTTGCTGCCTATTTTGTTGTTGGAATTGTTGTTCAGTACCTCCCATCCCACCCATGAATTGACTAAAAATATCTGAGAAATCGAAGCCTTGACCACCACTGAATCCTCCGCTTCGAAAGCCTCCACCTCCACCACCAAATCCAGAGAATGGATTACCTCCTCGAGCAAACATTTCCTCCATTCTTCTCTGCTGGTCATACTCCTTTCGGGCTGCGGCTGTACCAATCTGGTCGTAAGCCGCTTGAATAGCCTTGAATCTCTCTTCAGCAGCGGCATCGTCTGGGTTTCTATCAGGGTGATGTTGTCTTGCCAATTTGCGGTAAGTCCGCTTTATCTCCGCATCAGTAGCGTCCTTTTGGACACCTAGGACTCGGTAAGGATCATCGGCCATCGATGCTAATCGGACATCACACCTCCTTGAATCCTCGTGACGAAAACTAAGGTTAGGCCACCGTATCGCTCAAGGCTGATTGCCTGCACGATTGTAATATGGGACTAGGATGGTGCTGTTTCAGAAATTACGCCGGGCACGCAGAAGAAATAGGTGGAGATATCTCTGAAGAATACCCTAGATTCTTCCTAAAGCCCGCAAGAGCGCATGTTGAGGCCGATGAAAATGGAAATAATGTAATCGAGTTGATGAACGAGGACGATCACATTGACCACGAAGCAGAACTAGTCATTCGATTGGGAGATGATTTGCAACCCGAGGGGATGTGCATAGGATGCGACACAACTAACCGAACAAGGCAAACCATTGCGAAGAATAAACGATGGCCATGGACTGAAGGTAAGGCATTCCGGGGAAGTGGTGTTTTGGGCACCTGGACACGATACGAAAAGGGTGTCTTTCAAGTCACTATGAAAGTAAATGGTGAAACCAAACAAGATGCGCCAACATCTTTGATGATTCATTCTGTTGAAGAACTGGTTGAGCATCTGTCTGGTTGGTATGATCTTTCACCCGGAGATTTAGTTTGGACCGGAACACCCGCTGGAGTTGGACCGATGTACAAGGGCGATATTGTTGAAGCGTATTTGACCAATCAAAAAGGTGAGGTAGTCAGTACTTTGAGGGCGCAGTGCGTCGTAAATGGATAATATTCTGGTGGAATTGTTTACTCCTATCCCCCCATGAATCTAAAAATGACTATTTTTGCGGTTATTTCATGCAACATGAGTTCGAATTTGGACCAGCATTCACACTGATGACCGTAAACCTCTCTAATGGAGAGCAATTGAAAGTAGAGCCAGGGGCAATGGTTGCCCAGTCCTCTAATGTCGATATGAAGTCCGGAATGTCCGGCGGCTTCTTCAAGGGATTGATGAAGAGCGTAGTAGGTGGGGAATCGTTCATCCTAAACACATACACATCCAATGGAGATGGTTGGGTCTCTCTTGCACCAGGGGCACCAGGAGACATTTCTTCTTTCGAACTGGGACCAGGACAGACTCTGTTTATGCAGGGTGGAGCATTCATTGCTAGCACCGCTAATGTTGAGACTGACACAAAGTTCCAGGGCGCAAAGGGATTCTTCACAGGAGAAAGTGTGTTCTTTCTCCGCGCTAGCGTAACTGAAGGAACAGGTACAGTATTCTACACTTCGTACGGTGCGCTGAAAGAACTAGAAATCAATGGACAAGAAGTAGTCGTTGACACTGGCCACGTCGTGGCATTTACAGATGGTGTAAGCTACACTGTGGGAAAGGTCGGAGGATTAGGGTCTGCTTTACTTGGTGGAGAAGGATTGGTAATGAAATTCAACGGGCAAGGTAAGGTATACATTCAGACTAGAGATTTCGGTGCTCTAGCTGCTAAACTAATCCCATTCATGCCTACTCGTTCAAACTAATTGAATTGGAGTTGAGGGAAACCTTGAGTCAAAACCACCTCTGCCATCAAAGCGAGGATGACTATGTCAAGTGACCGGGGTTTGGGGCGAATCGGCTCGCGCCGATATACCAATGCTTGGCTCATGGACCATGATTGTAGTCCGCAGCACGGCGATTTCATCCTTCATGATGATGGTTCATGGTCGATTAGTAAAGGTGACGAGGATGTTCTAGAAACAATTGATGGATCTGGCCGAATCATTACACGTTCTTTCCAAAACTGGCACACACATCTTCCGATGATTCTCAACAGAGGAATGGGCGAAGGATTGCCCCTAATGGAATGGTTAGAAAGTGCTATTTTTCCTGTTGAGAAGAAATTGACTGAGGATTTAATCAGAGTTGGTACAAAAGCGGCTGCCGCAGAAATGATCGCGACTGGGACCACATTTGCTTGTGACATGTACTTCCATACTCAAACGATAGGTGAGACATTAGCCGATACTGGCGTTAGAGCTGCTTTATGTGGCCCAATTACAGATGGATTAACTCCTAACTTCGAACCTGGTTCAGGAGATGCATTACGATACATGGAGGGTTTGATTACAGGCCCATCCCCTAGACCGGGGCGAATCGAATACGGAGTAGGTACGCATTCAGTATATGTCTGCGATGAGGATACTTTACTCAAGGGTTCAGAACTAGCAAAGAAAACGGGTTCTATGTTGCATATACACACCTCTGAGACTCGCAAGGAAGTTGCAGACTGCCACGCTGAACATGGAATGTATCCTATCGAATATCTCGACTCCATAGGCTACTTCCAAGATGCAGAAGAGGGAAGCACTGTTTGTGCTCATTGTGGCTGGGTGACAAAGAAGGAGATGAGAATTCTAGCAGGGCATGGAGCGCATGCTGTTCATTGCCCAACCTCCAACCAGAAACTCGCCTGTGGCGGCACTATGTCATACCCCGCAATGAAGGAAGCAAAGGTGGATATTCGCTTGGGAACTGATGGTTCCGCCAGCAATAATTCTCTAGATATGCGTGCGGAAGCAAAAACGGCCAGTTTGATTCAGAAGCATGATCATTGGAATGCTCGAGTTTTAAGTCCAGAAGAAACCTGGCGTCTATCGACTAAAGATTCCAAGGATTGGATTACTTGGGACCTCAATGATATACGAATGTCACCTATTGGAAAAGATGGTCGGAGATTACTTCCTAACTTGCTATATTCTGGCGGTAAAGTAATGGATGTCTTAGTCGATGGAGAAGCATTACGAAGGGATGGAATTACATTAACTGTGGATGAGCAAAAGGCTAGAGAAAGACTCAATGAAGTAGCAATTGATTACTACAGTGAATTATAGATTATGCCTATACAGAATTTGATATAATCTGCATAAGTTAGGGTATTGTCTGAGTATGCGTGTGCACGATTCCAATCAACTAATTAATTTGGTTTTACAAACTGAATTTGTTCATATTCTGGGTGCTGGATTGAATTCAGAAAAACCTGCTAATTCGGCTGTTAAGGACCTATCTGAGAGAGGATGGAATCCTATTCCAATACATCCTAAGGATGCCGGTACTAGCATTTCTGGATACCCAATTAGGCCTATGATTGAGGACGGAATTGGACCTGAGATTGTTGTGCTATTTCTTGCGCCTGAAAGGGCAAGAGAGGCAATAAGAAAACTTCTGATTAGAAACTATGAATCTCCTCCTCTAATTTGGTTTCAATTAGGGGCAGAAGATGATTTATCGGAAGATTGGCTTCAAAATGCTGGATGGAAGTTCGTCAAGGATGACTGCATTGTTAGATTCGTGCAAAGACACGATTTAGTTCGAGAACCACAAGTCATTCCTTGGTTCAAACAAGTCCAGAGTGATGACGAGTCGGGATGTTCTGTTTGGAGTGTTCACGAATGGCAAGAAAACTCTGAGAAGGTAAAAACCGAATTAGAGTGGATAGGAGATCTGAGGGATTTGGAAAATTCTAATTCATCTATTCCGAACTATATTCGAGGACTTAGAAATGAAGGTGAAAGCCTTGAAGAATGTGCAAGAAGGTTAGCGAATTAGGTCCGATAATGATTGATTTAGTGAGGTGATATATTGGCTTGGAAAATCGCAATTAAATCATCAAAGTTGAAACCGGGTAAGAAAAAAATGCTGACCGTTGGAAAAAAGATAATTCTCGTTGGTCGATTTGATGAAGACGATGGGTACTATGCTACAGAAGCTCTCTGCAGACATATGAGATGGCCTCTCGCCTACGGTGGTAAGGTGAAGGATGATTGTATTACATGTCCACTACACCAAACAACTCACAATATAGAAACTGGGGAATTAATTGAATGGTCTCCGTTTCCAATATTCCCTCCTTATGGGAAAATGGTTGGGAAATTCAGCAAACAGAAAGATTTGGAAATCTATGAAACTCGACTAAAGGATGGTAACATCGAAGTCAATATCCTCGAATCATAGAGTTGGAGATGCCGAGAGAAAGTATTTGTTCAAATGTTCTCTGATATACTCATGTCAAGTAAGACAGTATCGAACAAATCGGGATTTTGGGCTCTTATTGCCATATTTGTAGGCCAAGGGATTCTAGTTGGTTTGATTGTTATCGTCCTTGGCTTAACTAAAACGCTAGATCCTTTCGTACTAACCTCGTATGAATATGGATTGGTAATAGAAGGCGTAGTACTCACTGCTTTTGGCATCATAGGAGGTATCACAACCCCCCTATGGCTTGGTCTAATCATCAAGGACCCGATTAAGTTCAACATCTATGACGACTATATTGAGGCGGTTCGACCTGGAGGTCTAATTTCCAAATCTCCAAGCTTTATTGAAAGACATCCTAGAGAAGGGATAACAAGCATCGAGTTAAACGAAATAGTGAGGACTAACGATGAAGGCCACAAGACTATCACCTACTCTGCCGTACTGATAGGAAGCGAAGGAGCAAGAATCGGGACGCTAAGGGGGATTTCCAGCACAGGGGTCGCTGAGGAAATTGCAGAGATTATCAAGGTCGATTTGTCTAGGAATTTCAATTAATTATCCCCGAATCATTGGGTAAACATGCGCTCGCTGAGATTTAGTCTATAATGCCGGAGAAAATTTAATCATCGCAAAGCGAAAGTAGACATTATGGACGACTCATTTCTCCAATTCGTGCTGCGTGATACGGAGTGGGATCCGTTACGCAAATTTCGTGATTATATTATAGGTATGATCCCAGAACCAGTTCGAAAAATCGTTGGTTGGATTCTGCTAATTTTCGGTGCTGTGGCACTGTTGAGGTTGTACCCCGGGGGGTTGTTCTTCGGGCTCACTGACCTAATGTTTATGATTACATTCTTTGTTGGTATATTTTCATTTAGTTTGGGCAGAATGTTTCTGAGACATTAAGTCTGATGAAGTTAGTTTGAACACAAGGTGACCCCTTGCGAAACCCGTCCTTTCAATGGGTACCGTTTGATTTATGGATGTACTAGGAAGGCTGCACCAAGAACAACATAGGTTCCGAGCAACAATGCTCCTTCCAACCAGTTTGATTTACCATCAGCTGCGATAACATTGACTATCAGTACAGAAAGGAAAGCCGCGACAGTTTCTAGCATTCCGAATTCAAAGGTTAGTGGTACGTTCATCGCCCAAGCAACGAGAATCATTACTGGAGCAACGAATACCGCAATTTGTGTGGATGAACCCATTGAGATTGCGAATGACAGGTCCATCTTATCCTTACCAGCCACTACTACAGCAGTAAAGTGCTCAGCTGCGTTACCGAATAGTGGTAGCAAAATTACCCCGATGAATAAGTGAGGTAGTCCCAAATCATCAGCCGCATACTCGACTGAGTGGACTAGAATCTCTGCCATCCAAGATACTAGGATAGTTGCTACGACGAGAAGAATAATTGCATCTTTCTTAGTCATTTCAGGAGCCTCGTGATGATGCGTCTCTGTTGCGAATAGATCGACGTGGGACTTGAACTGGAAGAATAGGAATAATCCGTATAGTAATAGCAAAACAATTGCCGCGATATGGCTTAGTTGCTCAACTCCTTTCTCGCCTTCGGTACCACCAACGGTTGAGTTGAATACGGTTGGAATGATGAGTACAATCATCGCTAACAACATCAGGGAACCATTGGAACTCACCTGTGTATCAGAGAATTTCTGCTCAGAATAATTGATTCCACCCCACAAAAATGCGAGGCCCATGACGAGTAATAGATTTCCGAGAATACTACCGATTAGACTGGCCTGCACTAGTCCAACCATTAGTGTCTCTGTATCACTGCCAGAGGCTGCTTGAGATGCTGCGTAGATTGCTAGTAGAGCAATAATCATCTCAGCCGCATTTCCAAAAGTTGCATTCAGTAATCCACCTAATGATTCTGAGGTGTAGAGCGCAATTTCTTCAGTAGCCCTGCCCATCAAGAAGGCAAGAGGCATGATTGCGACCAGTGAAGCGAAGAATGCCATCGACTCATCATGAGAAACGTAAGCAAAATAGCAGGTTACGGGTACTGCAAGAAGTAGAATGTTTAGCTTATTTTCTGTTGGAGAAAACGCTCCAAGTACGCTTACATGGCCGGCCTCGGTATCACTCATGAAAAGCCGGTGATACATTCGATGGGTCAATGTTACGCTCCCGACGCGGAGTATTCTTGGGTTAATGGCCCGCCCGTGAATATGTGGAAGACACCTACCGTCTGGCTCTCTCAGGCACCCCTGGCACAGGTAAATCGACCCTCGCAGGCTTACTTTCTTCACATGGCATGAGCATCTCAAACATCGAAGAATTGGCTCAGCAAGCAGGTGCTCTTGAGGAGGTTGATGTAACCGATGGAGCCCATCCGGTTGACATGGGGATTCTATTACGATACATAAATCAAAAATGGCAGACTGCTCCACTGAAGGCGGAACTGATCGACGGGCATTTATCTCACAATCTCCCTGTAGATGCGGTTGTGCTTTTGCGATGCGAGCCAGAAATTATTCGAGGGCGCCTAAACGAACGAGGTTATCCTCAGCCAAAGGTGGAGGCAAATGTTGAGTGGGAATTACTTGGTGGTGCTTGGAATGAAAAGGAAAACGACGCTCCTTGGGTTGAGTTCGACACTTCGAAAGATGGGCCTGAAGTAATTGTCGCAAATATTCTCAATTGGATTTCAGATGGCTTCAAACCGACTAGCCCTGAGGATGTTATCGACTGGGTGGGCTGATGTTCGAGAAAATGCGTGATACTTGGACAAAAATGGTTCAGCCTTTAGTCGTCAGAATGGGAGACCTAGATCCTAGTGTTCTTACTTGGACATCTTTGGCAATCTCAATCGTATCATTCTACCTAATTGCAGTCGCTGAACTCGATAACGAAGGAGCGATGATGATTACTGGAGCAGTCGCTCTGGTTCTAATCGCTGGTGTTTTCGATGCGCTAGATGGTGCATTGGCCCGGCATCAGGGAACCGCAGGACCCTACGGAGACTTCCTCGACCACACCATCGACCGCGTGGTCGATGTTGGTTTGGTAGTCGCCATCGGTTACAACTCGGCGTATGTGATTGACCCAATGGCTGGTTGGGCTGCTGCCTTGCTGACTTTGCTCGGTTCATACATGGGAACTCAAGCACAGTCTGTGGGGCTCGGAAGACTTTACGGAGGATTCAGTCGAGCCGACAGATTGGTGGTCACTCTTGCCGGCCTTCTGTGGGCCGCCTGGCAAGCCGGTTCAAGTGGAACTGGAGTCGATATTTCATCACTCCACGAATATGCTCACTGGGCATTGTTAGGAAACGCTGAATTGAACGGTATGACATTGGCGCTTGCAGTATCATTTTGGGGCGGAGTATACACTTTCCTAGTTCGGTTTATGGAAACTCGAAAGCAACTTTTGGCAAATTGATTAGGGGTTGCAGAATGAGCCCATAGGGCTCAATGGCTACGGCAAGCATTATCCTTGCTTGGATGGCCAGCGTTACTTATGAAGCACCTTATCGACCGAGTATTGGAGCTTCAGGATGGGGAAGAATCACCGGCTGCGCCGGTTGTGACGGAGACTGATCCTGAACTGAAAACGCTACTGAAATCACTACAACCACGAATTCGTGTATTCGGTTGTGGTGGCTGCGGCTCAAACACAGTGGCTAGACTGGAAATGGAAGGATTGTTCGATGGCGAATATGTTCGTGGAATGGCAATCAATACCGACGCACAACACCTGCTAAGAGTCGGAGTCGACAACAAAGTACTCATCGGTCGAAGTGCTAGAGGTCGAGGTGCGGGTGGAGACCCTGAGAAAGGTGAACAAGCCGCATTCGAATCTGAGAAGGCCCTCAAGAAAGAGGTCGAAAATTGCGACCTTGCTTTCATCACCGCCGGATTGGGAGGTGGAACGGGTACTGGTTCGGCTCACGTCATTGCTCGTCTGGCCCGAGCAGAAGGTGCTCTAACAATTGCTGTGGTGACGTACCCCTTCCTCTCCGAAGGTGCACTTCGTAGACAGAATGCCGAGTGGGGATTGGAGAGATTGCGCGAAGTTTGCGACACCGTAGTAGTGCTTCCAAACGAGCGATTGCTGGAAGTTGAAGGAGTACGTGACTTACCACTGGATGCGGCTTTCAGAGTCGCAGATGAATTATTGATGAGATCGATTGCTGGAGTATCAGAGATGATCTCAAAGGAAGGAGTTGTCAATCTAGACTTCCAAGATCTAAGATCCGTCATGGAAAATGGTGGTGGAGTTGCAATGATTGGTCTTGGAGAAGCGAGAGGCGAAGATTCTGCCGAGAAGGCTACCGACGAGGCGTTAGAATCGCCATTATTGGACATCGACATCTCGGATGCCAGAGGCGCTCTTGTCAATGTAGTTGGAGGTCCAACTTTGTCGTTGGGAGACGCAGAGAAATGCGCTCAATTGATTCGAGATAGAATCAACCCGTATGCTAGAATCATTTGGGGAGCTACTACTGATCAATCGATGGGAGATGAAATTCGAGTGCTGCTGGTACTTACCGGAGTCAAATCCGACCAAATACATGGAGCAGCACTGCATACACAGATGCGAAATCTACGAACTAGAACCGTAGATTTTGTCAACTGATTTTATTCGATTGAAAGTATAATCTCAAATCGAACCCTTTGGGGTTCGCCCGTCGTGCTTAAAGAGGGATGGTTGGTCGCCGACTCGCAATTGAGGAAGAGTCATGGCTATCGAGAACTCAGATGTTGGTCCTATCGAGCAAACTGCACAGAGGTTGCAGGATGACATAGAGGAGAGAGTCCGCCGGGTGCAAACCGGCTCAATGGCTCGTATCCTAAAGATGGCTAGAAAACCCTCCAAACAAGAATTTCGACAAACCGTAATCGTCTGTGGAATTGGAATGTTTGTTTTAGGTGCTATCGGCTTCTTCATGCTTTGGCTGATGGATAACGCCCTACCGGTTTTCTTCGATTGGCTAACTAGCTCTTGAGGTGAGAAATATGTCTGATACATTCGTAGTCTACGTTCGCCATGGCGAGAAGGTCCTGATTATGCAGCGTGCCGACGAGGTTGCTGATTTCCCTGGTGCTTGGGATGGTGTGTACGGTATTGGAGACCCCGAAGATATCGATGCTGTAACAACCAGAATTACAGAATGCACGGGTATTCCGGCTGATGCTTTACAACATGTCCGTTCAGGTCTAGCAAGAGGTCTTGCCTTTGGAAATCGCCTGAACGATGTGACTCCTTTGCTATTCATTAGCGAAACTGATGAGGTCAGTCCGCGAACCATTTACAAGAATCACAGCTGGGTTGACCCTGCCTTCATCGGGCATTATGAATCCGAATCCAGCGAAGGTACTGGTGCTGAGAGATTTTCAATTCCACAGATTGACGCCATGTATGGAGACGTCGCTACGTTCCTTTACATCCTAAAGACCAGTATCGGACAGGAGGAGAATGTTGCCAATGAAATTCGCGCTAGACTCTCGGGTACTGGTTCTCTAAAGGATATTCAAGACGAAGTCTTCGGAGTATTGGTTCCAGGACATGTACGCGGCTATATTTTCGTCGAGGCATCTGCACTTCACCATGTCGAGAAATTAATTGGAATGTCTGGAATGACCACAACACGCTTGAAGAACTGTCGAAAGGTTCTACCTGGTGTTTCACCTCTGGAAAATACACTTTCCTACCTAGAGCCTAAGGCGGCGACAGCCGGTATTGAGGAAGGTTGTATTATCGAAATCAGCGGTGGCGCATTCAAAGGTCAGGCAGCCCGTGTTATCCGTGTTACAGAATCAAAGGAAGAAGTTACGGTCGAGCTATTCGAAGCGGCTGTACCAGTCGCTCTGACAGTACGAGCTGATCAAGTTCGAGTTACTCAGCGTGTTGAGTGATCATAATCAGGAGAAATTGGAGGTTCGTCATCACGCTCAAATAGGGAGAGTAGGTCGGCGAGGCACTTCAGTAGGGGGTAAAGAGCATGTCAGCACGTAATGAAACACCTCATGTGATTATTCAGACCCTCGGTCAGAAGAAGTGTAATGGAAGCTGGGATGCATCCACTGAGAACCTATCAATGGACCAAGTAAAGCAGGTTGCTGAGAAGCAGAAAGATCGCTTGACTGGTGCAACACTATACGCGCGCTCGCGCGAGGTTATGGGAACCTGCGTAGCAATGCGAGTTAAGGTCGAAGGCATGGAGCCAAAGGCCGCATTACAAGCAATGAAAGAAGGGAGATTCGACGAACATTTTGAGTGAAAAATCACGAATTGCGGAAGAGGGAAACCTCGCTGACCGCAGAGGTGAGGAATATGAGAGAAAACATCCAAACAGCAATTGAAGAAGCCTTGAACAGCGCTCCTGAGCGTAAGTTCATCGAAACCGTCGAGTTTTCATTTAACTTGAAGGACGTCGATTTGAAGAATCCAGCAAACCGTATACAAGAGGAAATTCGACTTCCCGCTGGCCGTGGAAAGCCGATCAAGATAGCCATGTTCGCTGGTGGCGAAATGGCAACTAAAGCCAGAGCTGCTGGAATCGATATTATCGACCCTACAACTATAGAGGACCTAGGCGGTAACCGTCAACAGGCTCGTAAGTTAGCAAATAGTATCGATTTCTTCCTCGCAGAGATACCACACATGGGAACCGTTGGTAGATTCCTCGGTGTAGTTCTCGGACCTCGTGGTAAGATGCCACGACCCGTTCCCCCTACTCTTGACCCCGCAATGGTTGCAGCTGGTCTGAAGGATACAACGATTGTTCGTTCAAGAGACAATATGACTTTCCACAGCCCAATGGGCTCAAGAGAGCAAAGTCTCGACGATTTAACCAACAATGCGATGGCAATCTGGAGTCGTGTTACTGGAAAACTAGAGCGCGGTACTGGAAATATCCGTTCTTGCTACATCAAGACCTCAATGGGTCCTTCAATCAAGGTCGAGGTGATTGAATGATTCAGCCAAAGGTTGCGTCTTGGAAGCGAGGCCGTGTTGATGAACTAGCTGCAATCTTGACCTCAGATGGAGTTCTTGGGGTTGTCGACATCGGAGGAGTTCCTGCCAAGAATATGCTAAGCATGCGTGATGATTTGCGAAGTAGCCTATCGATAACAATGGCAAAGAAGACCTTGATGCGCCTTGCTTGGGAGCAGACCGGTCGACCGATGGAAGAACTAGAATCTCTACTTGAAGGAGCAGTACAACCTGCTATCGTTCATTCTAATTCTATGAATGCCTTCCAACTATACTCCGAACTGGAAAAGACAAAACAAGGTCGTGCTGCGAAGGAAGGAGAAGTTTCGCCAATGGACATTGTAGTCGAGGCTGGACCAACCGAATTCGGCCCTGGTCCAATCGTTGGTGAGTTCAACGCTGTTGGAATTCCTGCGAAAATAGACAAGGGGAAGGTTGCCATTCAGAAGACGACGACTGTTGTCAATAAGGGTGAACCGATTTCAGCAGATCTTGGAATCATGCTTTCCAAGTTGGATATTAACCCGATTGAAATTGGAATTATCCTAACCGGAGCGATTGAGGACGGGTTCCTATTCGAAGTCGATTCGCTAGACCTAGATACAGATGGATTACGATCGGATATCATTACCGCGACATCAGGCGCATTCAACCTCGCCTGTAACATTCGCTGGTTCTCTTCACAGACAATGCCAACCCTACTCGCGAAGGCGAGTGGTGAGGCAACATCTGTCGCGGTGGAAGCAGGCATCACCAACGATGTCACGATTCCACTATTCATTACACGTGCAAACGCACGTGCGCTGGCCCTAGCAGGTCAGCTAGATTCCTCAGCGCTTGATGACGAGTTGGCGGCAGCACTAGGTGCTGCTGCTAGCGTTGCTGAAAGTGCTCCTGCTGCAACCTCCGATGTAGCAGAATCCGCCGAGGAAGCCTCGGCAGAAGAGGAAGCGGAGGAAGAAGAAGACGCTGGGTTCGATGGACTCGGCGACCTCTTCGGCTGAAAATAAATAGGTGAGAAAAAATGGAATATGTATATGCTGCAATGTTACTGCACTCCGCAGAGAAGGATATCGATGAAGACGGCGTTAGCTCGGTTTTGAGCGCTGCTGGTGTTGAGGTTGACGGTGCCCGAGTAAAGGCACTTGTCACATCCCTCGGCGATGTTGACATCGGTGAAGCAATGGCAACTGCCGTTGCTGCGCCTGTCGCTGCTGCTCCAGCTGCTGCTGGTGGCGGTGGTGGAGACGCTGCTCCTGCTGCTGAAGAAGCACCAGCTGAAGAAGAAGAAGAGGATGAAGCCGGTGGCTTCGAAGGCCTCGGTTCTCTCTTCGGTTGAAGCTAATAGTAACTTAACACACAACCTGCGACCACCGTTTAGCGGTGGCTACGAGGTCGTGCGGATGCTGGCCGCTTCAACGGGCGGATGCCGAGAGACAGCTCACCCTTCTCTCGTCCAGACTTAGCGATTGAATCATGATTTGGCGTGAATTCGTATCACGTCGCCGTTCTCTACCTCATGATCTGCACCGATTACACGTCCACTACGGGCGTCTGTAGCTCGAATGAAACCGTCACCAAGATCGGTGTGAACTGCGTAGGCTAATCCCTTCGCTGTTGTTCCCTCTGAGATTAGAATCGCATCAGGGAGGATATTACCTTCTCCATCTATCCAATGAGTTTCATCTTGTACAGGATAGGCGACTCTTCTATCGAGTCTATCGAATACAATATCTCCAACAAGCCCAACCAATCCTCCACCAGACCATTTTGCAAGCGACTCTCCAATTGAGGATAGAGCATTCCTTTGCGCTTCTGACAGATTCGCCTCTCCTTTTTCGGTGACGGTGAAACCATCTCCCCCTGGTCTGTGTTGAATTAATCCAGTAGCACTAGCTCTGCTTAGCGCAAGTTCTGCCTCGGCACTTGTGGGAATTAGTATACCTCCAGATGCAGTTACCATCTCCTCAAGTTGATTCCATGAGTCTTCTTCAACTCGATCGGCTTTGTTTGCTGCAACACAAATAGGGAATAATCCTGTTCTAATTGTTTTCGCGAGTGTTGTCAACTCTTCTTGGCCCCAAGACCATGGGACGCCGGCATCAGGGTGCTGAGATGAAACCTCAGTAATGCCGGATGAGACATGGGATTCATTCGCACCAATGCCACTTAACTGATCTAACAGATATGTAACTAGGGCCTTATCACCTTCTGATTGGACACGGCGAGATCCGCGCTGCCAGCTAGATTCGATTATTCCACGGATCCAAGCATCCAATTCTCCGAGAAGGAACTCATGCTCTTCGACGGGATTGGAGCCCCCCTGACCCACTGGATTTCCTTCCAAATCTGTCGAACCAGATACATCAACGACTTGGATTAGTGCATCACATTGGGCTAAATCCGACAAGAATTGATTTCCTCTACCCCGCCCCTCGTGGGCTCCTGGAACCAATCCCGCTACGTCCACTAATGTGACAGGAACTAGGCGATTGTGCCCAACGCAAGAGCCAGTATTTGGGGTACAAATACTGCCCTTTCGGGGGTCGTCATCAGTTGTTGATACGAGTCTCCCCTCTGCCTCGCGTTTTGCTCTAAGTGTCGAGCAGGCACACGGTTCTCTAAGCGGAATCCATGCTACTCCGACATTGGGGTCAATGGTTGTAAATGGATAATTTGCAATATCAACAGGTGTTTGGGTTAGAGCCGAGAATGTCGTTGATTTCCCAACGTTCGGCTTACCAACTAGGCCAATCCTCATGTCCTTCCCTTCTATTCAACAGGGGTGTTTAGCCCTCAACTTGACGGTAGTGGCTTGTACTGACTTTCTTACAAATCAGTTGCTGAGCCCTTCTCGTCTGATTCGCCCACTGGCACTACCATTGTGTCCATTCCAGCACCAGAGGCAAGGATTCGAGAGACGCTTGTAGCAGATGCAAGGTTGTAGGTTTCAATCTCGATAGATGAGGCAACCTCGGTATCTTCTCCGACAATCTCGCCACGGAATAGCCCGCTTACCATATTTAGACAGTGTAGAATCATCGCAACTACAGCGAAGTAGAAGATTACAGAAGCGGCCACTGAAAGTTCGTGAGAGAGACTAGATGAATCTTCTACACCAGCATCTAAGAGAGCCATGTCGATAGCGCTGGAAGTCAAATTGAGCATTAATCCAAGCAAAACTGCAGCGCCCATCAACCAAAACGCGGTTCGGGCGCGCTCAGCGGACGCCAATTGTCGCCCGGTAATTGATGGATAGAGAGCAAGTACTGAACCAAGTGATAGTGGCACCAATACTGCCCATCGGCTCATTTCTTCGATTGTCCACGAAAGTCCAGAGATTGCATTAGTTCCCGATACTGCATCGGTTTGAACAAACAGTGAGCCGATGAATACCGGAATCATGGCCAGTAATCCAAGATTAATCTCGGCTAGACCAGCAGTACCCGGAGACGAACTATCTCGAATGGTTAGCATAGCATTTGCAACGAAAGCGATTACCGGTACTGAGGCAAGCGCCATTAGGAAGGTTACTATCACTGTGTCATTTGTGGACATAGCCAACTCTCCGGCATCAAGGCCGAATAAATCTGCAACTAGGGTTCCGTGGTTTGCACCAAACGGGTTCAATGTAAACAGGCCACCGAGCAATGTTGCACCAACTAGTGTTCGAGACCAGAGTGCATTACCGGAAGCAACGCTAGATGCATACAATACAATACCTGATAATGAAAGGAAGAAGAATCCGCTTCCCTGTAATCTGTACATCAACCACTGGCCATTTCCATCCTCAATTGTACCGGTTGAAATTCCAGCAATTATATTGAATGATTCAGACATCAAACCTAGAAGGATCAGCCATGCTGGCATCGGAATTGAGTCAGCACGGCTAGCTACGGTGATTAATTGGTTGATGACGATGGCTGTCATTGCCAAAATATGTATTCCGGTTCCAATAACCAGAACCTTGAATCCAAGAATAACCGGATCGTGGGAACCAATCAAAGTGACGAAAACCCCGCCAGAGTAAAGGAATGAGACCAAGGTTCCATTTCTTTCACTCGCAAGTTCTGTGCCCAATAACTTGGGAAGGATGTGTAGGCCACAACCGATTAGTGCCATGCTTATTCCACCAAATGCGGTAACAGCCTTACCTGTTGCTGCTAGAGTCTCGGCAGTTGGGTCGTATCCCCATGCGCCAAGTGAATGAAGTGCGGTCGGGTCATGTGCAAGCCACATTCCCTCAAAGGTGAATAGACCACCGACCATCATCCATAGAACCGATTGCATAATCCATGCTCTTGCAGCAGAACCTGAACGGCCCTCAACCAAGTCGATTCCCGGGCCTAGGGCTTTCTCAAGCATGAACATCCCCATAGTTCGTGCTACATCGGAGAATATCCACAATCCTCTGTGGACTAGAATATAGAAAATTAGCGCAGAGAGCCAAAAAATGGCCAGAGTAGTTAGAATCTCAGACATCACAATCACCTCACTCACGAGTTGCCTCCGTAATCATCGTCGCAACTATCGAGAACATTCCGAATATTGCTCCAAGTATGAAGAACCAGATCCCTCCATTCAGAGAACCGAAGGTCTCGAAATCAGAAAGAACAGGATAATCTTGTCCTGGATACAGAATGCTGTATATCACCATGAAGATTAGAGAGGAGACTAACGCTCCAACAATTACCACCTTCGAAGCCGCAGGTTCGTTCTCGCCTTGTAGAAATCCGTCATCATTCTTCATTTAGACACCACTAGTCCACAACACATCGTGGACGGGTGGACCACTGAAGATTCGCCCTTAAGCGTTGGGCGAGGGACGTAGTCCCTCACCTCAAGGAGCGCGCATTAGGTCTACGCGGTTGCCACGCCTATCTCGACCAGTGCCGAGAGGAGTGGGGAGACTGAGGTCAGAGGCGATCTCTGCTCTCCAAATCGCTTTGCATTCGCATTCTAATCCTTTGAATTCAGCTAGATTTCGAGAAACCGAGTATCGTTCGATAGCAGCGACTACATGTTTGTCGCAAGAACCACAATTGTGGGCTCCACGAATCTTTCCTCCTGCAGTTGGATGTACGATAATACGAGAGTCGTGTTCTGCCGTCTCTTCGTGAGTACGTTGAATCATTTCGATTAGAGACCATAGCCATGGAGGGCGGTATTCTCGATTCCTGAACAATCGGTCGACAATTGTTCGATTCTGTATATTCATTGGATTTATTGATACTTCATCGGAAAGTGGCGCGACATCGACAAGCCACTTCGATGTGTGATTCAATGCATCGCCTTCACTCATAAATGGAGGCTTGAAAATCAGATAGGTTTTGACGCGAAGGTTGTTTCTTCGAAGATCTTCTACGGCCTTCCTCCATGTTTTTGTGGAGAAACCTTTGTTGACATGAAACCGAAGTACTGCGTCATCGTAGGCCTCAAGCCCAATGGCTACAGTACATCCTGGATGATGCTTAGCAAGGAACTCTAATTTCTCTGGCTTGCACATGTGGGCTTGGGCTTCGACTACAAGATGTAACCCCATATCATGCGTCTCTTTCAGAACGTGCTGTTGCCATTCTACTGGATTCTCTTGATCCTCAAAGAAGGTGCCTGATGTATACACCTTGACCATAGAGCATCCTTCGAAATCATTAGTCTGATTTTTTGCATCCTCCCACTGAGCAAACAGGTCATCTGTAGTTATGTCATCGCGAACATCGTTGAAGTAGCCACAGAAAGTACAACCCGATTTCCACCACCAAGCACAGCCACGAGTACGCAAGATTACCGTTGCTGCTTGACAGGGTGTTCCGTCTGGCATTCGCTCAGGCGTTACATAGACCGTCGCCGGCTTCTTTGCGTCCCAAGATTCGCGACGTGCAATAGACTCAGCTGTATTTTCTGGTGCTTTGACTAGATGGTGGATTTTCACCGTAGGTGAACCATCGCCTAGCATGCCACAAGCCTGAGCCATATTATGTCGGCATTCAGTAATGTCTTGATTCTGCCGACAGGCCAAAATTGATGACTGACTCACCGAGACCAAAGGCGGGGTGTGCACCTGAAGTCGTTTGAGGTTGTTCAAAATTTGTTGACTTTTCTGATTATTCCATTCCTTGGAATTATTGTTGGAATTGCCTCTATCCCTGGTGTTTGGATGTTTCTTGAGGCTAGGGCATACCTAGTTGACCAAGCAAATTGGTTGGAATTAGTCGGCACTGGTATATCTCTAGGATTAGCTTGTGTGATTTGGGGAATTACCCTAGTATTGATGTCGGGATTGCTAGGTGGATTATTCCGGCCTCGGCTAGAGCCAGGCAGATACCCTCTTCGTTCATTTGTTACAATTCAATGGGCTTGGTCAATGGTATTCCATAGAGTTGCGATACTATTCTTGCCAATCTTAGTTCCTTCTTTTGTTGGTACGATTTACTATCGCATGGCAGGCGCGAAGATTGGTGCCGGTTGTCAGATTAATTCCCCCCATCTAAATGATGCTGGATCAGTTGTCCTAGGGGATGGTGTAGTAATCGGAGGAAATGCAATCATTAACGCCCATTTGGTAGAGAAAGGAGAGTTGGTTATGGCCCCCGTAAAAATAGGAAATGGTGCCCTAATTGGAGGAAACTCGACTGTTCAACCTGGATGTACAATCGGTGAAGGAGCAGTCGTTGCTAATCGGGCAGTTTTACCAAAATGGACTGATATCCCAGCCGGAGAAGTATGGGGTGGAGTACCAGCAAAATGCATACGCCTAGCTGACGGAACTAAACCCGAATGAGAAATCATTCGTCGTCGACTTCTTCCTGAGTTTCTTCGGCTGCTTCTTTGGCCATTTCTTCAGCCGCATCTGCAGCCGCCTCGAGAGTTTCATCCATTCTCTCGCGGAATGTTGCCTGTTTGAGTTCCTGCTCGCGAATTGCTTCAATCGCTGTATCAATCATGTCATATCGCGTCTGAATCGCTTGACTTAGGTCTTCGAATAGTCTCATGTGCTGAGCATACCAATCATCTCTAGCAGTCAATTGTGCCTTGGCCACCCGTAGAGCTTCGTCAAGGTCTTCAGCGACCTCGAATACTCTACCTAAACGAGCCGATTCACGGCTGTACATCTCTTCCATTTTCTGTAGTTCAGGCTCGAGATGCTTTACTCGTTGTGAATTCTTTGCGCCATCTAATTCGAGATCTCTGATACGATTGTCCTTGTCTGAAAGAAGTTCTTGAAGACCCTCCATCTCAATCTCTTTATCGATCATCTGACGCTCTAGAACATCGATGGTTGCATCCTTTTCATCGGAGGTGTCTTTGAGGGCTGTATAACCGGCGTATAGTTTCTCGAGTCGGTCTTTCTCCTTGGTCAAATCTTCCTCCAATTGGCGGATTTGAAGATCGGGGGAATCATTGACTTCTTCATCGCTCATCAGCGCACCTCATATCCCTCGAAACTCCGCCCTGCTTTAACTTCGGCGGATTGAATATCATCCTAGACCGCACTTAGAATATCCAAATTTGAGTTTGAAATATCAGGAAAATCATTCACAGAGCGCCGCAATTGCGGCTGCCAGTGCAACGTTCAGTCGCTTTGAATGGGGTATGTGCAATTTCTCATCGGGGCCGTGTGCATTATTGCCCGGGCCTGATGACCCAGTACAAAGGAAGCAAGCTTCAGGATATTTACCCTGAATCATCGCCATGAATGGAATTGTCCCCCCAATCCAAGTAGCCATCGGCGGTTGTCCTGTTAGGTGCATACTGGCGGATTCAAGAGCCGAAGCAACCCCTTCGTGCAAGGGAGGCGCATGGAAGCCATCGGCAGGTTCGGTGGGCTTGTAAGTCACTTCTGCACCGTACGGTGGATTTTCCTCTAGAACCTGCTTTAGAATCTCTTGAACTTCATCCGCTTTCACCCCTGGTGGAATTCGGAAACTGAGTTTCAAGTCTGTATTTGTCCGCAGAACATTTCCTGCGGTCTGTACTGGAGGTATACCATCTGCTCCAATAATCGAAAGAGCCGGTCTCCAATTGATATCCAATAGCATCTCACTAGATTCTTTTGACTGGGCTTCGAGAGTCTCGACAACAGGCAAAGATGTCCATAATTCATCTCCGAGTATTTCTCCTAGGGCTACTGCTTCTCGTTTTATTTTTTCAGAAATTTGAACATGCATTTCTGGAATTAGGACCTCGCCTGTCTTTGAGTTTTCAACTCTGTCAAGAAGCATTCGCTGTATCCTAAACGAAGATGGAATTGCCCCTCCAGACATCCCAGAATGTACTCCTTCATGAGAGACTCGAGCACTTAGATTTCCAGCAACAAGACCTCGCAGTGCCTCGGTTACCCAAATGTGCTCGTAACTTGGCCCTCCGCTGTCGAGAACCACGATTAGGTCGGGATTACCCAAGTCCTCGGTTAACGCGTCTAGGTAAGGAGGTAGATCAAATGAGCCGGATTCCTCACAGGTCTCAATTAGAAAGGTGGCCTTTGGGTGAGGGATTCCAGCCTCTTGCAAAAGCCGAATTGCTGTTACACATAGATAACCACCGTAACCATCGTCAACCGACCCTCGACCAAACAGGAAAGGGTCTCGTCTAACGGCATTGAGTGGATGTAGACCTTCGGACCAAAGGTGGGGTCGGCTAGGTTGCTTATCTAAGTGAGAATAGAATAGTACCTCGCCACTTCCAGTGCCTTCTACAGTCACCAAAAGCACAGGAGTACGATCCTCGATTCGATGAACCTTGTAACTCATACCCTGAATTCCCTGATTATCTAACCATGAGCAGAATAAATCGATTGTAGCCTGCAATTCTCCTAATTCATCCCAATTTGGCTCAAACATTGGCGATAAGGCATGAATCTCGATAAATTCTCCAAGGCTAGGAAGAATTGACTCTTCCCAAATCCTCTCGGCATTCTCTACCATGCTATTTAGATCTGCGGCCATGGACTCGGGTTATCACTTAGGCAAATGGATTATTCCCCGCAGATGGCTCGCTATTTTATTCAAAATTGGGTTAAGTGCTGAGTTCTGGGAGAGGACCACATATTGGCAAATCTCCTCGACTGAACGGACATATTTTGCATACATGGGCCTCTGTTGCAGGTCTTCTTTGGAATTCTGCTAATGGCAATTCTGTGGCCAACTCCATACGCGCAGCAGTTGCAAGAATTTCATCTAAGTCCGATTGTGCTGCTGCGAACATTTCTTCAGGATAAATTACTAGACGACCAGAAACACCGACAAGAATTGCCGGCCTCTCTACTCGACGTCGCTGCCCTTCTGGCCGTCCGGCCTCCATCTTCTCCAAGGCTCGGTGATACAATGCAAGTTGTAATCGGTGATGTTCCAACATATCCAGTTCTGCATCATTGGCGGGTGAAGTAGAGGTGTTTCCGTAAGCATCGACTAATTTTCCTGAGCCAGATAATACAGTCTCCGCCTGTTCGGTTTTCAGATCAATTGGGCGAATCGAAGAGGAACCATCTTCGTGAGTTGAACATAATACGAGGTCGATTGAACCATCCATATCGACAAATGCGTTTTCAATTTGGGCGAGGTTTTGTTGGCCATCAGGCGCCCATCTAGTTCGAGATACAGAATCGAAGAAGATTGAATTTGAAATGGTGAATGGATATTCAGTTCGTAATCCCTCAACCCTTTCGCCTCCGATAATTTCTGCATTTGATAATCTTCCAATATGACCTGCTTCAATTCTCTGCAAAATCAATGCAACAATCTCTGTAGTTTTCTCGACATCAACTCCCATTGGTAGCAATTCTGAGAATACTTCGTCCATCAATTCATAATCCAATAAGCGACTATCAACAGGAGTTGCCCAGGTTGTTGGAAGAGGTTTTGATGGTTGATCACCTACTGGGCCGGGGTTACCAATTCCAACCTCAAACATCCTGTGTACAATCAATCCCAATTCTGTTGGGGAGCAGAACGAGAATCGTTGTCCTCGTCGAGTAGTTGATTAGAGGAGGATATAGGGTCTGGTTTCAACCCCCCTCTTGTCTCAAACCAATTCCGACGAGGGCAGGAGTCGATTTTAGATAATCTATGAGGTGCTAGTCGTATTCTTGCTCCTGTTTCCAACCTTGAGATTATTTCTATCTCAGCCACCCTATCTTCAGTTGCTGCTTCGTGCAACATGGTTTGGCGTACGAGTGGAGAATGCAGTACATTTTCATCTATATTTTCGCTGATTAGACAGTCAGGGTGGTGGTATACATTGATGCCCATTTTCGGGCGGCCTTCTTGCTCGGCTCTTAGCCATCCATCATAATGAAGTAAAGCAGGATTGAGTATTCTATCAAGGCCTCTTTCTGAGTTTAGTGGATGAGGTTGATTGTCATCTTCCGAAGATAACCAAGGTGAATCTTCAGAATGTTCGCCTCTACGGTGTGAGGCTTGCCTAAGTGATTCGACCCACATTTGTCCTAGAGTGGTTTGAGTATCAGAATATCTCCAAGGTAAACGTAAACCTGAGTCTTCTTGCCAATCTGTGTTGTTTGGAGAACCTACGATTACCAAATGCTCCTCAGCCCTAGTTGCAGCGACGTAAAGCAAGCGTCTAGCCTCAGCATTCTTCCTCTTTTGGGCGATTTTTTTTGCGTGTTCCCACATTGCCGATATTGGATACTCACTGCCGGGCCATGGAGCAGGGTGTCCTGCGAAAAATTCAGGACTGACGATCAATCTTGATTGTGATTCATTGGTCAGTGTGATGATACCTTTACCAAATAAGTCGGTGACAAATACTACCTTTGATTCAAGGCCTTTGGAGTTGTGAATAGTCATCAATTGAACAGCGTCCCTCTCTGGGATATTCTTCGCCTCAAGAGCACGACCTTTTTGCTCTCTCAGATCTCGTAAACGATCTGCTATTACTATGGCATCACGGCCGGCCGATTCTGAAATTAATCGAATCTCATCGATGAATCTCTCCACATCCTGAATCGAGCCTTCGTCACAATAAGCGGTTAACAAGTCAGATTGATTGACGGTTTCAATGAGTAAGTCAATTATCCTTCCAGAAGAAGATAGGTCAATCCATCTCTGTACTAACGCTCTCTGTCTAGGCGTTGGACAGTGTTCTATGAGGCGGTGTAACAAATTCTCGTCTTGCCTTGTAGCTAGGAATGATTGTAATTCTGCGTCGCTCATTCCAATCAATGTAGAGCGGGCGACCCAAGCAGCAGCGAATCTGCTATTTGGTCGAGCTATGAATTGTATCAGCCCATCTAAATCGGAGATTACTGGTCGTTGCATTAGTCCACCCTCTCGGTCAGCTTGCACGGGGATATTGTGATCTCTTAGATGACGAACAAGAGCATCTCTAATCTTCGAGCGAGTGGCCATTAGTACCATGATGTCACTATATCTCACAGGCTCTTCTGGTGCCGGAATTGTAACCCAATCTCCATCGGGCTGCATCACCCTAGTCTCTCGACATTGAGTCATTGCCTGTATCCGCTTTGCAATCATCATTGCTTGACGCTCGTTAGAATCTGATTTACCCGACTCGAATGGATCGATGTAAGTGGTCAATTCCGTTGGAGGGTTTTCATCCCCATCATTCATTACGGGACAAATCCATTCCAGTGTTCCACGATTATTCTCTTTTGTGGGTGAGGGTAGCAAACGCTGTGCTGAGGCATAGTAATCTGCGTCCGGGAAGAAACGATGTCTATCTGAGAAAAGGTCTTCCCACCATTCATTCATAACCTGTAGAATATCTCCATCGGTCCTATAATTCGTAGTGAGTGAAATCTCACCTTCTGAACGAGCAGTGACCTCTTCTGGACTGAGTGAAGTGATACCTTCAGTAGTTTCGAAATTAACCCATTCAGTTAGATTGCGTGCATTCTCTTGTAATAGTTCAGAGGCACGTACAATTTGACTATCGTGAGAGAACCTTGGGTCACGACTAGCGACATTACTCCGGAGAACGGGTTCTCGGGTTAACTCAGAGATATTCTCATACTCGTGTCGGTTTATCGAACGAAGTCGATGAGCGAATTGTCTGAATGCAGCAACTTCGGCTTGCCTGAATGCATAGATTGATTGTTTCATGTCGCCAACATAGCAAATTGTTGGCTGCCAGTCTGTATCTGGTTCGTTAAGGTCATCACTTTCTCCAAACTCACGTGGACCCCAAAGTCTTGACAGGATTCGCCACTGCAGGGGTGAGTTGTCTTGAGCCTCGTCGATGATGAAAGCTCGATACCTTCGTCTAATTTGTCGTAATATCTGGTATCTGTGGTCTAGGTCTCTGCGTATTTCTGCTAAATTTGAAGCCGCGCCCCCTGCCAATTCTGGATTTGTCTCCATTTCATCCAAGACAACAAACGCACCATGGATGTGGTCATCGCGCCAGGTGTTATCTCCAATTGAATCTAGAGCCGAAATTAGAGGTTCTGGGTAAAATGTACGGCAAACTCTTGGACAAGAATCTAGCAATAAATCACCCGCTAACAAGGCTATATCTCGATGCTCATGAACCTCTTCCCTCTCCTTTAGAGCATTCACGATACCTGCTAAGCCTCGTAGAATTATTCGAATATCATCGAGATTTCTCGCTTCGGATTCAATGTTGAATGAATACGACTCGGGACTTATTCCGAATGGAAGTTGTTCTGGTAATTCCGGAGGAAGATGAGTCAAGTTAAATCGAGCATTTGTTGGAATAATTGTGTCCTCTCTAGAATCTAGAATTAACGCGAGTAAAGAGTGATGTTTCACCCTTTGTCCAACCTCTGAACCGAGGGTGTTACTAGCACGTGATTCACAATCTTTCCAAATATCTCTGACGTTTGATTTGTCGGGGTCGTCTAGTTTTGAGAAAGATTCTATTCCAGGACGCCATGGATAAGTATGGTGATCTGGTAATTTTCCACTTGGGAAGGGTTTCCACTTCTCTACCTCGAGTAGTCTTCCACCCACGATGCACATGAATACCCTGCTGAGCCAAATCAAACGCTCCCAATCATCAGCCGGAGGTCCGTCGTCTGAGAGTAATGATAGGGCATGCATTCGAGTCCCTACACCCCAACCATTGGGCGCTAATCCGGGGTAACTTCGAACACAATCTACGAAATCTTCGATAATCGAGTGTATACTGATTGTGACCTCTTCGATGTCTTCGGCCCTAATAGAAGACATGAGGCGTTGTTGCAATAGTTCGGAATCTATTCTCCCATCTTGACCCAAAAGACCTCTTTCTCCCTCTGAAATAAATATCGATTTGGATATTATTGGGTTGAGAATATTGGTCGCTCGAGTTCTTCCAGAATAGTGTTGTGTTATTCTGTCACGGGCTGATAAAACAGCTTCAACATCATTGGAAGGAATTCCTGCATCTACAGCGTCGCCGTACAAATTTTCAGAATTAGGTAGTCTCCAAAGTGTGTTGATGCTTTGTTCGATTATTCGTAAAATCTCGGATTCGGTAACAACGTCATCGCCGAATTCGTCTCCAAGGTAACTACGATATGGCGACACTAATTGATTGAAGAATGAGTCAATGGTGCCTATAGGAGCATCTTCTAACAACATCAACAATTGTTCGGGAAATCCATCGTTTGTTATTCTCGGATCTGCGTCATAATCGCTTGAAGTGGTGAAGGAACCGGGTCGTAATCGAGCGATTTTTTGCCTTAATTTATCCCTCATTTGGTCCGCGGCGGCTACCGTGAATGTCAGAAGGACTACCTCCGATGGGAGCAAACCTCCCCATTCTTGCAAGTTCATGCGTTGAGATGAAGGAGAAATCAGATTACCTCCATCCAATTGTCTAGGTCGTTCTGGCTTTGGAAGTAATCGCGTTGCACGCTGATCCTCCTCTAGATAA
>JAKUOA010000031.1 GCA_022451235.1 Candidatus Thalassarchaeum sp. | reverse complement strand
GAGACAACTGGTAAGGTATTCGATCCAACACAAATGGAAGCAATTGCTACTGTTCCAGTACAAGATGGTCAAGAATCTGGCCTCGTTTTAGAAGAAGTTGAATCCGGTTATTTACTACATGATAGAGTGCTAAGACCTGCAAAAGTTATTGTCACAAGTAATTAGTTACTCATTAAACACTAGGTGTAATTTATCACACTAATATTATAGAATAAATCCAATTCCAATCAGATTATGAACGATAGACTGAACAATATATGCATTGCATTGATTGTGATTTCAATGCTGCTATCTGGCTGTACAGGAGAATCTGAACCAGAACTCGAATCAATTGAAGGCTGTATGGATGAAAATGCGGAGAATTATAATTCGGACGCTACTAATCCTGATCAATCATGTATTTACGAAGAAGATGAGGAAATCGATGAACCGGAAATAATTCTAAGTTCACAGTCAGAGTTCTGTGATGATGTTAATCCACATCATTGTATGCTACCCTTCCCAGCACCTACTTTCCTATTAGACGACGAAAGTTCGAATACAGGCTACAGATTACATATACCAGGAGAAGCAATTCCTGATTCAGGATCTACACCCACTGATGAATTTCATATGATAAACAGACTAGATGAGTATAGCCCCTCTACTCAGATTTTCACAGCATTTGATTCAACTCCGAATGTGTCAGAAATGGCTGATCAATACAATATTGGAGATTCTCTGGACCCTGAGCATGAAACTATTTTGATAAATTTAGATAAT
The DNA here is from genome assembly GCA_022451235.1 of Candidatus Thalassarchaeum sp. GTDB lineage: Archaea > Thermoplasmatota > Poseidoniia > Poseidoniales > Thalassarchaeaceae > MGIIb-O1. The sequence goes on along the minus strand of JAKUOA010000031.1, from coordinate 849 downwards.
GGAGAAATACAGTCCCATTGGGTTGAAATTGATTCCAGGAGTCAAGATGATGAGGTCACTTTTGTATATGTTAGGACAATCAAAGGACTTGACCATGATACCTCATATGGAGTAGCTTATCGCAACATGGTAGATGATAGTGGAAATACAATACAGGGTTCTGATGCATTTGTTGCACTCAGAGATAATTTGACTACAGATTCAAACCAGATAGAAGAGCAAAGAGTCGATTACGAAGAACTATTCAATGCTCTTACAGGAGTGGGTGTGGAAAGATCTACTCTGCAGGCTGCTTGGTACTTCCATACAGCATCTACTGAATCGATGATACAAGATTTAGTAGAGATGAGGGATGATGCATCAGAGAGATTAGGAAGCGAAGGCATAGGATGTAATGTCACAGAAGTAATCGACGATTGGGGTGAGGAAAATACTACTTTCCGTCTTATTAGAGGGACAGTAACAACTCCACAATATATGGAGTCTGCTTTTGCTCCTTCAGAAATGCGAAGGGATGATTCTGGTTCTCCAGAGTTCGTTGAAAATAGAGAGATTGTTTTTACAATACTAATTCCGAAAATTCTTGCAGATGAGAATCGATCAGGCGAATTGACAATACTTGGACACGGGTTTATGGGAGATGGCGATGGCATGGTTAGGGGGAATCATGTGTTTGCTAATATGTATGGGAAAGTGATGATAGGAACAGATTGGAAGGGGTGGAGTTCAGATGGAGATTTTGAGGCACTCACATTCTCATTAATCAATGTAGAATACTTCCAGCACCAACAAGAAAGGCATATGCAATCTATAATCAATAACTTAGCAATGATTCGTACTTTCACGGGA
>JAKUOA010000030.1 GCA_022451235.1 Candidatus Thalassarchaeum sp. | reverse complement strand
ACAAACCTCGGGTTAGCCAACCTTTTCTTGGACAGGATAGCCACTGTTTCAGGCGACTTGCTGACCAGATTGGAACTATTTGTCCGGCGCCTTCAACATGCCCATGTCGAGAATCAAATGGGAAAGACCCGGTTTCTTCAGGGGTGAGCGGGCGCGGGTCGATTGATGCCATTCTAGGGCCCCCGACTACCGGCCAGCGTGAGGCCATTCTCGGACTGACCTTGCTTTTTGGAGGCCTGATAATCAATTGACTATCCTTCACGTCCCAAATATGTGGAGTGCCCATAACAGGTAGATATCCTTCCTCATCTACACCCCTTTGCATTCGACGATGTCTATCCTGCTGAATTTCTACGTCGAGAGGTATTGAAACCGCTGAAGGGTTGAGAGCCAATCTAGACGGTGCCTGCATATTGCGCAATGAGTTTCCATCTTGCCATCTTTGATTACTTGAGTCGTTTTCTCTAATCGGGGATTCTTCTAGATTAATGGATGTTGATTCAGGACTGTGGTCACCAATCCATTCACGAATTGGAGCGGCGACAGGAGTGGATTTATCCTGACTCGGATCTAATACTACAATCTCTGAATTTGCTGCACCTAGTAAATGATAGAAATGATGGCGGGCTTGACGAATTGGGGTATCTGGTCTAAGAATTCCTAGCCTATGTCGCTCCTCTTCCCCCAGTAATGGGACCTTCTGAACTCGTAAATCCCAGGAAGAACTGGAAATATTTGCTAGGATTATCAAATCTGCATTACAACCCAATGCGTCCTCTGGAGTAGATAGGCGGACTCTGCTGTATGAATTACCACCGCCGCTTCTCACAGGGGTCGATGAGAGTATTGTTTCCAATTCAATAACCCAATTAGAGCCGGATTGTGGAATCGATTGCCCTGTTGTTCGTTGCATCCTTCGTAGTCGGGAATGAGCATCAACTACACTTTGTACTACTGCAGCTGGAAGAGAATGAGAGCCATCCGATGAGTCAATACCCAATTCTAAATCGACTCTTGATAGGGCGGAATTAAGCCACTCATCGCCACTATTTGTGGCTTCTATTTGTGGTAACTCTTGACCGCTATGACAACCACGCCATAAGTCACGGTTGGAAAGTACCGCTTGATCATAATCTGCTAGAAGTGGCCAATTTGTCTGGGCCAGCAAAAGCAACCACCACTGTGTGGCTTCCTTAGTCGGTCCTTTGGTATCGTCTGGCTCTTCTCTTGCAAGAGTGATTAACCATCTTTCAAGGGTTCCTGCCCCGCCAAGTATGTGATCGCTTCGAGCCAAATCCGATAGTAAATCTGCGTTTGCTATTGGAGAAATTTCCGTGTCTGATGGATGAGAGTTTGTCTCTAGAAAAATCTTCAACGATTCCTGTAAGGCAAGGGCTCGCAATGAATCTAGAGACCATGCATTAGGCCCATGGCAAATACCGGCAAGACTAGCAAGCCAATGTCCAAGGGGTTTGCTAGAAGCCATGGATTGTGAGCTATGCAGAGAGATTCCGATATCTTTCAATGCTCTAATCCATTGATGGTTTTCTTCATATGATGTAGGGTCAATCAGCAATATACTAGAATTTGGATTAGTCCTCAGTTGCTCAGCGATTAGTCTGGTCGCTAGTGGAATCGAATGTGCCTCTCTCTGAATTCTAAATCTGCGATGGCTTGAGGTTTCAATTCCCTCTGATAGATCTGCTAAATCATGATTAGGTAGCCAACTAGGTAGGTCTTGAGAATCTCGAATTGGGTATTGGTCTTCGAGAAGAAATCCATGGAATCCCTGTCTAAAGTTTCCAGGATATACCAATTGATGAATCGGACGATGTTGTGAAATTTCTCGTAACAAATCTATTTTTCGTGAGGGCACAACAGGAGAATGGTCGAGCATTACAATTCCATCAATCTCTAACAGACTAAATGGCGAAGTTTGAGAACTAAGTGTCCTCTGGAGGCCCTCGATTACCCGATCAGTGACGAAATCAGGGTGGGTACCTCCCAGTTGTGCTTCCAATTCTCTAATTACACGGGAGAAGCCGACAATGCCTGCTCCTTCCCACTCATTCAGAACGCCCTCACGTGACAGAATCGAATGTAAAGCGGCTATAGAACGTGTCTTGTTTCGATTCCATTGGAGTTGAGGTATTGGATGAATAATTGGAAATTCCAAATTAGCAGCAGCCTCAGCACAGGCGGCATTGAGAATCAAATTCCAACCGCCAGACATCGATAAGATTCTTGGCAATCTTAA
>JAKUOA010000003.1 GCA_022451235.1 Candidatus Thalassarchaeum sp. | reverse complement strand
CCTTTTTCGACTGCTTGCAGTTGGTTTTTGCTTAACCTCATAGCCTCTGCCTCCGTACTCCCTAAGCGGTTCATGTAGTAGCGTGCCGAGTCGCTAAATCAACCATTCCGTCAGACTCGCTGCTACTGTTATGTAGAGTGGGGTTCGAGCCGCTGGAATCAAGAGGGCATTGCGGCTCGGATATTGTGCAGGTGTACCCGAGTGGTCAAAGGGGGAGGGCTCAAGATCCTCTGCGTAGTGCTTCGCAGGTTCGAATCCTGCCGCCTGCACCAACTCATTCCCACTTCTCTGTAAACTCCCAGTTGTAGGCATTTTCGTTAAGAGAGTAAGCTTCGTTTTCTATACGCCACTTCTTTTCTTCCATTTCTGCTGTCAAGCTCTTGTTGTCTTCTTCTAGCCATGTTAGCCATGCTTCAAGGCACCTAACTAGCAAGTCTAGTATGTCGTCTTGTTTTCGTTCCATAATTCGATCGGAATCAACGCAACACAGATTTCCGGCACACTCAGGGTATTTCAACCGCTTGGATAAATTGCTTGAGGAATTCTATAGTCCCAGAAGTTCCTTTTTGTTTCGTAATGACATCTGCAGCCTCGGCTACTCCGTCGTGTTTGTCATTAACCGCTACTGCAAATCCACACAATTCGAACATTGGAATGTCGTTAGCCGCATCCCCTACAGCGATAACTCGTGCCGGGTCGATACCTCTTTGTTTCAAGGCAAATCCAACACCCGTGCTTTTGTCTAGTCCAGGTGTGCAGAGGTGGATTGCAAAACCGGTTGGTACTACAGATAACTCACTATATTGAGAGCCTTCTATCGCATCTTGGATGGCCTCATAATTACCATCGTCTTTCAAACACCATTCGGTTTCTCGCCAGCGGTTTGACTCGATTCCAGCAGGATCTAATCCATCTATTTGGCTAGCCAACCAATTCGCAGCATCACGTGTGCGCTGACCATCTGCAAGAGAGCGAATAGAGAATCCCGCATGTGTGTCCCAAACCATACCGCCATTTTCTCCGACGACAAATCCAGAGACAGCCAGGCTTTGCTGAAGCGGGGTCACATTGGGTAGAGTCCTTCCACTTGCAAGTGAGATGGTAATGCCTCCTTTTTCGATAATTCTGATTAGAGGGATTAGTTCTTCTTGAAATCCTTCAATATCTAGTAAAGTACCATCAATATCGAAGATAATCATCTCGAAGTCGCTTAAGTCGGGTAAATCCACGTCTATTCGGTTGGCTCAACATTGATGATTCCACCGTAGAAGAGTTGTCTTCTTCCCCTCAGGTTGATGTGTCGCCGTCTCTTGCATGTGTTGTGAATGATGAGGAGTTTCTCATCCTGGACGATGATGACACAGATTCGACTCAGGCAAAGCCAGAGTCGCCTAAGGCATCAGATGTTCAATCAGTCAGCGAAACCTCAGTCTCAATCGGTTCTCTAGGTGGTTTGATTTCTAGCATAAAGGGAATGCTTGGTGAAGGTGTTGACAAAATTAGTTCCAGCATTTCAGGCGCGCGTAAGAAAAAAGCTGCTAAGGACGCACCGGTAGAAGAGTTGATTCTCGATGATGGTTCCCTCGAGAAAGTTAGCCCAATTGCTGGGGAAAGTGTAGATTCTGCAGACATCATGGAAGCCGAATTGGTGGTGGACGGTGTCGTGCAATTCGAGTGGCAGTTACGAGGCATGGATTGTCCAGATTGTGCAATGAAGGCCACTCGCGCAGTCAATCGGTTACCTGGAGTTGACCAAGTCATAGTTTCGGCGACAGAGGGCAGTATTCGATTCAAACTTGATTTAGCTAGAGGAAGAATTTCACGCGTCTCCTCCGTTCTAGAAAGTCTTGGCCATGCTCCCGATGTTGAATGGCACTTAGTTCAGGGAAAGACTGCTGGTGAAGTGTCTAATCGTCTGGGAATTAATCGCAAAGGTCTANGAAATGCCTTGCTTGATATTCCAGGGATTTTGAATTCCAGTCTTGATGATGGTCGAATCGAAATACAACGAATTCCAACAGATTCGTTAAAAGTTTCAGAAATGACAGAAGAAGGTCTACGAAGATTACTTGGGGAATACACCCTTGTAGAGTCGAAAAACAAGCGATTGCGCCCTGATCAGGTCCAATTGATTGGTGCCGTTATGACGATTCCATTATTGTTCGCTGTATTCGCAATAGAACTCCTAGAGCTACATTGGTGGGTTGCCGCAGGAGTCACAGGTTTGGGTATTCTATTCTCTGGAATGCCCATGTTCAAAGCCGCAATCGCCAGCATCCAAAATCAAGTATTAGGATTCCAAGTTCTAACATCTCTAGCCGTTATTGGGGCCCTATATCTCAAGGAATGGCCAGAGGCATTGCTTGTCACGGGATTAATCGCTCTTGCAGGACATCTAGAAGATAGCGCCCTAGTACGTGCTAGAGAAGCAATGCAAGGAGGTCTGGATAGGCTTCCAAGCCGAGCTAGATTAGTAGCAGAAGGTCAACATATCGACAATTCGTATAACGATGAGTGGACCCCGATCACCGCCTTGCAACCAGGCGATATAGTCGAGATACGATCTGGCGAGGTGATTCCAGTTGATGGAATCGTAGTCGATGGAACAGGAGCAATCGACAGAACTCCAATGACTGGAGAACCAATGCCGGTATCGGTAAGCCCCGGCTCATTTGTTGAGGCGGGTCTGACAATAACACGTGGTCCTCTGCATGTTAAGGCGGAAGCGACCGGCCGAGATACTCGTTTAGCAGACCTAATTGAATTGGTTAGAAAATATCGAGAACAACCCACACGCACTCAAACAATAATCGAGAGATTCACAGCGATTTGGGTGCCACTTGTATTGGTCGGTTCGGCAATTTATGGAGTGATATCTGGAGATATAGTGGGTATGCTAGTTCTCTGGGTCGTATCATGTCCATGTGCACTTCTTCTAGCGGCTCCGGTTCCACACGCTACCGCTCTATCTAGTGCTTCAGCAATAGGATTAGTCGCGCGTGGTGGAGATGTAATAGAGGCAGCAGCTGGTATTGAATTAGCCCTACTCGACAAGACAGGAACCCTTACCAGCGGCCGACCTAGATTGGTTTCAATCGCAGTCACAGGTGATGAGACAGAAGAGAGTGCTCTACGAATTGCCGCTGGACTTGAGCAGAGAAGCAATCACCCTTACGCGACTACAATAATCGAAGCGGCATCAGCGCGTAGTAAGGCGATTACACAGATTACCGGTATCGAAGATGGTGATGCTGGGATTCGAGGTTCTATGCGTGGATTACCCGTAATTCTTGGTCGAGCTGATTGGCTAATGTCTGAAGGAATCACCATACCATACGAAATCGATTCTGCTCTTGCAGATAGCCGTCATGCTGGCTATGGAGCCAGTGTATTAGCAATTGACGGTGAAGCAGTTGCAGCCTTCACCTTCGCCCATGATGACGCCCGCGAGGGGGTTCACGAAATGGTAGAGAAATTACAGCAACAGGGAATCAGCGTTGAGATACTTAGTGGTGATGAACAAGCATCGGTTGAAGCCTTTGCAGAAAGCCTTGGAATAAATCCCGAAATTTGTCGAGGTAATGTCGATCCTAAAGGTAAGGCATCATGGGTTGCAGAGCGAGCAAAACTGAGTCGTACCCTAATGGCAGGAGATGGATTCAATGATTCTGGAGCGCTTGCTGCTGCAGATATTGGAGTAGCTGTGGGAAGCGGAGAACAGGTAAATTTGGACGCTGCAGATGTCCTTATTCCCGGAGAAGATCCTCGAGCACTATCTAATCTCCTCGAACTCTCCAAAAGAACTCGACGTGTAGTCAACGCCAATATTGCAATATCAGTATTGGTTACTATAGTGCTAATCATTACTACTCTAGTCGGAATCAACAATAGTATCGCGGCAGGAATAGCGATTCACGAAGCCAGTGTGTTTCTTATCATATTCAATGGAATGTTTGTGTCCGGCTCGGGTGGCAGAAGAATTGGGGTTTTACTCGACCTAGGCAAAGATTTGCTTCGTGATATTCGCGAGGCCTTTGGGGTGCTGTTTTCGGGTGGTGAGGGAAGCCCACCATCGACCGCTTGATTAACCGAAACTTGGAGGGATGGAATAATGGACCCGGTCGAGATTGAGTCTAAACACGCTCCTCCACTCGCCGAATGCCCTCACTGCGAGCATATGTTGCCACCAGGACTCGGCGAGATTGAATGTGAGATTTGTGGTGCTATATGCAAGGTAAGCCACCAGCCGACAACTGACGCTCTAACCGAAGAGAAGGTACCCTGTCCTCATTGTAACATAATCCTAGTCGCTGGTACTGATGAACGTCCAATCGAACTGACCTGCGGCGCCTGTTCGGGAGGTTTCACTCTGACAGAGAAAGTAGTCAAGGTAGAGATAGAATGTCCCGGATGTGACCGAACACTTCGTATTCGGCCAAAACCAGGAAAGAGACAACTTACCTGCCCGGCCTGTGAGACAGGATTTAACGTCACTTTCTGATCTAACTGGCAATTTCCTAAAGTCTAGTGAAATTACAGCCTACGGCTGATTCTGACCCTGCGCTCTCAAATAGGGGTCAGATACCGTCCAAATGGGGATGGGAAGTTGAGCGAGAGCAAGTCTCCAGCCGATAATGACGCCGAAGGCGTTGATGAATTAGCAGCTCTCAGAGAAGCTCACGTTCGTTCCGCGGCCTCTGCAATAGATACACTGGGCCGCGCTCGAGATCGTTTGGACGATGAAAGCAAGTTACGCTCAGCAATGCGAAGGGAGCGCAGAAGGCGAGTTGCGGAAATGGGCGAAAGGGTCGAAGGAATGCGAGGAGCTCTTCGCAAGGCCAATGATATCCTGTTTGAAGAGGAATTACATCGGATCGAAGCCGATATGAGGGCAGAACTCGAAGTCGAGATGGAGCGTCTCGAAACCGAGGCTCTTGAGCGAGAAGAGCGACTTCTTAGAGAAGAAATGCTACACAGACTCCGTCGTGAAGAAAATCGACTTCGTGAACAATTAGATTTAGAGCGTGACCGACGAATAGAGGAACACACTGGAAAACTTCGAGAACGCTTGAAGCGAGAGATGGAAACCGAATTTGAGCGACGTAAGGCATTCCTCAACGACCGACTAGAATTAGAGGCGACTCAAGATATGGAAAGGATGGAGCGTCGGGTTGAGATGGACCTTAGAGAAGCATCTGAATCAAAGGTTCATCGTCAGGTTGAATCATATCGACTCGAGCAAGAAATTGCAATGCGAGACAGATTAGCAAAGACTAGAAAGGAGCGAGAGAAAGAACTCGAAAAGCAACTTGCTAGCGAAACTAAGTCTCTGGAAAAGGGTATGATTGCCGATGTTGATGTCAGACTTAAATCGCTGGAAGAAGAGGCTGAAGCAGGTCTTCTAGCGGAGTTAGACCGCTGGTTTGCAGCCGAGAGAGAGACAATGGAAGCAGCACTGTTACTCAAGCGCCAAGAGATGGCCTTAGAGAAAGAGGTCGAAATGGAGCAAAAGTTGGCTGAGACGCGAAAAGAGCGGGAGAAGGAATTATTTGAGAAATTGGAGAAACAATTCGCCAAGCGTCAAGAACTCTCAAAGAAAGAAATCAACGAGATGTTGAAGGCCCTTGAATCTGAATTGAAGGTGAAGTGGGAGTCAATACTCGTCGAGGCGCGTCAAAGTACTTTGGAAAGGTCCAACGGTAACTGACCGGTATTGATATCAAGTCAGCAATAATCTTCAACGTGAGTTGTGAATACGACCAATCCGTTTGCTTACCTCTTGTGCCAACTCCCAGTAAGCCACGCTTCCTGGATTTGACTTGTTTGGCTTTTGACCGATAACGATGGGTGCTCCATCCAGAGGAGATTCGGCGATTGCTACAAGTCGTGGGATTTCGGTGTCGAATAATCTATCTCCGAAATGTTTGCGAGCCTGTTCTGCAACAGTTCCTGACAATTTACTCCTCTGAACCATCGTCAGTGTAATTCCGAATAATCTTAGGTTAGGATTCACAGCCTGTTGTACATTGCTTACAGTATTCATCAATTGGCTCATATTTTCCAAAGCATAGAATTCGGCCTGCACTGGAATTAATACCCAATTTGATGCCACTAATGCGTTTACTGTTAGCAATCCTAGTGAAGCGGGGGTGTCAATGATTACGACATCAAAATGGCCCACTGCGCCTTGAATCGCTCTCTGTAAACGATTTTCTCGACCGATTCTAGTTGCTAAATCTATCTCAATTCCAGCCAAATCTAAATCCGCTGGTAGCAACCAGAGATTGTCTATTTCCAATCCCTTCGGAGGGCCTCTTTTCCGTTCTGGATTTTGTCTAGCAAATGCTTCCCTCATCGACTTTGAAAGTTGCTTTGGTCCAATGATACATTCCTCTATTTTGACTTCAGGGCCGTCGATTCCTGCCTTGAATAACTCATTCATCGTAGCTCCAAGCGATTTCTTATCCACTCCAAAAGTGGTGGCGATGTTGCCTTTTGGGTCAAGATCAATCATCAGAATTTTGTGGGATTTAATTCCGTATTCCTCGTTACCCATAGCTAGAGCAGCACCTAGGTTGACTGCGGTTGTAGTCTTACCACACCCTCCTTTGTGATTGACAACTGCAATCACCACTGGTCCAGACATACGGCTCGGCTTGGCCCTTCGGCCTATCAGTCATCGCTTGGCTTGCCGAGCCTTCCAGCCAAATTCAGACAGATTGCAACACACGGGCCAATAAGAATCGCAAATAGAATAGTGCCGATACCGAACTTTCCACCTAAAATCCAACCAATCGCTATAACAAAAATTTCTATGCCACTTCGAACTCTTCCTATAGGGATTCCAGTCACTTTAGTTAGCCCAGTCATTGTTCCATCTCTTGGACCTGGTCCTAGATTTGCGGTTAGGTATAGACCGCTTCCAATTGCGACCAAAATTATGCCTGTAAGAACTTGAAGTATTTGCATAGCGAAAATCTGTGGAGTAGGTAAAATTGGTAGCATAATCTCGATGGTAGCGGCAATTAAAATAGCATTCAATATAGTTCCAATTCCCGGTTTTTCTTTCAAAGGAATCCAAATTAACAATACTAAGAAACTAACCAAGAATGTTGCCTTTCCTATCGATAAATCTAGATTTTTTGCAATGCCTTCTGCTAAAACTGTCCATGGAGTATTTCCTAGTCTGGCAGAGATGAGGACTGCATCCCCCGCTCCAAAAATTATCAGACCGATGATTAGTAAAATGGTCGTAGAAATACGTGGCTTTAGCGTCCACGGGTCCTCAGCACTCCACCAAGTAGTTGGAACATTCTTCGCAGGTCGAAGAAACTCCAACGCTCGCATCTAACAATGCGAAGGCTCAGGAGTTCATAATCACAGGCGGCGATTAACCGATTACTGGATTACAGGAACTGGTACTTCTGAGAGAATCTTCCTCATGATGTGCTGTCCCGTTACTCCACGAATCTTCGATTCAGGCTTGAGAACGATTCTGTGGCTAACCACTTGAAGTGCAACAGCCTTGATATCGTCTGGAATTACATAGTCTCGGCCGTCGATTGCAGCACTGGCGCGGGCAGTCTTGAATAGAGATTGACTAGCACGCGGTGAAGCGCCAGTAATCACACGGTGATCCTCACGAGTACGATGGACCAATTCTACAATGTAGGAAAGAATTGCAGTATCAACATGAACGGTCTCAAGGGCCTTTTGCATTGCTACGACCTTCTTTGGAGATGTGATTGGTTCAATATCGTAGTCGTCTTTTCCTCGAAGCTTCCTGCGCTGGAGAATCGATTTCTCTTCTTGACGGTCTGGGTAACCCATTGACATCTTCATCATGAATCGGTCCATTTGCGCCTCAGGTAGCGGATATGTTCCTTCTTGCTCAATTGGGTTTTGTGTCGCCATTGTGATGAAAGGTGCGGGTAATTTGTGTGTAATACCCTCGATAGTAACCTGCTTTTCTTCCATAGCCTCTAGCAGAGCAGCCTGAGTCTTTGGGGGAGCACGATTAATTTCGTCAGCGAGTAGAACATTGGTGAATAGTGGACCTGGGCGTAGTTTGAATTCTCCAGCCTGTTGATCGTACATGTAGGTCCCCATAATATCTGCAGGTAGCAAATCTGGGGTAAATTGAACACGCTTGAACTTACATCCAAGTGATGTTGCAAACGTATTTGCCATCAGAGTCTTTGCAAGACCCGGATAATCTTCGATTAGCATGTTTGCATTTGAAAGAATTCCAATGGCTACTCTTCGCAAATTTTCTTGCTTTCCAATGATAACTTTCGCTACTTCTCCCATCAGACCATTGGAGATCTGGGATACGGTTTGGATAAGTTCTCGGGACTTAGGGTCACTTGCAGCCATTGTCATCTGAGACACCTCAATAACCATCCTGGCCGATTTTTGATACTAAAGCGTTGGGTGTCTATGAACGCCTGGTGATTCAAAGGCCCTAGCGGCCCCAGAAATGCGAATCCTTGCGGTGAATCGCTGTTAACTCCTCTAAGACTTCTGATTCTGCACTTGTTAAGCCCATCTTTCTTAGCTTCTTTGCGTGAGATTCAGGAATGTCAACCAATAGCACATCTTCCTCTTCGATTTGCCTCCCTACGGTGACTCCATCTATGGCAACGGCGACCTCCGCACCCTGCCTTGCTTCCTTCATAGAATCTTGACCAGAACGGATGGATTTGATTTGTCCAACTCGCTCGCCATTCTTCAGTAAGCGCTGACCAACGTGGATTCTTCCAGCCAACACTCTCACTCCAACTACTGCAGGTTTTGAGACACGGAAAGTATGGTCTGGAAGTAAAAGAATTCTACCTGGATATACGACTTGTTCCCGACTTGCTTCTTCTAGTTCGCGAGTTCGCTTTTCTACCCATTCTTCTCGCTGTTCGAGAATGTGATAAATGATGTCCGATCCAAGAAATTTGACGTCATTTTCTGAGTTTTCGATATCTTCTTCTGCATCCGGTAGAATTTCTGTTGCGAAGGCTAGGATGATTCTGTGAAGCGGGTCAGCCGAGTTCTCTGCGGTTCTAACATCTCGACGATTCACCTTACCGATGCTTGCATGTCGAATCGGAACCTCGACCGCTCGAAGTTCCTTGGCTAGAGCCTCTAATCCACCAACGGTATCGGCCTTGATGGTCACGCCTTCCTCGTCCAATTCGACTGAAAGGTTGGCTTCTGCATCGGCAAGCGCTAGCGCTTCTTCGCGCTCAGTGTCGTTTGATACGACCCTAAGGGTAGTTCCTGCGAGAACGCCATCCAAACTAGGAGCTGAGATTTTCAGACCAGAAGCAGCATGTGCTGCTTCGGTATCGTCCCAGCGATTACCTGCGTCTCGCATTTCCGACATACCGCGTGGTGCAAACATTCCACGTACGTGTGTAGAGATTCCACCTTCGTCGGTAACCAGAACAATCTCGTCTCCCTTTTTCACTGAGCCACGATATAGGATTACATCCAGTGTCTTTCCAAGACCTCTCTCTTCTTTCATTTCTAGAACGGTACCTTCACCAGCACCTTCGATGTCGGTTAATTTGTCTTCCAAATACCTCTCGGCAAGACCGATTACAACAGCTAATAGATCTTGGACACCTTCACCTTCACGGGCCGAAATTGGAACAAGAGCAATTTCCTGTGTAAAATCCTGAACTTTTGAGTACATTTCTATGTTGAATCCATGTTCCGCAAACTTACCTACCAAGTCCCAGTATTTCTGCTCAAACAAGCCTTGAGCATCCTTAGTCTGGTCTCGAACTGCATCGGCCATTGAGCGTCCGTGAACCGAATTCCAGCCGTGGATTCGGTCGACTTTGTTTGCTGCGATTACGAAAGGTGTCTTTGCTTGTTTTAAGATGCGTATCGATTCAATAGTTTGTGGCCGAACACCTTCCATCACATCGACCATCAAGATTGCGATATCTGCTAGCGAACCACCACGTGAGCGGAGTGTGGAGAATGAGTGGTGGCCAGGTGTATCGATGAAAAGTAAGCCAGGGGAATCGAATGACTTACCTCCAAGAAGAGGGGCACATAATTCGTTTAGTAGGTCTGCTGGAACTTCTGTCGCACCAATATGTTGAGTGATTCCACCGGCCTCACGATCCATCACGCTGGCTTGTCGGCCGGAACCCAATCCGCGAATATGGTCTAGAAGCGAGGTTTTACCGTGATCTACGTGTCCTAAAACAGAGACTATTGGTTGACGGCGTCCGGACATTTCAAACACCTCATGCTCAATCCTCAGTCAAGTCGTAGTCTCACTCGTAAATTTGGCTCTCTGCATCTCGAGTCCACTCGATGATACCATCTGGGAACCATAGCCCCAATTCGAATGCAGCGGTATCTTCACCATCTGAACCGTGGATTATGTTGTGACCAATGTCCATTGCGAAATCTCCGCGAATGGTACCTGGAGTTGCCTCGCGTCCATTAGTTGGCCCGATGATGTTTCTAGCCACCGAAATAGCGTCAACACCGGTCCAAGCCATAGCGACTACCGGACCGGATGTGATAAATTCAATCAAACCGGAGTAAAATGGGCGCTCGGAGTGAACTGCATAATGGCTCTCAGCAAGTTCCAAAGAAGGGGTTAGTTGGCGTAGACCAACAAGCCGCAGTCCCTTGTTTTCGAAGCGCTGGATGATATTTCCAACTAGGCCTCTTTGTACTCCATCAGGCTTTACCATTACAAACGTCGTCTGCATTCCCATGGTGCGGGCGACCCTCCTCTCCTTTTTCAATCAAACTCGTTTGGAAAATTTAGACAGTGGATAGACTAACTCAAGAGGGGTTTACTTATCGCATGCTCAGATGGGTGAGGAATGCTGTGACCACGACCATGGCCCAGAGGGCCATGTGCACGCGGGCGAGGAGGCAGTAAAATCTCCTGTTCTTGAAGCGGAATTAGTCCTTGAAGACGACTTTCCCGATATTCCTTCTAGCGAGATTCCCCCCGTCGGAGAGATTATCGGGGAATTGCTAGATTCAGCAGGAATCGACAAGCGGGGTTTAGCACTCGCCGCTGGTGCATTGGCAGTTGTTGGGATTCTATTAGCTGTCATAGTTCAATCAGTAATTTTCGATGAAATTGTTGACGATGTTAAGCAAGAACTCGGAATTTATGAGAGAGTTCCGGTCTGGGAAAGAAGTGAGTGGCCATACATCACAGACCAACCATATTCCTTTGTCATGGAGTTTGGCCCATACACTCTGAAGGAGACCGATAATGATTGGAACTCCAGCCATCACTTTGTTGAATTCGATCTACCTCTCTCAGAAGGAGGTGCTGCTCCGAACGGTAAAGTCAGCCTCGGACTTTGGCTTCCGGATGTTCCGGAAGGGGTCAAAGTACCTGTAATCGCAGAATTCGGTCCATATTTTGATGAGACCTCAGTTCAAACAGGACCGGTAGAACAGCCTGGAACATGGCTTGGTAGCATGATTATTGATCAGATCTTACCTCATGGATACGCTTTCGCTCAAGTTTCTGTGATGGGTACAGGCCGTTCAAATCACTGTATGGATTTGATGGGTAATGCCGAGCAATTAGGAGTTGACGCAGCGGTTACGTGGCTTGGCACTCAGGACTGGTCGAATGGTCGCGTCGCCATGATTGGAAAGTCATACGATGGCTCAACTCCTTGGCAAGCTGCAACATTCGGTAATGAGCACCTTGCTACAATTGTTCCAATCTCGGGGCTCATTGGTGTTATGGAGTTGATGTGGAAGAATGGTTCCTCTGAAGCCCGAGCCCCAATCATGCACAATGGAGTATATGGCTCGTATGGAATCGATGGAGATACAGAAGATATTGGCAATATGTGTCCCGATTACATCATCGGTCCGGGAACCGGTGTGGCTGCTTGGATGTGGGGTGGTGAAGCAGCGGGAACCTATTGGAAGGAACGATATTTCCTAGACCGAGTTTTAGCTAATTACGAAGGTTCAGTCTACCTAATCCAAGGGATGCATGACTGGAATGTCGACCCACATATGGCGGTTCCAGTAATCAATCAACTCAAAGATGTGGGAATCGAAGCTAAAGGCTTGTTTGGACAATGGGATCATGATTATCCCGACCGACCCGATTACCACTTCGATAGGTCGGGAGAAGGCCGAGGTCGCGAGGGATACCCTCAGATGACTCGCTTCGATTGGATGCAAGATCTTCTCGAGTGGTTCGATTACTATCTTCTAGACAAGGGAGAGAAACCAGGTCTATGGGTTGAAATTCAAACTAACCAGGGGCAGTGGCGTCTAGAGGACAGGTATCCTCCAGAAGGAATGACAACCCTTGCCCTTGACTTAGGTGGTGGTCTGATGAATGTAGCAGGCACCACTACAATTCTACCAAACGGTGCAACTGGCCCTGTTTATGAGACCGAACCGTTGGAAGAAGACATCTGGATTGCTGGGCTCCCAAGACTACACATCGATGTAACTACGGCAACTGTTGGAGGGCAGATTTACGCATTACTAGAAGACTGTAACGAGAATGGCTCATGTATCCACATTGGTCATGCAATCATGGACCTGCGCTATCACGAGGGTGGTACGGATGAGCAAACATGGTTGCCCCTAATTGAGACGATTAACGCCAAGATGGAATTCTTCACATTGGATGCTCAAGTATCTGCTGGCCACACGATTAAACTCAGTCTAGCCAGCACCGGAGAGGATTATCTTCCGGCGTCTACTAGTTCTGTTGTAACCATTCAAGAGGGAGCCGGCTCGAATCTTCTGCTAGATTTAATCGATCCTAGTGAGAAAATTCTCTTTGACCCACCAAAGTGTACACACACTGCATGTAATGATTGGACAAACCAAACAATGTGAAAATCAAGCGACTTTCTTCACGTTGACGGCGTTAGGTCCTTTAGGCCCTTCACCAACCTCATATTCGACAGTATCACCGTCATTGATTTCTCCTTCCACCTGACTTTTGTGGACAAAGAGGTCCTCTCCATCTTCTTGTTCTATGAATCCATAACCCTTCATTGCGTTGAACCACTTCACTGTGCCTTCCATATTCGGGGGCGGAAAATCATACTACTTGATGTAGGCGGGTAAGAATTCTACTTCAGGGTTAGTATTTACTTGATTCCGCCTTTTTCGAATCTTCGAGTCCACTTTAATCGGCGCGGATTACGCTTTAGCTTCAAGTGGTTCTTGCGCGCCTTACTATCCTTGAACCAAAAGACAGTACCATCGCGCTTGATGAACATCATACCGGTACCCGGTTCGATTTCTTCATGGGTGAAATTACAGACTCTCCGCTCTGGCATTTCAATCACCTCATCGAGCGTTTAGGCGTCGTGCCTCACGTCCTGTATCCTTCAGCATCAGAATGTCGCCGATCCTTACTGGTCCGACTACGTTTCGAGTGATAATGCGACCAACGTCGCGTGGGTTAGGGGCATCGTTTACGCGTACCTTGACTTGCGTCGCCTCACCAGTCATACCGGTTCGACCTACGATTTCTACGACCTCTGCGGGCCATGCATCGACTTCTGCCATTTCACTTCCTCCGTTTTTACCGATTCAGCGCTTCAGGCCGACAGAGTCTCGAAGTGTCCCTTGACTTCGTTGAAGCGCTCAGCGCCATCCTTGCTAACATCCATGACTGCGATTGCAGCAGTGCGTGTGCCTGTTGGCATTCCTGCTGCCTCCGCTAGGTATGCTTGGTCTTCTACGTAGATGAATGGAATTTCCTTTTCTTTACAAATCATCGGGATATGTGCTAGAAGCTCACCAGGATTTACATTTTCTGCCATAACTACCATCTGCGCTGTTCCTCGCTCGGCAGCCTTGGTCACTTCGTTAGCGCCTCTCTTTAGTACGCCGCGTCCGTCCTTTCCTAGGGCCTTTACCATCTCGTAGACTTGCTCTTGAACGTCTTGTGGGGTCTCATATGCTATGTGTACACTCATTGGATTCACTCCTCATGTGGGGTAGTCCGGCGCACGGCGTGACTCATATAAACGCAGCGTATTACCTACGGTAATGGTTAGGTGCCCTCAATAATTGAAAGCAAACGAACAGATGACGGTTTTTTCGGCGGTTCACTAAATCCAAAACATGCATTAATCTCGAAATTTGAATAATCGCCTAAATCCACGCCATCACACGATGCAGAGGCATGTTTAATCTTGGAAAGAGAATAGATACAGTACCATTCCTTTAATCCATTACAGGTCATTCCATGTGTATTGGTTCCAAAGAATGCTTTTGCTACCCATTGCTCCACTGTGGAGATGAACCATCTTGGTCTTGGTATAGGCAATCCTATTCCTCTATTCCATCGCAAAGAGACATTCAAGGGTGGGGCAATGATATCGATACCTCTTGTTAGATGCTTTACTTCTACAGATACGATGTGGACTTCTTCAAAGTTGTACAAAGAGGATACGTAATCAGCATGCTCCTGAGTTGGTGTAAGTAGTACTCGAGTACCATCTGGTTTGGCCCACATGACATTTGTGAAGGAACCGAGTGGGGATTCCTTCCAATCTCCAATGACAATTCGGTCACCGCTGGCGAAACCTGAAGATGAAATTCTTCCTTCAAAGAAATCCATACTTATCCCATGAGTTTCTTGAGTCCACGAGCGAGAGCAGGAGCTGAACTTACCACTGCCCTTGGGTTGGGCAGGGAATCTGTACTGTGAACCCCATCTACGTGATTAGAGAGGCGAGAAATAGCGCCAGCAGTGAACAAACCGTGGGTGCAGGCTGCATGAACTTCTGTAGCTCCTTGTCTATGAAGGGCATCACTAGCCCGGCAAATCGTGCCACCTGTGCTAATCATATCATCAACAATCGCGACAATCTTACCATTGACATCGAGATCCTTTGGCGTATGTTCGATTGTATGGGCGTCAATTCTAGTCTTCTCGAGATAACTGAATTCCCATCCGCCAATTGTCGCCACTTCGGTCGCTCGATCTATAGCTCCCTTATCTGGGCTCAGGATGAAATCAGGATTGATTTCATTAGATAGCCTAGCAGCAATCTCTGGCATTGCGCTGACAAATTCAACAGGCACGGATAGATCTTCTAGGATTGCAGGAGCATGCAGGTCGAGAATAGCGATTCCATCACAACAGCGTGCTAGCATCTCTCCAATTACGCGCGCGCTTACAGGCTCACCAGGGGAGAATCTCTTGTCTTGGCGGGAGTATCCAAAGTATGGTATCGCCAAAAAGATGCCAGGACCGACATCTGGGAGGCTTTGTGGCTCCTCATTCTTGTAATTTGAAAGGTCTCCCGATCTTACAGAAGCAATAGCTTCCAAAAGCAGAATAGTTTCAAGCACACCTGAGTCAGGATAGGTGTTTGATACTAATACAACAGGCTCGCTACGCACCGAATCTATGGATTTGGACGGTACTCTAACGTAACCCTCTCCATCCGGAAATCTTCGACTGATTAATTCAACATGTTCCATGTCCAATAACGGGGCCAAAGCCCCTCCAATCGCTCGGCCTGAGGAACCACTCACAACCGGCATGAGTGAACTGCGCGAGTAGCGAGTCCTTCATGACTTCTCCGATTGGCAATCAACCAGCAATAAAGCCAGATGGGCATCTTCAAAATGGGTACGCTTCTCGCGAGTTTGCTCAAGGGCGTGTAGCTTAGCTTGGCTGGAGCACCCGGCTGATAACCGGGAGGCCGCAGGTTCAAATCCTGCCATGCCCACCAATTCAACTTCCGTGATGGAAGTGTATTGAGGTAATTTTCACTCAGAATCGCCATTTAGTTGTAGATAACTCGGTAAAGTGACCAATCTTTTGACTGTGCAGCGTAGAATCAACTCATCCAGGAAGGCGGTAGTTCTAGCCAATTGTTTGACGGGTATGATTAGTTGTTCTGGCAGTCCGAACTTCCGTTGCAAGATAGCGTGTGTATTGACAAGAACTCCACGATATGTTCGTTTAACCTTGACAAAACCTGCAACATTCCCGATGTCAACTCCATCGTTGTCCATTACAGCGCGGTCAAGCAATTCATCAGGAGCCCAAAGTTCCTCATCAATTCGAATCGTATTCCGCCACCTGCGTTGTAATTCTCTCATTGACTTCGAGAGCTTTACACCTCCATCTGGTCTTATGCTATGTACCAACTCTTTCGATAATGGTGCATGTTCAGCGGGCTTTCTCATGTACTCTCCTGCAACGTCATCTACGACTTCAAGCCGCATTGATTTGACAAATTCATCTCGCGGGTGAGATCTCTCTCCTGTAATCACACCAACTAGTGTATCTCCGACGTAAACTTCCCTCTGTAGTAATTCTTGAATGCGGTAATCTTCGCTCATTTTCTTTCCTCATTTTTCAGTTGGGCTAGTGCATCCCCCGTGCTTGTCCCTAGGCTTCCTTCCGCGGATTAGCACTTATACTATCTGCTAATTAAGACTGATAATACAATTCAAAATTTCATTCTTATATGAAAATTTCAATTGGAAAATTAAAGTGTGTTTGATTTTTTGTATGATTATCAGAACTTGAAGTTCGCACAATTCTGAAGAAAAGATCCGCCAGAAATCAAATCAAATCTAGATACAGACAGAATCTATAGATTCTGAGTTTTCATGACGATTTTATCGAGAATGTTGATGAGTGGGTGCTCGTTGGCGTATTGATGACTGGAGCATTCGACCTACTCGCCGATATCCGAGCAAATTCCGGAAACGTTCGGACAGTGGGTTTGGATGATTCAGTGGTGCAAGAGTTTTGCAACAATGATTCAGACTTAATTAGAGCAATTTCCGAAGCTCATGACAATCATTCTGTCCTGAGGGAAGAAGTAGGTGTAGCAACGATGATGTTGGAAGAATCTGATCTCATCACCAAACTTCAGGAGGATTTCGTCAACTTCTACAAGCCAGAGACAGTGAATCCTTACATCCCAATCGCAGCTAGAGGCCCCTGGATAATCACATCCCACGGTAGAGTAATTCACGACAACGGTGGGTATGGTATGCTTGGGGCTGGACATGGCCCTGACAAAATTATCGATGCCATGAGTAATAATTGGGTTATGGCCAATGTAATGACTGCATCATTTAGCCAGAAAAGATTGGCTGACGCACTTAGAAAGGAAGTTGGGCACACAAGAGGGAATTGTCCATTTTCCCGCTTCGTATGCCTAAACAGTGGTTCTGAATCCGTCACGATTGGAATGAGAATCGCTGATGTTAATGCTAACGAGATGACTGGAAAAGGCGGTCGTCATGAAGGTAAGCCAATCAAATTGGTAGCACTCAGACAGGCATTCCATGGACGTACTCAGCGACCAGCAATAATTTCCGACTCCTGCAAGGACGGGTATAGGAATAATCTAGCAACATTTAGAGATGATAACGTAATTATCGTAGAGCCAAATGATGTTGCTGACCTTCAGGCCGTCTTTGCCCGTGCTGATGCAGAGGGATTCTTCATCGAAATGATGGCAATGGAGCCAATTCAAGGTGAAGGCAGTCCTGGTCAATGCATAACCCGAGAGTTCTATGATGAATCTCGAAGATTGACTAAAGAACACGGCTCACTACTGCTAGTCGACTCAATCCAAGCAGGTTTGAGAGGCCAGGGTTGTCTATCTGTAGTCGATTATGAAGGGTTCCAAGATGCAGAGGTGCCAGATTTAGAGACCTGGTCAAAAGCACTCAACGCTGGTCAATATCCTCTCTCAGTTCTAGGATTAAGTGAGCGAGCTGCTGAATTGTATGTTGTTGGAATTTATGGAAACACTATGACAACCAACCCACGTGCTCTTGAAACTGCAGTCGCGGTTTTGAACCGAATTACCCCAGAAATGCGTCAGAACATTCGTAGCTCTGGTGAAGAGTTCCTTTCGAAATTACGAGAATTACAGGCGGATTATCCAGAATGTATCACTTTAGTCCAGGGTTCTGGTTTGTTGCTTTGTGCTGAACTAGATCCAGATAGATTCCCTGTGGTAGGCTTCGGAGGAATCGAAGAATGGTGTCGAGAACAGGGTTTGGGAGTAATCCATGGTGGCCAAAACGCTCTCCGATTCACCCCTCATTTCGGTTTATCAGGCCCGGAAATTGATATGATTGTAGCAATTGTCCGTAATTGTCTCGACCACTTCATTGCAAAAGAGCAGGCAGCGGTTACAACAGCTTGAATTTCTAGCCATCACAACCATGAGGGCAAACCTTCCCGTTGACTTTGATGACAAAGGTGGTCCACCTTCTCGGAGAGCAAGATGCAGTGTATCTAGCAATTGCAGACCGACTAGAACGAGCAGGTGCAACTTTTTCTCAGAATATAGAAGACGCAGACTTGATTATCGCTGTAGGAAGAATTTCTCTAACTACATCCGAAATTGATATTGCAATCATTCCAGCCAAGGAAAAGAATCCCAATGCTAAACTTATTTTTCGAGTTCATGACATCCTTGTACCCCAGCAAGTCAATGGTTGGGGTAGTAAAATTCTCTCAGATTGGGTAGATTGGGTAAAAGATGGTTCAGAGAGTAATCCTCCAGAAGATGTCGAAGCTCGCCATTGGGTACACATCCGTGACGCTACGGACGCAATCACCCAGATTTCATTGTCTGAGGCAGATATCGCAGCCGAAGTGATTGATTTAGCAGGTCGTCGTGCTTGGAGTTCAGATGCAGTTTTGGACGAAATGAAATTGCTATGGAGGAGATATAATGACTCACTGCATCTAACTCATACAGTCGAATCTCTGACCAATGTCCCTAGTCCAGCCTCACAACAATTCGAGGGTGAAATTTCTCGACCAAACCTCGCTCCATTGCACGATGCAATGGTAGCCACAGGTCGAGAAGAGGGATGGAGACCTCTAACCGCTATGCGCGTGGGTTTGATGGAATTATTCGCTCACTCGCAGGGCGAATGAAAACAATAGATCGTAATCTAATGTTCAGGAGCGGTCTGCTTGGACTTGCTTCCTTACGTCTTGAGCTGCAGCCTTAACGCTCTGCATTGTCTTGCGGACTCTGGTTCCAGCTGCGTTAACGCCCTTGTCGTGCTTTGCAGCATCTTTCATAGCGTCGGTCAATTCATCAATCATGTTCTGCATCATTGCCTCTACGGACATGAAGCACGGCGCAACGCAGACACCTCTTAAGCAATATCCCCCCATATGCAAGACTAAGCCACTCGGAATGGAGAATAGAAAACGCCGAGGAAATAAATCATGAGAACAAGTCTGCGCCCAGCAATGGAAGCAATAGACTAGCGTCTCCTTCAACTACGACATGTGGTGCCTCAGGTCGAACCTTTCCCCAAGAAATCGCTTCCTTTAGTCGAGCTCCTGAGAGAGATCCATCGTGTTCTGGAGCGGTAGTAATTCCAACCGCAGAATCCAGACCATCACGATACTGATTCCACCAAATTACGTGGTGCTTCGAAATTCCTCCGCCAACCATCAATGCATGAGATTCCTCCGCAGTCCAGGTTAGGTCTGAGAGTATTTGTTCGTCAGCGAGGAAATCAACCATGAAGTTTGGATTCTTTTGTCGATGCATGAATAATTGAGCTCCGATTGATCCATCCGAAAGTCCAGGTATAACCATCGGTATGCGATGTTTTGCAATCCAATGAAGAAGAGAAGTTTCGTCTTCTATCCGGTCTCCCATAGCCCAGCATAGTTCCACAGACCCAAACCCTAACCATGGATTATCCGGATTAAGTACCGACCTTTCTTCTTCGATTTCTTCTAGCCACGGAAGTACAACTCTTTCGAGAATCTCTCCGTAGCATTCGTTAGGTACGATGACGTTACCTAGGCGGTTTAGGCCCTCTTCTCCAAGAGCGACATCGTCAAGATTGAAATCTCCATGAAAGTAGTCTTGGTAAGTTCTTGCGATATCATGATCCAATGTCCCGCAAGTTGTGATAATGACATTGAATGACTTCCTCTTTACGGCCTCAAGGAAAAATCCTCGAGTTCCTGTTGCGCAAAGGCAGGCAGGGAATGAGAGCCAATTCAAAACCCCGTCCTCAGTAGTTTTTGCCATTGAATCCCGGAGTATATCACGCGCGTGTGCGAGTTTGGTTGCAGTGAAGCCACCAGCTCGCCCCATCTGGTCGATTAGAGCGCGTGGGCTATCGACGGAATCGAAGTCGTAATCCTCGACTGGAGCCGAGAAGTCATCGCGCGAGTAGGACGTCACAAATATCCCGGCTCGCTCTTTCGTATTCAATTCAACTAAGGCAATTCCAAACGATTCAGGTTAGAAATCACATTATTCTGCGGTCTGAATCTGATAAATTCTATCTCGAAGCGCCGCAGCTCGTTCAAAGTCTAGCCTAGCCGCAGCCTGCTTCATTTCTTTCTCAAGACGCTCAATCAAGTTGGCTCGTTCACTATCATCAATTGATGCATCTTCGATATCATCCTCACTCAACGCTTCGTGGGCGGCCTCAACCCAATCAGGCTGACTGATATTATCTAAAACGGAATCTGTAGAATTCCATGCGCCAGCCCCGAGTCCGTATTTCTTGACAATTCCATCCAGTCCTTTCTTTCCTGGTTTACGAGCAACTAATCTTCGCCCGCCGCCCTTTCCTTTTCCTGCGGCTCCAGCCATTAGGTCTTCAACTTCCGCACCCATTACAGGTAGTGCCTTTCGAATGGTCTTCGGGATGATTCCATTTTCCTCATTGAATGCTTCTTGTCTGCGCCTTCTAGCGTTTGTTTGTCCTATTGCCGCCTCCATCGAAGGAGATACAGAATCAGCGTAGAGAATCACCTTTCCATTCTCATTTCGACTTGCTCTACCAATGGTTTGCAGTAATGAGCGCTCATTCCTTAGAAACCCTTCACGTTCTGCATCGAAAATTGCAACAAGTGAAACCTCTGGAATATCAAGGCCTTCTCGAAGAAGGTTGATTCCAACAATTACATCGATATGACCTAGTCTTAGTGCTTTGATGATTTCAGTTCTCTCCAATGTATCAATTTCTGAGTGAAGATAGTGCGCCTTTACATTCATCTTGAGTAAATATTCTGCAACCTCTTCAGCGAATTTGATTGTCATCACAGTTACCAATACTCTCTCGTTTCTCTCGACACATTGGTTGATTTCACTGAGCAAATCGTCCACCTGACCTTTGGTAGGTCTTACTTCTATCCCTGGATCTAGCAATCCAGTAGGTCGAATCTCCATTCTGACGACCTCAGGTAAGTCAACAAGAATTTCTTCCATAGGATAGCGTGCAATTTTCTTTGGCACATCTGCTTCTCCCGCTCCACCCCCAGCCGGTGCATGTAGTAGCCCCTCGTGTACGGGTTTTCCAGAAATTTCTGAGAGATGGCGCAACTCCCTTTCTCCGGGGGTTGCGCTAACATAGAGCATTTGAGGGATCAAGTCTTGGAATTCAGCGAGTTTCAGAGGACGGTTATCATGAGCGCTGCGAAGTCGGAATCCGTACTCGACTAGATTGGCTTTTCGCGACCAATCTCCACCAAACATTCCACCTACTTGTGGTAGTGTAACGTGACTCTCATCCATGATTACCAGATATTTCTCCCCACCACCATGATATGACTCGGCGCAATATCGGTAGAAATCAAGTAAACAGTATGGTCGCTCTCCCGGTTGCCTGCCATCGAAGTGCATCGAGTAATTCTCGACACCCTTGCAAGAACCGGTTTCGCGTAGCATCTCTAAATCGAATTTGGTTCTCTGCTCGATTCGATGAGCCTCTAAATCTAGACCCTTTCGTTCATAGAAATTTACCCGTTCATCTAATTCATCCTCGATATCTTCAATCGCTTGAAGGAATCTTTCTTCACTAGTCATGTAGAATTCTTTGGGATGAATCCAAGCCTCTTCGAATTCGTCCAGCGGCTCCCATGAAACCGCTTCACAAACTGTGATTTTTTCTATCCCATCCCAGCCGAATCGAATTCTAATTGGATCATCTCGACTAGGCATCCAGACATCGAGTACCTCACCTCGAAGTCTGACATCTCCTCTAGCAATATCTCCGGTTGTTCTTCGATATTGCATCTCAACCAAAGCGCGCATGACATCCTGTGGTTCTCGCGCTTCTCCAACCTGCAAATGCAAATAGGATTCTTGGAATGCTTCTGGAGGATTCAAACCATAAATTGCGCTAACAGTTCCAACAGTAATTACATCAGGACGAGTAACAAGACTAGCAACAGTCGAGAATCGTTCTTGTTCTATTCTCTCATTCATTTGCAATTCTTTATCGATGTATAGGTCTCGATTAGGTAGGTAAGCCTCAGGTTGGTAGTAGTCGTAGTAACTAACGAAATACTCAACTGCATTCTCTGGAAACAGCTCGCTCATTTCTTGCCACAACTGTCGAGCAAGGGTCTTATTGTGAGATAGAATCAGCGTAGGTAAGCCTAATCTCTGGATAATATTGGCCATGGCGAAGGTCTTCCCAGAACCGGTAACTCCCATCAAGACACAGCGCTCTTGACCAGCTTCGATTTGTTCCATCAGTCTATCAATCGCTGCCTCTTGGTCCCCCGCCGTGTCATATTCTGAATGAAGGTGGAACATGCTGACATCTGACATTGGCATCACCTGAGGGATATCGTGCTTATCTTGGGAGTTATTGAACTCTGATATTGAAATTAACCTCTTATTGTGTTCCAACAGTACTTGGCTCATGTATGATAATTGCTGCCAACAAGACCCAACCGGTCAGCATTGAAACTCGGAATAGAGTTGTTTGAAAATCTGCAATTCTTTCTCTTGCAATGATAACAGCGATATTTGCAATCGCCATAATTCCAGCGGCTGCTAAGAAATAGATTTCATCCATCGGGTCGGCGATTGCGAAGCAAGCAAACCAAAGTAAAGTCAGTTGCACCGATGTTCGTGTAGTTGCTTGTTCGGAAAATCTCGCTGGGAACGAATGAATTCCTTGTTTGCGATCGCTTTCAACATCCATGCGAGCATAATTGATATCAAAGGCAGTAATCCAGAGAGCTACTCCTAAACTGATGAAGAAGATGGTAGGATACCAATGTGAATTTAGTATTGCATCCCACCGATGGACATCAGCCGAGAGTGCCAGCCAAGCGCCCGCGGGAGCCAAACCAAGGCAGAGCCCCAACCAAAGGTGACAACCCCAAGTGTAACGCTTGGTATATGGATAAATTACGAACGCTAAGACAGGTAACCAAGCCATCATCAATGCGACTTCATTTAGTTGCCAGGCACTGAATAGTAGCATAATCAAGAATACCAAACCTAAATTCCAAGCGGTTCGCATAGACATTGAGCCACTTACTAAATGTCGGCTTTCAGTACGTGGATTTTGAGCATCTATGTCACGATCAATGATACGATTCAGAGTCATTGCAAGGCCCCTTGCCCCGACCGCTGCAATTAGAATCCAAACAATGTCCACAGACATCCAACTCGAGTCGCTTGGGAGTTGTTCGATGAATTGATTGTGAGCGTGAATATAACCGATTAGAACGAACGGTAATGAGAATAGAGTATGCTCAACTTTGACGAATTCGAGAATTTCTTTGGCCCCCATAATCCGACCTCACAGATTGTTTTCTTCCATCCAAGCCTCAACCTTAGCCTCTACTTCAGGGTCATGAAGGGTTACTCCAGGCCAACGCCTAACTGGATGGGGGCCTGTATTACTCGGAATCGGTGCGGTTGCATCCCAAGCAAGTCGAGAACGATTCTCATCGAAATGTAAGTCCCTTGCCACATCAAATCTACAGAAAAATTGCCACAGTAATTTCCTTCTCCAACCATCTGCCTGTAAGTCGGCATCATCATCTGTGATGAATAGCCAGCGCAGATTTTCTGAGCCATTTAGCGACCAGATAGCATCTCTGATATTTACGATATGTTCTCTCTGCGCAGCAGCCCCTTCCTCATTAACGGTTTCAACTGATTCTTCTGGCCTTGGTCCACCTTCGATATGCGTAGTTACAACCATCATCGAAGGACGTAGCATTCTGACTTGAGTAACACCTTCAATTTGGCTTACAGAATCAACCAGTGATTCTCCAGGTCCATCTGGTATTGTTAGTCCAAACATCGGATCATCATGAGTTGGGCTTGAAGCATCAATCATCACTTTGTCATGGACATTTAGGTGAGGTGAGGCATGTGCAAGTGAGTCAGCAACTTGGCCTTTCAGAACTTGTACATCATCCGAGATGTCAACCCTAGAGTCCAAGGCATCAAGAAGAGCATCTAGGTCCTTTACTGGATGATCTGGGTCGCAAGCGATAATCGATTTTAGGAACATCAATTGACCAGCCCCAAGTAGCCCTAATGCTGTCTTGCGAGCCTGTCGAGGATAGCGTTGTTTACTAGCCACAATCGCTAAATTGTGAAATCCTGTTTCTAGCGGTAGGAATAGATCAACGACATCTCTATGTTGAAATTTTAGAACCGGACGGAATGCATCTCCCACCGATTCACCCAAATATCCATCTTCCATTGGCGGAACTCCAACTATGGTTGCAGGTAGGACGGCGTTTTTCCTATGCGTGATGGCAGTTACGTGCATGAAAGGATATTGCTCAGCTAATGAATAGTGGCCGAAATGATCTCCGAATGGACCTTCGAGTTTTGTCTCTCCAGGAATTGTATAGCCCTCAATTACGAAATCTGCTTCTGCTGGGACATAGAGATCGTTAGTCAGACACTTTGTCAGTCGCAAGCGGGCACCTCCAAGTAAGCCCGCAAATTCGTATTCAGACAAATTGTCTGGAAGTGGTGCAATCGCTGAGAATATCAATTCAGGTGGCCCTCCAATACAGATTGCAACAGGCATTCTGTTGTCACCAGAATCGGCAGCGTGGTCAGCTCCATGCTTGTGACGCTGCCAATGCAATCCAACCTCTTTAGGACCGAAAATTTGACCTCGATACATTCCCATATTATGCACTCCAGTGTTAGGATCAGCAGTTACTACCAATGGTAGCGTAATGAATGGACCACCATCTTCTGGCCAAGTGGTTGGAATCGGTAGTTTAGTCACATCAGGTTCAGCCATGCGAACTTGCTGGCAGGACCCCTTCCTGACCTTCTTGGGCGCCATCGACATTCCCTGCAAGGCTAGCGGAATGCCAGTCCACGGCGCTCGAAGTATTCCACCTATATCCGGCTTCATCAAACCAACCATTCGTTCGCCGATTTCTGATGGTTCTTCGACACCCAAAGCACGATTAGTTCGCTGGTATGTTCCGAAGAGATTCATCGCTAAGGGAAATTCACTAATCGAACCGTCAGCCAATCGAGGTTGTTCAAACAAAATAGCCGGTCCTTTCGACTTGACTAACTTGTCAGCAATCGTTCCCGCTTCAAGATGACAATCTACAGGTTCAGAGACTCTACGCAACTCTCCTGCGCTATCTAACGCGTCGATGTAACGCGAGAGCCTACGCCAAGTCATAACCCCGCGTGGCGATTCACCGTTGAATATGTTCGTCATGACATTTTGGACAAATTAGCCGACGGATTCATGGCCTATCCCACTTCGCCAACCATTGTGGCGGAAGACATCACGACGTGCGATGTGCTGGTCATCGGAGCCGGACCGGGTGGCGGTAACGCTGCTCTCCATAGCGCTAGAAAGGGTCTCAAGACGATTCTAATTGAGGACCATCCAGAGATTGGAACTCCTGTACACTGCGGAGAGTGTATCTCTGATGTTGCCTGTGATAATCTCAAACTCGACCTACCTGCTCACGTCATCAGTAAGCGAGTACACGGCATTCGTGTGATATTCCCAGATGGAACAGCCAAGAAACTCACTGAGGAAGGCTACGTTTTGGAAAAGCACCTTTTCGAGCGCTGGATTGCAGAGGAAGCAGTATCTGAGGGGGCTCAATTACAACTATCTCACAAATTACGTAGTATGGAGAAACAATACGACGCAAATGGTAAGTTCACAGGTTGGCTTTGTGATGGAAATGGTGAGCAATTCCCAATTCAAACAAAGGTCATTATTGATGCATCCGGCGTAGCCGCAGTGGCCTCTAAAATCCTCGATTTAAACACTCGAGGTCAGGTTATTGCAGGTATGCAATACGAGATGCTTGAAGTCCCAACAGATGATTATCTTGACTTTTATATTTGGCCGGAGTACGCCGAAAAGGGTTACCTATGGATGATTCCAAAGTGTGACGGCAGAGCCAATGTAGGCTTGGTTACAGAGGATAAGCCCCGGACCAAGAAGGCCCTTGACGAATTCATAGAAGCAACCCACTTCAAAGATCTAGAACAAGTTCCACCTCCGTGGAAGGAAAAGGGCAATCCTGCATTCGGTGGTACCATTCCAATTTCCGGACCTTTCGAATTAACCTATGATGATGGACTTATGCTGGTAGGCGATGCCGCGGGTTTCACTTCACCTTTATTTGAAGGCGGATCACATCTTGCTCTGAAGTCTGCAACTTTTGCAGCAGATGTTGCTGCCGAGCAGATAGCTGCCAACGACCTCTCGGCGAGCAAGATGTCTCGATACCAGAAACTCTGGAGTAATGAATTCCCACCTTATGGTAAAATATTGAGAGGAAAATCGGCATTATTCGATCTTACTGACGAGGACATGTCAATCATGGCTCAGTGTTTCCCAGATGAAATGAGCAATATGGGTCCACATGGAAAGTTAGCAGTATGTTTGCGACTATTGATGCGAAGACCAAGCCTATACGGAAAGCGGATTATACCTGCAATGCTTTCATTCGGTTATTCAAGGGCGAAGTTTTACGGCTGGTGATTCGATACTCCCCACTGTTGGAAATCTTCTGATTTTGCTGGCGATAGTTTCCAGCCTAATTTGGTGCTTCTCACGATTACCAGCAGGAGAACCTCTAGCAAGACATACCACTTTAGCGGCTCAAGTCGCACCTTGGGTATTCTTGACGACTGCATTCATATTCGATTTCGAAGTTTTAGATTTGGTTTCAAGATATGGTGGAGAAGAATTACCACTGCTCTATCGAATATCTGCTGTTTGGGGAGGTAGAGCCGGACCACTTCTACTTTGGGCGGCAATAATGGGTACTGTCACTTGGTTCATGTCGGGACGCAATGTCTCGAATTCAGTTGAGATCAGACTAATGCACGGTTGTACCGCTGCGATAATTGTAATTTCTTGGATTCTCTCCCCTTTTGCAGAGTCAACTGGTTGGAGAGGAACTCTCAATCCATTACTACAAACCGACCTAATGGTAATTCATCCACCGGTTGTTTTTGCATATTACTCACTCTGTCTAGCAGTTGCTAGTATAGCTCTTGCCGGGCTTATCAAAGGTCATGAGGCGAGGCGAGTGCACGAAGCCCAACTACACTGGGCACGTGCTGGATTCCTTATCGGAACCATAGGAATTGGATTAGGTGGATTGTGGGCCTATACAGTACTCGACTGGGGTGGATATTGGGCTTGGGATCCAGTCGAAACAGGCTCTATTCTGCCTTGGTTCGCGCTATTGATGATTGTACATGCCCGTGCGCGAACCGACTCCGAAAGAGACTCTGCAATACTTGCTTCACCAGCCCTTGGCATGCTCGCTGGCGCGCTTGCAATCCATGCAACATTAGTCACGCGTGCAAATGGAGTATGGGCCTCAGTACACTCTTTCGTCGGTAATGAAGAAGCAAGAGAATACAACGACCCGTACATAAGAATCGTACAATTATTCGACGATGGTGCAGCCGGTTTGGAAGTAGCAGGATATTTCCTAATTATGATATCACTTTGTTTTGCAGCTTTCTTGTGGTTAGTAAAACAACAAGAGAAACTACTCGATTCATCTTCAAAGACTTCGATGATAATGGAGAATCGTAATGTCTCCATTGCTTTGCTCGTCGCTACCCCTGCATTGGGTATTTGGATGGGTTCAACAGCGATAACTTTGGTCGGAGCAGCACTGATGTTTTTGCTAATCAAAGGAGACTCTGAGAAACCTCCTGCGGCTTGGGTCTTTGGAGGAGTTTTCCTAATGTTGTTCGCAAGTTGGTCGTGGGCCGCAAGTTTGGAACAATCGATTATTGGGATGTTACTTTTCTTAGGCCCATGGTTGATGTCTGCGGAAGAAGAGGAATCACCACTAACAAAATTGTTCAACGATACTTCAGTTCGCATGAAGGTCGCGAGAGCAATTCCTTGGTATTCTGCTGCCGCCTTCCTTACATTGACCTGGTTATTACTAGCCGCTGAGATAGATGGGACCAGCCTAGCGGCTCACGAATTCTATGGCTCTCCAATACTAGTCTTGGTAATTCTAGCGATTACAATCTACTCTCTTGGAAAGAGCATCGATGCAAAGCGTGGAAACGCATTCATGGCTACTACACTACTCGCCTCGTTACTATTCGCATATTACGCAGAGGAGTTCTCTCTTCCCGGCGATCCCCAACTTATGCTCACAGACAATATCTCACGGGGTAGCCTTGCAATGTTCATGCTAACTTGGCTATTCGTGGCTCTACCTCCAACCGCGAAGGTGGTATTCACGATTGGTCGCAAGATATTGCCGAAATTACGAGCCGATGGAATAACCGCCAAATCTAATGCAGCCCGTTTGAGATTGATTGGTTCCCATCTTGCACACTTAGGACTCATACTACTTCTCTTAGGACACGTACTTACCACTACCTTGGTAGATCGCGCCGACCCAAGCCATCTTGTAACGCTAGAGAAAGACAACCCTGTAAAATTCAAAGAATACGAACTAACTTTCAGCGATACTGTCTTGCTAAGTGAGGAAGATCCCGAATACGACTACAAAATAGGTGATGGATTCGCTGGATTTGTTATCGAGGTCACAAAAGACGGAGAGAAAGTCGACGAAGTGACTCCTGGAATTCTCCGCTTTAGTTGGACAACAACTCGCTCGGAAGTAGATAGAATGGTCCGTCCAAGCGGAGATATGATATTTATTCTCGATCAACAACAGGCAGAAATCAGCCTCACCTCAATGATGCGAGGCGAGACCGATGAAGTTGAAGAAATCCGTGTCACAGTACACGATTTGCGGGGTTCCCACCTTGTCTGGGCTGGTTGGAGCCTAATCATGTTGGGCGGCCTTGCGGCCCTACTCAGTAGTAGCCCAGTGACCTCCGAAGAAGAGGAATAAACCCGAAAATTCTCCCTAAGGGAGAACCGTTTGTATCAAAAAGGGGAGATAGGTCGGCGGGTCGCCCTCAGGAGGCTAATCCATGGACAACGGTGCAATCGTTCACGTAGAATACGACCTTTACAATGCTGAATCTGGCGATCTTATCGAGACTACCAGAGAGGAGATTGCCAAGGAGCACGATGTCTTTGATGAAGCTCGCACTTACGAGCCGATGATTACCGTAGTCGGAGAAGGTCGCCTAATAGCTGGCTTCGAGGCTCATCTTTCCGATGCTGAGGCAGACAACGAGTACACTTTCGATATCGAGCCTGCCGATGCTTACGGTGAGCGCGACGCGTCTCTAGTGGAGACTATCTCCCAGAATGTTCTACTTCGCAGCGTTGGTGACCCAAACATGCTTGCCATTGGTGCTCCGGTCGAAATCGGCGGTCGTAATGGAATCTTGCAAATGCTACGCGCCGGTCGCGCTCGAATCGATTACAACCACCCTCTAGCGGGTACTACACTGCGTTACACATACACCATCGTCAAGGTGGTAGAGGACCGCGCTGAGCGGGTTGCTACACTCCTTCAAATGAATACTGGCCGCTCGGACTTCGAGGTTGAATTCGATGGTGACGATGTTACTATCACACTACCTGATTCAATCGCCTATGACCAGAACTGGGCATATGCCAAGTTCTCTTTGGTCCGCGCACTGCGCGAGCACCTCGAGGTCGGAACCGTGGTATTCCGAGAAGTTCACGAACCACGCGTTGCAGCAGATGAAGAAGAGTGATTGTGCCTCTCGGTACTCATAGGGCACGTCAACGCCTTACGGCTCAGTAGACCCTTTCGTCGTCATTGAGGCGACTTTGGGAGATAACCTTCGGTCATCAATGTAGCAGTTAATCCAAAATGTGAGAATTATTGGCTCTACTTTCCGTTCGGTTGAAGACTGAGAGACGTTCCAGAATCATACATGCGCACGCGGCTGACCGTGTTCAGTTTGCTACTCATGCTGGTATTTTCGACCATTAGTGCTGGTTGCATGGGTTTGGTTATGCAACGTGAAATTATGGAAGATATGCGCGAAGAACCGTTTGTAAACAACAAGGAAGAGTCGTTCTTTTGGGAAGTTATGTTCACTTCTGAATCTCTTGACCTTGAATCCGTCCAATACACAAATGAAACCCCAATCGTGTTTGACGAGACAGTATCAAAGATGTCTATTACCTTCCGTGCTGAATTCCCTTATTCTACTCTCCTCGATCTCAATGAAAGTAATGAGCTTCGATATGTCGAAGTCAAGGTTTGGGAGCCTGGTGTAAAGGAATCTGGTGGTAATCCATATTGGGAGGTAAGGGCAACCCAGGATTACCCATTAGAGAGATTTGATTTTTCTAGTCTGGCAAATGGAAAGTGGACGGTAGAAATTGACGCTCGAGGATATGGTATCGATCCCGGTGTCGCACAATTCGCTTTTCACGATTATTTCGAGATGACACTAACGATTACCAAGCCCTGTGTACAGTTTAAAGAAATACACGAAGATGGCGAGTGTACTGATTTATCTGTACTCGAAGGTCTCTGATTTCACCGTTCACGCCCCTTTGGGGCGATGCGTAGCGCTTATGAGGGAAGGTCAGGTCGCCGCGCCACTGAGGATACATCATGAGTGAGATTGAGTCGCCCCTAGTGCCGTACGATGTCTATGAGACACACGCGGTTCACATCGGAACAAATCAAAAGTCCTCAGATATGCAACGATTCATCGATAAAGATCGAGCGGATGGCAGCGGACTGCATTTGATTGACATCAATCAAACCGACGCTCGAATCAGAACCGTCGCTAACTTCCTATCTCGCTACGACCCTGAGAGAATCCTTGTCGTAAGCGCTCGTCAATACGGACAGAGGCCTGCACGTAAGTTCGCTCAGTCAATCGGCGCAAAAAGAATCGTTGGCCGTTTTATTCCTGGAACACTAACAAATCCTAAACTCCGAACATACACTGAACCCGAGGTATTGGTAGTAACCGACCCAGCGGCCGACTCACAGGCTCTGTCAGAGGCTGTATCGACAGGTCTTCCGATAGTTGGAATTGTAGATGCAAACAATACTCTTCGAAACGTTGACCTTGCCCTCCCTGCGAATAACAAAGGTCGCCGCTCGTTGGCTCTAATTTACTGGCTACTTGCCCGAGAGATGCTAACATCTCGCGGTGCTACAAACTACGCAGATTGGGAACGTGCTCAAGACGTAGAAGAGTGGGAATCAACATTCTGAATTCTAACTCTCATTCCAATCGTTGGATTGATGATGAATGGGCTTCCGCCTTGTCTCATGGTAGAGCCGGTGCCGCTATTCCTCGCGCCGATGGCGGGAGTCACCGATTTGGCCTACCGACTGTTGGCTCGTGAGACCGGTGCGGACCTTACATTCACCGAATTTACAGCGGCCTCAGGTCTCTCGCGTCATGCTAAACACTCGTGGCTTAAGGTCGAATCTGACCCTAGAGAATCACCATTCATTCCACAAATCTTTGGTGGAGATATTGACGAGATGGTTCAGACAGTAAAATTGCTACAGGATCGGGCGGACATAATCGATCTTAATTTCGGCTGTCCTGCTCCTAAAGTTTGTCGTAACGATGCTGGTGCGGCCTTACTACGTAATCCCGACAAAGTCGTTGAGATGGTTCGAGCATGCATCGAAGCGGCAGATATTCCAATCACTGTGAAGATGCGATTAGGAACAGGAAGCGGTCCTAATACAGCTTTGGAAATTTGCCAAAGAATAGAGGCAGAAGGTGTCAAGCGAATTTGCGTACATGGTCGAACCCTTCGCCAAAGATATTCCGGAGAATCGGATTGGTCTCAAATCCGAAATATTGTCGAGGCTGTCGATATACCCGTAATAGCCAATGGCGATGTGATCGACGCTAAATCAGCCGCGGCCTGTATCAAAGCCACCGGCGCGGCAGGATTGATGATTGGAAGGGGGGCAATAGGCCGCCCGACAATCTTCCATGAGATTAAACGAGATTTAGGATGGTTAAATCAGATGCCTCCTTGGGGTGAGGATAACCCAGCAGTAGCGCGTTCTTGGTGTTGGGAAAGATATCTTCAATTGAGTTCAGAGGTGTACGAAGAAGGTTATTGCAAGAACCTCAAGCGTCACGCTGTATCTTTCACCAAGGGACTTCCTGGCGCATCGAATATGAGAGTAGAATTGCATTCGATACAAAACCAACAACAATTAGGGATGCGAGTTTCCAGATACCTGAAGGAACTTACTTCAACTGGGGTAGCAGCATAATGCACGATTCAATAAATGTCAAAGGTACGGAATTACAAAATTGCTCAAATGATCCACTAACCGGGTGGTTTAGGGATGGCTGTTGCAATACAGATTCACGAGATAGAGGCTCACACACAGTTTGTGCAATTCTAACAGACGACTTTCTGAAATTTGCTCAGTCACAAGGTAATGACCTAATCACACCCGCTCCTCAATTTGGTTTTCCTGGATTAAAAGAAGGTGATAGATGGTGTGTATGTGCTGGAACTTGGCAGGATGCAGCGGAAGCAGGAGTAGCCTGCCCCGTCGTTTTAGAAGCGACTCATGAAGAAGCACTTGCAGTATGTGACCTCGAGATGCTGCAAAGGCATGCAGCCTAATTTTCCACCGCCAGTGAATCGTCCAATCTCTGCGCTACGGTACGAAGTCGACGAAGAGTCCTATCGATATTCGTCATCACCCGCTCGGCAATATCTTCGCCACTTCTTCCTGCTATTCGATATCCGTAAGGCATTCTTCCACCGAGGGTGTTTAGCAATAGACGTTGAGCATCAATCGATACTGTAGCAAGAATTTCCTCAACCTTTTCAATACTCAAATTCTCTTTTTGAACACCCTTAATTAGAGCAGATGAAACATCCTTATCCAGTCTCCCAAGACCTCCCCTTCCCATCAACCAGTCTTCTCCTCTAGCCGTATACTGACGTACTAATCCAGTGTAGACATCCATAGCAATACGGTCACGCATTGCCACTCTGTCTACGATTCCTGCCTGCCTCAACCGCTCTACAACGCGTTGAGAACGAGAACGGGTCTCCCCTACTCTGTCTGCTATCGTTTGCAAAGTCAGTGGCCTTTCACTTCCCGCCAACTCATCGAAGACCCTACGGGTAACGACATCTCCTTTCTTGATTCGATCACCTGTAATACCAAAATCTGCAAGTAAACAATCAATCCTGTCAGAATCTTCGGGTGTAGGTCCAGGCTCGGCGATGTCGATTCTGAATGATTGTGCCTCCTCCTCGCCAGCCTCTTGCATTCTTAACTCAGAATCTGATATTACTTCGCTGAATTCAGCCAATCTCATCATTGCAATGGTTCGAGTTTGGACTGCAATCAATTCTACAGCCGAGGACATTGAACCGCCACGAAGTACGTTGACGTGCCATCTTCCTTGTAATCTGGAACTGATTAGTCCAACTTCCCGTAATTTGTGCATCTGATTGTGTACTCCAGTTTGGGAGAGTCCAGAGAATTCGGAAATAGCGGAGTTATCCCATCCCTTCAGTGGCTCTTCTAGAAGTGTATGTCTGACCATGCGATGAATCGCACCTTGCTCCTCATCTACCGTTGCCCCTTCAGTTCTCGATCGTACCAAACCCATCGAATCGAGCAGCCAAGCAAGTAACACATCGGGGTCTTTAGAACCGGTAGGCATAGGCTGCTCTACCAAACGGATGCGGAACATACAACCACTTGGCGAAATTCAATGTGTAATAGGATTCTGTTTCAAACCTGACCCAGAATACTCAATATGAGATGGTTTGATGATTACGAAGAATCATCATCATACCATTTTTTGTCATCTTTATCGTACCCGTCTTCTAATTCGTTATTTTCAGAATCAACCTCGACTGAAGGAGTGATTTCGATTTGTGTTTGAGTTTTAGTTCCACTTGAGGTTACTGCCATAACCCCACCAATTATCAGGAAAAGTAACCCGCAACATAGGAAAGTTGGCCCTCCACATATTGCAGCAAGTCCTCCTAAAAAGTCTCCAATCACTCCCTCAATATCTTCCCATCCTACTAAAACAACGTCGTGACTGGTTGTAATTGTATACTCGACACCATCTTCGAGGTTTACAATGTCGCCAAGATGCAACCACCCTTCGGGATCATCTACATACCCACTAGGCAAGGACCTACCATCTAAATCGACACAGGCATCTGCCTTCCAATACGCATCATCCCCTAAAGGCCCCACTCTTTGTATTTCAAGCGTAAATTCGTCACATCTTACATCAGAAGTTACGAATACTGCAACCGCAGTTCCATTACCTTTTTCGATATGGATAAAACCGACTGTTTCACCTTGACTGTTTTCCAAATACACGTCATCAGTAGGTCTCCAGTTATCAGCATCGCCAATGGAACCTGCGCCCAGAACCATTACCAAAATACCGACGACTATTCCAATTGCTCCGAGCCCTAGCATTAATTTTGTACCTGTATTCATAGCCATAGGCAAATCGCTTAGGCAGATATACCTACGCCAATTCTACTCGTAGATCTAACCAGTTGTACTCTAGTCTTGAAGTCCTCAGACCGCTCAAATGGTCCGCCAAGCGCAATTCTCTATCACTGACAATCCCTCTAGTTCTCAACACTCCAACCGCCGAATGAACCGCGGAGCGAGACCTACCAAGATCTCTGGCTAGTGCAGCTTGAGAGCGAGGTACATCAGAGCGAGTTAGGCGTGCTACAACCGCCTGCTGCAATTCAGAGAGTCCAACTGGAAGCATGGAAGCAGCACGTGCATCATCAGTTACTCCAGTGCCGATTAGAATCTCAACTTGAGCAGGCGCTCCAGCATAGTAACAGGTTCTTCCATTGACCGACATCGTGGTAACCGATTTTTCTGCAATTAGAACATCCAGATGATGTCTCAAAGTTCCATTAGCCGCATCTAGACGCCTTTGCAATTCACGGAAATGAATTCCTGGAGAGCGATTAAGAGTTGACATGATTCGAGATCGAACTGGATTTTCCCAATTCTCTCGTGGTGCTGAAAGAGTGCCTTGGGTTGCAGGAGGAACCATGCCTGGAATTAGTACACCTAGGCCGAAAGCACCTCCTGCCAGTGCAACTAGCCCGTCAACGACGACAGAACGCTTACTGCGCCACTGTTCTATTAACGCCATAAGTAAAATTCATCTCGTTCACCCTTTGAAGGATGCGGTTGTATGAATCAAACTTGCATCGTATTTACAACGGTAAAGAAAATACACC
Organism: Candidatus Thalassarchaeum sp.; assembly: GCA_022451235.1. Classification (GTDB taxonomy): domain Archaea; phylum Thermoplasmatota; class Poseidoniia; order Poseidoniales; family Thalassarchaeaceae; genus MGIIb-O1. The sequence continues at coordinate 19,427 of JAKUOA010000003.1, read as the reverse complement.
GGAAAGTAACTATTCTGATTCTATCAATTCTTTGTGAGTCTTCATGTAAGCGACTAACGGGCCAAGAAGACGACCACAGGTTCTACCATGACTTGTTAATCTGTAAGTTACTCGAATAGGAGGTCCTTCATCTACAACTCTTTCGACTAGACCATGTTCTTGACAGGTGGTCAATTTGTCAGAAAGGGTGCGAGATGAAATCCCCCTCAATAGAGTTCTCAATTCATTGAATCGACGATCCCCAGCAATATATAATGCAGCTAGAATTTCTATGGTCCAACGAGACGAGAACATCTCAAATGCATCAACAGCCGCATCGACCTCCCAGTTGATATCTACATCATCATCATAGTAATTAGCGAATATCTTTCGAATACTTCGACCGCTTCTTTGGACTTCTACAATTGACTTCTGTACGGTATTGAAATCCTTCTCAGATAGAATCATCGGTTGGCGACTCATGTGTAACAGGTTACGCACTACGTATCTAGTGTATAAAATGCACCTAAGTGCAACCACGCCCTCTATTTGATTCATATAGGGACGCTAATTCGTCAGGTGTGAAAATTGCACCGAGATGCAATACTACACCGGAGATGAAGGAATGGATAAATGGCTAGAGAACTGGGTTGATGAGATAATGGAAAATTGGAATGATGAGGTGATATCTTGAGTTGGAATCAAGTTAGAGAACACCTGATTCATGGTATGGCGGCCGTAAAGGCTCCTTCTTGGTCACGCTATGCTTCTTTGGGGAAAAATTAGTTATTTGTGTAATTTGGCCTTCGCCCTTGGATCAAAGCGCTTAGCCCCTCAAAGGCGTCAGTGCTAGCAAAAATATCGCCAAGCCGTTCAAGTTCCAAGACTAGTCCTTGTTGGAGATCATCCCCAGTAAGTACTGCATCATTTAGTAAATCACTGGCCATTGAGAGAGCGATTGGTGCTGTTCTGCTTAGTAATTTTAGTTGACGTGAGACCATCTTATCCTCAGCCTCGAAACCTTCTGGACAATTACCAGCTACTAGTACATCGATGTTCGCATCGTTGTAGAAAGCAAGTGCGAATGCAGCTGCTGGGTGGGATTCATCAGCCGGTCTTGCGGGATACTTGTTGCTTGGCTTACCTGAATCAGAAATGGCACTAATGGTTTGGTCGACTTCGCTCGGATCAACTAAATGAGTGAGAAGTCCAAGTGCTGCCGCACTGTTGGCGTCTAGGAAATTTCCAGCAAGAATGGCAAATCTAGCCGCCTCGATTCCACATATTCTCGGCGTACGCTGGGTACCTCCCAGTCCAGGATAAATACCGATACTAGTTTCTGGAAATCTGAATTGTGTTCGCCTCGTTCCGACTCTATAATCGCAGGCTAGAGCTAATTCCAATCCTCCTCCAAGGGCTAATCCGGTTGTTAGAGCGATTGTGGTCTTGTCTGAATTTTCTAATTTGTTCAGAACCTCGTGACCGTTTGCTGTGAACTCATAGATATCGGTAATTGAATCCGCTTGAATCTTATCGACGAAGAATTTGACATCCGCTCCGGCCACGAAAGCCTTACCTGCTCCATCAATCACTATTGTTTTGATATCTTCACGAGAGTTGAGGGAATCTAGGACTTTGCCTAATTGATAGACGACAGTTTCATTGAGGGCATTCATTGCTTCGGGTCTATTGATTCTAATGGTAGCAACTTCGCCCTCAACATGAGTGTCAACGTAATTAAATTCCAGAGGTTCAGTCAATTTGGCAAACCAATTGGGTAAATTGAATTCTGCCAAATTCGCGTAAGACTTAGCCATTGAAACCGCTTCCGAAATCCCCAGCCGATTTGCTATTTCAAAAGGTCCACGAGCCCAACGAAGTCCGACTTTTGCCCCACGGTCAACATCTTCCATCGAACAGATTTCTTCGGCGACAATCTGAGCTGAGACAGCAAATACCTGACCCATAAGACGCTGGCGAATGATCGCAGCCGCTTCATCACTACACTCGGTATCTTCGCCAATATCCCACATTTCACCATCTGAGACCATTTTCCTAAGATTAGCCGCACCCTTGTAGCGGGGACAATGCAATTGTTCAGCCAAGTAATCAGTAGAATGCAAGGCAATAGGAGGTCCTGTTAAATTCATTAGAGCAAATGGTCCCATCCCTATTCGGAATGCCTTTTCTGCAACCGCATCTATTGCAGCTGCGCTAGCTACTCCTTCCTGAAGTAACAAACAAGCCTCGTTAAGCCATGGAACAAAGAAGCGGTTTACAACGAATCCAGGTCGATCCTTACAGATAATTACAACCTTACCCATTGTTTTGCAATATTGTTCTACGGCATCTAGAGACTGCTTCGAAGTAGTTTCAGCAGGGATTATTTCGATTAGCCTATTTTTAGCTGGATGGTAAAAGAAATGTAAACCAACGAAGCGGTCTGGTCTACCTGTCGCTTCGGCAAGAGCATTGACGCTCAACGAGGAGGTATTCGATGCGAGAATTGTGTGTTCATCACAAACTTCGTCAAGGGTCGTGAATACTGCGGTTTTGATATCAAAGTCTTCGAAAACGGCCTCAATAATTAGGTCGGTATCTTTGGCGACGTTTTCGGTTCCAACAACCCCTGTTATTCTAGCTTTAATTTCCTCAGCCTCAGCCTCACGGAAGATACGCCTTTCAATTGCTTCATCAAGAAAACTAGCAATAATCGATTGACCGCGTTCAACCCATTGTTCCTCCCGGTCTACCATCTGTACATCGAATTGCTCCTGTGCTGATTTCTGTGCGATTCCGGAGCCCATGTTTCCAGCACCGATGATTGCTACACTTCCGATTGGGCGCATGGTTCGGCGACCAAAGACCCACCAATGAATCCACCGATTCCGGTCCTTCGGACCGATTATCGATTTACCAACACGGCGCCGAATGTACTATCAGCGCGTTAGGTTGTAGAACACTCATGCAGCGTTCACGCCGGATGGTAGCACTTGTTGTACTTCTTATGCTATTGTTATCAAGTCAGGTGGCAATAGCCAATAGCGGTGGAAAGTACAATTCTTCCAGTGGCTGTAATTGCCATGGTGGTTCAGCAGCCTCACCCACTCCCTCTCACAACTTTCCATCTACTTATTCGCCCGGTCAGATTTATTCTCTGAGTATTGGAATGAATGGTGGAGTCTCCGGGTCTGAGGGGGGTTTCAATCTCCAAGTTTCAAGTGGAACTCTTTCAACAGGCGTCGGCATTATGAACACTCAAGTAAACTCAGCAGGAAATCAGGCAACTCACCAATTCCCTGACTATAGAAGCTGGTCTCTCGAATGGACAGCACCTTCATCTGGAACCGGAACGGTCACCTTCTCACTAGCGGTGTTGGCCGCAAATGGAAATGGGGCAAATTCTGGAGATGGGTGGGGCGCCGTAACATTCCAATCTAGTGAGAGTTCTGGTTCTACCAATACTCCTCCGGAAGCTCAATCTGTGATTTTTGTTCCCAGTGAACCAACCCGTGGTACTGGTCTTGCGATAGATTACACCTACTATGATGCGGATGGTGATTCGGAACAGGGTACCCAAATCCGTTGGAAAGTAAATGGCAATAATGTAGGGTCTCTAGATGACCAAACATCAGTATCTCAGACCTGGCTTGCCAAAGGGGACGAATGGACCTGTACTGTTACTGTAAAAGATGGCATAGACCAGGGAGATCCAATTACAGTTGGACCAGTTACAATAAACAATACACTTCCAATAGCGAGAAATCTTGAACTTACTCCTGAGAATCCAATTGATACTGATCAACTAGAGCTAGACTACGAGTACTTTGACCTCGACGGTGAACCACAACAGGGAACTGAGATTCGCTGGTATCTGGATGGTGCCAGAATACCTGAGTTGGATAATGAGGACAGGGTCACTCCACTGATGATTCGTAGCGGAGATCAATGGGAAGCCTCAGTCAAACCTCACGATGGTGATCAGTTTGGAGAAATCGTGTACACAGGAGTTGTAGTGATTGGTTCTTCGAATAATCCACCTGTTGCCACAGTATACGTTTCTCCGGTTGGTAATGCTCGTACTGACGACGCATTAGTGGTTAACGTAGGATGGACTGACCCAGATGGCGATACGATTCAATCTACAGAGATTCGTTGGTTTAGAGNCGGCANCCAAGTATCCGCCTATAATGACCTAACTGCGGTTCTTTCCGAATCAACCTCTAAGGGTGAAACTTGGAACGCCAGAGCAAGGGTCAGTGATGGCTTATTGTGGTCTTCCTGGGTTGAAAGTGAGGACTTGATAATTCTCAATACTCCTCCAAAAGTCACTTCGATTGAGATGTTGCCTTCAGGGAAACTAACTACCTCAATGAATCTCAGTGTTATTTGGGAACAAAGTGACGCCGACGGAGACTCAGAGACAAATAGTCAAATTCGTTGGTGGGTTGATGGTGAATGGGTAAGAGAATACGATGGAATGACTGAGATTTCAGCCTCTGAGACTGTCAGAGATCAGAGTTGGTCTGTGCAGGTTATTCCCGGCGACGGAGATGACTTAGGAACCTCAATGAAAACCTCCTCAAGACAGATTGAGAATGGGGCTCCCGGTAACATGCAGGTCCTTCTTGGAAATGGCGAAAGTGGATTTACAGGAGAGGCAAGCGAAATGCCCTCTCCTCCAACATTACCTGCAGACGCTCTAAACACATTGGTGGTTCACGCTACGGCTACAGACCTAGATGGAGAACCAGTTTCATTCGATATCTCTTGGTCTCGAAATGGTTTCTCCGTGCCAGACTTAGAGGGCGCTTGGATCATAACAACAGATAGATTAGAACCTGGGCAAACTTGGATTGCGACTGTTACAGCAAGTGATCCGTGGGGATTATCGACAATATTAGAAGCAGAAATCGAAATCGCTAATGTTCCACCCATGGCAATGATCTCGACATCTCCTGAACCACCTATTGCTGGCGCATTTATCACACTCGATGGTTCGATGTCGATAGATCTTGATGGAGAAATTATCCATTACTTGTGGGATGTAAATGGAGATAGTTTAACCGGCGAGATAGTCAATTTACAGTTGGGGGCTGGTTCTCATTCTGTAATGCTAACCGTCGTCGATGATATGGGAGAAACCGGTACGAGTATGTCATACATCACATTTGGAGATGTGACTACGGTAAGTGGCCTTACAGCGACACTCTCTGGTAGTGAAGTGGATTTATCTTGGGAATGGACGGAGGGAGAAACTAATTTCCGAATTTATCGCTCAAGTAGCCCCTTCACCTCGTTAGGGCAAGATGCAAATGGAGAAGCATTGCTAACCAACCTAGAAGCGGTTGGAGAGACAACTGAGCTATTTTGGAGTGAGCCCGCTCCTGTTGCTTCTAACCTGTATTATGTAGTAACTGCTGAAGTTAGTGGACTCGAAGTGTTGTGGCTATTTGAAATGGAAAATACCGCGAGTGTAGATGCTTCCGATGCTCCTAAATCGATTGATATCGAACCTACTGGGTCAATTTCCTCGATGTCTTTACCAATGACGATAATCATGCTACTGGTGGGTCTTGCGAGTATCGGAATAACCGTCTTCGGTCGAAGGAGGGATGCCTGATGCGCGGTAGAATCCTCACTCTTGTAACAATTACTCTAATCCTAATTTCCACGCAAGGGACGGTGGCAAATCCTGGAGGTGAAGGAGATGGAAACAGAGATTTTGTTTGTGGTGGATCTTGCCACGGAGATCCTACTCTGAGTGCCCCTTCCACGGCAACGATTTCGATAACATCTGGAAATACCGCATTCACAGGAACTGCCTACCAATTCGATACAACGATTGAGATTGACATGATTTCACATTCTAGAATACTGGGTGTCTTCCTTCTCTCTTCGATTAATGGAAATGGAGATAATCCTGAAGATCATGGTTGGAATATTATTCAGGATCCATCTGGAACGACTGTAAACTATGTTGAAGTCATAGTTCCAACAAATGGTGTTGTTAGCCTAAGTTGGGTTCTTACAGCACCCGAAGAAGTAGGTGATGGAGATTTAATCGTAGCCATTCATCACGGAGCAGGATACGAAGGCCTTGCCTATCTGGGAGTATCGGAACCACACTCAATTTCAATTGATCCGGTGCCTGCTAACCTACCTGGGTTTGCCCTCGATTGGAGTGCACCAAATTACCGAGTTACAGGCGACACATCTCCGGTTATTGTGCTAACTCAGAATGCCACAGAAATTTCTGTTGAATGGAAATTAGAAGGAGAATCAGTTTCTCATCCTGCAACTGTCGAAGCAGGAGCGGATGATGAATGGTTAGTACATTTACCTGCGACCATGGGGGATGGAAGAATTGTCTATCGGGTAACTACCTCAAATGGAGAGTTCGATGTGATTCAGCCTTGGCTGACGATGGGGACCATTCCACCGGAATTCGATGGTAGTTTGATGGGGGCTAGAGCTCAAGGTTTTGCAGGTGCGTTCATGATTATCGCACTTCTGGTTAGTCTGCAGGGGCTGTTACAACCACCCCGAAGAAAGGACGATTTGGACCAAACACAAGAAGTGGAGGTAGCCGAGGAAACACCTGCCGAATCAGTAGTTGATGAACCAACAGTCGATGAAGATGCGGCATATCGAGCACGTCTTCTGAAGTACGATGAACACCCTGGTTTACTTTGGGATCCGGTTGATGAAGAATGGGTTGACGATTCGAATTACGGAGGTGATGAGTAATGTTCTCTCAGACCTTACATCACCTAGTAGTTGGTCTAACAACAGGCATTGCTACTCTCGCTTGTCTATGTGCCATAGCCGCTTGGGTATCGAATTACTTTGTAGGGGCGAAGAATGCTCGCACTCATCTCGACACTGCATCCTACATTGCCGCAATCGCAGCACTCCCTCTGCTTCCTATCGCTGTGCTTTCCGGTACAATGGCAATGTCTGATCCAGCTAGTGATGCAATGAGTTACAACAAATTCCTCTTTGCTGGATTAACAACCGGATTCCTTGCTTCCATGGTAATCGGACGCTGGAGATTTGGTCCAGGAGTTTGGAATGATTCTAGGCTTGCACTATTGCAAGCAATTTCAGCAATTGGAGCACTTGCAAGCATAACGGTTCTGGGTTCTATCGGTGCAAAGATGACGCTTGGTGAATCAACTATGGATGTCCTACCTTTTTGGCCAAAATTCGACGATTCGGTTGTAGTCAACGAATGGCTTTCTTTAGTCCTACTTCTTCTTGGAATCGTCGCAATGGTAGTAGCATTCAGACTCGGCCCTAAGACCGAACGAATTTCTGCGGATTAGTCTCGTGGCTCATCCTCATCAGGAGTATTCGACTCTTCTTCCGACTCCTCTGATTCGTCATCTGAATCGTCATCTACCCAATTGCAGTCATCCGATTCGGCGTGTTCCTCACACCAATCGTTTTCGTCCCAATCATCCTCATGCTGATCGTGATGAATGGGCACCCCCATTTGCCTCAACATCATATCTGAACAGGAATCCACTAGAGGCTCAAGCCCCATCAGTAACTGAGACATTGCAGCGTGGCTGATGAATGTCGTTTCCATGTTGTCATTTTCATCATAGGTGACAATTTCGAATCCTTCTTCACCTTCGTGAACGTCTCCTATATTATCCCAGAATGTCGAGTATACATTGTTGTGACACCACATTTCTGCCATTTCAACTCGGATTTCTGGGGGAACTTGCATCTGAATCGGACCTCGCATCTCTCGATCTTCTTGACCGCGTCGCTCGTCCATTTCTCGCATGTCAGCGTCATTAACTCTGATTCTGTTTTCAAGCATCATGCCCCTCATCTCTTCACACGCCTCCATGTCTCCATCACCATCATCACAGGCTATTTCGAGACTGGCCATATCTTCGCTGATATCTCCGTCCATCCTATCGTTTCTAAGTCGGTTGTTTTCTTCTTCACGATCACTTGCTGCGTTAGAATCGATATCATCGCCGCGATCATTTCCATCTGATAGCCTATCCTCTCCAGCGTCGCCAAGCACTCCGCTTCCGAAAATCACCGAAGCGAAAAGTAGCATTCCGACAGCAACTGCAAGTTGACTGGCTCGTTCGTTGTTATTCATCGACTCATCATCGACCATGTTGAACTGGCGTTCCTGCCTTCGGTATGAACGGTTCGCCTACAAGTTCGAGGTCAATCTAGGTATTATTGAGTTCCTCGAAGGCCTCAAAGATACGCCTAGCATGAGCATCAGGTGATAGATCTAATTCTGCGATTTTCTGTCTTCCAGCCTCAGCCCATTTCTTTTTCACATCGGTGTCCAATGCCTCGTTTAGAGCCTCTTGCCAAGCCATTATATCGTCACGGGGAAGAAGTCGCCCATTGACTCCATCTTCAACCGTATCTTGGAATCCTCCTTCATCTACAAAAAGGGCTGGAGTTCCGACAGCAAAAGCTTCGATTGGTGTAAGTCCGAAAGGTTCGCCATGGGCCATACTGACAATCGCTACGGAGCGGCGCATTAACCCGGTTAATTGTAGATTAGATAGACGAGGTGGTGTCCATAATTTGACACCTCTGGCATCAGCGTGGTCGTGAAGGTCCTCGACTTCTTCGAAAACACCTCCACCGACTAGAACTAATCCGAAGCCGCTTCCTGCCAACATGGAGATAGTTTCCCAACCCCCTTTCACCCAGCCAGCATGACCAATCGTAGTTATCCATGGTGGATCGGGCAATTCATCAAGGTCAATCCATGCTTGATTCTCTTCTTCAGTTGCTTCCGGAGTAAATTCGGAAAAATCCACACTGGGGTGAATAAACTCGGAATCACAACCGTATACGGTTTGGATTCTTTCAGCACTGTAATTTGAATTACCATTAATTTTTGATTTTGGCCGCTTAAGGAAAGCAGAGATTACCCTCCTGTCATCACGTCTTGCCTTAGAAAGAGCAAATCTAGTCAGTGATAGATTGCGCCTTGGTTTTCCATCCACTCCAAGATGAAGAATATCTTCGTATAGACCGCGGTGAGGCTCTAACATGTGTAGATGGAATGGAGTTTTCTTTGGCACAAGGCGGATAAGTCCTAGGGAACCATCTCCACTAACAAGGTGAACTGCATCCGTGCTTGCTAGGACTTCTTTTAGTCCAACAATTCCCTTCCAAGCCTTTGTTGAACTTCTTAGTTCTGTATTCCATATTCTAGACCATGTTCCCGATTTTTGTTGCCAAGAAATTTTTGGCTTAAGTAGAGGAATTGAATTCTCTCTACAACATTGTTTGAGTTCTCTACTTGGTTGTAATGTTGCCATTGTCACGTCAAAATATTTCGTCAATGCTGGTAAATTTCGAACTAAATCACGTTCAGCTCCCCTCATTGCTTCAAAGGTACCTTTGGCGACTAATAGGCTCGGTTTTTCCGCTTGAGTCTCTGTCAATTCGATTCCTCCAAGACTCTTCTATACACGGCGAGTACGTCTTTTGTTATGACAGGCCACATGTAGGATTTTGCGGCCTTGTGGCCCGCTGTTCCAAGATTATTCAATTTCTCCTGACTAGTAGAAATTAATCGCGTCATAGCATTGGCTAGTTCCACGGAATTTCCAGCCTCTACTGAGAATCCGGCTTCTGGCTCGGTAACTAATCGGCCGAGGTCGTTCACATCTGCCATGATTACTGGAGCGTTGGCATACATCGCTTCAAGCATAACAGTTGGAAGCCCCTCGAAGCGAGACGGGATTACTATACCTGTAGAGTTCTCAAGTAGCCAACGCTTTTCTCCTTCGCTGACTAGTCCCAATCGATGAATTGCTTGATTTTGGTCAGAATTTTCGATACGTTCTGTTAGCCAATCACCGAGTTCCCCTTTACCAGCAATTGCTAGGTCGAATCCAGGATCAGAATTTTCCACAAGTAAATCCCAAGCATCCATTAGAACGTCAAGGCCTTTTTGTTCGCTTAGTCTTCCAATAAAAGTCAGTAATTTTCTGTCTCCAAGGTTAACCAAAGCGGTTGGTCTTTGTGCTTCCTCATCTATGGCTGAAAATCCATTTGGAATAACATCAATATGACCCTTAACTCCCTTACTTCTGAGAAGTTTCTCAAAGTAATCTGTTAGTACAATTCTTGCCTCACTTGAATGCAAGGTTTTCCTGCCTTGCATAGACCATCTGATCGATTTTACCCAATTAGCTATTAATCCATGTTTGATGTAGTCATTGTGGTAGGTAGTTACTACTGGAACTCCTGCACTGCGAGCCATTTTGAGCGATTTTCTAATCAATACAGGAAGTGTATCATGTAGGTGCACGATATCGAATTCTTCCATAGATAATCCATCTAGAGAAACAACCGGATCAACTCCCGCAAGTATTCTGCTAGGGGATAGACGAACGACATTGATACCTCCCCTTTGGAATTGTTTTGAGTCATGTTCTGGAACATCGGCACACCAGACTGTAACCTCATGGCCCAACTTGACTAATTCTCGACCTAACATTTCCACATGTTGGTCTCCACCGCCAACATGAGGCCAGAACCATACATGGACGATTAGCACGCGCAGAGGCGTGCCCTCAGTCGAGGCCATTGTACCTCTCCCAGTTCCTGTTCTGATAAACGGCGCGGAACTCCTGACACTACAATAATCGGCTAATTCCGTTCATTCACAACCCGCTTAGGTCATATTCTCAGACTATTCCCTACAGTCCATGAAGAGGCTCCTCCTAGTAACCAGTGAGCCTGAGGGAAAGGAGTCATATGGGCACCTTATGATTGCCGATGCTCTCAATCGAGCAAGGGTGCCTTTCTGGACAAAGGCTGCAACAGTAAGGAGTACCTCTGAGTTAGATGCAGCCTTAGCAATAGGCGGAATCGATTTGGTTCATTTTGTAGACCCTTCGGCAGCCTCATTTGCAAGAATAAATCGATCATATCCTGCAGTAGGATCATTGTTTGTTGATAGCCCGACTCTCTCTTCTCGAATGACTGATGACTTGGATTTACTAGATTTGGTGTTAGTGGAGTCTGAAGAATTGTCATCCAGTCTTAAATCTGAAACTCTTGAAATAGGAACTTGTCTCGATGTTGACGCATTTTCTCCGGAATCAAATCCCAAACCTAGAGAGTTCCTAAAACCGTTCGATGATGAAGCAAAAATGTTGGTAAGTATTGGAACAGATTGCGATTTCCAAGAATTAGTTACCGAATTAGATGATGAGGTAATTTCTGATTGTAATTTTGTTATGATGCAGTCGAATGAAGTACAGCAATTATTTGATGAACCAGACCGGATAATCGCACTACTACAACATTCGGAAGTGTTGATGATAGCTGAAGGTAATCCATACCATCCTAATCTTGTCCTTCACGCTTCTGCATCTGGTTGCCCAACTCTGAACTGTAATTCTGAAGACCCACGTGAATGGATTGAACAATTTGTGCGAATTCATAGGGATTGGATAAGGGCAGGGAAGGTACCAAGATTTCCTGATGAGAATGCTATTGAAAATATACGAAAAACCAATGGATTGAGAGCCTACGGGCATAATTTAGCAGAAGTATACTCTCGATTCTAAATATACAACTCATTAAAAGCCGATTACATCACGCTCGCATGTGCTTTCTGTAGAGGATCTAAGAAAGGGCTTTGGCTCTGGTAGGAGGCGTCTAGAAGTACTGAAAGGAATCAATCTGAAAGTCGAAAAGGGAGAGTTAGTCAGCCTGATGGGCCCTAGTGGATGTGGAAAGAGTACCCTTCTGAACATCATTGGTGGTCTACTTGAGGCAGACTCTGGAACAATAAATCTGGAGAATTTCAATTACGGTACAAAGTCTCCAACCAAAGTAGTCGATGTCAGACGGAATGGTGTAGGTTGGATTTTCCAAGATTTCCATTTGGTAGAGAGATTAACTGCCTTAGACAACGTTGCATTCAGTCTGGAACTTTCTGGCATGTCAGCCAAAGAAGCAGAAGATAGGGCTTGGACAGCCTTGGAAAGAGTTGGTCTTGGTGACCGAATGGAATTCATTCCAGACCAACTATCAGGTGGCCAACAACAAAGGGTAGCAGTTGCTAGAGCGATATCAGGTTCTAGACCCCTAATTCTTGCTGATGAGCCTACAGGTAATCTCGACGTAAAGAGTGGAGAAGAGATACTAGACTTATTCCAAGATTTGTGTAAGAACGACGGAATTTCAGTTCTAATGGTGACCCACGATCCAGTATTAGCCTCAAGAGCAGACAGAATGTTGCTCCTAAAGGATGGAGTTACTGCAGCTTCGGACATACGTTCTGCATGGGGCATAGAGGAGTTGGAGTCATGAACCTAGAATCTATGATTTCAGAAGTCCTACCGACTATGTTATGGGCTTGGATTTCTGTTGGATTATTCATATTGGGTATACACACCGCTATCAAAAATTATCGGTGGTGGTACAACCTAGCAAAGAAAGCTGCTAGCCCCAATCGAGGAGGAACAGTAGACCAGGTAATGGATAGATTGTCTCCTTCAAATCGCTTGAAAAGGTGGTTTCAAACTTTGAAAAACCGGTGGTTAGCCGCCCCACACAACATCTCAATGGCCCTCAAGAGTGCTTGGAGGGCTCGTGAAAGAGGCCTAGCAATTTTTGCTGGCGTATTCCTTTCTTCACTTGTGATTACAACTGTTCTCGCTTATGCTGTAGGATTGAATCAGGGGTTCTTTCAGTTCTCACTAGAAGGTGAAGTATTCGATGCTAAGTTAGACTTTCAACAAGACCCTGGTGGAAGTTGGGATGGAAGGACAAACAATTCTGAACTTTGGGAGTCGTTCTGTGATGATATGACGGCAATGGAAGAATTTTCTGATTGTAGCATTGTCTACGGTAGACAAGGTGTGCGAGTCAATGGTTTCTTTGACGATAGTTTTGCTGTCCCTCAGCCTCTCAATGTGGTTTCAGCCACGGGAACTTCGGCCGATTGGGGTAATGTTAGTTGGGAATATCCCGAGGCTTTCGAAAACGGCCCTCCAATAAATGACGGTAGAACAATCCGATTTTATGGTTCTGGAATTTGGGATGGTGATCTTGCTGATAGACATGCTAAGTCAGTGATTTTTGGTGAATGGCCAGCAAGTGCAGCTGATGCAGAAGCCAATCGTTCAGTCATCCTTCCATCAAAAATCGCTAGTGCAGCGGGAGCAGAGGTCGATGAGATAATTTCAACCCTAACATTCTCCTACATCAACGGGACTTACACATTTGAACAATTCCAGAAGGCATTCGATGAATGTCAAGGTACACTGGACAATAATTTGGAGGTTGGTCGAATTTATTGTTTGGAAACTTTCAATGTTACGAACCTGAAAGTTGCCGCAATCTATGAGGAAGGAGATTTTGCAAACCCAACTTTGCTATTCCACCCCGTAATGGTCACAGATTCTGTTCTAAGTGAAGAACAAAAGTTGGTTCTAATGCAGAAAGATCATGCGTATCTTGGAATAGCTGTAGATAGGAATCAACTTCCAACAACATCCACAAGAGATGCTACAAATTGGCTCAGCGACCTAAAAGAAAACTTGGAGAAAGTGAGAGCTGACGTAACGGTAATCAATCCAGCTACTAACGAAAGTGAAGTCTTCGAAGATCAAACAATTCCTCGATTATTTGCTGTAGGCGCTTGCTCAGATCAAATTACAGACGAAGTTTTGAGGGATGTTTCTGCTGGAAATACCAACGTTACCTGTGGGGATGAAGGTGATTTTGCATTAATTTCCGTAGAGTACAATGATTTGATTTCTGGTACCATAACATTCCTCAATATTTTCCTTGGAATAATCCAGGTATTCGATTACATTCTAGTGATTCCAATTGTTGCACTATCTTTCGTAGTTCTTGGATACGGTCTGGTATTGTCCTTAGAGCAGCGGAGGAGAGAGGTTGCAATTCATCGTGTAATTGGAGGTTCGGAAGCAACCTTGACAAGAATGATGGTTATCGAAATCTACGCAATTGGCACCATCGCTTGGGTCATGGGATTCATTCTTGCTTCTTGGGCTGTAGAGATTGTATTACGGGCTGTTGGATTCCTTCGATTTACTGATTCTGGCGATGTAGATGTAAATCCAATACTCAGTTTTCTCTCAACTTGGGTTGTGGCTCTATTGACTATTGGAATCGCGTACTATCTTGGAAATAGACGTACAAAGGAATTCCTCAACATAGAAATTGATGAAGGAGTCAGAAGGATAACTAGGCAGAGAGAGCCGTTCTATCTATTGCATTGGGCCCTTTTCTTCCTTGGTTCGCTTGCGTTCATTGAGAGTTGGATTCAATCTAACGGTGGATTTGGGCCAGTGGGTAGTTCAGGTATAGTTACCAATTTCATACTCAATGCAATCCTGCTCTTGCTGGGTCCATTCTTCCTCTGGATTGGAGGCGCTCTGGTACTTTCCCAAATAGGGGCAGCGGGACCTCAAATACTCAATCGACTATTGGGTTGGTCTCCAGCGATTTCCGATATTCGCCGAGGTTTGAGTGGCTCTGGCTCGAGCCAATCTGTTAGCAGATTATCCCTAATCCTTCTACTAACGTTGTCAATAGTTACACTCGCTGCGGTACAAGGGCATACCGGAACCCTCGTGGATGAAAGGACAACAAATGCCCAAAATGGTGCTGATTTGAAGATACAATTCGATACAGCACTTACCAAGGAAGAAGCACGTAGCATAGTGAATCAATCGATCGCAATGATTGACGATAACGATATCCAAGAGATATCATCAGTGACATCAATCGGTACGATATTCACTGAGACAAAAGACGGTGGAGTTCCTCTATTGACGTGGGTTGTATTCGATGACCATGAAGACACTTTAATTTGGGATATTCAAGCCATTCCGGGTAGTGACATTTCAGCTATGGCTGATACTTGGAGTGAAGTTGGATACACAGCCGGACAGTTGGCAATTGATTCCTTAGACGATCCGATTGTTGGAACTTCAATGACAATCGTCTACACAAGTTACGAGTTAAACGATTTCGGAATACCTGAGGCTACTGGTAGTTCAGAGGCTACAATCAGTTACTCAGGAAGGCATCGATGGGTGCCTGGTTATTCAGCAGCAGAAACTAACTCGGTAATCGTAATTGGTGAAGGTACCTATCGACAATTGGTTGGTAATACGACTGCTGATAGTTACAAATCATCGTCTTGGATGTTTGAATTCTGTGACCAAAGTAATGATGGATGCAAAGATGCCATGGAGACCCTGAGTGCTGATCTTAGGAGCAAAGAAGGAATAGTATCGGCCTCAGATTGGTCAACTGCTCACGAGGATAACGAGAGAAACGGAGGGCTAATTTTCGGCACTCCTGGGTTACTAAGTATGATGTTCGTGGTTGCAGCATTAGCTTCAATTTCATCCGCCTTCGTGTTCCTTTCTCTAGTGCTTACTCAGAGAAAGAGAGAACTAGCGATTTTACAGGCGATAGGAGCAAGCCCTAACCAGGTGGTTCGCTTAGTTCTGTTCGAAATCATGTCTATTCTATTGGTCAGCATGGTTCTTGGAGTAACACTTGGATTGGCTGTCTCAGAATCCTTCAATGGATTCTTCGGAGTCTTCGGATTCATCTTCCAATTGTTCCTAGGCCAAAGTGCTCCAATAAATCGAGATCTTGTTTGGCCTTGGTTGGAGATTATAGCAGTCAATGGATTGGTTCTAGTTGCTGTGGTAGGGTCTCTACTATTCACTACTCGCAGAGCCTTAGATTCGGATTTGGCTACCGTACTGAAGGGGGAGTGAGATAATGGACTCAGAACAAGAAATACTCCGCGCTAACTCGCTTTACCATATCTACGAATCCAATGCCGAAGATGGTAATGTAGTCGCACTCAGAGGTCTCAGTATGACAATGTACGAAGGAGAAGCAGTGGCAGTAGTTGGGCCCTCAGGTTCTGGAAAGTCAACATTGCTAAAGTGCCTTGGAGGTCTGATGAAACCCTCTGCTGGTTCAGTTGAATTGGGTGGCAAGAGAATGACTAGACTTACAGGTCCTGACTTGGTCAAGTTAAGGCAAGAAACTGTCTCATTTATTTTCCAAGATTCTAACCTCTTGCCTCACCTTAATGCAATCGATAATGTTGCTCAGCCTCTTATTCACCAAGGTGTTTTAGCGAGGCCAGCTAGGAAGAAGGCACTGGCCCTGTTGGAGAGGTTAGGTATGGCTGAGAGAGCCTACGGGATGCCGGAAGAACTCTCTGGTGGAGAACAACAAAGGGTTGCTATCTCACGTGCCTTGATTACCGATCCTAAACTAATTTTGGCAGACGAGCCTACAGGTGCTCTTGATCCAATTACAAGTCGAGAGGTTCTAGATTTATTCAGACAATTGCACAAGGAAGAGGACGTTGCATTTTTGCTTGTAACTCACAATAGAGAGGTTGCTTCCTTCTGTGAGCGTTCGCTTGAACTGCGTGAAGGTCGCTTCATTGCACAACACGGAACCGATGTCGACATTGGTGACCTGTCGGATTCAAGAGAACTAATCGTAGATGATTCAGGAACAGTCTCTCTGCCTCCTGATATTTTACTGAAGATAGGTGGTCCTGGCCGATTTGAGATGAAAGAAATCGAAAGGGATGTAATGAATTTCGAAAGAGTCGATGAAGAGAAGGTCCAAGTTACTTCAGAAAACAAATTCGTACTTTCGCCAACATGTCCTGCTTGCAAGCATGAATATGAAGAAAGTGAAGAACAGCAATGTCCTTCCTGTGGTTCTAGCAGGCCTATGGTTCAAGCTTGATTGGATTATTTGAGGCAGATTAGCCCCATCGTTGATAGTGAACTAACCCACCCCTAGGTCCGATGGACCTAGTCCTAGTAGCCTCATTCCTGCTATTCATGTGTGCCTTTGCTGGCATTGGATTAGCCAGCATGTGGGTCAAGGAAGACACGACCGATGACTATCTTGTAGCAGGCCGTGGAATGCATCCGGCATTGGCTGCTTTATCGGCGGTTAGCACATGGAACTCTGGATACATGTTCATCGGTTTCATTGGTTTTACCTACACGATGGGATACTCGATTATTTGGATTGGTCTTGGCTCGATGATAGGTCAAATTGTTGCATGGGTTTGGCTCTACAAGTTCATTCAACAGTCGGCGAAGGAAAGGGATGTTCGTTCACTGTCCTCCTTGGTTTCCAATGTAACAGGTTCACCTGAAGCAAAACTTGCTGCTGTTCTTTCAGTTCTATTCCTAGCAGTTTATGCTGCGGCTCAACTAACCAGTGGAGGAAAAGCACTCTACGTCATGTTAGGATGGTCAGAAGTGATTGGAATTCTGATTGGATTTGTCCTAGTGGTCGCTTATTGTTACGCGGGCGGGATTCGCGCATCAATCTGGACAGATGCCGCTCAGTCTAGTGTGATGATAATTGGCTCAAGCTTGCTATGTTACGTTGCTATGCAAGAGGTAGGTGGGATTTCTGGTTTACATGAGGGACTGGAATCTCAAAATGCGAATCTAACTAGCATGGTTCCAGCCGACCTAAACTTTGGAGTAAGCCTATGGATATTCGCTTTCTTCCTAGGTGGACTAAGCGTTGCCGGGCAACCTCAGGTGGTCACCCGAGTCATGACCCTAGCAACCGATCAAGATCGAAAAACAGCAATGCTGTGGTTCTTCGCGTGGCAAACTCCTTTTTTACTGATAATGGTCATCATAGGATTAGCTAGTCGGGTAGTGTTCACTGGAGCAGATTTTGACCCAGAACTTGGATTACCAATGCTAGCGATGGAAACCCTAGGACCATTTTGGGTTGGTCTAATCCTGGCTTCAATATTCGCCGCTACAATGTCAACTGCGGATAGTCAGGTGCTCGCCTGTACTGCTGCATTCACTGACGATGTGATGCCACAAATTAGTCAGGATCACAAGAAAACTAAGATTGTAACGTTGGTCATAGCGGCCTTTGCAACAGCGATTTCGATATTCGGATTGTATGTTCCCGGCGGCGATTCTGTATTCGCATTGGTAGTTCTCGCCGTCTATGGCTTAGGTTCTATTTTCGTCCCAATTTTGATTATTAGATGGGCTGGTTATGAGCCAGATACAAACCACACCATGGCAATGATGTTAGCAGCATTGTTCACAGTGATATTGTGGTCAGTCAGTGGATTTGGTGATGATATATTCCCATCGGTTCCAGGGATGGGGGCCGCTTTCATTACCCACTTTGTGATGAATCAGTTACGTAGTTCGGATATTTCTCCACTAGGTCGCTTCGACTTGCCGGATTTCAAGACAATAGGAATCGGTGCACTCGTCATACTAGCCCCAGTGACGGTCGTCGAAGCAAGCTACATTTTCGCTGGCCCTGATTCTTTGGAATCTGATGGAGGTCCCTCTGGAGATTGGTTGGTAGAGGCAAGTTTTGGTAGTGAGCAATTAGCAGATGGTATCGATTACGTAAATGATGGTCAGACACTCACCGTAGAGATGCATACAGACGCTATTGATGATTCAGAAGATCTCAATATTGTCGGGGTTAGGGTAACTCTGACATATTCTGAAGACGAAACCAGTTCTGGTTTGGGTTGTAACGCCCCAGGTGCATCAAATCCAGACCCCGATACAATAACCGGAACTGTAGTTCACAACGAACACAATACATCAGCGAGTGGTCAAAATTCTGGCACCGGTGTATCATCACATATTGTTGAAGTCGAATGGTTCAATGCTTCTATGATTGGAAACGTTAGTGGCGTATCTAAGTCCGATATCAATAACGGACTAGACGTTGGTGATGCCGGATTGGGAGTATACACACTTGACGTAACTGTAGTTGTTGATTCTGGTGGAGGACTTGGATGTTCACATACAGATGATGGCGAAGAGGTCGAGTATTTGGTCGAACTAATCACCCTTGATTATTCGATTACTTCGGCCTGAATCAAAGGGTACCCATTGATACGGGAAAATTTCCTATTTCTGACCAACAATAACCAAAGTTCCAGCCCAATTTTCTTTGCCGCCATATTGATACAATTCAATATTAGAAAATCCTGCATCTTCGAACCCTTTGGTCCACTCTTGAATTGATAGAGTAGTCATGGAAACTCCAAGGGATTCTGACCAAGATAAGCTGCTGGTATTTTCAAGATAATGATCAATTCCAATCGCTAGTATTCCATTTTCATTTAACCAGTTTTTGTTTAATTCAGATAGGAATTTCAATGGATTCTTTAGGTAATAGAGGAATTCCATACTAATTACCAAATCTACCTTTTCATCAGGCGCCCAATCTGGTAGTTTCTGACAGAAATAATTCCCGTTTGAATCAATTTTTTTGGCCTTAGCAATCATTGATTCTGAACCATCGATTCCTGTACACTGAAGACAGTTATCGAATGTATTCAATTTTCTGACCAACCATCCATTTCCACATCCAATATCGAT
>JAKUOA010000029.1 GCA_022451235.1 Candidatus Thalassarchaeum sp. | reverse complement strand
CCTCATTCTCACTTCAGGTCTTGTCTGGGACTGGAATGGATGGAGAGTTATCGAACCCCAGTCTTATCCTCCATGCGAGGCTAACATGTTCCTTCAGTTCACATGCTCCACGGCTTGGATTGGGATGGTTGAAACGATAAAGATCGCAATTCTTGCAACCTTCTTCGGCATGATACTCTCTCTACCTATGGGCCTCTTGAGCTCAAGAAATCTATTCCCCCAGTACATCACCTATCCTTCTAGGGCCGTTGTCTCAGCCTGTCGAAGCCTTCCAAGTCTGATTTGGGCGATTATCTTCGTGATAATTGTCGGATTGGGACCAACAGCAGGAATATTAGCAATGACGATCTACACAGTCGGATATCTGGGCAAGATGCAGTATGAGGCGATAGAGGGAATGAACAGCGCACCTCTGGAGGCTGCCAACGCAATGGGGCTCACGAAGGCAGAAGTATCATTCTGGGTCGTTATCCCAGAAACTGCAAACCACCTAATAGCTCAGATGATTTTCATGTTCGAATACAATGTCAGGTCAGGGACCGTTATTGGGATAGTCGGAGCCGGTGGAATTGGGTACTACATCAATCTCTATCTGAAGTTCCTACAATACGAAAGAGTTGCAGCATATCTGCTAATCATATTCCTGGTGGTTTTGCTTATCGATTTAGTCTCCATCTACCTCCGCTCATTCTTTACAGACGAGTCCGAAAATACCAAGCCAACCTGGTCAGGCGTGTTCCTCCCTCCGAAAGATGATCCACCAGAAGTAGTCAATATTCGAGACCGGATTGATCCGGTCACCGGCGTCAAGATGGGCGAGGATAATCAGGCTAGTAATCCGCAACAATCCTGATTGCTCCGCCATCATAGAATATCTGAATGTGGTCCTTGGCCTTAATCGTCAGAGCCGCCAATGCCTCGTAGACTTCCTTTTCTTGAACGTTGAATGCGTCTGCTGCTCTCTTTGTAGACCAGGCTACTTCAACGAAGTCTGATGCAGAAATCCACTTTAGAAGCCTCGCCTCGAAATCCGTTAAATCGACTAATGCCATGTTTCTCGCATGAGAAGGGGGAAATCAAGACTACCCCTCTATCTGGTAATTTCTATCCTAAATACCCTAGTGAGGAGATAATTCACAGGAATTTATATGTTCAATTGAAGTGGATTTTTTTGTGCCTAGAAGCGAAAACGCTCTTCGAACTATACTCTGTGCGCTAATGTTGCTGCTCGTATTATTTTCCGGTTGCCTGGACAACACTTCGAATGAAACAGATACAGAAGCAGTTGATCAAGAGAATGAGAGAGAGGAAATCCCCCTGTCAGTCGCTTTCATCGTTGATCAGCAGTTTTTCGGAACAGAAAATGATCCTTCCTACATGGCACAGAAATTCTCAGAAGAGACAATATTCGAAATTACCCCATATCCCGTAGAATCCGAAGAAGCGATGATTGAGTCACTCAGGTTTGGCCATGTTGACCTTGCAATGATGGATGCAGCATCATCCTGGATGAGTTGGAAGAATTACGGATTAGAAGCGCTTCTCGCCGACGAAGAGAATTATGGAAGAACATACTACAATTCCAATGCATGGGTCAAATCAGACAGCGATATCGCAACTTACCAAACCGATGATGATCCGTTGACAGATCCATTTTCACTCTTCGAGGGTAAGAAAACCTGTCACACGGGATGGTTTGACTCTGTGGGGATGCTTCTTCCTATGGGGTTCTTGCTCGGTCTTGGATACGCAAATGTAGCTGGAAACCCAAACGACGTGGAGTCATTGTTGTTCACAATTCAGGAGTTCTTTGACGACGAACCACCTATTCCTGAGGCCGGTACAAAGTACTACGGCTACTCAGGAGCTCTTAGGTGCCTCTCCGACGGAACAGGCGACATAGCATTTCTCCAGGACTCCTCAGTGGAGGATCACTGTCCAGATGACGACTCGATAAGGCCCTCGTGGTGTCTCGAGGAGGATGAATACACCATGCTCCCCACATTCGGCAGGTCCCCCAGTAACGCCCTGATGTATAATCCAAGTTTTCTTGACTCGGAAGTTTCAGAAAGAATTTCCAAGGAACTGGTCGATCTAAGTGGAATAAATGAAATGGACCAGACCCTAAGCTCACTATTCGGAACCCCCGGTTTCGTCCCCACCACATCCCAACAGCACTTGGAGGGATACTCATCCCTAGTCTATAACATCCCAGGAATGCAGGCATATTTCGAGGATCCAAGTAATACTGGACAGGTAAATCTCAGTGTACAAGAAATCAATATCGGCGTAGTAGGCCCTCTTTCAAACTCTACATCCTCATCTTTCGGATTCCTTGCCGACTCAATAAGCAACGATATCGGCATAGGCGTGAATATTTCCGAATTCGAAAATCACTTCAGTCTAGTAGAAAATTTATCCAATGGAGTCGTTAATATCGCAATTACAGATGCGATTCCCTCTTGGAAGGCATGGAAGCACGATGGAATGTCCGTATTGGCATCATTGTTGGATGAACAAGAGAAGGTCTTCTCGGACTCATTCGCCATAGTGAGGTCCGATAGCGAATTTACAAATTCCACCGATCCTCTTTCTTTGATGGATGGAATTTCTCCCTGCTTCTCGGGAAGAGACAATCCAAGTACACTATTGGTTGCAGGAAGCTTGGTCGGAAGGGGCCTAACAAACCATCTAGAAGATTTGCAAAATTCTTCAATCCCTGAGATTATCCATTCACTATTCAATTCATCTTACTCTTTCCCAGAAGAAAACTCAGAATTC
>JAKUOA010000028.1 GCA_022451235.1 Candidatus Thalassarchaeum sp. | reverse complement strand
AACATCTTCGCATAAGACTCTCTCACCCCATTTGGATCAAAGTTAGTAGGCGACCAAGGGGCACTCTGCGTAGTCATATACCACCTAATAGAGTCGGCGCCTTCCTTGTTGAAATGGTCCCAGGGATTGACAACATTCCCTCTTGATTTCGACATTTTCTTACCATCTTTATCCAGAATATGACCCAATGAGAGACATCTTCTGTAGCATATGCTATCGAATACCGTAGTAGATACTGCCATGAGCGAATAGAACCAACCACGAGTTTGGTCGACAGCCTCGCAAATGTAGTCCACAGGGAATGAACCGTCGAATTTATCATGATTCTCAAATGGATAATGCCATTGGGCGAAAGAAGCACATCCGGAATCGAACCAACAATCCATGACATAGGGCTCTCGAATCATTTCTCCAGAACATCCATCCGATGGGCAGCGCAATTTTACATCGTCAACGTAGGGTCTGTGTAATTCTGGAGGCATTGAGGAATCAGCGGTTTTCATTTCCTCCATTTCATCGATACTTCCTATGCAGTGTTCCTTACCACATTCTTGGCAAATCCAAACTGGGATTGGAGTTCCCCAATACCTTTCTCGACTAATCGCCCAATCTTTGATGTTGGAAAGCCATTCACCCATGCGCTTTTCACCAGTCCACGAAGGAGCCCACTCTACTTCGGAATTGTATTGCAGGATTTGTTCCTTGACCGCAGTCATTCGAACGAACCAACTGTCCATTGCATAGTACAACAGAGGATGATCTGTTCGCCAACAATGTGGGTAATCGTGAGTATATGTGTGCTCTCTGTAGAGTGAATTTTGCTCTGCGAGTAGGTCAATAATATCGGAATCACAATCCTTGACGTATCTTCCGTCAAGTTGCATATGAGTTCCTTCAACAAATCTTCCATCCATTCCAACGGTATGTTGTGCAGGAAAACCTTCCTTCATTCCGAGATTGTAATCGTCTTCACCATACATTACCGCTGTGTGCACAACACCTGTACCGTCAGTAGTGGTAACGAAGTCAGCACCTACGATTGTCCAAGCAGCGGGATGATTCGATCCATCAATTGCACCTTCAAACAGAGGTTGGTATGACATGCCGACTAAATTTGAGCCTGGAAATTCGTCAATAACTTCCACTTGATGTCTCAAAACTGTACTCATTAGGTCCTTGGCAAGAATCAATTCTTCCTCTATTGGAGATCCTCCACGCCCCTCCCATGAGTCTGATGGCGGAGCTGTAATCTTGACTCGAACATAAGTCACATCTGGCCCAACTGCGAGTCCAACATTTCCAGGGAGCGTCCAAGGAGTGGTTGTCCAAGCCAAGACAGAAGCATCATCATCTAACAATTTGAACTTAACAAAAACCGCAGGTTCTGAAACTTCCTTGTATCCAAGAGCAACTTCATGACTAGAATAACTGGTTCCTGTTTGGGGGCAATAAGGTAGGACCTTATGTCCTCTGAACAACAGTCCTTTGTCGAACATTTGCTTCAAAGACCACCAAGCAGATTCAATGAATTCGTCGTGCAAGGTGACATACGGGTCATCCATGTCGACCCAGAATCCCATTCTTTCGGTCATTTCTCGCCATGCTTGTTCGTAAGTCCAAACACTCTCCTTGCATTTCTGATTGAATGCTTCCATACCGTAGGCCTCAATCGCTTCATTACTCATCAAATCCAGTTGTTTTTGAACTTCGATTTCAACAGGAAGTCCGTGAGTATCCCAGCCAGCCTTTCTTTCCACGATGTGCCCTTCCATAGTCTTCCATCGACAAACTAAGTCCTTGAATAGACGAGAAATAACGTGATGAATACCAGGTTTTCCGTTAGCAGTAGGCGGACCTTCTAGGAAGGTGAAAGGAGATGCACCTTGGCGGCGCTCCTCAATGCTCTGGGCGAATGTCTTCTCATCGCTCCAGGTTTGCATTAAGGCAGTCTCTAGGGCGACCGGATCAAGATCACCTGCTTGCGTGGGCACTACCATCGGAGCACCCGAACTGAGATGTCGTCTTGAACTTGAGGGGGTCGCCCAAAGGGCGCTTATGGCTAATTGCAAGGGTTCAAAGGCTAATTCAGCGGGGTTGTATACATGTCAGATACCATCACGCTCGAAGTCGGGGGAATGACCTGTGACGGATGTTCATCTAGAGTTCGCGATGCTCTTCAATCAGTATCTGGTGTTACTTCTGCCGAGGTTTCTCATGAGCAAGGAACTGCGGTCATTTCTCACTCTGGCTCATCAAGAGAAAATTTGTCCAGTGCAGTGCGAGCAATCGGATACACCGTGGATGGCCTTGGAGATGAATTCCATTGGCGAGATGGAAGTGTATGGAAACAGTCAGCACACAATACCAAGTGGTGCTTGATTGGCTGTAGCATTGGTGATTTTGGAACAATTGCCGCTTTCCAATTTATTCCTTATCTTGATGCACTTGGCTGGACTGCAATGTCGATTATGATGCTTGCAATGTTCAATGGAATCATGACCTCAATAGCACTTGAGACCTTCATCTTAATCAAACAGATGGGGGGAATTAGAGAAGCATTCAGAGTAGCTATTGGGATGTCTCTTATTTCGATGATAGCAATGGAATCTTCGATGAATGCTACCGATCTTCTAATCATGGGAGAACCTTCATTGACATGGTGGGTAATTCCGATTATGTTGTTCGTAGGATTCATTACTCCATGGCCATACAACTATTGGCGTCTAAAGAAATACGGCTTAGCATGTCATTAAAACGGTGAGAATGTGATTGATTGGAGTGAATTAGCGGACGAAATTACCGCTTGGATAGCAGATTATGCCAAAAGTAATGGCATATCCACCCTAGTCATTGGGGTTTCTGGTGGCATCGATTCTGCCGTAACTTCAACTCTCTCGGCTAAAACAGGTCTAACTACAATTGTTCTCAATATGCCAATCCACCAAGACCGAAAGCAAAACGAGTTATCGAACAAGCATATTTCTTGGCTAGAATCTAATTTTGATAATGTAG
>JAKUOA010000027.1 GCA_022451235.1 Candidatus Thalassarchaeum sp. | reverse complement strand
GCCTACGAATTACTGCAGAAGTACCGCGGTTTTGAAGTCAGAAAATATGTCGATACTATTCAGGCCAGAGTATCTACTGGCGGGATGAACTATGGGGAGTCGTCTCGGCCTTTCAGAAGGATCGCTGGATACATCTTTGGAGGAAACGAGAGGCAACAAAGCATCGCAATGACTGCTCCCGTTCACATGTGGGAATCTGGTGAAGAATCTCTCATGGCCTTCACAATGCCATCAGAACACAAAATAGAAGATCTCCCAAAACCAAACGATTCAGGTGTTGAATTGCTCCATGTGGAAGGAGAGGTGGTGGCCGTTTTGAAATTCTCAGGTCTCTCTCGCCCAAGCAAGTCACTAAGGCTACAGAACAAGCTACGCAAACTTGTCGAAGCAGAGGGACTTACAGCATCAGGTAATGCTAAACTAGCAGTATATGACAATCCGATGTCTACTCTGCCATTCCTTCGCAGGAATGAAATTCATATCCCATTAGAATGGGAGGTTTAGAGAAGAGCGTTGAAAATAGGCTGTTCATCACAATGGAAAAACGTCAACATCGCCCACCAAGTAATCATGTCAAGACTGTTTACAACATTGGCAAGACCGGTATTTTCTTCTCCGTAATCCTTGCCTGTTGTATCCATCCAATCTTCCATTTCTTCTAGCGTATCGCAGACCTGATGATAGCACCAATAGCCATCTACTAATCCACCAAAACCAATGGTTACAGTACCTAAGTTGTCTTGGAAACTAGCATGATCGCTCCTAGCTGTAGTGTCTTCATAGACGATTACTTCCGGCCGGTCCATATCTAGCCAAACAGAAGTTTTCCAGGTATCTGCACTGTAGTTTGTACCAACTAACGTTCCCATTTGTTCTTCTAGCCCCAGTGCATCAGAACCTATCCAATTCGAAAGACCAACCATCTCTGGCTGATCCAGTTGGTCATGATTTGGGCCTGGACCAATGTATACTCTCAAAGGCCACACTTCACTGTCTTTCGGATAACCATCTTCGTCGATTTGAGGATCAGGATCACCATGAGGCGCACCACCTCCACCGGGCCAATTAACTCCAGCCATGTCGAGATTGATGTAATTCATCACAGTCACTTGGGGATTGTCTTCCTTTACGTGGTACTCCGTCCAGTAATCCGACCCTCTCTTCCCTCCTTCTTCGCCAGACCATAGGCAGAATACCATGGTTCTCCTAGTTTCAAAATCTGCAAGAGCTCTAGCGGTTTCCATGACCATAGCAGTCCCCGCGGAGTTGTCGTACGCACCAGCCCTAGTCCCGTACGTTCTGAATCCTACAATGTGAGGATCCAGCAGGACAGCATTAGCAGGAGGGGCGACATCAAAGTGAGCGCCAAAAACCATCCACTCATCTCGAATAACGGATCCCCATTTGTATGCACATATGTTGTATGCCTCAGGATTCTGTACATTCATTATGTCTGTATACTCGTACCTGTGGGCAATGACTTCTAGACCAAAACTTTCCAATTCTCCGATGATATACAGAGCAGCATCTTCGTACGCAGGGTTTCCTTGCCCTGCCCACCTATCGTAGTACCCCGCTTTTCCGTCCACTGGATCCAAGGTATCAGTAGGGTCGGATAACTCGTATAGCCGTTCGTATACTACTCTACCATGTAGCATTCCGCTTGAATGTCCTCCTCCTTCATCCCACGACACAGTAGATTCCCTAATCGATGGGACGAATTTGACCTCAACAGAACCTGGCATTACTGCTGGATGGACTTCCAGAGTATCGAACGTCGTATTATTTGCCGGCACCCTAATCGCACCAAGATTATCTTCCCCCAGATGTCCTCCTCTTGCATACCAAGAAGTCCATGATTCAACTTCTTCTCTAACCGGCCAGTGCCCTCGACCATATTCACCTAGTAGTAGATAGATTCCTTCTGAACGAGGGGGAAACAAAACCTCTAGAGAAACTGTATCGCCATTATCTATATCGATAACAGTAGAGTTTTGCACAAACCCAGATTCTGGGTCCTTAATCAAAAATGGAACAAACACTGACATCTTGTTAGATGCAGTCAACTCTAGGGTTTGGAAAAAACCCGCAGACAATGAATCAGAACTGATCTGCAAGTCGCCTGCATCTACACTCGAGTCCTCGCTCCCAAAGCAGCCGCTAATTGGAGTTAGCAGCAAGATTAGCACCATCGAGAACGCCGCTAACTCGCGTGAGCGCATACCCAACGGACCATAGGTCCGTTGTTGAACTCGCCGCCTTTTGGTTTAGACCAATTCAGGCGTTAAAAACCGAGAGACAAGTCAACGAACCGTCAGCCTGCATGATTTCCTTCATATCCACGCTTGTAATCTTGAAACCCTCATCGAGCATGGTTTGTCGGACTACAGGAAACCCATCAGCAATGATGACCCTATCGCCTTTGTAACCGATTGTGTTCGCGGCGTAACTCTCTCTATTCGGGACCCAAATAACACTCTCTGCTAGTGGCTCCAATTGAGATGCAGCAAGATGCCCTTCTGCGGCGATAATCAAACCAGGTCGAGGCGATGAGCATACGGTTGTAAGGTGTAAAGTTGAACTTGGGATATCGATGAAATCACAATCAAAACCGTCTTCTCGAACATGACTCGCAAGAAAGTCAGCCCCCTCCTTATTCGTTCTTGTTGAAACCCCAATCAAGTAACGATCATCGAAGAATACAACATCGCCACCATCGAGTTTAGCGCCCTCTGGCATCTTGATAATTTCAGCACTGGAAGAGAGATGTTCAGCAACAGCCACTTGTTCTCCTTCTCTAGAGTGGTGGCCCATGTTCGGAATAATCGCCTTTCCATCTACCATCACTGCAGTGTCTTCGACAAAGCAGCAATCGGGATGCTCATCTAATCCAGGTAGAATAGTCACATCAGTGCCATGAGCACGAAGAGCCGCAACATATGCATCGTGTGCACCCTGCGCCGCTTCTCGGTTAGGAGTTCTAGTCCCAAAGAAACTAGACACAGCAGCCTCGAAGTTAGTGGAAATCTCGCGGACGACTGCAGCATTGCGACTTCGGTCATACGCTCCAGGCATGACCCGCGGTCCTACCTTTTCTTCATAATAGTTCGGAATCCGGATACGAAATTCCGCTTACTGTCGCTTCAAGACAAACCCCGACCGACTTTGCTAGAACTACACCTACAGCATATGCGAAGGCCTCAGATTCTCACAACCTAACCGACTTGACCAAATGTCTGTGCAGCCCAGATGCCCAGACTATAGGCGATGATTGTAGATACTATTCCTACAGCCATGGCAGCCTCGAAACCCCAACCGCGTCTGAGTAGATATGGTAAGATCATGAACAGCAGCATTGCTGGGATTACCAACCACAGAATACTCTCTGCAAAGTCAGCTACCTGAGCGGTATCCTTCGTATCGTTGTATAACCATGTTAGCGACATTATACTCGCCAAGGGCAGAGAAATCACGAGTGCTCCGAACACTGTTGATTTCTTTGCTATCTCACTAGCAGTCACAATTACCGCTCCGGAAAACAACCCTTTGCCCAGTAGGTTTAGCCAACTCATGGTAGATGAAGTGCAATTAGGCACTCAATTATGACGCCTAGTCGTGTTGGATTGAATCACAACCAAAATCACTGCAACTACTCCGA
>JAKUOA010000026.1 GCA_022451235.1 Candidatus Thalassarchaeum sp. | reverse complement strand
TTCCACCGGTATGCGCAGCATAGAGGACCCCGATTTTTGAGATGATCATCCACTTGTTCCACTCCGGGCGTTGATGGGCCGTTCCGCAGTCTTGGAAGGCGATGAATATCTCGGGATTCTGTGTGTGCTGGTAATGGCCAGCGATGGTATCCCAGTGCCTATTCTCATGTTCGCCTGGCTTGAACACGTAGGTGCCGTTCACTTCTGAACTTCCGGCTCCTGAAACGGTTACGCTCGGGGGCGTGGTATCGGCAGGTATCGTTGCTGCTTGGACGATTGTTGATTTTGAAACGGATTCCATTTTTATTTCGAATCTCCGGCGGGTTCCAGCCTCTTCCCATCTTCTAGTTCCTAAAGGTGGACCGCCTGAATTCGGTGGTTCTATCCAACCACCCCTAAACCAATCATTAGTTCCGTCTTGAGAACGGTCATCCAAACTCCATGAGGGACCTCCCCCCGAATTCGCATTATAGAAATACAGAATACACCCAGAGTTATTTTTGAACCATGGTTTCCCATTAATTTCAGTGTTTTGAATTGTATAAATTCCATTATATTTTGGTAATGAGTGCTCCGAAACTAGGATACTTTCTCCTCGAATCATGCCGCTGTCAGAATTCAAGATGGGTTCACTTGTCTTGCGATACTGTTCAATCTGGATTTCTTCCCAGCCGCCTCTTGGCGCATGATCACGGTTCCACTGTGCTGTGCCATTCTGCTGCGCACTCAGGTACTTCCCATGACAGGACTTCAAACAGACTACATTGTTGCCACGGTCTTCGACCGTGAACTCCTCCCAGCCACCTGAAGGTGCCGCTCTGCGATTGATTTGCACGCTACCGTCAGGCTGCGCTGACACGTACATGCCGTGTACGCCCTTGAGTGCGATCTTACCACCCTGACGCTTCTCGAGATGGAAATGTTCCCAGGTACCTGCATGGTCGCGATTCCATTCCGCACGCCCGTCGGGCTGAGCGCTCAGGTACTTCCCGTGGACGCTTCTGAGTGCGACTCTCGCGCCCTCGTGGATATGCTCCAAGACTCCCGACACGCCCTTAGCGCGCGATATCCAGATATGGCTCTTTGCGGTTCAGGGAGAAGAATCGCAGTTTAATTGGAAGGTCATTTTGTCCACCAACCCTTCTTCTCCGGCTTCTCCAAGTTGGGGGGCGTATTGCTCAGGCACTGTATCGGGAATTCGGCCTCCAAACCCCCAGCGAAAGTCATGGAAACGGTCCGATCATGGTTCACTTCGTCAATTTCTCCCTCCTTTCCGATGAAGGCTTCCTGGTCCGGAGTGAGCGACACGTCATCGTTGAGAATTACCCAGAATCTGTCCCCTTCGTTGTATGTCAAGTCCCCGTCGGATTTTTGCTTATCTTGGGCCAGACCAGTCATCATCAACGCTATGAATAGCGGGAGAAAAATGAGGACGTAGAACACGGAAAAAAGCCGTATTTCCAACGAGAAAGCGACGATCATGCCGAAAGCCAGGAAGCCCGCTGGGAGAAAAAAATCACCTTTCTCGTTGGATTTTATGTCTCTTACCTTTATCCACTGATAGAATGAAGCGTATATTGCCACAATCCCGATGATTGTTTCAAGCAATAGTGCTCCGAATAACTCGGCAACTATGGCGAAGACTATCTCTATCATCACCCCATAACACTAGTCTGATGACTTAAGCGATTTCCCGGCAGTCCTGATATGGCATCACTAAATCATGGGGATTAATCCCCTAGGCTCAATTTGTAGAGGCGGGCATAGAAGAGTGATGGAGCTGGATTCTGAGGTTCGAATCCTCATCCTCGATATAGCCAAAGGTATACTCCACCTTGACCTCGGATCCTTCTGTATCGGTGAAGAAATAGTTGCCCATTGCAAAGGCCCTGTTTCCATCCGTAGTCACTTTGTCATTCTCGAATCTGACCTTTGTCCAGCCCTTTATGGCAAAACCTTCGTCCTCGGGGCAAGCGTTGTTCGATGCGACGAAGTAGGACAAGGCCGATTCGGAAGTGGGTCGGAACTGATCCAGTGCTGCCAAGGTAGGCTTGAACATGACTGGCCCGATCTGATACGCGTACAATGTATCGATGTGATTTGCTGCTATTCCGACGTAGTCGCCACCATTCCTGTGGGCTTCGGAGATAGCAACAATGCCATCGCCCCATTCCTGCTGCGCTCTTTCAACATCCGCCAAACTCGCCATCTGGAACAATCCCCTTCTATGTTGCACCCTTCAATGCGTTGAATGCAGTATTGACGTGGATGGCGGTTCCCAGGGAAAGAGCCTCCTCATCAACCTTGAACTTGGGGTGGTGCACGCCATATGCCTCCGTCTCTGGATTGCCGACGCCTATGAAAGAGAAGCACCCGGGTATCACTTCGGTGTAGTACGAGAAATCCTCCCCTCCCATTATCGGCCCCATTTCTGCGACCCTACCGTGTCCTAGGATTTCTTCTGATGCTGATTTGCTCAACTCCCAGCATTCGGCATCATTTACGGTGGGTGGGAAATCGTTGCCCGGAAACGTCACCTCAGCCTCGCATCGATTGGCCAGAGATATTGATTCGGCTACCTCTTTGACTCTGTTCTGCAATTGTGAAATGCCCTCGCTGGTCAGTGATCTTATTGTGCCTTGTAATTCCATTGTCGGAGGAATCACATTCGTCGCAGTACCCGCATTTGCCATCGTGATGCTGATTACACCAGATTCCAAGGGATCCAGTTCACGGGAGATTAGCGTTTGGAGTTCGACCACTATCTTCGAGCCGGTAACCACTGGATCCACCGTAAGGTGGGGCATGGCTGCGTGGCCCCCATTTCCTTTAACTAAAATCTTGATTGATGAAGTGGCTGCCAATAGCGTGCCTTCTCTGGATGCCAGGGCTCCCACGGGTAATTGGTCGGTGACGTGCAATCCGAAGATTTGCTTCACCTCGGGGTCTTCCAAAACCCCCTGCTCCCTCATCATCTTACCACCTGCTCCCCCTTCTTCTGCGGGTTGAAAGATCAGCTTGACTGTGCCTTCTATTGCCTGTTCGTTCTGTTTCAGGACTTTTGCTGCCCCTAGGAGCATTGCAGTGTGGCAATCATGGCCGCAGGCATGCATTTTTCCATCAATTTCACTTCTAAAATCCACATCTGCTTCTTCATGGATCGGTAAGGCGTCCATATCCGCCCTTAGTGCGATACATGGGTCGCCGCCATTCCCAATGAGCCCGACAACTCCTGTTATCGCTATGTCTTTTTCATATGGGATGTCTAACTCTTTCAAGGTACTTTGAACGAGCTTGCTCGTTTCGAACTCCTCGTACATCAATTCGGGATGGCGATGGATTGTCCTTCTTTTTTCTACTATCCATTGGTGGATGTCTTTCGATTGTGAAAGTATCTCGCTGATTTGCATGTATCACAAGATGGCGTACTAATATTAGAATTCTGCCGGCCGAATTTAGAACCATAATTTCTGATTGGCCTCGTAGGTATCGTAGAATTTCTGATCGCTCGTTGTGAGATAGATTATCGCTTCTGACAGTGCGATTATTGCCGATGCGAATAGCGGGAAGACGAGGACCATCCCTACCGTTGACATCAGGAGCAAGATGATTCCTTGGTTGTTGTAACCCAGATAGAATTTGTGAACGCCGAAACCGCCCACCAATAGAGCCAGAATCCCTGCAGTCAGCCTATTCTTCTCTGGTGGCCTGCCATCCAATGTTGTTACACTCTGACTGATAGAAGCAGAGGGGGCTTGATTGGAGCCCTCTCCACCATTGTTTTCTTCATCCTGCCACCACTGTGAAGGTCTCTTTTCCACGACTAAAGGGAAAAATTTCAGTAAATTAATGTTAGCAACTTTGTGGCTCTCCTGGACGCGATAGGGGCATATATCCCATGGCCTAGAAGCCAGTGAGAATTGCCGTCAATATATCGACGATACTGAGTGCTGCATTTCCGGGAAAGGGGTCTCCCAAACTTTCCACTGGGTCCTTTTTGTTCCTGGACCTAACGATAGATGGATCTCCATCTCCTCCCTCCTCGTATGGTTCCAACTCGCCCTGGTCAAACCACATCGATCCGCATTTCCGACAACCATCGACCTCGTAGCTTTTCCTACCGGGGGAAACCGTGAATTTGGTCATCTCAATCGGGCGTCGTGGCCGAATAGTTAGGCAATGCGGGCAGAGTATTCCTGCTGGTGAACCCGTGGAAACTCTCTTGCTCAGCCTCAGATAGTCTCCCTGGTGCATGTTACTTTCCAGCCAGTTCTTGTCAGCGAGTATTCCCTTGCAGTTACCGCACTCGCAGGTCGTTCCGCTCCACCAATCGCCCTTGTCCTCCAGTTCTGTATGGCACCGTGGACACACTACCGGAGGCATGGATTTAATCTGAAGGAATAGGCCTTATTTGTTGTGCCTGCGTGAATCACGACCGCTAGTGTTTCTGCTAATTTTGCAGATAGCGTTCGCTAGACACACACGCACCAGTGCCACATCGATCACGCTAGGAAGGCTGAGAAGCTCATTACGCTGATAGCAATACCAGCGTACGACCCAACCATCAAAGTCAATATCATTCTAATCATAAGTTGTACGATGGACGTATACGTTATCAAGGCGTGTTTTGGACACGGGCGTGATGGATACACGTCTTGATAACCCCTAGGTAGATGGGGAAATTATGTTTAGAGAAACAATGGATATCTGGTGGTTCCTTCAAGGACTGCTGGGCGGAATACTAGCGTGATACAATCGCGCAATGCGAAAAGAGGGTGGGTAT
>JAKUOA010000025.1 GCA_022451235.1 Candidatus Thalassarchaeum sp. | reverse complement strand
CCAGGTATGTGCCGACTTCTAACTGAGAACCTAGGTCTAGGAACTGCTTCCAACCCACTAGCTGGAACTTGGATGCAAGCTGTTCTAGAAGCTTCAGGTAACTACGGTGAGGCATACGACGATGCTTTCTGTGACGGTTCGTACGATGGTACAAGCGGTTCAGATTCAATGGTCGACTGCCTGATCTCGCGCGCTGGAACCCTAAACGCTCTGGTATCAGAGGGTGGAATCCAGTACGCACCACCAATGCGCTGAATTGAGTAATTAATTCACCATAGGCGGATTTACGAAACCCCCCGGGGGGGAATTACTCCCCGGGGGATTCAACTTTTTTACCCAATTCCATGAGTGATAGCCGTGTTGGAAGAAATCAGAAAATCAACAGATCTTCTTTGTTTAATTTCGGGCTTCGTCATTCTTCTTCCAATCACGATTTTTCTTTCCCTAAGTATTGTAGAAACGATAATTGTAGGGATTGTATTATCTTCGATTATTCTATTTCCACTTTTACAGGCCGACTTATCAGTTCGTAAAATAATCTCATCCGGAGTCCTAATGGCTTCTAGCAGCATATTCTATTCTTATTCAACTAAGTTCCTCGGAATGTCCTCTGGTTACCTTACCTCGATGGCTAGAGATATCCCCTGTAAAACGGGAGTTGGTTGTGAGATTGGTCAACAGATGAACCTCACGTATTTCCCACTAGAATCTTTGTTATTGGTCTACGGTAGCTTTATCCTAATTTGTTACTTATTAGTTCAGAATGAATTTTCAAATATAGTAAATTTGCCATCAAATATAGTAAATGGCAAAGACAATATTTTCGAGGGTGTCATTGCCTCGATTTTTGGTGTTTTCATGTTCCTTTTGGTATTCGTACTTTCCACTATGGTATTCGAATTAAGTCCAGGAACACAAATTCCATTCATGTTCCTTGGAGGCGCTCTAGTTGCAGGAATCATATTACTCAATGACAACGTATATCTTTTGTTCAAAGCAGATACCTATCGTAATTTCTCAATAGATTCATTTGGCCCCTTAACAACCATTATGTCGATTGTAATTTTCATCGCAATCACTCTTAATCTGGCATTTATTCCTCTTATCTCTCAAAATATCCCCGAAGTACTTTCAATTCTGACAATGATTGTAGGCCTTTCCTGGTCCTATATTCTATCCAAAGAATTAGCTAGCCCGGAAACTCAAGCAAAGAGAACTGCCGCTTTAGCATTCTTCGTTATGTTCCCGTTCCTCAGTTATCTTATCCTTCGTTTAATCTTCCTTCAAGTCGATGGCACTAACCCTGTCATGCTAAATCGATGGGGGTTAGATTTTGATTTCATGGACAAAGTTAACACGTTCAAAATCAACCCTTGGCCACTAGAAGCTGAACCAAATTGGGACTCTCGATGGGTATTCCTAAAGGCTGCAATAATTAATTCAGCAAGAGTCACACTCGTCAGTATTTTCTGTTGTACAATTCTTGGAATAATCATTGGAGTTACTAGACTTTCAAGTAACAAACTAGCCTCCACAGCAGCTACTGTTTATGTCGAAGTATTCAGAAATTTACCACTTGCAGTTCTTCTATTCCTTATCGCAACCCAGATTGGTCTTCAATTCCCGATGTTTATCGATGAAAAGTCACTCTTGGGTGGATCTATTTATTACAGTAATGAAGGAATTTGGTTTGCAACCTTCTCCTCATATGGTGCATTTTTCTTGGCTTTAATTGGCTTAGCGATACTTAGAATATTTCTTCGTCAAAATGATAGAATCGAACCGCGTTCTATTAAAAATCCTCAGGATCTCTTTGGAAAAGTCAGTCGTCCTTTTCATAAATTAGGCTGGAAATACGAGGCATTAGCTGCAGATATTTTTCTAATCTCCACTTTGGTTTTCATTGTCGCTAGAGTTACAATTGGTGATTTAGCCTTCAATTGGCTTCCAAATAATTACTTCGAGATGTTTTTCTCACCAGTAGTTTCAACACCTGAATCAGGAAATATTCAATCTCTATGGGGTAATCTCCGAATTTTAGCCGGTCCAATTCTTAGTCTTGCTTTAATCATCTACGCGTTCTTAGTTTCTACTAGGATTGAGGACGATGGTATGAATTCAATGGAGATCGACGATTCAGAGGAGGGTCTCAGTAGAAGATTCGGTATTTGGGTTGGAGCTATTGCACTGGCTCTTGGATTCACCATGGCCGCAGGATGGTACAAAATGGGCGAGGTTCTTTCTTTCCCAGAGTATACCAAGGATTGGAACAATGACGGGGTCATAGATGCACCTGGAAGTTGGGACATAGTAGAGGGTACTGGATTTGAAATAACGCCTTTCTTCTTAGCCATGCTTCTTGGACTAACGCTATTCACTGCGTCAGTTGTTGCGGAGATTGTTCGAGGAAGCATTCAATCACTCCCTCGTGGACAAGTTGAGGCGGCAATTTCTTTGTCACTAAATCCATATCAAAGACTGAGACTTGTCATTCTTCCACAGGCTCTCAGAAGCATGGTCCCATTGATGAATAATCAATTCATGAATGTGTGGAAGAACTCCAGTCTGGCTGTAGTTGTTGCCTATACAGATATATTCTATGTAATCCTAGTTATGATGAATAACGTAGGTCAATTGATTCCTCTATTCCTGTTGCTACTAGTAACTTATCAGGCTGGAAGCCTTACCATCTCTGCCATTATGAATTGGTATAACTCCAGAGTAACGAGTGTGAAAATATGACTGGTGAAGATAATACTAGAGTTTCTCCTTTCAAGGAGTTTACTAATTCATTTTCTGACAGGTTAACAAACTTCTCACTGGTTGAATTTGAAGAATCTGTAGCGGGTAAGTCAGGTGCTAAATTCCTAGACGAAAATTCGAATAAAATTGTTAGTTATGCCACAATTGGACTTGCAGTGATTATAGGGCTTTTTGGCTTGGAGATGCAACAACACTGGCTTTTGGAAATGCTCACAAGCGACGGTTTACTTGCTATGCAAGCTTCGACAACTGACGCTGTTCTAACCGATGGAAGAGTGGTATCTTTCTCAGAATCATTCCTGTACTCAACAATTTCTGCACTCGCACTAATTATGGCATGGTGGGTAACACTGACTGTTCTGATTAAGCAAACCTTCCGAAAGAGTGTATCAACTGCTCTTCTTGGGATTTCTACTGCGTGGATAATCTTCATTGTGACTAGAGGACTCAGTCATTTCTTCCTAATCGAAGCCGATTGGGTGGTTGTTTGGGCTAACAGAGATCTAGTAATGATGGGGCAATTAATGAAAGAGCAAATGACTCAATCACCTGGTTCGGCAATGTGTATAGATACCAATGATTGCTATGGGATAAACCAGAATTTCCGACTTTGGTGGACAACATACCTAACCTGCGGACTGTTCGGAGCAGCCTACGGAACTTCTAACAAAAATCCTCTAAAATTCGTGGTCGGTTTTGGAATTCTAGCAGGAATAATTACGCTAATTGCAACCAACCCAACTGAGGTTAGTTACAATACAGACGTCGTTACAACGAAGATTCTAATTTGTGTTGCTATCACTTACGCGACGTTTGCTGCAAGTTTCTACTATTCTTCAAATTCTGAGGAATATATTGTCAATCGACTAAGGTCGTATTTGACAATTTATGCAATCAGCATATTCTTCTTTGCGTTAATCATCATGGATCCTCCACAATTCGTGAAGAAATTAGCAGAACTTGCTGGTGGAAATCCCGCTCAATCGTTTAGTGATGAAATCATTGCTGGGACAGCAGTTCCAAGCACTATGGATAAGTTGGCAGGAAATGGAATTGAAGCCTCTCAATGGGGTGGTTTGTTCGTCAATCTAATTGTTGCCACAGCGGGATGTGTTCTAGGATTTGGAATTGGAGTAGTACTTGCTTTTGGTAGGCAAAGTGAACTCCCATTATTCAAGGTTCCATCTGTTATGCTAATTGAATTGGTTCGTTCTGGCCCGTTAATCTGTTGGCTTTACTTCGCTGTATTCATGATGCCTGATTTGATGGATCCGTTTTATGATGCTGAAGATATCATTCGAATGCTTCTGATGTTCGGAATATTTGGTGGTTGTTACATTGCAGAGGTTTTGCGTGGAGGACTACAGGCAGTAGATAGTGGTCAGAAAGAAGCAGCTATGGCATTAGGGTTATCTCCGATTCAAACCAAAATGACAGTAGAGTTGCCAAACGCCGTTAGAACAACTCTACCTTCTATCGTAAGTGTGTTCATCGGTCTATGGAAGGACACAACCCTACTATTCATTGTCAACATTCTCGATTTCTTCAAACTGGCAAAGGACTTGCCAAATACTGATCTCAGATTCCTAGGAGACTTCCTAGAACCGCTATATGTTACAGCGATTGTATTCTGGGTATTCGCATTCTATCTTTCTAGACTCTCAATGGGAATTGAGAAGAACCTTGGCTTAGTCAAGGAAGGTGGAGGTGAAATGGCATGAGTGATAATTCGGATGATTACATTATTGAGACAGAAGGCGTGAAAGTAAACTTTGGAGATTTTTGGGCATTGAAAGGCGTGGATATCAAGATAAAGAGAGGTGAAATCATCGTTATTCTTGGGCCATCTGGGTCTGGTAAATCAACATACATTCGAACACTAAATCGTCTTCAACCACACAGTGGAGGTACCATAAAAATCGATGGAATCACTGTTGACGAGGATACAACAGTTGCCGATTTGAAGTATGTTAGATCGGAAGTAGGATTTGTATTCCAACAATTCAATCTATTCCCCCACCTAACGATTATGGAAAACATCACATTGGCTCCGATGAAAGTCAAGGGGATGACAAAGAGGGAAGCAGAAGACAAAGCCATGGAATTACTGGAGAGAGTAGGAATTCCCGAGCAGGCCTACAAGTACCCCAGTGGCTTATCCGGTGGTCAACAACAACGTGTAGCCATTGCAAGAGCCTTGGCAATGGACCCGAAAATCATGCTTTTCGACGAGCCAACCAGCGCTCTTGATCCTGAAATGATCAAGGAAGTGTTGGATGTGATGAAGGATCTCGCTCAAAGAGATATCACGATGATTGTAGTTACACACGAAATGGGATTCGCCAAGGAAGTTGCCGACCGCTGCATACTATTCGACGAAGGTCACCTTATTGAGGAAAACACCCCGCACGAATTCTTCGACAACCCTACACACGATCGAACCAAGTTATTCCTCAAGCAAATCTTGTGAATTATGCGTCTAGCCAATTGGCGACTCGGTCTAGCATTGTGCTCCTGAATGTCAGTAGTTGTAATTCAGGACCTTGAATATCGATGGTGATTGTAGAGCCACGGGTAAAGTGGGTTTCATCCCAGCCGTCGCTAACAACATATCCACGATGCATATCGCTCGTCATCACTGTTGGCTGTTGTGTCCACTCCCAGTATGTTCCGTCTCCCTGTCTTTCATTTCGCGGTAAATCTCTAGCAACGAAGAGATAATGGTTGTCAACTTCAGATAGAGGGAATGTGGTTCCTTCGATATTTACAACATGGCGGTACCAGGCACCCTGACCAAGGAATGTTGAGAAGAGACAACCTGAGGAATATTGTTTGGAATCGACATTTTCTCCACGTTGTATTCTGTATTTAGAAGGTTGATATTGGTGTGTGTTGGCTACCAACAAATCATTCAAAGCAGGATCACAACGAATTTTATTTCCACTTGTGGTCTCAATTTCGGCCTGTAACCTAGGTAGTCGATTTACGATTGCAGTACCTGCAATTGCAGCGCGAATATCAGAGGCGAAGTTTTCCGGGTCGCTGCCCATATAGAAGCCATAGGAGCCATCTTCATCCTCTGACCTTGGATGAGAATTTACTCCCATAACTGGAGTATTGGAATCTACTGAATGGGCAATTGAAGTTAGAGTTCCATCGCCACCTAATACAACTACCAAATCGCATCCGATGAAATCTGCGCGTCTAACAGTCTCTCTGG
Organism: Candidatus Thalassarchaeum sp.; assembly: GCA_022451235.1. Taxonomy (GTDB): domain Archaea; phylum Thermoplasmatota; class Poseidoniia; order Poseidoniales; family Thalassarchaeaceae; genus MGIIb-O1. The sequence continues at coordinate 560 of JAKUOA010000025.1, read as the reverse complement.
CTGAATAATCCACACTAATTCCACGTTCCCCGACAATTTTTTCCAATTCAGTTCGGATTGATTCCAACGCTTGGTCATGAACCTCTTCGAAGTTTTTCTTGTAGACCACGAGGATGTTGTCAATCACCAATATGCCCCCTTCTCGCTTTACGCGCCATAATCACTCCATATAGGGGCGACGCAAGGAGTCTGAGACTATCATAGGGGCTCAATAGAGTCCATTTTGGCCGACCTGCAAACCATAGCCTCATCAGCGATAAGTCATGGGATTTATCTCAATGAGGGCGGTCTTCCTGGCAATATTGCTCATGATTTCATGTTCTTCAGGTTGCCTGGAAGTCCCAATCGAATCCTGCGAAGATACCGATTGCTTCCCCTTCAACAATGATCTTCTAAACGAATTACTTTCCAATCCAGAATCTCTAGATGTATTGTTACTGGCCTCTGAAAATTCTAGGTTGCGAGTTAAATCTTCAACAACTTACCAAACAGAAACTCAACTAGGAGAAATACATTGGAACGTTGCGAAAGATGATGAGCAAAATCTACGTTCAATCGCA
>JAKUOA010000024.1 GCA_022451235.1 Candidatus Thalassarchaeum sp. | reverse complement strand
GGGAAAGGAAGCAGGCCTATACGTTTCTTCAGGTACTATGGGTAATGCAGTAGCTATACTCGCTCACACTCGTCCTGGCGACGAGATAGTCGCATATACCAAATCACATATTTTCCGATACGAAGGGGGAGGTTATGCCTCCCTTGCAGGTTGTTCAATGTCGTTAGTTCCCGCTGCAGATGGAATAATGAAACCAGAGGACGTTAAGGCAGCGATTCGTAAAGCAGAGGGTAGCGAATCGCATTATCCAGATTGTAGTCTGGTTTGCGTCGAGAATACATCAAACCTAGGCGGTGGCTCAGTTTATCCACAAGAAATACTCGATGAAATTTGTCAAGTAGCTCATGAAAATGATTGCAATGTACACATGGACGGGGCTCGACTATTCAACGCCGTAGCGGTCTCAGGAACCGACCCTGCGAGAATGGTGAGAGATTTCGATACCGTGACTGTTTGTCTATCTAAGGGCCTAGGCGCTCCGGTAGGTTCGGTTCTTGTTGGTAGTAAGGAATTCATTGACAGAGCCCACAGGTTCCGCAAGATGCTGGGAGGAGGTATGAGGCAAGCAGGAATCATCGCCGCAGGCGGACTATATGCCTTGGAGAATAATTTGGAGCGACTCGCTGAAGATCACGTTCGAGCAAAGAGGCTAGCAGTAGCGATTAATGAAATGCCAAATTACTCCGTAGAATTAGATGCGGTTCATTCAAACATAGTTCTAATTTCAACACCTGAAGGTACTGCTAAATCAGTTGTATCATCACTCGCAGAACAAGGTGTTGACATCATCGATATACATGATTCACAGGTAAGAGCAGTAACTCATTTACATATCACCGATGAGGATATTGAAAGGACGATTACGGCCTTTTCTTCGACGCAATAATAGCGAACCCTTCATCACCAGAATGATTTCGCCGATTCGATGAAGAGCATTCTGGCGGTCTTTCTCTCCGCTCTATTACTAGCACCGATGGGTGCTCTCGCAGAGACCGGAACCATTTGGCTCGATGCTAGAGGTCAGCAGGATGCTGGAACATTTGGCGGACTCACCTTACCAATGGGTAATGGCACAGCCGATTCAACCACCAGTGCAGATTATGTTGATCTGCCGAATATAGTTGAGGTATACACAGCAACCTGGTGCGTAAACTGTGTAACATCAGAGGAAGCCATGAGTGAGGCAGTTCAGGATGTAGATGCAGTTCTTATCCACTATCACCGAGTATGGATTGAACCAGAAGACCCATTCGGTTCTGATAGTACCGAAGAGAGGTGGGTAGAACACTATGGAGAGTCTTCGAAATCAGTTGCAGGAGAGGAGAGAATCGCCCCTAGTTTGGTAGTAGATGGTCAGCGTCTACACACCGGTTCAAGAGCAAAAGGGGTATCATTAGTTGACGATTATTCGCAATCATTGCAGGTAGGGAATCGTGCTTGGTTCACTGGCGGAACAATCGATTTCTCAGTATCTTTTAGTGAAAATGGAGCGAGTTTTTCTTGGAACTATGATAATCTAGATTTTTCTTGTGCTGACGATTGTCCAACACAGACCACAACTCCATGGATTCTTTTTGTGGAGGATTCAGCAAATTTCGAAGATGGGAGTAATAATCTGGAAGATTATCTGCATGTAAATCATGCAGCAAACCAGCTTTCTGGGGCCAATGGAACAGTAATTCTCGACGTCCCAGAAACGTGGGATGGCGAAGATATGAAAGCCGTATTACTAATTGATTGGGAAATCGAAAAAGAAGGCGGCAATAGTTTCCACGATAGTCTACCTGGAGTAGGCATATCTACCCTATTCTCTCTCCTCCTCCCCGTCCCCCTAGTGAGAAGCCGACGCCAATGAGGTCAATTCTGAGCCAATCCCATCGGCGGGTTCAAGAACCCCCTCAAAGCATCATAGATGCTCGGTGGTGTCATGGTTCAGGAACTGGTACACTCTATTACCAACGAAGAGGTTCATCCGGGGCCTCTTCCAGATTGGTTATTGGACCATGTAAAACGGCAGAGCACAGACCCATTACCTAACTCTGAAGGCGGTCCTTCTCGCATACTCATTCTCTATCCGGGAGAGCAGGCTAGGCGAGAGAACCTTGAACGCTTAGCAGATGAGGGATTGGTGATAGATAGAACACTTCACCATACTATTGATTCTCTTGAAAAATCTCTTCTTGCAGATTTACGAATGCCAAGAATTCTATCGATGTCGAGCGGCTGGAATTTGATATTGAATGCCGCCTGTGCCGATGCTGCTGCTAATTTTCAATTCCCAATTATTCATCCAATACCTGAACTCCGATGGAATCGGAACAAGACGCGTTCTCTAGCCCTTTTACATTCGGTTTTAGCACGCGAGGGAAGGCTAGAAGATTGGGAGGGACCAGGTATTGCAGGCTTCTCCCGCGTCCTTAGAGAATTGGAAGAGCAATTGGGAGGCACCCATCCCGACTTTGTTACAGATCGAGTAATCGAAGGACTCGATAGGACAATTGATTCTGAAAACCCACCATTCAGCCTCTCAGAGATAGATGGAATTGTAATGCTCGACCACTCTCCGGTGTTGCCCTCTCGGAAAATAGACTTACTACGAGCAATTTCACAACATCGTTCTATTCACCAATTGGTCTATCCTGGGAACTTTAGACAGGGATTACATGGATTTCTTCTAGAAGACCAATACCCAATTAGCGATTCAGAAAATTTGCCTTATTGGTTACCTAGGCATGATTTGGCGGACCTATCAGAAGGAGTAGAAAACTCAGTTCATCGCAGATTTACAATTCAGAGAGAGGCTCATTCGATTCCACTAGCTACTAGATTAATTGCAGAGCAACTGAGGACTAATCCGGATGCTAGCATATTGCTTATTGACCCAACATCGAGTGAAGACAATCACCAATGGATTAGGGCCTTAAACGATCTAGGAATTTCCCTACCAAGTTCACAATCGATGGCTTCTAGCAAACCCCTCGGGCATTGGCTCGCTAGCCTCGCTGGTATTTGTCACGGGCCTAATGCATGGTCTCTAGATTCATTGCGTTCCCTTGCCTTACAGGAATCTTTGAGAATTTTCCCAGAGGTAAATTCTCACCCATCGAATAATGAAATTCTTCCAATTGCGAACGCGGATTTACTATCGGAATTGGCTAGAAGCGACCACATACTTGGTGGAGCAGGAACTCTAGATAGATGGCTAACCACTCTCGCAAGAGAAGACCTCCACGTAGACAAGGGCCCGATTAAGGAAGCAACGCAGTGGTGGCTACTTTCACTGGCCCAAAGTAATAGACCACTTCTAGCAGATTATGATCAGACCGCGCTCTCGAATCCTGAGTTGTGGCGCGGTTGTCATAGCGGCCAAAACTTGCCACAAGTAGAAGCCACTAACAGTGGTGATGAATGGCTTATTGAGGCACTATCTAGAGTCGATTTAGAATCAGGACTGGACTTAGCAGATGGATCTAATTCGCTTCCAGCAGCAGTAGTGCAAAGTGTAGTGGATGCACATTCTAGACTTCGAAGGATGCAACGGACAACAGGTCAATCAATTCCGCAATATGGCTCTGATTGGGTTATTGAATTGGAAACAATTCTCTCTTCAACTCCTGTAAGAAGTGGTGGTAGCAATTCATACAGTCGTGTCCGTCTATGTACCCCAGAGGATGCTTTGGGTTGTAATGCAGATTTGATAATTCTAGCAAACATATCCAGCTCTTCTTGGGATTTACGAGTTCACAAAGTCCCTCTGCTTGGAGAAGAGGAAAGACATAGATTAGGAATTCTTCGACCAGATACTCCAATTCGCCAGGCACGTCATCATTTCTTTCATTTGCTAAGTGCGGCAAATTCAGAGATTGTAATTTTAGATCCCAGCGAGGACAAATCTACGCCAGTCGCTGCTCCAATTCGTGAATGGATTAGTAGTCACAGTCCGGATTCAATTTCCATTAACTTGGACGAATCTCCGATTAGAGAAAATGACTCGAGTAATCAAAGATGGCAAGATGGGAACTCCTTGAGAAGTATGCAACCACCATCTAGATTACCCCTCAATCCCTCAGCGGTTTCAATACCCCTAGACATAGAAATACAACACGATCGAGAACGACGAATACAAAGGGGCTTAGATGAGCAAGGATACCTACCTGAATCCGCCACTCCTCACCTTTGGGGCATTGAAGATAGACGATTGATCGTCAGCCCACCAAAGAACAAGGTTAGTCCAAGGACGGCCTCACGGTGGCCAGTAGTCGGAGGCCCAAGGATGGCCTCAATTGACCCAAGACCACTCCGACCTGAAGAAACTGGTTCAATCCCATTCGATTCACGACATGGACATACCAATGGAGCGGGACAAACAGTTCCAATCTGGTCAGCAAGTCGCCTGAAACAGTGGCTATCCTGTCCAAGAAAAGGTTGGCTAACCCGAGGTTTGTATGCTAAAGAAGAGGAGCGTCAAAGGGAAGATCTTGATGCTAGAGTGCAAGGAAATTTGCTCCACAAAGTCCACCATCAATTGATTGAGCAAATTTTAGGCGTCGAGGAGAATAAAGAACGAACAATCGAAGAAATACAAACTAGCAACTTACCTTTGAATATTGCAAATGCAAGTCAAAGCGATTCCGAATTACAATCTATCGCTCTAAGTATTCTTGCGAATTTAGCCCCATGGTTAGAGAGGACTGACGCAGTCTCCAATACTCGCTTACGTATGCTAACCGGCTTTACGAGAAATGATTGGTTTGATTGGCTCGGCGAAGAAAGCCCAACACCCTTAGCCGGCCGAATTGGTCGAATGATTGCAGAGGAACGAACATTATCCGGAGCAATACCGATAGCAATCGAATGGGAGGCACTTTCTTTCGATGAAGATGGGATAGAAATATCTCTCCCAGAAGAGATTTCCAGCCATGGTCACGGCGAATTACCCTCCTTGAGATTGAGGGGAGAAATAGATCGAGTCGATTTAGTCCCATTCGACTCTGAGATGACTATTTTTGAGGATGAAAATGGGTCCCAAACTGTAGCACCAATCCGACTAGATGGTGAGGATTGGCGACCTCGTAGACAAATTATCATTCGAGATATAAAAACCAGCGAAGGTAAACCAATCAAACGACATCGCTTGGGGTTACTAGAGGAATTACAACTTGCACTATATGCAAGAGCTTGGGAGATAGCACATCCAGGCGACTTGGTAATCGCTGCTGGTATCAGTGTAATTGGCCATAATACTAACCATTTCTTAGAAGTTTCAGGCCATATTAACGAGGAATCCTCTTCGCTTGAGTTAGGAGATAGGAGTCACCCTCAAACATCTCGAATGCATCGTTTCCCCGATGAAGAACCAGAACAAGCTAGTGACTCATTCAGGGCTTGGTTAGCTCAGCGCCTTACCACTGCCCTTGCTACTGCAGCAGGTGCAGCCAATGGACGAGTTCACCCAACTCCGAGCGAGGACGCCTGCAAATTCTGTCCCGTAACTTCGGTATGTGATGTTAGAGTCAGAGGTGGTAATCTATGACGATGAGTAATGTAGAGGATAATTCGGCGCCCATCACTCTGAACACTGGCCAGCGTCTAGCACTAAATCTAGATTCACATATTGTAATCGACGCTGGCGCTGGAACTGGCAAGACTATGACTATTGTAGAGAGAGTTGTTCAGCATTATCTCGAGAAGGAACAACGCGCAACACGCCTCCTTCCAAGACCAGAAAGACCTAGAGAATTAGAGGGTGGCACTCTAATTTCACCTTCTTCCCAAAGGATGAATTTGCAAGATTGGGAGGGTTTGCTACCAGCAGAAGTAGTACTTCTGACATTTACAGTAGCCGCTGCGGACCAGATGAGAGATAAATTAAGGAAAAAAATCGCACGATTACAATCCGGTTCATTCACGACATCCGGCGAATTTGACGCAGACCCAAGAATCACTCACGAAGGATTCCCAGAACAATTGTTGATGTTGTTAGAAGATGCTCCAATTGGCACTATTGACTCGTTCTTCAATCAATTAGTGTCTCCATACCGTAGCTATCTCGGGGACGAATTCGGAGAAGACGTTGTCACCGAGTCAGAGATTTTACGAATTACCGAACAAAGTATCAACACACTTTGGAGATTACCTAATTCCCCTAATTTGTACGGTGATGCAGTAGATGCTGGAATTCCATCTAATGATGTTGAAGCGGTTTTAGCAGCCCGAGACAGAATAACTCAGCACTATTCTGGACGTAACCGTGCGACCAGCATACTCAACCCTATAATTTCGAAATCGATATTTATTTCAGAGGGAGAAAGAGGTCTGCTGGGCCTTGATGGTAGTGTAGATCCGGAGCGTTTGCAACAACGCCTCATGACTTCCATTAGGGCCGAAGACATTGAAGAAGTGACAAATACGATTCAATCTATTATCGAGGATTACGTAGATTGTGTTCGTAGTTATCCTGGGTTATTCCCTAATGGTTGGGAAGTTGGAACGCGAATCCATGTCTTGTCCTTACTCTCCGATGAGGGCCCTCCTGCAGAAGATTGGGAGCGTTTGATATGGCTTAGCAGGGTATTCATGTGTATCGTCGGAGGAAGTATACTCAAGGTAGATGAGTGGAATCCTTTCCCTGGTGGTAAATTACCAAATCACTCTAGTTATCCATGGAGACCTGGAATAGAATCTTACACAACCCTAAACGGCCCAGACAAATCTAACGTCAGAGAAATATGGAACAATTGCCATACACAAGCAAAAAACACCCTCGGTTCAGAGGTTGGACAAAGGGTGAAACATCACTCTTTACTCGCCTTAATTCTAGATTCTAGACAGGACACAATTATCCCAGCAAATGCTCGATTTAATCTGAGACATCTTCCGGATGAATTGCCTGAACGACTTCCAAGTGGAATGAGTCCTAAGGAGTATTCATTCAATATTGAAGCAGAAGCGAGAAACCTCGATGATATTCGAACCATTCTTCGAGGTTTGGCTGGAATCGTCGATGCTCTAAAAGAGAGGGAAGAGGTTCACGAGCATCGGGATATAGCATTGCTAGCGGGTGATTTATTGTTGGATTCTTGTCCAAGAGTCTGCCGAACATTTTACCCTGAGCCATTAATTTCAGCCCTAGATTCCATTGGAGAGAATACTTGGCGTGATGATCACATTCATCGTGCATTTGTTATCTTGGATGAGATGGAAGCAAATCCAGAATTGGCAGGGGACTCTGCTTCAAATCTCGCAGAAATCCGTCGCGATCTCGAACACCGTTACCAAAGGTTACGACAGATTAGGCGAAGGTATCGAGCTTTCATTATCGATGAGGCTCAAGATAACTCACCTCTTCAGTGGCGTATTCTATCACGACTTTGGGGGCCACGTGAGTATCTTGCAACCGACGAACTCACCGAACCAGACACAGACTGGCAGCCAACAGTCTGCTATGTCGGGGACATGAAACAGTCAATCTATGCATTCAGGCAAGCTGAAGTCGCTGGATTCAGACAATTTGCTCACCGACTTCGTTCGATAAATCGACATGAGTATGAGAACATATCTGAGTTAACTCGAGAACCGGTTCTCAGAAGTGACGTAGCAAGCCGCGACCCAAGATTTTCTCATGGGCGACAAATTGTACGGGCCTCCCAACTATCAGAAGAAAATGCGCGAAATCTAACAGAATGGATACATTTTGAAACCACCGAAGGTATCACTTCACTCAGTCCAGAAGAGGTCACTGCTCGTTCCGAAGGTGAGATTTCTCTTACTACGAACTATCGAACAGAGGGAGGGCTTCTACATGTTATGAACGAATGGTGGGAGGATATATTCTCTGACAGACATCGCTTCTTCCCCGATGCAGATTACTACGCCTCAGCTCAGCGATTGTTACCATCACCTGCAAAAGAAAATAATCGCGGAACCTTGGAATGGATATGTCCAGTGATGAATGATGGAGAAGAAAACCCTCCAACCGAATTGACAACCTACATCGATCCATTCGAGTCTGGTAAAGCAGATTCTAATGAGCGTCAAGCGATGATGATTGCAAAGCGAATACAGGCTATGACTCAATGTCGAGAAACTAGAGTTATGGCACCCGATGGGAATTGGGTAACAATACCAGCACCTGAAGATCCCGTTCGATATAGTGACATCATGGTACTAATGGCCAGCCGCTCAAAAATCCGAGATGCCCTAGTTAGACATCTACGGGATCACGACATACCAGTTCAAGCTGACCGAGAAGGCGGCTTGATGGAACGACCAGTTGTCGCAGACCTAGATGGATTAATCCAATTCATTGCTCGTCCGAATAGCAAATTCGCTGCTGCTTGGGTGGCCCGCTCTTCCTTGATTGGAATGAGTGATGCCGAATTACAATCATTCCTTGACACAAGGCAAGATGAGAATCTAATGTATCGTCTCATTGAATACAGTTCAAACCCTAGACAAATAGCATTAGTTCAGAGATGGATTGACCTCTCCTCTTCTGGAAGGATAATCGACTTATTGCTCGAAACAATCGATCAATCTGATTTGTTGACAGCTCACTGTGATGAAGGCTCAATTCAGGATGTCGAGCGATTCATCGACGAAGTTCGCTCGATTTCTGATTCAGTCGGTCGTGATGCGATTGTAATTGCAGACCGTCTGAGGGATTTGAG
>JAKUOA010000023.1 GCA_022451235.1 Candidatus Thalassarchaeum sp. | reverse complement strand
CTGGTGGAATACACCCGTCGATCAACGCTACAAAATGGATCTCAATATGACTGGCTTGCGTAGCCAATTACCAGAAGCAGGCCCCTATACTTGGAGTGGTCCTACTGAACACTTTGTCGAAGTCGATCTACCACTCAGTGAACAAGATGTAGGGTATCCTGGACCTGCTCTAATGCACATCGCATTGTGGATGCCAGATGTAGAACCTGGAACTAAAGTCCCAGTAATTGCGACTATCCATCCGTACTACGACTTTGGAGGAGAAGGTGTAGCAGGTGACGACTCGAACCCGAATACAATTCCTGACGCAGGAGTTGGGGCTTGGGTGTTAGACCAATTCGTACCTCATGGCTACGCCTTAGCTCAAGTCTCAACTTTCGGAACTGGGAAATCGACACATTGCCAAGACGTCAAAGGCTTAGGTGAACAAATAGGAATTCAAGCAGCAGTTCATTGGCTAGGTGAACAGAATTGGTCAAATGGAAATGTCGGATTGATGGGCAAGTCCTATGCGGGAACCACTAATTGGGAAGCCGCTCAAAACCCATCTCCACATCTCAAGACTATCGTTCCAATATCTGGCTCGATTGGAGTTCAGCAGATGTTCTATCGTAATGGTTCCTCTGAAGCTCGAGCCATGTTGTATGATGTCCTTTACGAAGGTGCAACCGCAGATGCAACCGAGGACGATATGCGCATGTGTAGCGACGACGCAATTGGGCCTGTTAGTCCCTTCACAACATGGCTAGGAGCAGGTTTTGGCGGTGACCAGTGGAATGATTATTGGGATGAGAGATACCATCTTCAGGATGTGCTTGACAATTACAACGGTAGCGTATACATCGTCTGGGGAATGCAAGATTGGAATGTAGACCCATACCATGCTTTCCCTACCCACGAACTGCTTCGTCAACAGGGTATCAACGTTCGAACAATTGCAGGTCAGTGGGCGCACAATTACCCCGACCAACCGGATAGACATTCAGAAGTGACGAGTGGATATGGGGCAGAGGCCTATCCAAACATGACACGTTTTGATTGGGCTGTTGAGTTATTCCCATGGTTCGAATATTACCTGAAGGGGATTGGAGATGAACCTGAGTCATATGTGCAAATGCAACGAAATGACGGACGCTGGCATATCGAAGAAACATGGCCGCCTGAAGATGCCTATGGGGAGATATGGGGGTTCGGACTTGGTACTGGAGAATGGGTTTCTTCGACTTCGGGAGGATTCGTAAAAACAATCCCGATTCCGGGAGATTCTCCTATACATATCTCAGGCCTTCCCACTCTACACGTTGACGTTAGCACTGGATTGTGTAATGGTGGCCAATTGTTTGTCACTATGAAAGATGGAGAATCTGGTCTACGGCTAGGTCATGCGACGATGGATGTTAGATATCGTGATGGTGGTTATGAATCAAAGGCAACCTCGTCACTTTCGAGTTATAGAATGCTAATGGAATTTAATCCAATGGATGTCGTTGTATCTTCAGGCTGGCTCACTCTAGAGTTCACTGAAAGTGGAGAGGATTACATTCCATCTCCGTGTGCAGCTAGTGGATTATTTGTAGAATCAGTTGAACTATACTTACCGTTAATTGATAGAGAAGACGAACACGAGGCTTGGTTCGATGTCCCTCCATGGTGGGAAGTTCAGGAGATGTAAGTATGCGAGTACTCGCATTCGAGGACTCCTATGATATAGAGAAGATTCTCGTAGAGGGAGGAGTAGACCTGAGTGATTGGGAATTATTGCAATATTGGAATACTATGGATTGCTTCGATCGTGTTGAAGAATTCAAGCCAGACCTCTTACTACTCGACCACTATATTCCCCCAATAAAGGGTCTAGAATTTCTTCGAGGCCTGCTAGAATTAGTCGCTGCTGATCAAATAGAAAGGCCGAGGATGATTCTAGGGATTAGCAGTTCCAGTGCGGCAAATGAAGCAATGGAGCATGCAGGCGCTGATGGTTCAATTGGTAAGTTTCAACTCGCAAAACATGAGGTGTGGAAGAATTGATTCCTATTTGGTTGCACGAAGCGGCTAGTCAATACAATAGCCAATCATTAGCAAACCGAGACTCATACGCTGCAGTGTTATTGATGCCAATCCAAAACTTAGCAACAATTCTTGATTGGACATTCCAATCCTTACCTGATGAGATTCTAGTAGGAATGGATCCCGATAACAAGCGGGTAAATCCGAAGGAAGTGGTAGAAGCGTACTCTGGAGCAGATCAGGAAACCGGATTATTCGCTGGACAGGGATATATGCTCGGAAAACCTCACCTAGTAAATCGAGGAAATTCATTCGAGGTTCACCACGTTCCCGAAGAATGGATGGATGGGCTGTTCTCAACTGATAGAGGTTCACGTGGAAGTAGATTCACCCATTGGTTGCACACCCATCCAAATGCACCTGCGATTCCTAGTGGTGCAGATGCAGATGCGGCTCAATGGACTGAAGGGACAGACATGATTCTTGGAATCCGATTCTCACCTGAAGGTCATCTGCCTTGGTTTGATGATGTAGATGGAGTCAGACGGCCTCTAAGTGATTTGGAAGATAGTGGGGCCTTAGGTAGAGCCAGAACTGGACATCTTATTCATGGGCTAGATTTGATTTGCTTCCACCGCACAGGGCTAGGAGTAAATCTAGTAATTACCGACGCTAGAGGGAATGCTATTGAGTAATCTAATCAATCACGAAACAATTTATCACGATAGTAGGATAATTCCTCTATACTTCCTCTGATATCGTCAAGAGCCCTATGTCCTGAATTCTTTCGCCACTTACCTACCTCTGGGTACCATGACCTGGCAAGAATCTTGATACTGGTGACATCAACACTTCGATAGTGGAAAAAATCGTGTAACTCCTGCATATATCTACGCAAGAATCGGCGATCCTGTCCGATAGTGTTTCCACATAATGGAGACTGACCTGGAGAACAATGTTGTTTCAAAAATTCTAGAGTCTGTCGCTCCGCATTTTCCATTGAAACACCATCTGATTGAATCCTATCTAACAAGCCATTCTCGGTGTGATGTTTTACATTCCAATTATCCATCTTTGCCAATTCTTCTTTTCCAACATCTATAGCAAAACTGGGTCCTTCAGCAACAATGGATAAATCAGATTCAGTCACAATCGTTGCGATTTCGATAATCGTATTTTCATCGGGGTCGAGACCGGTCATCTCAAGGTCAATCCAAACCAATCTACTCTCCGCCATGCTATCCCCTCAGCCATCACAGATTTAACCATTCAAAAATCTCTTTTCTTTTGGACTAGAAAATAATAACCATATCAATCCTACAGAAATCTGAATCAGTCCGGTTAGTAGCAATGTTTCACGTAAAGAAAGAATATTCTCTTCGATAATATATCCAGCAGAGATTGTAGATATACCCATGACTAAGGTAATGACGAGATTGTCTGTTCCAGCAACCCTCCCCATCCAATCATTGTCTGTTCTACGCTGAAGAAGGGTTGTGCTAAAGACCCAAGAAATACCGCTGCAGGCATGGCTGAAGAAAACCAAAACAAGTGTAATAATTCCCCATTCTAGGTATGATACTCCTGTGTAGAAAATACCAGCACCGCCCAAGGAAATACCGATGATGTAAGGGGTGTAGCGTTGAACTGTCATAAGCGGCCTAGTAACTAATGGGCCAAATCCACTTCCAAAGCCTCGAGCCATGTAAAGAACGCCAATTCCAGCTGCACCTGTGGATATTTCTCCCAAAGTTGAGTTCATTCCGATCAAAATTAGTAAGAATATCTGCGCACCACCTCCAGTCGCCCACATCCCCTTTGCCAACACAATTCTACTGATTTCTGGTCTTTTGATAATAAATTCCCAACCAGAAAATATTTCTCTAAACATCGAGAAAAGACCTCCAGTTTTCCTTTCATCGGGATCAGGCCCTCCGTGAGGTAGGGTCGATATCACAATCGCAGCGATTATGAAAGTCACCGAATCAAGAATTAGGCCTGTTTCCCAACCATATTGCGAAATAACAAATCCAGCAATTCCTGCCCCAATTCCCATTGATGCAGACCAACCTCCAGATATCAGAGCATTAGCAGTGAGAAGTTCTTCTTCGCTACAAATTGTTGGTAGATATGCAGTTCCTGCTGGATCATAAATGGCTCTACCGACTACCAATAAGATAGTTAATGCATAAACTGAGAATAGATTATCTAAAATGCCGGTTAAGATGAATGATATTAGTATGACAAAAGAAAATAAATTTGCGATTATCATCAAGTATTTTCTGGGATATCTGTCTGCTAACATTCCAGTTATTGGCTCCAAGGGAGCAAAAGTGAAACTTCGTACAGCTAGAACACCAGCTATTGCTAAAGGAGAATTATCTGTTGCATCTCCTGCTAACAAGAACATTGCAAGTACGGTAAACCAATCTCCAATATAGAGAATCATATTCGAACCCCAAAGGCGAGCGAACGTCTTGTTACTGCGGAGTAACTCAAGATAACCTGGACTAGTCAAAATAATTCCACCCATTGATTAAATTCACACTATCTCGGGAAGAACTTTCAGGACAATTAATGGGAATAAGGAAAACATCACATTGCTAAACATTGAATCTCGAGTAGCCTGCATATGATTGTCAAGGATTGCCTGCATACGGGTTTCTATTTGATCTGCTAATCCTTCTGCTGGAGTTTTTGCAACTCCAAGTCCATAGTCGATTAGATCCGCTGCCTTGTCCAAAATTAGCACTCCTAAACTTGTGATTTTACTCGGTTTATCAAGAGCCATTTCCTCTCCCTCGATAGTATCTGAAATTTCAATCGTGGACCATGGGCGAGGGATTCGGAAATCCTCAATATTGCGAAGGAAATCGCGACCGGCAAGAACTTTCTCAACCCTTCTTTTGACCCTCTCTAGATTCATCTTTGCCATTTTCTTGACCGAACGGCGAGTACGCATGACTCTTCTAAAGTCCCATAGTACCCAATAAGCAAAGGCTACAATCAGAAGCTTTTCTCCTAAATCGGGAACACTATCCCAATCTTTCCAACCTATTTCTCCTATCCCTAGCCTAGTTATTCCTGCGGCAATACTAGGTAGCAAAAATGCGATGACTTCTTGTTTCAATAATCCATCAAAGCCGTTTATCGGTAACCTGTTGTAATTTTGCTTAAGCCATCGCCAATGACGGGTTCTCTCCTCTTTAGGTGCAAAAACCGATATTAGGTCAAGTAACGGCCTTCTCAATAACCAAAATCGAAGAATAAATGGGATAAGTAAGGCGAAAATATAGCATTCCCAAGGAGTTTCAGGTGGCCAACTCGGGAGGGCGTAGGCACCTGCCATGTGGACTCGTAGCATAGGTAAGCAATCAATCTCACTCCGCGAAGTAAGTTATCTTGCAGAAACTGAAAGTGCTGACCTTGCCATGATGATAACAAGAATTGCGGAACCAATCAAAGTTACAGCAAGGATGTTTGAGGTTCTAACCAACATAAGGCAAAATCCTGTGATTCCACAAGCGTAACTAACAACCTCACAACGAGATGCTAACAATAAAACGGATGGGGGAACTAATACTGGATTTGGATATTCACGAATCATTCTGCTGAGAAGAATGTAGAGGCCTTGGAATGGAATAGCGATACAAAATAGAGCCAGAGCCACCAACAGGAGAGTTTCTGGATTGTCATCGGTGTTCAATTCTCCACCCTTCCAGAAAAGGTTGCTCAGACCAACACTCAGTAATCCAGTGTGGATGAGGGCAGAGGTGGTTGAGACTGAAGTCGCTTCCACCGAATCGGGTACCATAGGGTGAATCCGATTCGAAGTGCTCTTGAGAATTGCGCTCGATTATTGTGGTTACCTACTGGTTATCTGGGAGTCTACTGGCCATCGCCCTCTTCCATATCGGCGGTACTAAGCATGGCCACCATGATGCGTAGTAACCCCATCTTAACTCTGGTGTGCCTTCGTAAGGCCTTAGCTTCCAGAAGGGGACACTTGCTCTAAGATGGTGGTCGGAATGTCGGGTCAACTCTAGAAGACTCCACCTAGACCACCTAGCCTCTGTATTCCAGGAATGCTCTTTTGCAAACCTCTCGTCTTCAGATCTTCTGAGTCCCCAATGGCGAATGTAATTCACGTACTCCAGAGTTAGAATTGCGATTCCTGACATTACAAGCCATCCTACAGCAACTGGAATACCATCAAAATATCCAAGCATGCCGGGGAGAAATGCTATTGCAAACAGCGTAACAATTTGTAGCAATAGTCCGCGATAAGTGGGATTACTTAGACCCGTCTTACCCTTCTTGTTGTGTACACTAGCAGATGAGAAAAACTGACCTGGTATAGTACTCATCCAGAACGACCACAACCCCTGATGAGCCTCTGCACTGGCGGAGTCCTTGGATGTGCTTACCCACTTATGATGAACATGATTATGCTCGTAGGTAAAGTGAGTGTAGTGGACAGAAAAAAGCAGAACTCTGGCGAGTCTCCATCCAGGACTCCCTCGTTTCTTGTGGCCAAGTTCGTGAGCGGTGACTATGGCTGAGGCAGCGGCGCTTAGGCCTGAGGATAGGGCACCCACAACAAGCCACCATGTCATGCCCTCTTCGGCAGCAAAGACGAAAAATGTAGCAACGACTACTATCTGTAAAATTCCATGAACCCACAGAAGTACCTCGAATGGGGTTCCAGATTCTCTCGGAGGGCGTGCAACCTTCGATTCCCCCATCACGATGTCAAGTATAGGTGCAACTCCCCAGACAAAGACTACCCCCATGGCTACGTACGCTTGGTTCTCAACCACACCCAAGATGTTACCAGAAATGGCGAGAATTGGGGTAATCAAACCTAGTAGATGGAACGCCCAGGGCTCAGGTGAGAGGGTATCATCGTAGTTTTGAGTGACTAGTGCCGCCTCACTCATACAAATGGGCGTGCTTGGACCTAGTCTTAGCGATTTTCGGTGATACAACTGCTTGGCAGTACGGGTTACGCGGGTTGTTGGCGAAGTAGTCATGATGGTAATTCTCTGCAATCCAAAACTTACCTAATGGACTTACTTCCGTTACTATGTCATCAACATAATTTTGTTGTACATATTCCATTACATGTTCAACGTCCATACGCTGTTCTTCGTTCGAATAAAATACACAACTACGATAATGTGGACCTATGTCATTGCCTTGACGATTCAATTGAGTGGGGTCATGTACAGTAAAGAAAACCTCGAGAAGTATTCTTTGAGGAATAATTTCTGGGTCGAATGTAACTCTGACTACCTCAGCATGTCCTGTACGTTTTCCGCAAACTTGCTCATAGGTTGGGTTATTGATGTGGCCACCTGAATATCCAGGGACTACTTCACTAACTCCTCGAAGACCTAGCATGGCACCTTCCACACACCAAAAGCAACCTCCGCCGAGGACAATCTGTTCAGTCATGATGAAGGGGGATGGGCTCGCGGTTTTCAGGACTCTGCTGACTCAAGGTAAAATTCAGAGGGAATCCAATCCGATTAGAAGCATGAATAGCAAAGTGACTAATTCGATGGTTGCCCACAATCCAAAGAGAATCTTCTCTGCCAGGGTTCTTCCCCCCCACCACTGCCAAAATTCACCTTTTCGCGGCATCGAGGTTAAACGCGCCAGAGCTGACTTCATACTAGTTGGCTGTCAGACGTCATGAATAAGTTATCTCCATCATCAAGAATTAATCTTCCCTAGGTTAAGATAATCTGTAATCGCAAGAGCCGAGTCTTCATGCGCACCAAGGCTGGCTTGCTAGTTCTGCTAATGATTGGTGCGTCACTCTCGGGTTGCATCTTCGGTAGCGAGCCTACTTTGGATCCTGAACCTGAACCTGAAGGTGAGGTCAGATTTTGGGTTACTGGACCTGATGGCCAGAATATCGACCTCCCACCATTACCGCTAAATTTCACTTTCTCCAACGTAGGTGAACAGGGCGCTGAACCAAGTATTGGGATTACCTCTAGTGGCTGCATGTTCTTCATAGCCTTCGAGAAAGTAATGCGTTCATGTGATCATGGAGGTTCTTGGGAAATTGTAGATGATATTGCATCCCATCCATCGACTTCTGACCCTTGGGGATGGGTCGACCCAATCACCGACAGAGTCTACAATGTGCAAATGGTTGGGCTTTTGACAACTTGGATTGCGTGGTCGGATGATGACGGAGAATCATGGATTGGAAATCCTCATGATTCTGGTCCAATTCCTCTCAATGACCACATCAAACTAGGAACTGGTCCTTGGACTAGTGATGGATATGGGGCGGTTGCAAATGGTAATCCAGCAGCTTGGGAAACTGCTACTTATTTCTGCTACAATAAAATTGCAGGAATATTCTGCTACACCTCATTCAATGGAGGTGCAACATTCGAAGTTGGAGGACAGATTTTCGGAATGGCAACCAGTAACGGAGGTCTACACGGAGCAATAACCTCAGCACCAGATGGTACTGTCTATGTCCCTCCTCGAGTCGAAACACCGACAATCATTTTGTCGAAAGACAACGGACTAACCTGGTCTGAGAGAACAATGGGCTTGGATGTAGGGACGCCTTATCCGAGAAAGAACTCGGAAGTTGGTACAGATAGCGAATCTAATGCCTATCATATTTGGACTGGAGCGGATCAAGGAGTATACATGTCTCGAAGCACAGATTCTGGTAATTCATGGGAGGAAAATAGTATCAGAATTAGCCCAGCGGGTGTAATATCGTCGGTATTCCCTCATATCGATGCTGGCGACCCTGGAAGAATCGCTATCACTTATCTTGGAAGCGAGGATGTTGGTCTATTGAACACCTCAAACATTGACGGTAATCCATGGGATGGGAATGCGCATTACGCCCCTCACAACACAACCTACCACCTCTACATTACCTACTCATTGAATGCGCTGGATGATGAACCGGTCTTCCATACTATGCGGGTTACTGATGATCCTGTGCAAATGGGCTCAATCTGTCTGAATAGCGGAGATTGCAGGGATTTTGGTGGCTCTAACCGCAACCTCTTGGACTTCAATGATTTACACATCGATCTAGAAGGAAGAGTGTATGTTGCATTCGCAGATGGGTGCACAGGAGCATGTTCTGATGGAAATAATTCCACATCTGAGGATTCACGAGATAGACTGGGGTCGGTTTACTTCCTAACTTCAGGCCCTAGCCTCTACGAATCAGTAGGGAATCTTGCTGAATTCATGTGAATTCAGCGGCGGTAGTTAGGTGCCTCACGAGTAATCTCCACGTCGTGAACATGAGATTCCGAAAGTCCAGCGTTGGTGATCTTGACGAATTGGCAATTCTCACGCATTGCATTGATGTCGCCATTTCCTGTGTAGCCCATGGAAGAGCGTAGCCCGCCAATCAATTGGTGGAGGACGTGTTCGACTGGACCTCTAGCAGGTACTCTACCTTCGATTCCTTCTGGAACATATTTGCGTGTATCTCCCTGTTCTGATTGGAAGTAGCGCTCGTGAGCGCCCTTACTCATAGCTCCTACGCTACCCATTCCTCTGTAGACCTTGTAGGAGCGTCCTTGGTAGAGGATTACTTCACCTGGTGCTTCATCAGTTCCAGCAAGGGCGCTACCGACCATTACACAGTCAGCACCGGCAGCGATTGCTTTGGCGATATCACCGCTGAATTTGATTCCACCATCGGCAATTACCGGAACATTGGCTTTCTTACAAACCGCAACCACAGATTGAACGGCGGTTAGTTGTGGAACCCCTACTCCGGAGACGATTCTTGTAGTGCAGATTGAGCCAGGGCCTATTCCGACTTTGACGGCGTTGGCGCCTGCTGCAATCAGCGCATCGGCAGCGGCTCCAGTTGCGACATTGCCGGCGATGATTTGCGCTTCAGGTCCTGCCGCTTCTCGAATTTGCCGAACTGTATGTAGAACCCCATGGGAGTGACCATGGGCTGTGTCGACCACTACAGCGTCGGCACCGGCATCATACAGAGCCAAGGCTCTCTCGATACCTTTCTCACCCGTACCAGTTGCAGCAGCAACTCGAAGTCGACCGTGCTCGTCTTTGCAGGAATATGGATTATCACGACTGCGCTGGATATCCCGAACGGTCATCATTCCAGCGCACTTTCCATCTTCATCGACTACCAAAAGTTTCTCGATTCTGTGCTGGTGAAGTAGTTTCTTTGCAACCTCGGGGTCGACATGCTCAGGTACAGTTACCAACTCAGTTGTCATCATTTCTGAGACTAGAATACTATCATCAGATACAAATCTAATATCACGATTGGTGATTATTCCAACAAGGTTTTCTTCTTTATCAACAACTGGTAATCCGGAGAATCCATGCTTATCCTTCAGAGCACGCATCTCACCAATTGTTGTGTCGGGACTAATCATTACTGGGTCAAGTACCAAACCAGACTCAAATCGCTTGACTGAATTGACCTTGGCAGTTTGCTCCTCTATAGTCATATTTCGATGAATTACCCCGATTCCTCCAGCTTGGGCCATAGCAATAGCCATGCGAGATTCAGTAACGGTGTCCATGGCTGCAGAAATTATTGGAACGTGTAGAGAAATCGACGAGGTTAGCCTCGTTTTTAGGTCGACTTCAGCCGGTAGAACTGCTGATTCGGCGGGCAAGAGTAGAACATCATCGAAGGTTAGGGCTTCAGGTATGGTGTCGCTCGCCATTAGGGATACCCGAGAGCGGCTGTATATCAACGATTCGTGAGGAAATAATCTATTGTGAATTTGAGATTAGCAATCATCTCTTTCTTGTCTTCATCCTAAGGAACGCACTAATGTGAGGATAAGCGAATGTTGATGCCCCGAACGTCAAGTCGGAGATACATGAGCGAGCAAGAAGGAATCAGTATGATCATGGTAAATACGGAAGAAGTACCTGGAAGAACCATTACCAAAACTCTCGGAGTAGTTAGTGGCTCGACAGTTAGGGCAAAGCATGTTGGCAAGGACATTGGTGCATTCTTCAAGAATATCGGTGGTGGTGAACTAAAGGCTTACACCGAACTACTGGGGGAATCTCGCGACCAAGCTGTGCAACGAATGTTGGAGGAAGCTGTTGGACGAGGTGCCAATGCGGTTGTTAATGTTAGAATTGCCACTAGCGCAATTACTCCCGGAGCGAGTGAAATATTGGCTTACGGAACCGCGGTTGTAGTTGAATAGGTGATAAAATGGAAGTCTGGCAAATATTCCTTTTTGTCAGTTTATTATTTGCTGCCTTTGGAATCGCTTGGGCCTTATTCAGCCCATTTGCTTTCATTTATTCTGCATTATTCAGCCGACGAAACCATAGCAAGATGTTGGATGAATTAAGGCAAAGAATTGAAGTTACTGTAGATAGGTATGGAAGAGATCCATTGACCAATAAGAAATCACCAACATTTGGAGAAGATGTCTCAGAAGCTATGTATGTTCAAGCGAATTATGTAGTTGGTCCTGGATGGTGGAATCAATTTATTGGAGGATGGCACACCCTAATTGGTGGGAAGATAGATTCGTACGATGATATTCTAACAATCGCGCGTCAGAATTGTCTACAATCATTACGTGAGCAAGCTGCCGAAGGGGGTTATGACGAAGTGATTAATGTCAGACTAGAAACCGCTCGACTATCAGCTCTCTCCAATCAGAAAAATCAGAATAAATTCATCGAGATTTTTGCCTACGGAACCGCAGTCAAATACTCGTAATCAACCGGATCCTTGCCTGCCTTCAATCGCTATCAGTAGCATAGTTGCAGCTAGAACTATTCTTGGATCTAGACCGGAAGATTGTATATTGGTAACAAACATTTTGTGAATTAATGGATTCATTTTCTGAGTGAATACAATCGAACCTGTCCCTGTTGAAAGTACAAATTCTTGGGGAATTAACAAACTCGCGAATGGTACAAATCGGCGAACTAAGGCCAAAATTCCACTATCCTCACCTAGAGTTCCAATTTGATTACCAGAAGAATCCATGACTTTCCATGAGTCCTTAAACAAGGATTTCAGACCTTCTCTTTTGAAACTACAAATTGCTTCTCCGGTCTGAGAATCAGTGATATCATATCCCGCCCCAAAGTCAATTATGCTACGGGCTTTAATGCAGATTAACTCAGTGCTCTTTTGTTCATCACTATAAACACGAATATCCTCTTTCAATTTGAGAGCCTTCTGTTTGCTGTATCCAATTAACTGCTGCATTGAGTCGTCAGAATAGATGTGAAATTCTTCTCCTAGGAGTTTCAACACCTTTTGCCGAACCATGTAAGAATCTGCTTCGTATAGGTTGCTCATTGGTATCACTCAAAATTAGGCTCTGCTGTCTCACGAATAAACGATTTGCCGTCGAAGATAATTGAGAATTGAATTATTGAAATCGGAATCATTCAAGAGAAAGGCCGAACACGCCTAATCCCTGACGCGACCCCATTGTGGTGTTCGAAGTCGGAGTTGATTGTATGCAGGGCGCGCCAATTACCAAGATTGAGCCAAAGATTGCTGCACGTTTGGCAAAACAGCGTTACCATCTAGTCGGCGATCACGGTGGAGTGAAAGTCTGTCACTGGACAAAACAGAGTCTGATTGCCGATCGTTCTTGCTACAAGGGTACATTCTACGGAATAGAAAGCCATGGCTGCATGCAGATGGCTCCTAATGTTGACACCTGTAATCTTGCTTGCACATACTGTTGGAGAGAGCCGCACTCTGATACGCTTACCAAAATTGATGATGACCCTTACGAGTTATTTCTTGAATCCGTCAGAGCTCATAGACGCCTTCTAACCGGATACGGCGGTAATCCGAAGGCTGACAGAGAAAAGTGGCTGGATGCACAAAATCCTAAGCACGTAGCGATTTCACTGAATGGTGAGCCTACACTATACTCAAGATTGGGCGAATTCCTGGAAATCTGTCACCAACATGGAGTCTCAACATTCCTAGTTACCAATGGTTCTCTACCCAAGGTTATCGAGGAACTAGACCCACTTCCTACACAACTCTATGTCAGCGTAGACGCTCCAAATAAGGAAATATTCAATCGACTTTGCAAGCCGAAGTTTGATACTGCAGCGTTTGAGAAATTAGAAGAAACATTACAATTACTTCCAAGTTTAGACACCAGAACCGTTTGTCGTCATACTCTAATCAAAGGAGAATCGCTGGGTCATTACGATGATTATTCTCGTCTAGACAATATCGCGGATCCAGATTTTATTGAGGCAAAGGGGTACGTATATGTTGGAAATTCACGTTCCAATCACACAATCGAAAATATGCCAAGCCATGATGAGATTATGGAATTCAGCAGAACCCTTGCACCGATGGTTGGTCGCGAGGTCCTTTCCGATAGGAGAGAAAGTCGAGTCGCATTGATTGGAAAAGAAATGATTCCAGTTGTTCTTCCAGAAAAGGTACGAGAATTACCTGCAGACCTTGGAATTGCAAAACCACAAAATTTCTCTCTGCCTATTGCCTAATTGGAATTGTTTTTCTCTGGAAGAATAATTTCAGATGGACCGATTCTATTGGCTCCAAATTCGTTTGCATTACTCTCACTTGGGTATCCTACACAGATTCCACAGAGAAGAGAGTAATTTTTGCTAATCTCGAATTCTTTTCTAACCGCATCTTCCCAAACTGCAACTGATCCCTGAGCACAAGTTCCCAATCCTTTGGAATGAGCGGAGAGCATCAGGTTCTGCATGAATAATCCTGCATCGGACGCGGCAAATTTGCCCAGACTTTTGTGTGTGAACAAGAATAATTCAACTGGAGCGCCGAAGAATTCGTAATTTCTGGCCCAAAATCCATCTCTTGCCTCTTTGTCGTCTCGGGGTATTCCCATATGTGTGAACATCTCTTTACCGACTCTTTGCGCTCTTGGAATCAAATCTTTGTGATATGAC
>JAKUOA010000022.1 GCA_022451235.1 Candidatus Thalassarchaeum sp. | reverse complement strand
TCGTACTCGTTCCTCTCACTTGGTTCTTCACTGAAGTACTGGATGAACTCATACTCATTATTGTCGTGATCGAAGAAGTAGTAGCGGTGTCTGTGAGGATGGTCTAGGTAGGTCGCTCCTTGTTTGTAACCGGCCTTAATCATGCGCTCAGCTAAAGCCGCTCCATCGCTGACCACGAATCCCATGTGGTTCATCCCAGGATGAACGTATGGCTGATGTGGCCCTTTCTCAGTAGCCCCACGGTCTTCTATGCAAAGGTAGGAATCCTCAGTGCCAATATGCACCCAGCGCTGTGCTTTCTCCCCTCCCCCTTCTCCTCTGATACTGAATTCTGGCATTGCAGTCAGAAGAAACCGGATGGTCTCATCCACATCTGTGGATGTCATGTTCAGGTGCTCTAGGAACGGCTTCATGGAATAGGGAGAGGCAATCAGCCTTATGTTGCCATCGGTATCTATTGATGTAATCATAAACGCTGTTTTGCGTGTCTTTGAGCATCAACTGCGGTAATTGCGGCCATGTGGACAACCTGCCTAACTGAGTCTCCACGCTGAAGAACGTGTGCCGGCTTGGATAGGCCTTCTAGAATAGGACCAGTCATTTCTGCTCCTGCAACCCTCTGTAGCAATTTGTAGGCAATATTAGCCGAAGCAAGGTTTGGGCATACCAATACATTGGCCGGCCCGTCAAATTCCATGAACGGGAACTCATTCTGACGGTCAGGAACAAGAGCTGTATCAGCCTGCATTGGTCCATCTATAACTAGACCACGATCTAATTCACGAGCCATTGCAATGGCTTCCTCAATTCTATCAGTGCGCAATTCGTTTGATGTTCCGAAATTGGAGAATGAAAGCATAGCAACCTTTGGAGTGACTCCGAATCTTCGGGCTACCTTGGCAGTTTGAATAGCGATTTCTGCAAGGGTTCTAGCATCGGGATAAATATTGATTGTAGCATCAGCAATAAACATCAACTGACCATTCACTGTCATCATGTATAGACCCACAATTCGGTGAGATGAAGGGTCAGGGCCAATTGTTTGCAGGCATGGCTTGACGATATCTGGGTAATTGTGAGCAATGCCTCCAAGATAACCGTCAGCATCTCCGCAGTGCACCATCATTGGACCAAAGTAATTTGGTGACTTCAATTGGTTGATGGCGTCTCTTCGAGTTAATCCCTTGCGACCACGAAGTTTGTGTAATTCATCAGCATAATCTCCGCGCCTGCGAGGATCATATCTGACATCGATAACTTCGCAATCAAAAGTAAGTCCAAGTTCTTCCTTTACGGCTTCGATTCGCTCGGGATGCCCCAAAAGAATTGGATCACATATCCCTTCCACAAGACATTGTGATGCAGCCTTGATAATCGTTGGTTCATCACCCTCTGAAAAGACAATTTTCTTGCGATCTTTTCTTGCTTGATTGATCACGTGCCTCATAATAGAACGAGTTAATCCCAATCTTGCCTCAAGATCCTCTCGGTACTTACTGACATCGAAATCCTCAGCGCTAATTCGGGCCATTCCCTCATCCACAGCCGCCTGAGCTACTGCGCTGGCTTCCCAAATTAATACACGAGCATCGAATGGCTTAGGAATCAGATATTCAGGCCCAAACTGCATTTGTTCTCCCGCATATGCAGCGGCGACTTCGTCTGGAACAGGCTCCTTCGCCAAAGCCGCCAGAGCCTTGGTTGCGGCCATTTTCATTCCTTCCGTGATTTCTGTAGCACGCACATCTAATGCGCCACGGAAGATGTATGGGAATCCGAGTACGTTGTTTATTTGATTTGGGAAATCTGAACGACCGGTAGCAATTATTGCATCATCTCGAACAGCTTGTACATCGTTTGGTAAGATTTCTGGGTCAGGGTTTGCAAGAGCGAATATCAATGGGCGTTCGGCCATAGATTCGACCATTTCCCCGGAGACCAGCCCACCTTTCGAAAGACCGAGGAATACATCAGCGTCAATCATTGCCTCTGCCAATCCTCCATCATCGACATCTCTAGCAAAGACGAGTTTGTATTCATTTAACTCACCAGCATCACCACGTGATTTGGTAAGGATTCCCTTGCTATCACACATCAACAGATTATCCGCATTAACTCCTAGACGAAGGTAGTGCTGAGCACAAGATATCGCACTAGCACCAGCACCTGAAATCACTACCTTAACTTCTGAGACATTTTTTTCGACGACTTCCAACCCATTGATTAGAGCAGCACCGGAGATAATTGCAGTACCATGTTGATCGTCGTGCATTACTGGAATATCTAATTCGTCCACGAGCCTTCGCTCGATTTCGAAGCATTCTGGGGCCTTGATATCCTCGAGATTGATTCCTCCGAAAGTAGGGGCAATCGCTTTCACCGCTTCGACAAATTCGTCGACATCAGTTCTGTCTACCTCGATGTCAAAAACGTCGATGTCTGCGAATGCCTTGAACAAGAGTCCTTTACCTTCCATTACCGGTTTTCCGGCAAGCGCACCAATATCACCCAGCCCAAGTACTGCTGTACCGTTACTAACAACTGCTACCAAGTTCCCCTTCGAGGTGTACTTGTAAGCATCATCTGGGTTCTCAGCAATCTCCTCGCAAGGATATGCAACACCCGGAGAATATGCTAGCGAGAGTTCACGAGCAGTTCCGTGTGGTTTTGTTGGCTCCACTCGGATTTTTCCGGCTGGTTCAGCAGCGTGATATTCTAACGCCTCCTGACGCAATCGCTCCTCGTCCATACCAGACCCTCGAGAATCTTCGGGCCATACACCCCTCTTTGATGCTATCCTACACAATTCGAGTGTTTTATCAGCCCATTGAAATGCGCTTTCTAGATACTACACTCCCTCCTAAGAGGGAGACTCATGTATAAATCAACTAACCCACCCTTTCTTAATGGGAACAAGTAGGCCGATGGTTCGTAGCCATGTCTAATCCACGTCAATTGCTGAGCAAGCGCAGGTCTGCTTTGCTTCTTGCAACGTTGATGGTTTTGTTGCCCTGGTCTGCATATTCCGGCGTAAATGAGTTAGATTCTGAGCAAGGAACCCGTGAGGTTTCGCAGGCTGCATGGGGCGCCTCAGGAAGCAATGATACCGGATGGATTGATTTGGTCGCCACTGGTGCCGATCCAGATAATGGAAGCTATGCCTACAGTGACTTATTCTTGCCATTTGCTCCGGGCGCTCAAATTTCGAATCTAACCTTCGAAATTGCAGTAAACGGCTCGGCTGGATATTATGCAAATGAGCCGCAAATTACTCTCATGGATACTCAAACTCCTATTCTAGATTGGAGAGGTTATGGCGACTTAGGTCAGCAGAATGAGATGGAAAATAACCCCCCTAGCGTTCTCGATGGTACTCTAAGCACCCATCTCAAACCCAACTCAATTTCTGATGCCTCGTGGGAATTACCGGCCGGAGTAACGCTCACTGACATGGTAATTGAGGCGTTAAGGCCGGCCGACCCAATGGTGTCCTACTCTTCAGTGAACATAGACATTCATGCATCAGCCGTTAATCCCCACGATGGTCGGTTGTACATTTTACTCGATGATGACCTACTCCATCTGGATGCTCGTTCTCAAAAGCCAATAGTAGATATTGAAACAGGAATCATAGGCAGGTCGTTAGCTATAGACAGTGACGCCGGAACTTTACTGATTGGAACAGAAGAAGGCTCAGTACTTTCACGCAGTTTGTACGATTCCTCTGAAATGCCAAATCAAAAGGGCCCTACAGGTTCTCAAAACGCTGGAATCTATGCACTAGCAGTCGATGATTATGGGACAATATGGGCGGCTGAAAATTGTACTATTCACTTCAAGCCTGTGGGCGAAGTAGTTTGGAATGAGTACGATTACTGTCCGACTCAAAACATTGAGACGCCCTCTGACATTATGATAATCGGCGATAGTGTTTACTTGGCAACAACAAATGCTGGAGTTCACATTCTGAATTACATCACTTCATCTTCCTCCGGCAGTGTTTCTGTATCTGTTGATTCCCAAACAGATTGGAACACCCAGAATTTCCTTTCCTCGGACCAAATTACCGACCTCGAGGTTGCCGGCGACTGTCTCCTAATCGCAACCTCTGATTCAGGCATCAATCGTAGGGACTTGACTGCACAATCTTGGATTGCCACTTGGTCAACAAATAACTGGTTGGCCTCCAATCAAATTCACGGTTTATCTCTTACACCAGGTTGGCTGCATATTCTTGCTGGTACCACAGTTCATGCTTACGACACTAACACGCTAATCTTCCAATCTCAGAATCAACTATCGCAACTTGGTTTGTATGGAAATGGTGCAATGGCCATAGCATGGCCGGCCCACCCCTTCCGAGGACCGATTACCTCTACCGCCCTATTCAGTGATGGTTCCGGAACTCTTGGAATGCAAATTGCAGAGAATCCCGCTGGTACTCTGACTCTAGTTAGTGGCCCCTCAATCGATGGAATGAATGTAGTCTCTCGTATCAATGATGGCGAGAGCGGGGAGATTTGGGTTGCAAGCGGCAGAATAATCGATCGATATGATGAGGCAGATCGTGCCTGGAATATACCAATCGATATTCGTGATTATGTCAGCAACCCCGGCCAAATTGTTGCAATTCAACAAGATGATAACGGCAAGGTTTGGATTGGAACAAGCAATGCTGGAGTTTTGAGGTTAGAAAATACCGATGGAAGTTACATCGGAACTGTATCTGGATTAAGCTCAAACGAAGTTAGTTCCCTAGCCTTTGACGATACAAATGGCTACTTGGTAGTTGGACATAGCGAGTCTGGAATATCCATAATCGATACTAATCAGATGACATTAGTAGATACAATTACTACTTCAGATGGACTAGATTCCGACTTTGTTAATTCAGTCACGACTAGGTTCGGAATAGCATACATGGCCACCCCAGACAAGGGAGTAATGCGAGTAGAATTATCCACTTCAACAATCATCGGATCCTGGCAATCTCTTGGTGCCGACGATTTGGATGCAACCCCAGTTGCAGTTGATGGCGATATAGTATACATTGGACTGTACGAGTTTGGAATTCTTGTTGTAGACAGGTTAACTGGTGATATTTCCGACCTCTGGAATCAGGACACAAATACGCTTCCTGATGATGATGTCTTATCTCTAGAAATGGATGATTTCGGAGGCCTATTAGTCGGTACAGAAGGCTCATTCTCTCGGTATGATGGTAGCACTTGGACAACATTGACAACCAGTGGATCATGGTGGAATAGACCCAGTGTATTCTACGACGTAACTAGCGATGGAGATGGACTATACGCTGGCACAAACAGAGGAGCCTGTAAATGGAACTGGCAATACCAATTCCAAGATTGTGTAAGTTCTGGTGACGGTCTTGAAAGTCGCTTTGTGTACACAATAGAGATGCTGGCTCCAGATAGGGCATATACTGGAGGGAACCAAGGCGCTGGCATCGTGAATATGGACAACTTCTCCGTCATTGAGACTTGGACAGCGGGTGACGATACTCAGCGCGCTAGAACCGTCAAAGTTGACGATATTCTCTACCTTGGTTTCGAAAACACCGGTATAGCTCGTTACGACTTAATCAACAATGAATGGCTGACCACTTGGGATGGCGATCAAGGATACATCGATGATGATGATGTAACCGCTCTAGTGCCTGGTCTGACTTATGGTACGATTTGGGCCGGAGGTGACTTCGGACTCACACTAATTGATGTCATCAATGACGTGGTACTCATTTCTTGGGATAGAGGTTCTAATTCAAATGGTCCTACTTTATCTAATTCAATCCCTGCTGACATAGAGATCTATGGCGATATTTTGCATTACTCAACCCAGCGTTCAACCAGTTGGTGGGGTGGTGGCTCCGATAGCATCTACCGCATCAATCTGACAACGAACACTAGCCTGACGACCATAGAGGTGGACGACCGAACTGGGTGGAATGGAGTAATCAATGGAATCGGAATAGTTGACGACCAATTATGGATAGGTATTCGGCCAACTCAGACCTGGAATGATGGAGATGGAACGATTGTTCGTTGGAACATGACAAACGAATCATGGGAAGATGATTTAGCAACCATTGGTAATGTGCTGCGAGTAAATGCTAGATTCCTTGGTGAATGTTTTCCACTCAATACAAGTTCGTGTGAACTATGGGTAGCCTATGGAAATTTCATTCTGAGGAGATTCAATGCAGACACCATGACTTTACTCGACGAGTGGACGGATGTGGATGGCCCTATTCGTGGAATGGAAGAATTCGAAGGCGAATACCTCTTTGCTAGTATGAATGGTATTCTTCGATGGGACCCTGTAAACGAGACTTGGCTAGATTCATGGACTCCAGGAGATGGTTTACCATCGAGCACGGAAGAGGAATTCTACTCGATGGAGGTCGTCGGTAATGACCTATGGCTTGGAAATATGGAATCGAGCGGCTGGAACTCAAATGCACAGGTATTGAGAAAGGATGGAACCACTGGCAATTGGTCTTCATGGGATTTAGGGACTGGAGATATCCCAGGTGGATATGCAGCAGACATCAAGGTTTGCGACGACATTGTCCACGTTGCTATCGGAGCCCGATTTTGGTGGGGCAATCAAGGTGGTGTCGCCCGGTACGACCTTGTAGACCACGATTCTGATTCAATAACTAACGAATGGATTAGTGCGATGACATCTGGTAACTCAGGGCTATCAAATAATGATCCAAGAGCTGTGACTTGTGACGAAGCTAATGATATCCTCTATATTGCATACGACACAGAGGGAGTTGGTTTTGATCGCTACAACTACAATACCGACACTTATCTTCCAACACTCACTTCTGCCGATGGAATCAGTGAAGACAGAATTTTCCCTGGTGGATTGTTACATGACAATAACGTCCTCTTTGCTGCACATCAGTACGATAACCAAGGCGGAATCTCTCGATTGATAACTTCTGGAACAGCAACCGCAAACGGGCAGGTCTTAGACCCTGGAATGGATGGTTGTTCGATAGATAGAGCACCATCATCCACGGGACAAGTCATTTACGCGGTAGGAAGGTCAGGCCAAACAACGGGTCTGAACAGAGTCGATAGATTGGATAGTTCAGGATTGATTGCAAGTGGTTATGACGAATTAGCCGGACTAACCAGTGGCCGTGTTCTAGAAATCGTCTCTAACGATACTCATGTTTGGATTACCTCCGCGTTGGACTCTGGCTCATACCACGGCTCCTCCATCCTTCAGGGAGAACTCCTATCAAATGGCTCTGTAAGATGGGAATATGGTTACAATTTCCAACAAGACGTTGTCAATGAAATGACCTTGGATGGAGAGACTCTGTGGGTAAGTACAGCCGGCCGAGGTCTCAAGGCAATTGACTTGAAGCAACGCCGCATATTATCCACTCCACCGGCTCTTCACGCACAGATGGATGGAATGATAATCGAAAACAACACAATGTATGTTGGACTAATGGGTAATGAAGGCTCAGCGGCTGGTTTCCAAACATTCGATACCGGAAATAGGCAATGGGGCTATGGAAGCCTAATCGCTGGACTACCAAGTAATCTCGTCCGTGATTTCATGGTTTATGGAGACCATATCATGATAGCAACTCATGGTGGAATTGGAATGTACAATACCACTCGTGATGATTGGGATAATCCAATTACTACCATGGATGGATTACCTTCACCAATAATCACTCACTTACATTCAATCAATACCACGATTCAGGGCGGTGGAAAGGTTCTGGCTGGTGGTGCCGCAGGAGTTACAGTCCTGCATGAATCTAATCTAACAGTTCTCAATACCTTAGGATTCAATGATGGCCTGATGGGTAATACCGTAAGCGGGATTACGGAAGCAGGGCCAATTTCACGAGTCGTACAGAATCCCGATGGTACTAACTCTACTCTTTACCACGACGCGGCGATATTCATTTCTCACAATGGACAGGGCCCAACAAGACCTGGTGTAGCAGCCTGGGACTTGACTACTGATATGGCAAACGGCAGCTACAACATCGATATGATCCCGAGCAACGATGTTCGGGCGATTGTCGCTGATGACTGGGGAGTACACGTTGCAACTGATGTTGCTCCTCTGGTGCATTGGAATGGTAGCATGATGCAAATGGAGACAGGTGTTAGCACCAGTTCTCTACTATCTTGGCCTCCATACCAAATGCATAGTGATGGTCAACATCTCGTAGTTATGAGTCCGAGAGGACTTGATGTTGTAGATGTAGATGGAAGTCATGACCTAGTTAGTAACCGGGTGGTCACAGGTCTACAAGGAGGATATATTGATTTCAGCGGATTCTATGCAGTAGGAAACGATGGCCTACATGTCTACAAACCAGTCATTAGTCTACAAGAAACAGCAAGAGAAAATCAACGTCGTGCAGACCCGTTAACCTTGTTGTATGGCGGTCGATCATGGGATATCACCAATACAACTCACCCCGGAATGGCAACAGTACTAGTCACCCCTGATAATCCAATTGAAATTCCTGAAACCTCCAACTCTGCCGCACCAGGAAAACTCCCGATGCACGTCGAAACTATGACCATGCTCGCACCCCAAAGAGGAGCATGGGTATGGGCCCGTTCAACTTCGTTGAATTATACCGGAAGTTGGGATTTGGCCGCTAGTAATGGAGGAATACAACAGGCCTTCCAATCAGCAATATCCGCAGTAGGACCTGGAACCTCATCTGCAATTTTACATATCCAATTGCAGTCTCCTCAAGATGGAGCAATGCAGGTTCGATTAACCTACGATTGGGAACGAATTGAGGTCCCGACCGTAATTACCAATTTAGTCGATAGACCAAACGACGGTGGAGGTGTAATTGAAGCCTCTTGGTTACCAGCAGAAGATGCTGCATGGCACGCTTACAGATTGTATGTATGGGATTCAACAGCAGACCCACTATGGGAACCAAATCAAGAGGATCTAGACTCATTCTCTACATACATTAGATCGGGCTTATGGTCTCGTACAAATGCGACCGTAACAAGAGCGGATAATGCTGGTGTAGCTGAGCAATTGCGAGATGACCGACAATATCGTGCAGCAGTTGTTATCGAGTATGCAGATGGTTCTTTGGGCGTTCCAATGACATATCCTCAAAATATTACTCCAACAGATGAGGTTCCAGCCGCTCCTGCTTGGATGACTGCAAATCCAGTTTCAGGTGGGGCAGCGGGTACTATTTTCTTAGAATGGGCTACCTGTACTGAACTTGACCCAGATAGGGTGAGGATTTGGGCAGTACAACAGGAGATTACTAGCGTCGCTGGACTTTCAGACCCATTCGAATTCCATTGGAGTACTGGAAACACAACCGCCTTACAGTTGGAAGGTGGAGTTCCATATTGGTTTGCCGCGGTTTGTGTTGATGAAGCAGGACAATCATCAATCAATAATGCTACAATAATCGGTCCTGTGGTTACCGCAGGAGGTCTAGATGATGGAATTCCACCTGCACCGATTACTGGAACAACAGCCTTCGATGTTCCGAATGATGAAGGTGGAAGGATCAATGTCACTTGGAATGCAAATACCGAGGAAGACTGTACCTACTACGCAGTATATGCTCTACCAGCCTCCGGCTGGCAACCACCTTCAACAGTAGACGGTTGGCCCGTTGCAGGATATACAGACAGTTGTGAAACAACTTCAATCATCATCGATTCACTTGGAACAAGTGGTCTAATCGATGGAACAGTCTACTGGATTGGAGTCGTTGCCTTCGATGATTGGGGTAATGGTGATGTCGACAATGTACTAGTCGTGGACGCCACTCCTGAGGCCGATTTCGATGGTGAAGCAACACCTCCAGATCGCGTGACTGGTCTAGACGCATGGGATTATCCAGAGGATGACGGTTCAGCCATTGATATTCGATGGAATCGTTCATCCGCTGATGACTTTTCATTCTACACAGTTTGGGTTTCCGAGTACCCATTAAATGATGTAACTGAGATTTGGGAATCCTGCAGCGAAAACCCATCAGAATGTGGTTTAGTAGTCATTAACCAGCGTCAGTTTGGTGCTAACTTCCAATTAGAATATACTGCAGAAAGTGCCCTTTATGGCAGCTCTCTAGATTCTTTGCAAGTAAGACCAATACAATCGATGATTCCTCTGTACGTCACGGTCACTATTCATGACGTCACTGGAAATGTGCATCTAAGTGGTCTGTCGGAACACATGGTCTTAGTCACTCCAATGGATAATCGCGGGGACGTATCTCCTCCCGACCGTCTTCAATCCCCCGTACTCAGTGATAGGCCAAATGATGCCGGAAATGCGATGTTTGTGGAATTCCCATCAAGTGATGCCTCCGACATTGCCGAATACTGGATTTACGCGGTAATCGATACTCCTGTCTTATTGCAGAGAATCGATGATCTACAACCCACTTTGATAGTTGATAGAGAACAGGGTCTGCCAGTCCTGCTAACTGAGTTCTCAGCCTATGGAGATGACATTGCTACACCATTGGTGCCAAACCGTCGAATCTATGTCACAGTGGTAGCAGTTGATTCGTCAGGTAATGCTTGGACGGATAATCTTGCTAACACTTGGATAGAACTTGCCGACGAACTCTCCGCAGACCCGTGTCCAGAGTGTCCAGATGTTAGTGGCATAAGGGCCAGTTGGAATGCTGCAGGGTCTCTAATTGAGGTAAGTTGGGACAATGTTGATGACCCGATGTATGCAAGTTACTACGCTTTTGTCAGCCTTGATTCGTTCGACGATACAAGAAATGCTTCTTTGGTTAAGTCTGGTATTAGAGATACTATTTTGATCCTCAATGAATTCAATGGTGAGATGATAGATCGTGAAGATACCTATTGGATTGAGATTGTAACATATAATGGAGAAGTTCACACATTCTATGCAGACCCAGTCGAAGTTCCACCTTGGGAAGAATCCAGTTTTGGTACTACGCAACCAGGAGATGATGCAGCAGGTGAGTCTTGGGTCGATAGAATACTAGCGGGTGATATGAATATGGTAATCATTGCACTCTCGGTGGTAATGTTGCTAATTGGAGCAATGATGTTCGTCAGACCAAGAGGAGATTCTGCTCCTGAGCCTTGGGAAATGGGTGCTCTAGAAGTCGAGTTGGAAGAGCAAATGGAGCGCGAGGCTGCTGGCCTTACCGATGACGAAGACTTCGGTGCAGATGATTTGGAAATTGATGGTGGTCTTGTCGCCAACGCTAGACGTAAGGAAGGAGATACCTCCGAGGAAAACAAGAGCGATTACACTGAGAATATGGCCGGTGCAGGAGTTCCAGTCGAAGATGATCTAGGCCCAACACCATCTGCAGATAGCGGTGTTATGGACGAATTACTCGGAGATGATGAAGAAGAGTTAGATCTTGGCGACCTTGATGACATGGCAGACGATCTGAACTTCGATGACTTGGATGAAGAAGAATCAGAAGATGACGATATTGACACATCGTTCTTAGACGAAATGCTCTGATTGTTCCAGCATCGGGTTGAAGCCCTATTCA
Organism: Candidatus Thalassarchaeum sp.; assembly: GCA_022451235.1. Taxonomy (GTDB): domain Archaea; phylum Thermoplasmatota; class Poseidoniia; order Poseidoniales; family Thalassarchaeaceae; genus MGIIb-O1. Next base: position 2,617 of record JAKUOA010000022.1, on the reverse strand, counting down.
TCTATCGAGACCTATGGACGGTAATCCGCGTTCCGAGGTATTCACCACCATCGCTTGGGATGGGGGAACACGGCTATTAGCAGCCGACTTGCATATCGCTCGCCTTTTCCGACACGCGGAAAGATTGGGATTCAATCTGCCAGACAACCTACCAGAACTTATCTTTGAAGCACTCAGCAAATGTGAGATTCCTGGCGAATCAGTAGTAGGTGAAAATCAAGCCCCATTTTTGATAAAGATAGGAATCAACCCAAATGGGAAAATTGAATTAATACCTCGAGTAAATGGGAAATGGCCCAATCAAATGACTGCAATTAGTCTTGCAGCACCTCGATGGGAAGGTGCAGTGAGAGGTACAAAACATGGTGACTGGGCACCATATTTCGATGCTAGAGAGGTTGCAAAAGAACACGGGGCCGATATATCTCTTCTATTCGATGAAGAAAGTCTAGTTGATGGGGACAGGTGTATGCCGGTGTTGTTGGATAACGACGGTATTGCGTATTATCCAAAGCCTTCTGAAGGAGCGCTAGATTCTGTCACTCTAGAACAAATCCGAGAGGGTATTGAAAGGGCTGGAGTGCCCATTAGAGAAGCGAGACTAACACTTCCAATGTTGCTACGTGCTTCTGAGATGATTGTCCTAGGAAGTGGCTTAGGAGTTCAGGCATTAGGTGAGATCGATGGAAGAGTAATCGGTCAACCGCAGGGTAGATTGTATCAGGCGGCGTACAATGCTTGGATGAATCGATTACAGACAGCATGGATCAGTTTGGAAGATTTGGAGGCCAAATTATGCGAGTAGTTGAACGATTAGAGGATAACTCGCATGAATTTCCTCTAATTGCCATGTTGCAGGCGGGGATTCGCGAAAGAGATGAATTGCTTCTTCATTCGAGTGGTCCTGTGACTGACCTGTCACAATATTCCATGCTTCCTGCCTTGGATAGCATTCGCTTCCTTTTCTTTGAACCGCATGGGGATGAGGCTCCCACAGGGTCTGCGCTTCGCGGAGAAATACACTTAGCACATCCCCCTCCTCTGAACTTAGTTCGGCAGCGACTTATAGAAGGAAGATGGCAAACAGAGGAAGAGTACAATCCAGCTACATTGGAGCAAGCCTTGTCCATCGTAGCTGAACATGAAATCAAAGTAGAACTGAAGGAAAAGTGTTCGATTACTCCAGGCGGATTCGCTGGCTTGCTTGGTTATGATTTAGGTCGTTGGTCAAATTCTATTCGTTTGGCAAATACACCTGAGCCGGGTACGCTACTTGGTGTATTGTGGCGTTGTGACGCGTGGTGGATACACGAACGTACGCCGAATCATTTGAGACTAATTGCGATCGAAGGACATGAGTGGTTAGAGCGAGAATTACCTAAACTTGTGAGCTTAGAAATGCCATCGAAAATAGAATCGCTAGTACCCGATAGCGAAAGTGATTCAGAACATGCGAGAAAGGTTGAGAAAATCCGTAAGTCGATTCGCGGCGGTCATCTCTATCAGGTGAATTATGGCCGCAGATGGCAGGGTGAAATGCATGGTCAGCCGTGGGATACATTCCTTCGAATGACTCATTCTAATCCAGCTCCTTTCTCCTCATGGCTACATTTGGCAGATCACGGTTGGGCAGTGGCTTCAGCATCTCCCGAGAGGCTGATGCACCTTGATTCAGGAGTTGTTTCTACTAGACCGATCAAGGGAACGAGAGCAAGAGGGAGAAGTGACAATGATGATTCTGCACTAAGACATGAATTAGTCTCATCAGAGAAAGAAATGGCCGAGCACTTGATGTTGGTAGATTTGGAAAGACATGATCTTTCTTCTGTTTGCCAAAACGGTAGTGTACATTGGTCGGAATGTCGTATTGAAGCATTGGCTAACGTGCAACATTTGGTTTCTGGAGTACAGGGCGAACTTAGCCCGAACACAAGCGCTGGACGAGCTCTAGCCGCTCTATTTCCCGGTGGCTCAATTACCGGTTGTCCAAAGGTTGTAACTATGGCAGCAATCGACCAACTAGAGGGGTCGCCAAGAAGTGCTTGGACCGGTTCAATCGGTCATCTCAACCAAAGTGCTGGACAGGCTGATTGGAACATTCTAATTCGAACTATGGAGGCTCGCAGTGGTCCAGAATCATGGTATGCTACGGTTCAAGCAGGCGGTGGGGTTGTAATCGATTCAAATCCTGCTGACGAGGTCGAAGAAGCACGCTGGAAGGCGGCTGCAGTAACCGAAGCAACGTGGGGATTTCGAACTGGATTCAGTAGTGAAGAATTGCCGAAGAGAGAGGTCGGCATTCTTCCTCTTCCCAAAGTCAAAGGAGCCTTGGGTAGAATTGCTCCAGGGTTTCCAAAGCAAATTGGATTAGAAACAGATACTCATGTTCTCCTAGTGGACAACCTCGATTCCTTTACAAACAATATAGCCGAATCTCTACATCGACTTGGAGCAACGGTGACAATCGTTGAGGGTAGACCAGCAGATGAAATCGATACAGCTAGCCAAGTTGATACCTGGCTGAAGACTCATGAACCAACTCATATCGTAATCGGGCCGGGTCCTTCTCGTCCAGAAGTTTCTCCAATAAGCATGGAAATAGCCTACAGAGCATTGC
>JAKUOA010000021.1 GCA_022451235.1 Candidatus Thalassarchaeum sp. | reverse complement strand
GCATTCGCTGCTTTCACAGCTCTGACCACACCTGGTCTAGACGCTGGAATGGCAGTAAATGCAGTAGGTCAAGGCTGGGATGGCGCTAGCGGAATGCTCAGCTTCCAAGCGAACGGCGACGTTCCTGCAGCTGGCTTCTGTGTCGGAGAGTTCTCTCACGACGCAAGCGACGACTCAGTCTCGTACGATTGTACAAGAAACTGGGACCCAGTCAACGGTATCACTACCGCTTGATTAGGGACGTAAAGCAGTGCGGCGGGCGAGTGCCCCCGCCCAGCCCCAACTTTTTATTCCTGTAAACTTAGGGTACGTGTAGTAGTATGCTGCACGATGCTCGAGACAAATTTTCTGAACTCCCTAGAGGAGTTAGAAGAATCATATTCGCAGTCTTACTTTTTGTTGATGCGAATTTCCTTGGTACTCTGAATGGCTACGGATCTTTGAACATCCTAGACATGCTGTTGGGGGACGCACTGCCAAATGATATGGTATGGTTGATTCAGTTAATTGAATCAATTACAGCGGGTTTCGTTGTAATTAAGGTGCTTTTTGACGATGTTCCAAGTAGCCCCCTCCGGACACTTTCTCTGATTTTATCACCATTTTTCATGGTAGCAATAACTTTCTATTCTCTTGATTTACTACTCCAAGGACTTGGTGCAAGCGCTGGATTCACACTCGATTTGGTATCGATTACTACAGGTACACTCACTTGGTCTTCTACTTACTTGGCCATTGCCATTGGTTTGACCTTGACCTACAAGGTTCAGAGATACGGTAATTTCGCTCAATCTGAATTATTCATGATTGGAATGTATCTATCCATGATTATGATTTGGAGTGACTATTTCTTCCCTATGACCAGTCTTTCTACAACCAAAGAAGGAGTTTTGACTTGGTCGGTATTGATATTCACTTTGATTGCCGCCTTTATCCTAACTGGCTTTGCTGGAATAATCATTGATCGACTGGTCTACAAAGGGTTTCGCAAAACCCAAGCAAGCCCACAAGTTATGATGATTGCATCTCTTGGTGTTGCCTTAATTCTTCGAGCCTTGACTTACATGCGATTCGGCGCGGGAAGAAACATGTTTGAGCCGGAAGGAGACTGGCGTATGCCAAATCTTCGCTGGGAACTCCCAACAACAAAGATGCGCTTCAACCTAGGAGAAAGAAATCTCGAAGAGGGTAGAACCTACACACAATGGACCTGTGAAGAAACCATTGACGAAACTACCGGCGAACCCGTACTAACTAGAATAGTCAGTGACACCTCAAAGCCCGCTATAGAACTCTATGACACTACTGCTGATTGTGTAACCCAAGCTACAACCAATTATGCCTACTACAAAGGCGCCGTACCGGTGGTGATGTTCTCAGCAGTATTGTTGTTGATGCTACTCCTGAATAAAACTCGCCTTGGTAGGAGAATGAGGGCAGTTGCAGATAACCCAGAATTGGCTGCAAGCAGTGGAATAAATGTCGAGAGAGTACACATGACGAGTGCTTTCCTCTCAGCAGGAATCTCCGGAATGGGCGGAGCAATCTTTGCTTTGACTCTAAGATTCAATCCAGAAACTGCATTCACTCTTCTTCTACCATCCTTTGCGATAATAGTTCTTGGAACAATCGGCTCTATTCCCGGAGCAATAATTGGATCTTTAGTTGTTGGATTTGTGCGTGCACTATCCTCTCCTGTATTGATTGGAATAGGCTTACCACTTGGACGTTCAAATTATTCTGCACTGGATGGCGTAATGCCCTACATCTTCTTGGTAGCAATTTTGATGATTATGCCGGAAGGTATTGGCGATGCATATGAGAAATGGAAAATAGACCGCCTGAGAAAACGCAAAGAATACGACTCCGATAAATCTGACAAAATCACAGCCGCTCTAGCCATTTTACCTACTGGAATATTTGGTCTTCATCACTGGTGGCGAAATAGAACTGACAAGATGCAGAATTTCTCCGCCGTTGCAATTGCAGCATACGCCTTCCATAGATTCAGTAACTTCGTGGGGAGAAATTCATTCGCAAATGGTTGCGGGGATGTTTGCCAGGACGACGAATTTGTAGACTCTAATCTAGCAGTTTTGACCGGCAGAAACGATGGGACATTGCAATTGGAAGACTCACCCTTGGACGAATCAGATTTGTTGGGCCAAAAGTCACCTCCAGACGGACTGACACCTGCAGAGACAGAGATATGGACCACAAACGAAGTTGCTGAAATGAATGAATCATGGCTAAATCAAATGAACTTTGAAATCGATTTGGTCAATTTCATCGTGGATCTCGGCGATATCCTTTGGCCATGGGCATTCGTCCTACTTTGGGTCTATTCAATCTATGAAGGAATTTCCATATTACAAGGAAAATACGAGACTCAGGGCTCACAAAATGTCATAGTAAAAATAAACGAGATAATCTCCTCAATTTCGATTAAATTTACTAAATTACAGACTCAAATTTTACTAAATTGGTCAGAATTTGATAGGAAACATGACCAAATTGTCAAGCAAATCAGAGAAAAAATATCTCAATCATCTAGCGGTTTTACCTCAAAGGTAAGTACAGAATCTGGCAAGCTATACTCCAACATCCTCGACAAACTGCCAGTCGGTTCAGCTGACGATAAGCAAAATATGCGAAGTTATGGAAGGGAGAGTCCAATCGGGTCTTGGCTTCTTTTCGGTTTGTTAATGTTCATTCTGATATTGTTCTTAGCCTGGTTGCCAATTGCTGAGTCTGATGATTTCCGATTCAAGAAGGTACTACAGGTATCCAACGTTCTACTAACTCTCTCAATTTTCATTCTGATGTCTTTCTCTCTCAATCTACACACCGGATATACAGGAATGGTAAACTTCGGTGTAATCTTCTTCGTCGCTATTGGAACAATAACTGTTGGAATTCTCACCGCTCCAGAGAATCTTCACGGATATGATTGGGCGATTTTACCGGCACTATTGATTGCCCTACTGCTAGCCGCGGCCTTTGGCTGGGCGCTAGCATATCCAACCGCTCGCCTAAGAACCGATTATTTCGCTATTGTAACAATATCACTCGGTGAGATTGTTAGGGTACTACTCGCAGGAGAGCCATTGCTAAGAGTTGGAGCGGTTGGTAATGCAATAGGAATTTCTTCCTATCCATTACCATTCGAAGACATGTGGTTCTGCGGTTCAGAAACCTCTGGTCCCGACACAAATTGGGTTAGTCCAGACGCCTGCCGCGATGATCCAAATCTAACCGACACTCCAGCATATCTGATTGGTGAATGGTTGAATTTAGGCGAGCCAGCACCATACATGTTCTTGCTGATGATTATGTCCGTTGTCGCTGTAATCCTTGTTTGGATTCTATTGAACCGAATCCTTTCCTCACCATGGGGCCGAATCCTAAAGGCAATCCGAGAGGACGAAGAGGTAGCACAGCACCATGGTCACGATGTTCTAACTCACAAGGCAGCAAGCCTAGCTCTAGGTGCCTCAATTGCGGCTCTCGCTGGAGCATTCTGGGCTTGGAAACTAACCGGATTTGAGCCGAGCTTCATGTCTCCGGCTCGCTCAACTTTCTTAGTTTGGGCCGCATTCATAATCGGTGGTACATCGAACAATCGAGGAATGGTAGTTGGAGCCTTCATCATCGTCTTAATGGAATTCGTATTCAACGTACTAGTCGCAGGACAAGGCTCTGCAGACCTTCCACTACACACAACAGCTGCCCGTATTGATTCGTTGTTCGAGTGGCTAATCCTAAGTCCATGGGAAGTAGTAAGTGCCTTCCTAGTTGCAGCATTTGTCGGATTTGCAATACGCTCAGAAAGAATTCTCGAAATCGGCTTAGCCGGCGTGGCAGTATTTTCATTCACCGCAATTGCTCTTGGTCAGCGTTCAATCGATGAATCGTTCTTTGGTGGTGTAGTATCTGCTGACATGCTTTACTTCAAACTCTTCTTGATCGGCTGTCTGATGCTATTTTCATTGAAGTTCAACACCAAGGGTCTACTTCCAGAAGTACCGGTTAGACCCGAGCGTCCCAACGGAGGTGAGGCTGTTGAGTGAACCTGTACTAAGGGTCGAAAATCTCCGAAAGGAGTTCGGCGGTCTAGTCGCAGTAAAGGACGTCTCTTTCGAAGTGGGCCCTGGAGAATTTATCGGATTGATTGGTCCTAACGGCTGTGGCAAATCTACTACATTCAATTGCATTAGTGGATTGTTGGATCAGACAGCAGGAAGCATCGAGATTTTCGGTAAGGACGCATCGAATATGCGGCCAGATCAAATCCAAAATCTTGGATTCACCCGAACCTTCCAGCATACCCGCTTATGGCGACAAATGACAGTAATAGAGAATCTACTAGTTCCTCCTCGTGAACAATTCAAGCCTAATCCATTAGCGTCAATTTTGCAATTATCTTCGTCTGCAGAGGAAGAACGTCTTGTTCGCGCATATGATGTGTTGGAGCAATTAGAAGTTCCACATATGGCACATAACTTGGCCAGCGAGCTTTCAGGCGGCCAATCAAAACTAGTAGACATAGGACGCTCAATGATGGGTGATCCAAAGTTGCTGCTACTCGATGAACCAGTGGCTGGAGTAGCGGGCCCTCTGGCGATGAAGATATTCAACAATCTTAGGCAAATCGTAGATGAAACCGGGATATCAGTTCTAATTATCGAGCACAATATGGATTTCATTCTCAGGCAAGGAGTAGACAAAATCGTCGTGATGAATGAGGGAGAGATTCTGATGGTGGGAACTCCGGACGAAGTTCGTAGCAACCGAGAGGTTATCGAAGCATACCTAGGTGCAGCAGGTGAAGAATCAGGAGGTGAAGAAGAATGAGCGACAGAGTTCTCGAAATCAATGGAATGAACAGTGGTTACGGTTCAGTCCAGATTCTATATGACATTGGCTTGTACGTCGATAAGGGAGAATTCGTCACCATAATTGGTCCGAATGGTTGCGGGAAGTCAACTTTAATCAAGACAATTTTTGGAATAGCCACTCATTATTCGGGAACAGTTGCACATGAGGGGGAAGAAGTGTCTGGATGGAGAACTGACCAGTTAGTCAACCGAGGTATCGCCTATGTTCCACAGGTGAACAATGTATTCCCATCATTGACAGTTCATGAAAATCTCCAGATGGGTGGAAACAAACTGGCTTCTGCTGTACTCGCCGAGAGAATTGAACGTGCACTGAATATGTTCCCTGATTTACAACAGCGAACCCATGACCTTGCAGCTTCCCTTTCAGGTGGTGAGAGGCAGATGTTGGCGATTTCACGTGCGCTAATTTCCAATCCTACTTTCCTATTACTTGACGAGCCGACAGCAGCACTTTCTCCCCTCTATCAGCAACAAATAATTGAGAGAATAGATGCTCTGAGAGAAGAAGGAATCACCGTGCTTATTGTCGAGCAGAACGCTAGACTGAGTCTTGCTCGTTCCGACCGAGGGTATATTTTTGCCAACGGTAAAGTAGTCCATACTGGTGACGCACAGCATATTCTAACAGATCCAGAAATAGGCGAGTACTTCCTCGGTTCTCATTAATCAGTTAACGAGAAAGAACTCTCTGTACTGCTAGAGGGATGAAATGCAGAGAGTCTGCTAATCTGTGTCCATCTTCTACTTCTATCAGTTCTACTAATTCATTCGATTCTGATACCCTTCGTGAGGATTCTATTGGAACGATATCGTCTTGGCTTCCATGAAGAATTATTGTTGAATGGTGGAGGTTAGGCCAGGACATCTCATCAGCTGATGTAATGAAATCCCAACCGAATTCTACCTCATGTCCAAATCCATGATGGAAATACTGCCGAGAACCACTATTTTCCCACTCGGTTAATCCTTGTTCGCCAGCAATCGAACGAAAATTTTCAGCAAGCCCAAATGCAGGTGCTAGCAAAACCAACCTCAGATCACGCTCCGCAAATCTTTCCGAAGCATTAGCAATAGCGAGCCCTCCGTAAGATGAGCCCATTATGATGTCAATATCTTCATTCTCAGCGATAGCCTTAGCGATGACTTCTGTTTGGTCTGCTATAGTCCAACCGTTGTTACTCATCTCTGGGCATATTATTTCCCAGTCAAGACTCTCTTTCATCCATGTCGGTTTAGATCCATTTGGGCTGCCTTCTAAACCATGAGCAAAAAGAATTTTCATGACGACCAGCCCTTGGAAATTTCAGTCAAATTCTAGACCCAGTAATTCTGCATCAGCAAGAGGGCAACGAGTCATGGCTGCGTGCTCCATTATTCTGACGTGTACTTCAGCAACAACATGAACTGTTGACTCAAACATATGTCCAGCGTGTACATTATTTTCATCATCTGACCAACAACAGTGGATATGAGTGAAAGCATCTCCATTTTCTGTTCGTGCAATATTGCCAGATAAACTGACCAGTTCTGATGGAGAATCCAATAATCTTCTCTTGTAAATTCCTTCTTCGTTCATGTAACCATATTGATTTTCACGCGTCCGGCCAATTCCGCTCGTAATAGCCGCTGCATCAAATCCAAGGTCATCAGCCAATTTCTTCAATGCTGTATGGATTTCTTCACCAGGATCAATACGAACTAAGATATCACTTCCAGAGCGCGTATGTTCCATGAAGGGGGGGTTGTGGAGCGGTGCTTGAACAAATCCCAAGGATGGTTTCCTCTGGGCTTCGGCAAACTGAAGGAATTCTTGCAGTGGAAGCGCTCAAGCCTGCATTTTGGCGACGTCTTGCGGTGAAAACTTCCAGTGGAAGCAAAGGGGTCGAGTAAACCATCCGCTTTGTTCATAGACTACGGATTCTCATCTCCCTTGCCCGACGGTGAAATCAATGACGATGGCAGCACATGACTCATCCGCTAGGTGGAGGACTTTCTTCACTGAAGCAAAAGAGGCGGAGATAGTTCTACTACTGTCAAAGCAGTCTGAAAATGCTGTGCTTGATATAACATTCCACGAGCTTCAAGCCTTCGATCCCGAGTTTGCGGAAGATGTCCTGAAGGATCCTCGTAAAATAATCAGCAATGGCAGAGCCACTCTAACAGAAATTTGTCGTGAGCGCGGAGAAGACCTTGATTGCATAATTCGAGTTGGTGAGTTACCTAAGGATAGCCGACGCGATCTAAGAGATATGGGTAGTAACGACATCGAATCGTTACGAAGTGCAGAAGTAATTTGTACTAAAATCAGCGAAATAAAGCCCAGAATTCATCGAGCAGTATTCCAATGTGAGAATTGTGGTAATTCGATTGAGATGATTCAAGATAATGAAAGAGAATTGAAGGAACCACTCAAGTGCCCGGATGAAACGGGATGTGGAGAGTCAGCAGGGCGCTCCGGTGGAACTCGCTTCGCTCTCGTAATGAATATCTCTAGAATGGTCAATAACCAATGGATAGAGGTTCAAGAGGTTCCTGAAAACGTCCCTAGCGGCGCTCAACCTTCCCGAGGTCAAGTCTTAGTCGAAGGCGACTTGGTGAACAAACATCTTCCAGGCCAAAGAGTGGTAATCAACGCCATCCCCGTCGTTCATTCTGAGATAAAGAGAAACAAGAAGACCCCGATGTTTGATATCATCTACCACCTAATCAGCTCGGAGCACGAGAGTACCCCATTTACTGAAATCAAAATTTCCGATGAAGACCGTCAAGCAATAATCGATATCGCTGCTCGTCATGATTTGTTACAATTGATGCAACGCTCAATAGCACCCTCGGTTTACGCAACTGGCGTTGTTCATTTTGTTAAGAGAAGTCTCGCCTTACAACTATTCGGGGGGGTTTCTAGAGTAAACAAGGACGGAACCCGTTCTAGGGGAGACATTCACATTCTTTTGATGGGGGATCCCGGTGTTGCAAAGTCACAGCTTCTCAATTACATGTCAAAACTATCCCCACGAGGTATGTTCGCCACTGGTGGTGGTGTTTCTGGCGCGGGACTTACTGCGGCTGCAGTTAGAGATGAGTTCGGTGGTGGTGGTAGATTCGCACTGGAAGCAGGAATTCTTCCATTATCCGATCGAGGGATGGCGGCGATTGACGAATTTGACAAAATCAGTGAGGAAGATAGGAGAACTATGCACCCTGCCATGGAACAACAGCGCTTGGATGTCTCAAAAGGTGGTGTAAAAGCAACTCTAAACACACGTTGTGCTGTTCTCGCAGCCGCCAATCCGAAAGAGGGCCGATTCACGAAGCGCGGAGCAAATGAAAGCGTCATGCATTCGTTCAATGAAACCGGACTCCCACCTCCACTTGCATCAAGATTTGATATTATTTGGATGATGCGAGATGAAGTCAGAGTCGATGATGATGAGAGAATTGCTAGACATATTTTGGAAGTCAGAACCCAAGGAGTAAGTGAGACAAAATTAGACGAAGCCATTGAATTTGACCTTAGAGAAGGAGATGAAGGAGAGATTTTTGATGAAGGGGTCGATGGGTCCCAACACCTCACTATTGAATTCCTGAGGAAATACATCGCTTACGCGAAGAGAAATATCAATCCAGACTTGAGTGACGATGCAAAGGCATTGATTCTAGAGTACTATACAAATGAGCGACAATCCTTCGGCCGTGATCAACAACAATACACAGAGACAGAAGTAATTCCGATTACCCCTCGAGCTTTGGAGGCCCTAATCCGCTTGACAGAGGCTCATGCCAGGATGCATCTTCGAGAAGTCGCCACAGCCGATGATGCAAAAATGGCGCTCGCAATTTTCAGACACTGGCGCGAGGAGGCCGGAATTGAAGATGAGTCAGAATTAGCATCGGGGGTATCGGTTAGTCAAAGAAATGCAGGTAATACTGTAAGGTCGATAATCAGTGATTTGTGCAAAGACAAGGGTGTTGCAGAATTAACTGAGATTCTCAATCGTAGTGAAACACGTGGTGTAAACGAATACCAAGTGGAGGAGGTAATTTCGAGAATGTTGCAAGGCGGAGAAATATTCGAGATATCACACGAGCGCTATTCTTTCGCCCGTTGAGCCTATGAGCGATGACTCTCCGCTTTAGATTGTGAGCACAAGCGAGCCGCACGGAGAGGTTGCCAAAGCCTCAGAGTTAGATTCGTCCGCTCTCGGCTTCATGTGCGGCCTAGAAATTCATCAACAATTGAACACTGGCAAGTTACATTCTCGGATGCCAAGTACTCTTTACGAAATGGGGATTGAGGATATTCCGTACGAATGGAAGCGCGAGGGTAGGAGACTTAGAGCGGCTCAAGGTGAGGGCGGTAAAGTCGATGTCGCCGCCCGCTTCGAAGCTCGTAGAAACCGCTCTTTCGTTTACGTTCAATCCCCAAATTCCGGCTTAATTGAGTTGGATGAAGCACCCCCTCTATCTCATGATGATTCGGCGGTTAAAGCCGCCTTAACTATCAGCGCAATGATGGATGCAAAGCCTGTTCCATTCCTTCAAGCGATGAGAAAAACAGTAGTCGATGGATCGAATACAAGTGGCTTTCAGCGCACCACATTAATCGCTACCGATGGAACGATTGTAACTCCTTCTGGAGATGTGGGCATCGATGTTATTTGCCTAGAGGAAGACTCTGCGAGAAAACTCGACACACAATCTACAGATTCTGGTGAGATAGTGATTTACACCCTCGACAGGCTTGGAGTTCCACTAGTTGAGATTGCAACAGCACCTCATGTGCAAACCCCTGAACATGCCAAGGAAACTGCACTCGCTCTCGGCACCTTACTTCGGGATACACGAATGGTGCGCCGTGGACTAGGTTCAATCCGTCAAGATTTGAACGTCAGTATCGCCTGTGGCGACCGGGTTGAAATCAAAGGTTGTCAGGATTTGGATTGGATACCACGAATCATCCGGTTAGAGATGGCTCGCCAGTTGCATATGTACCGTCTCGCAAATCAATTGAGAGATGAGGCCGACCTACCTCTACTTCCACCGGACCGGAGAGACGATCAAATTCCAGTAGAGAATCGAGTTGCCAGGGCGGTTGAGAATAGAATCCCGATGCGGCTCCACGATGTTACTTCTTCCTTTGATGATTGTACATCGACAATGGTAGAACGATCTCTTGCCCACGGCTCACTGGTAAAGGCGATAATTCTGCCCGGATTTGCCGGAAAGATAGGTACGAAGGAGATGGATGAGGAAGATTCCCAACTACCAAGGCTCGGAAGAGAATTAGCAAGTGCCGCAAAATTAGCTGGAGTTGCGGGGATTTTCCACTCCGACGAACTTCCTGCTTATGGAATAGATCAGAATCAGGTGGATTCGATACAATCTCAATTAGATTTGGCAGAAAACGATGCTTTCGTACTATGCGTTGCTCCAGAATGGCAAGCAGATTTAGCACTCGAATCGGTCATCAAAAGAGCCCGTCAATCCTATCATCGAATTTCGCAGGAAGTTCGAAACGTCGTAATTCGTAAAGGAGCGCCAGAGGATGGTACAACAACTGCAATGCGCCCGCTTCCAGGCGGTGCTCGCATGTATCCAGAGACCGATATCCCAGTAGTGACTCTCGATGAAGAACGATGGTCTTCGATTAGGGGCGACCTTCCACTAAATCGGGCACAAAGAATCGAGCGCCTCACCTCATACAATATTTCAGGCAATCAAGTCGAGGCACTTATTGGTGCTGAGCTAGATGATATTCTGATCATCGCTGTCGAAGGAGAACCAACAGGAACTCCTGGAATACCTGCTAAATCAATGGCATCAACTCTTCTAGACAATACACGTGAGGATATCGCTGAGGGTACGAAATACACAGCAGACAATCTCCCAATGTCAGTCGTTGCCCTTTCCCTTCACGCCTGTGAGGAAGGCATCATCACTCGTGAAGGATTGATACCAATGGCTCGCAGTCTGTTGATTGAAGGGCCAAAACACACCGAAGCGGAATTTTCTGAGCGCCTTAAATGGTTCAGTGAAAAGGCCGATTCAGATGGCTATACTCCCGCAGACTCTTCGGCAGTGGAAGACGCGGTCGATGAGATTCTAGCAGACCGTGCCGAATTCATTGCAGAGCGTGGATTAGGTGCAATAGGGCCGCTGATGGGGCCAGTAATGGGTAAGTTAGGCGGGGCTGCTGATGGGAAAGTTGTTAGTGAGATTTTGAAACAAAAAATCAGAAAAATCATCGATGAATAATATTTCATCGGAGTTGTAATATCAACTAACTTATTAGACTCAATTTATCTCAGAGGATTTCCATGCCTAATCATTTCAAAGCCGTAATTTCGATTTCACTTCTAATTGTCCTATCTTCAACCCTTGCTGGTTGTACATCGGAGACCGAACCACTAGGGGAGGACGAAATCGGAGAACTCAGTGTTGTGATGACTTTAGATTTCGTTGACCAGGGTAACCAGACAACGAACTTAGCAGACAGACTGACGAATGGCAGTATTACATTTGATCCAATATTAGTTGCACCTAATGTCTCTGCATACAGGGTAATGGAAGCTCTGCAACTTAGAGAAAACTTCACAATTGACGTCACTTATTATGTTGGGATGGGCGCCTTTATTCATACAATTGATGGCGTCTCTGGAGCCGATGATTGGTCGACATATTGGGGCTTTCTTCATGACGGAGAGGTGGCCGAAGTGGGGGCATCAAGCTACTTAATCACCTCAGATACCCACCTGAGTTGGGTACTAACATCGTCGGCTTAGTATTAATGAGGAATAATTTCTAAGTTATTTCTCCAAGAAGTACTATGAAGCGACCATCAGGAGCGGGTTATATGTACGATTTTCACAACTTCGCCCTTACCCCTGAACAGGATTTGGTTGTGAACATAGCAATATTGTCTTCACTAGTGTTTGCTATTCTGAAAGGTGAAAAGAAAATTCAACACTCTAACCCTTTCCTGATTCTAGCACTAGTAACTGTTTTTTGTATCGCAGGAAGAATACTACTCCAACCATTGCCTAATATTCAACCAGTGACCGTCACGATAATCCTGGTTGGGATATACTACCGCTCTCCATGGGCAATTGCAGTATCTGGAGTGGTTGCCCTAAGTACCAATATGATATTCCTTGGACATGGTCCTTGGACTGTTTTCCAAGTCATAGGATGGAGTGTTGTTGGTATAGCAGGTTCGGTTTTTGCTGACAAATTATTGGTTGATGGTAAAATAGCATTGAATAGGCTAATGGTTTTGTCAGTAGTCTCGGCATTTGCCTTTGATTGGATAGTATCTGCAAGTATACTGCTAAACCATGATTTCTCTACTTTTTACCCATATCTGGTGAACGGGCTTCTGTTTGATGTGTTCCACGCTCTCGGAAATGCCGCATTTGTGATTTTACTTGCCAATCCTCTTGGTGAGATCATGTCACGTCATAGAACTACCAATAGAGGTCGTGCGGTGAGTGAAGTTGTCACCAACTGATGAAATCACCATGGTCCTAGTGACCCGAGCAGACCTCAAGTTATCCAAGGGCAAATTAGCAGCACAGTGTGGTCACGCCGTGATGGAGTGTGCCCTTCGAGCAAAGAAAGAATCACCACGTTCTCTTGATCGCTACCGCAGAGAGGGTGCAAGGAAGATAGTCTGCAAAGCACCAGATGAAGAATCACTCCGAAAGATACTGACTCATGCCAAGAAAGCGGGATTAGTCTGCTATCTAGTCAAAGATGCAGGACATACAGAGATTCCTCCAGGGACCGTTACTGTAGTTGGGATAGGCCCAGGACCTAGGTCTGACATAGACAAGATCACTGGAGACCTTCAACTGGTCGGATGATATCCGAAACGAAAGAAGCCCCACAGAGCGAGCGCCCTGTGGGGGGATTTGAGAATAATCGGCGAGGCCAGGAGACCGAAGTCCCCCAGCCCGCCTTACGTTTTTCTGAATGTTTTCAATTAGTTTATCTTACTAATCAGAGCATTTCGTCTACTTTGCCAGCGACAAATGCACCGACACCAACTAGTGCACCATCTATGATCCAAGCAGGTGCAACATCCGCTACACTACCCATACCATCGGCTGCCATAGCTGCCATTTCGTGACCACCAGATAGCATCATTGCGCCACCTAGAGCCATTAGACCAAACGCGGACACCCAAGCTGAATCTGTGTTGGAGTGTACGTACCACCAAAGTGCACCAGCAGCAATAGTAGTGATTGCTGCCCACATCTCTGGCATTTCGAACTCAGCTGCTGCCCAGCCGGTTTCTATCGCACCAAATTCGGTCATCATCAATATAGCCAGTAGGCTACCAACTACTTGTGCAAGTAGTCGCATTCCGTTTGCCATCCAGTTACCCTCAGCATCCGCGAGGTCTCCTGTCAGCATGTGGCACCAGGTGACAACTGGTAGCACGTGTGCACCAGCAAATGTCATCCAGACAACTGCCATAGCGACAGCTCCTTCGAGGGTACTTAGTCCAAGACCAAACACCGCATACGACATCACAAAGGCGCCGCCCATTTCTGCTTTCATAGCATTCATATCCATATTCATCGTTTTTTCCTCCTCGCTTTTGCGAGCGCTCTCGCGCTATTCGGTGACTATATAATCGGAACTGATAGAAACCGGAAAAAATAGTTGGTTTTAGTACATTTTTCCGAACGCCGGTGTGGCTGATTACACCTGATAACGTAGATGATATCAAGTATATCAGAAAACCAGTCGGTGCTACGCACCGATTCGGCAATCGTCAATAATCCCAACCATATCTCACATCCTATGGTAGTGCAGGTTGAACTCGGCCCCGAGGCTCGAAAAAATCTGCTTTCTGAATGTTCAGGCCTTACAGGCCTGGTCGATTGGTTGGACACCATAAATCGGCGTCCTGGACTATCTGAACTCGACGATCACCTCAAAGGAATGGACATCAACCTTGATGCACTTCGAGAATGCATCGGCTATGCCGATGATGGATATCAGCGCAATGTAATCAAGAAAACCGAGTTCTATGAACTCGTCGCAATATGTTGGACGCCCGGTCAAGATACCCCAATTCACGATCATGTCGGCTCTGACTGTGCATTCCTCATCGCCGATGGCGTCTCTACAGAGACGATTTACCAATTGAACGACGAGGGACTTGCGTACCCAGTTGAAGTCCGCACTTACCAACCAGGAGAAGTTTGTGCAGCTGAAGAACCCGACATTCACCGTGTTTCTAATGACTCGAATTCACAACTGATAAATGTCCATGTCTACACTCCCCCTCTGCACGCTTACAGCCTGTACGAACCAGCTCCCGAGCCGACCGCGTAGCGGTCGAATAGGTTAGCGAGATTTCACTCGACTCCAGCGTCTCGCTTGTATTCTTCATACACTTCTCGAAACAGTTTGATGTCCGATTCAAAGGTCTCTGGTAGCAAGGGGCCAAATGAGAATCTGAAGAATCGAGAATACGGAGTTTGGTAACTCGGATCCTTTGAATGAGGTCTTGCCATATCGCAATCTTTAGCACAGAGAATTGCTGCTCCGTGTTTGAATAAGCGTTTGTTCAATTCCTCACTATTCATTCCCTCTGGTAATTCGAGCCAATGGTAGAATCCTCCATTACCGGTGTAAACTCCAAGACCCATTTCTTCGAATGCCTTACCGTATCTTTCTCTCTGCCAATTGTAATGTTGTTCTACGGCAGCCCTAGCCTTCTTGACTCGACTCGGCTCTAGAAGCATAACGGCATAGTGTTGTGAAGGATGGCTTACGCCACCCATTCCAAAGCTAGAGTAATTCGCCATAGTCTCAATATTGGTCTTACTGGCGATAATCCAGCCAATCCGGATTCCTGGTGATTGCAAGCCTTTGGTACAAGCGCCAGCAAGGAATACGTTGCTGTTATCGAGGTCTTGTACAAACTCGATTCCACTAACAGATGGTGTGTGGAACATCTCGTAGGCTTCATCCAGAAGTATTCCATTTCCGGGTTTTTCTGCTATTTCGATGAGTTCTCGTAACTCTTCTCCAGAACGGGTTTGGCCTGATGGATTCTGAGGATTAGAAATTACTGGCAATAATCCCGTTCCTTCACTAACTCCTTCTCGGTCGAAGTATTCTGAATTACTCGGATGGAAATTATTCTCTTTGGTGAAAGGCACAATGTCGTATTCGGTATTTGTTTGTGTTAGAATGTCGAGATATGCTGGCCATTCTATGTTACCAATTCTAACCTTGATGTGTTCTTTTAGGAAGGCCATTACCGTGTAGATTCCAGGTCTTCCCCCAGCGAAGACCATGACGTTCTCTGGAGTAATAGATGATCCATATCTTGAGTTGTAATAGTCAACGATCGCTTCACGCAATTCGGGATGACCCCAAGCCTTGGGATAGAATCGATCTTCCCATGTAACTTCAACACTATCTGGAAGTGCCGGCCCACCGAATTTTTCTAGCGGAGTTGTGAGCGGAAAACCTTGCGACCAAGGATGAGTCCCTTCTGTCCCCATGAAGCTACCAAAGGTGTCCCTGAATGCATAGAGAGTTTCGTAAATTCCCATAGGTGGACAATTGTCTGAAAGGAAAGATTCAACCTGTAAATCATTAGTTTGTTCTGAACTCTTCACTATGCCGGTTCCCCCTGTAACGCACCTCCGTGAAGCTGCACACAAATGAGTTTGACCGTCCTACTTTCTAATCTCAAGTACATGCCTAACAAAGCGTTAAGGGATTCTCTCGCTGTCGACTCAGTATGAACCGGCCCTTTAGTCGACGAATCTGTCTCTGTTTAGCGCTTACAGCATTACTGCTTGGGCTATCTGCATCCTTTGGGATAGACACTAATACAGAAGAGAAACTAGCAGATGAGAAAGTCGTAGAAAGCACACATTCCTCTAATCAAAGTTTGACAGGATTCCAAGCCGGCTCGATATATACAGAGACAGTACTCGTATCGTCATTGGAATATACATGTGTGAACATGAAAATACCTTCTTGGGTTAACGCCAGAACAAAATGTTGGGGTGCAAATAATTACGGCTACCTTGGAAATGGTAACTGGAGTCAAGCTCACGAGCCGTATTTTGTACAATATGATTCTGGAAGTGGCATGACAAAATCTCTCGGCTCTTTTGGATTCCATACAGTATCAGTACAGACCAACGGTGTAACAAATTCGTGGGGGACCAATGAATATGGAGAATTAGGATTAGGGAATATCAATACAAACACAATTAGAGGGAATATTGGCAACATGCCTCCAAACAGAACAGCTCTACATGTTGAAGCAGGAGCAGATACCAGCTGTATGATTGCAGATGACCAATCAGTTTGGTGCTGGGGAAGAAACGATCCATTTGGACAGACAGGAACGAACACTACTACATCCCTGAACCCTGTTATATCACCAACAAAAGTTTTGATTCCTAACAATCAATCGGCCATTGCGCTATCTATGGGATGGAATTTCGCATGTGTCATATTAGAAGATCGAACTGGAATGTGTTGGGGTAAAAACGCCAACGGACAACTTGGTAATGGAAATTATGATTATGGCCAATTCTCGCATCCAACTCCTGAACCAATTACAATAATTCCTCCGAATAGGACTCTTTCCGCAATCTCACTAGGAGGAGGTCATGCTTGCTCCATTCTAGATAATGGAAGTGTGTTTTGTTGGGGAGGAGGTAGAAACGGA